>CAVVID010000019.1:0-159507 GCA_963748185.1 uncultured Actinomycetota bacterium | reverse complement strand
GCAAGCAGGAAGACTTCGTTCTCCGCGCACTCGAAGAGCGCGACGTGCGGTTCGTCAGGTTGTGGTTCACCGACGTGCTGGGCTACCTCAAGTCGGTCTCGGTGGCTCCCGCCGAGCTGGAGAACGCCTTCTCCGAGGGCATCGGCTTCGACGGTTCGGCGATCGAGGGCTTCGCCCGGGTCACCGAGGCGGACATGCTCGCGCACCCCGACCCCGCGACGTTCCAGCTGCTGCCGTGGCGCAGCGAGGGGCCGTCCACTGCCCGGATGTTCTGCGACATCAACATGCCTGACGGCTCCCCGTCGTACGCCGACCCGCGCTTCGTGCTCAAGCGGACCCTTCAGGGGGCCGCCGAGAAGGGCTTCACCTTCTACACGCACCCCGAGATCGAGTTCTACCTCTTCCAGGGCCGCCCCGGAGCGGGCGAGGACCCGATCCCGGTGGACCGCAGCGGCTACTTCGACCACACCGCCCAGTCGCGCGGTTCGGACTTCCGCCGCGAGGCGATCAACATGCTCGAGTCGATGGGCATCTCTGTGGAGTTCAGCCACCACGAAGGCGGCCCGGGCCAGCAGGAGATCGACCTCCGCTACGCCGACGCGCTCTCGACCGCGGACAACATCATGACCTTCCGCACCGTGGTGCGGGAGGTGGCGCTGAGCCAGGGGATCTGGGCGAGCTTCATGCCCAAGCCGTTCACCACGCACCCCGGCTCGGGGATGCACACCCACGTCTCGCTCTTCGAGGGTGACACCAACGCGTTCTTCGAGGCGGGTGCGGAGTATCAGCTGTCGAAGACCGCCCGCCACTTCATCGCGGGCATCCTGCACCACGCCAGCGAGATCACCTGCGTGACCAACCAGTGGGTGAACTCCTACAAGCGGTTGATCGGCGGAGGCGAGGCTCCGTCGTACAAGTCCTGGGGGCACAACAACCGCTCGGCGATGATCCGGGTGCCGATGTACAAGCCCAACAAGGGCCAGTCGACCCGCATCGAGCTGCGCACGATCGACGCTGCGTGCAACCCCTACCTCGCCTACGCGGTCGTGCTCGCGGCCGGCATGAAGGGGCTGGAGGAGGAGTACGAGCTCCCGCGCGAGGCGGAGGACAACGTGTGGTCGCTCAACCCCCGCGAGCGCAAGGCACTAGGCCTCGACCAGCTGCCGAAGACGCTCGACGACGCCATCCGGATCGCCGAGGACTCCGAGCTGCTGGCCGACACCCTGGGTGAGCACGTCTACGAGTTCTTCCTGCGCAACAAGCGTGCCGAGTGGGAGGAGTACCGCGGCCAGGTCTCCGCCTTCGAGCGCGACCGGATGCTGCCGGTCATCTGAGGCATGCCGACTCCGGAAGAGAGCACCTGGGGCAACCTGGCGCGCCAGGGCTTCTTCGACACCGACCGCGCGCAGAAGCTGCTGGGAGAGGTCGGCGACGTCGCCAAGCCGCTGATTCCGCTGATCGCGCGTAGTGCTGACCCGGACCTGGCGCTGGCTTCGCTGGTGGACCTGGCCGACGCAGCGAACGACCGCGACGACCTCCTCCGGGAGGCGGCCGACGACGAGGGCAGCTCGATGCGGTTGCTCTCCGTGCTCGGGGCCAGCCAGGCGCTGGGCGAGCACCTGCGCAAGCATCCCGACCACTGGCACGAGCTCAGGGACCCGACGCTCGGGTCGACCCGCCCTGCGGCGTACGCCGTCCGGGAGGGGTTGCTGCGTGCCGTCGGGTCCGACCCCGCCGACGCTGAGCCGGTGTCCACGATGGAGTACGCCGAGGCCATGGACGCCCTGCGGGTGGAGTACCGCCGGGTGCTGCTCCGGCTCGCGGCGCGCGACCTCGCCCATCACCTCGGGCTCGACGATGCCGCCGCAGAGCTCGCGGACCTGGCGGCGGGCACTTTGGACGCGGCGCTCGCGATCGCTCGTGCCAAGGTCGGAGACGACTACCGGACCTGTCGGCTCGCCGTGATCGCGATGGGCAAGTGTGGTGGCCACGAGCTCAACTACGTCAGCGACGTGGACGTCATCTTCGTGGCCGAGCCGGCGCAACAGAACGGGTCACCGGAGGACGAGCGGAAGGCCCTGCGAGCCGCCACCCAGCTGGCCTCGACGCTGATGCAGGTCTGCTCGGAGAACACCGCCGAGGGCACCATCTGGCCGGTCGACGCCAACTTGCGACCGGAGGGCAAGTCCGGCCCGCTGGTGCGCACGATCGCCAGTCACTGTGGCTACTACGAACGGTGGGCGAAGACCTGGGAGTTCCAGGCCCTGCTCAAGGCACGGCCGGTCGCAGGCGACATGGAGCTCGGCCGCCAGTACGACGAGGTGATCAAGCCGATGGTCTGGTCGGCCGCAGAGCGCGAAGGCTTTGTCGAAGAGGTGCAGTCGATGCGCCGCCGGGTGCTCGACCACATCCCCGCCGACCGTGCCGAGCGCCAGCTCAAGCTCGGCTCGGGTGGACTGCGCGACGTCGAGTTCGCCGTACAGCTCCTGCAGATGGTGCACGGCCGCACCGACGAGGAGGTCCGCGCGCCGACGACGCTGAGCGCGCTGGCCGCGCTCACCGAGCGGGGCTACGTCGGGCGCGAGGACGGCCGGTCGCTGCACGACGCGTATGCGTTCCTACGCACGCTGGAGCACCGGATCCAGCTCTACCAGCTGCGGCGTACCCATGTGGTGCCCGAGGAGGAGGCCGCGCTCCGGAGGCTGGGTCGTTCGCTGGGCTACCGCAAGGACCCGGTGAGCGAGCTGGACAAGCAGTGGCAATACCACCAGCGCGAGGTGCGCCGGCTGCACGAGAAGCTGTTCTACCGCCCACTGCTTTCCGCGGTGGCCAAGGTGGGCGGCGAAGCACGGCTCAGCCCCGAGGCGGCCAAGGCGCGACTGGCTGCCCTCGGCTACCTCGACCCCAAGGCCGCGCTCCGCCACCTCGAGGCGCTCACCACCGGTGTCACACGCACGGCGCAGATCCAGCGCACCCTCCTGCCGGTCATGCTCGAGTGGTTCGCGGACGCACCCGACCCGGACGCCGGTCTGTTCGGCTTCCGGAGGATCTCGGAGGCCCTGGGTGCCACACCGTGGTACCTCCGGTTGCTGCGTGACGAGGGTGAAGCGGCGCAGCGGATGGCGCAGGTGCTCGCGACCAGCCGCTATGCCACCGACCTGCTCCAGCGAGAGCCCGAGGGCGTCGCGATCCTCGGCGAGGACGAACGTCTCGAGCCCTTGACGCGCGACGCGGTGTACGCCGAGATGAAGGCTGCGGCCCAGCGCCGCGACAACGCCGAGGACGCGGTCCTCGCGATCCGGTCCGTCCGCCGTCGGGAGCTGCTGCGAGTCAGCGTGGCAGACCTGTGCGTGCCGTTCGGGGTGGCGGAGGTCGGCTATGCCCTGACCGACATCACCAGCGCCACCCTCGACGCCACCCTCGCGGCCGTGATCCGTGGCGTCGAGGCCGCGCGCGGGGAGAAGATGCCCACCCGGATGGCGATCGTCGCGATGGGTCGCTACGGCGGCTACGAGCTCGGCTACGGCAGTGACGCCGACGTGATGTTCGTGCACGAGCCGTTGCCCGGTGCCGATGCGCAGCTGGCCGCGTCGATGGCGCAGGCCGTGGCCAACGACATCCGCAAGCTGCTGACCGAGCAGTCCCGCGATCCCGCCCTCGAGGTGGACGCCGGCCTGCGGCCCGAGGGCAAGCAAGGGCCGCTGGTGCGGAGCCTCTCGTCGTACGCCGCCTACTACGACAAGTGGTCGGCGGTCTGGGAGGCGCAGGCGTTGCTTCGTGCCGCACCGATCGTCGGCGACCCGGACCTGTGCGAACGTTTCAAGACGCTGATCGACCCGCTGCGCTTCCCCGAGGAGGGGCTCACCCAGGACGACGTGATCGAGGTACGCCGGATCAAGGCGCGCGTGGACTCCGAACGGCTGCCGCGCGGTGCCGATCCGGCCACGAACTTCAAGCTCGGTCGAGGCGGGCTCTCCGACGTGGAGTGGACGGTGCAGCTGCTGCAGATGGAGCACGCCGGCCGCGTCCCGGAGCTGCGCACCACCAAGACCCTCGAGGCCCTGCAGGTCGCGGTGGAGAACGAGCTGCTGTCGATCGCCGACGCCGAGGGACTGGCCGACGCCTGGAAGTTCGCGAGCCGGGCGCGCAACGCGACCGTGCAGGTGCGGGGCAAGGCGGCGGACCAGCTGCCCCGCGATGCCCGGGAACGTGCAGCGGTCGCCGCGATCCTGCAGTACGAGCCGGGGCAGAGCGACGTGATGGTCAACGACTACCTGCGCTCGGCCCGCCGGGCCCGGGGGATCGTGGACCGGATCTTCTGGGGATGAAGGGTATGGCTTCATCTGGTCATGAGTAAGCTATGCTCTTCATATGTCCAGGATGAAGCCTGATGCTTCTGTAGCGACGCTCATCGGAGACGTCGTACGGTCCCGTGCCGCCGCGGACCGGTCGGCGCTGCACGCGCGGCTCGCCACCCTGCTCGAGGACACGAACGCCGAGCTCCGGCCCGTCGTACCGCTGCGGATCACGGTGGGCGACGAGTTCCAGGGCTGCTTCGGCAGCGTAGGAGAAGCGCTGCACGCCGCCCTCGTGCTGCGCCTGAACCTCGCACCGGAGGCCCAGCTGCGCCACGGTGTTGGCTGGGGGAGCGTCGCAGTGTTGGCCGACAGCCCGCGCATCGAGGACGGGCCAGGGTGGTGGGCGGCTCGTGAGGCCATCGAGTCGGTGAAGCTGGAGGCGGCCAGGTCGGCGACCCGTCAGCGTCGTACTGCCTATCGGCGAGCAGAGGAGACCGATGGGCCGGATCCCGCTGCGGTGAATGCGGCGCTCATGTGTCGGGACCAGATGATTGGCTCCGTGTCGGAGCGGTCGCTGCGGCTGCTGCGGGGCACCCTCGCCGGCAGGACCCAGGCCGAGCTGGCCGAGGACGAGGGGATCTCCGCCTCCGCGGTCTCGCAGCGGGTGCGCCACGACGGGCTGGCCGTGATCGCCGCGACCGACGAGCTGTTGAGGAGGGTGGAGTGAGCTGGATCGCCGTACTGCTGATCGGGGTGGCCGTCACCGACCTTGCTCACTCGATCAGGCCGGTCAGGATCGTCAACGAGTGCACCGGCGCGGCCGCGGCCGTGTGGGTGGGACTGGTGGCGGGACTGACCGACGCCGCGGACCTCGTCGCACTCGCTGTGATCGCCGGCGTCGTCGTGCTCTGGGGGCAGACCGTCACCCGGGCCTTCGGCCGTGGACGCGCGTGGCTGCCCTTGCTGGTCCTTGGTCTCGCCCTTGTCGCCGGCGCCCTGACCACTGCCTGGACGAGTCCAGCGGGCGGGTTGCTGGGGGAGTGGCTGGAGTCGGTGCGCATCCCCGCGCTGCAGGGAGTCTCCGCCGACCGCGTGCTCCTTCTCGTGGGCGTCTTCCTGGTGCAGCTGAGCACTGGCAACGTCGTGGTCCGGCTGGTGCTGGCCGCGACCGACACGACCGACCCCACCTATGGCTCCGAGCCGGATCCCCAGCAGGAGCTCAAGGGCGGACGGCTGCTGGGGCCGATGGAGAGGGTGTTCATCGTCGGCCTGGGGCTGGCCGGCAACCTCATCGCAGCGAGCATCGTGATCGCGGCCAAGGGCCTGCTGCGGTTCCCCGAGCTGCAGTCCAAGGGAGAGCAGGTGCGCATACACCGGCTCACGGAGTACTTCCTCGTCGGCAGCTTCGTCAGCTGGCTGGTGGCCCTGTCGTCGCTGGTGCTGCTGGCGAGCGGAGTCAGCGGCGGGTGAGGACGACCACCGGCAGCGGCCGGTCCGTGATCTTCTGGTACGCCGCGAACTGGCCCCGGTTGGCGCGGTTGCAGATCGCGAACAGCCGGTCGTACTCCGGGTCTTCCGGGCGCAGGGGGACGGCGGTGGCCGGCCAGCGACGTACGCCGACCTGGACCTCGACGTCGGGGTTCGCCTCGAGGTTGAGCAGCCAGGCCGGGGGCTTGCGATGGCCGCCGTTGGAGGCGACCACCATCAACCGGTCACCGTCCTTGCCGTAGACGAGCGCGTTCGTGCGGGTGATCCCGCTCTTGCGACCGGTGGTGCGGAGCATCAGCGTCGGCATCCCTAGCAGGATCCGGTGGCCGATCAGCCCGTGCGTGCGCTCGTACACGGCCTGGTGCACCTTGAGCGTGTTGACGAACAGCTCGGTGCGGCTGGGAAGGCTGGGCAGCGTCGGCATGGGACGCATCGTGCCACTGCCCGGAGCCGCGGGCAGAGCGCCCCACCCGACGCCTTCCGCGTCGGACGATAGGTCGGGCGGTCAGTCGGCCTGGACGGGCACTTCGTAGATGTTGTCCGCCGGGTGGCCCGCGCGCTGGTGGATCAGCTGGACCGCCTCGGCGTTCGGTGCCTCCGAAAGGCAGAACACCATGCCGCTTTCGGGATCGGCCCACGCGTGCTTGAAGTTCACCTTCTCTTCGTCCTGGATGGCCAGGTCCGCGTTGTGCGCCTCGAGGAGACCCTCGGTGGTGATTCCCGCCATTCCCGTGTGTACGTCCATGAACTCAGGCATGGTCGTAGCCCTTTCTCTCGGTGGTTCTCCACATTCCTCCGGTCACGTCGTTGGGGCAACGCGTACGTACGTGCTGGTCTGCTCAGGTAGGAATCGCGCGAGAGAGCGCGGCGCCATAGCCTCCCGGTCGTCCCGTGACCGGACCACCCGGGCGTAGGCCGAGGCCGCCCGCGCCACGCGGGGGACGGGACGCGGGCGGTTGGCGCGAGCCTAAGGCGATTCGCGACAAACCAGAACGCTCTGCTGTGCCTGGTCTAGCGACGTCGGGTCGGACCCAAGTCGTCCCGAAGTCAGCCGCGTGCACGGCCCGAGCCACCGCATTTCTCAGGCCCAGGCCAACGGCACCGTTCGCTGCCCGGGGACGAACCCTGCGCGGTCGGCCGACTCACGCTCGGTCATCACCTCGCAGGCGATCGCCTCGGCACCCGTTGCCGCTGAGGCGACCGCGAGTGCGGTGGCGCAGGCGTTCGCCAGGCTGCTCGAGGTCAGGCTGATCCGCACCTCGAGCCAGCCGCGCTGCGAGGTCCCCAACTCTGGCTGGTACTCGCTCAGCGCAGACAGCTGGTCGACGTCGAGACGTTGTCTGGTGGCTACCTCGACCGCAGCGTTGTAGGTGACTCTCACTTTCGGTCCTTTCGCCTGTTCCGAGCCATGAAATCCATGGGCGACGCGGACCGGTGCAAGGTCTGGGCCCCGGGCTGCTTCTGCGGTCCACGGTACGACTGCGGGGACCAAAAGCGTGGGAACGCCGTTGGCCGCACTAGGCCGGTGCGTCTCAACGGGTTTATCCACCGAAATCGCCTCCGCACAGACGACTTCGCCGCAACAGTGCTGGCCAGAATGGCGGATCCAGCACTTGGGGGTTCCGCAAACGTCCCGGCCGGAGATCCCGTCGACCCGCGGCGGCCGGTCACCAGGGAGATTCGGGCTTCATCCGTTCAAAGCAGGTGTACGCCGCAGCCACCACTCGCCCAGCGCGACGTGCATGGTGAATGCCAGCCAGAAGGCCAAGCCGAACGTCGACGCGTCCGGCAAGGTCAGGTCATCAGCGCCTCCGTTGCGGCTGATGATGATGGGAGTGAACAGGCCGACCCAGATCCGGATGGTCCCGATGCCGAGGCCGACGGCGAATGCTCGGATCATCCACCGCCGGTGCTGGGGCACGTCGTCGCGGCGGATCGCGCGGAACGCGAGCACCAGGCACGCGACGAACCAGGCTCCGAAGACCAATGCAGCACTGGCCTCGACCCACCCGCCCCAGGAGTGGAACAGACCGAAGACCAGTGCCAGCACTCCGCTGAACAGCGCGCACGACAGCAGCACCCGGCCCAGCCGCCGGTGCACGGTGTAGTGCTTCGTGCGGAACCGGCGCGAGAGCTGCAGCGGCGCTCCGAGCAGATAGATCACGCCCGGTGCGATGTGCAGGTAGCCCAGCCACGGATGCGCGACGTACCGCTGGGCGAAGTCGTCGTCAGGGACGGTGCCGTCGAGGATGTGCGGCCAGTCGGTCAGCACCCGCATCACCGCGAAGGCCAGGACGATCGAGATGAGTACGGCGCTCGCGACGGCCACCGCAGGCAATCCGCGTGGCCGCGTCGCCACAGTCCCCGGGGTCTCGCTCACCGGCCAAGTGTGACGTAGCGCGATGGGGTTCGAGAACACGTTTTGGTGCGCCCCCCTTTTCGCGGAGCCGCCCGAAGGACCGAAATGTTGGGCGGGCGGGGCTCAGGTCGGACGGTCATGGAAGCCCGGCCAGTCCCCCTCCCTCTGCGAGGACTGGCCGGAGTCTGTGGGTGTCGGTCGATTGACCGCGACCCGGTGACCTGCAGGCAGTTCTCCTGCGGGCCACACAAGGCGCTGGTGCCTCGCTTAGCGGCAGGAACAGGCACGCGAGTCAGTCTTGGGCGTACTCCAGGCCGAAGTCGCGGACCGTCTGTTGCGGGCTGATGCCGGTTTCGAGCTCTCGCAGGACCAGCAGAGACCCACAGAAATAGATCATGCCCATGATCAGAGTGACCGCGCCGGCGAGGCTCCCGTGAGGGTGGCCCTGGATGAGGTGCCGCATCCGAAGTTGTAGGAGGTCGGGTGGGCCATCTGGGCTGGCCAGCCACGCAGTCATCAGGTCGATCGCGTTACGGGAACTGTCGGGACGAGGCGAGCTGAGCATTGGTGGGCCTTTCGATGGTGCGACGGAGCCGTGCTGCTGACCCGTACACGGATCACGTCGTTGTTGGCGATATGCTAACAAAGTTGTTGACGGAACGCCAACTTCGGTATGGTGGCCCGGTGAGTACGCCCCGGAGGTATCAGCGCCTCGACCCCGCAGAGCGGCGCGACCAGATCCTCGACGCCGCCAACGAGCTGTTCGCCGAGCGTGGGTACGCCGAGGTCACGATCGAAGACATAGCGAAGCGCGCCGGTGTCGCCCGGGGACTGGTGCACCACTACTCCGGCGGCCGCAAGGAGGTCTTCATCGCCCTGGTCGAGCGGCTCGGCGCTCGCCGCGAGGATGAACTGCGTGCGCCCGAGGGTGGGACTGCTCGGGAGCGCGTGGCCGACTCGGTCTCGCGCTGGTTGGACTGGACCGAGGCGAACCGGACGATCTATCTGGGCACGATCGCACCGGGTGAGGACATCGCCGACGCAGAGGTACGGCGGGTGGTCGCCGAACTGGTGCACCGCGCGGTCGTGTTGGTCGCGGCTTTCCACTCCGACATCGCCGAGGACTCCCCGCGCTTGCGCTACGCCCTGGTGTGCTGGACCGGTCTGAACCGGGCCGCCACACGACGCTGGCTACGCGGTGACGCCACCCGCGAGGCGACGCACGAGCTGCTGGCCTCAACTCTCGAACATGTCCTCCGAACCTTCGGCTCACCACCCAGCCGCAGCGGCGCTCCACCCGGCTCGCCCTAGGTTGGAAAAGGTCACTGAACAGGTGGTCGCGGGGGCAGTCGCGGCCTTGGTTCTTGCACGAGACGACGAGGAGCCCCCGTCCTGCACCAACGGCGATGCGCCTGCAGCAGGAGCATGGCGAATCGCGCGAAGTGTCGTGAGAGTCTCGGGCTCATGAACCAGTCCGGGACCACTGATCGAGACCCGCACGCGGAGGGGCCGACGCCGGGACCGTTTTCCGCTCTGCTCGGGTTCCGCTATGTCAGCGTCGACGAAGTGGGGAGCGTGGTCGAGGCCGATCCAGGTCCCGAGCACTGCAACGGCGGCGGAATCGTCCACGGCGGTTTCCTCGCCTCCATCCTCGACACCACCACCGGGTGGGCCGTGCATGCGCGCCTGCCAGACGGGACGAGTGCTCCGCACGTACACCTCAGCATTCAGTACGTCCGAGCGGCAGTTCCGGGGGAGACGCTCACGTGCCGCGCGCGATGCGTCAGTGTGGGCGGACGGATCGGTTCGACCGAGGCCGAACTCGTCCAAAGCGGGGCGGTGGTGGCCCGGGCCATCGGTACACACGCAGTTCTGACTCGTTGAGGGTCCGAGTCGCGGGTTCCAGGATGCCGTCCCTGCACGGCGCCATTGGTGCGGCAGGAGGTCGAGATGGCTGGGGTTCGCTCGGCACGGAGCCTCGAACCGACAGCCCAGCTAGCAGGGATGGCAGGTCTACGCGGCTGGGTTCCCAACTGCGCGAGAGGTATGCGCGTGGGCGGTGACCGCCCGCCTCGCACTCCCCCCGGAGGGCATAGCAGACGGCCACCGGCTGGCGGGACCGCCGGCTCGAATGGAGGGGTGAGCCAACGGCACCGCTGTCAAAATTCAACGAGGCAGATGCGCTGGCGTTACGACGGGTCCTGACAGAAACCGCCCCGGCATGATCTCTGCCGGGGGCTTCTGATCCCCATAGCAAACATCGGTCCGCACTGGAGTCAATACGACTCGGAGTGACACCGGACCAAGTGAAGCGCCTCGTCGGCGCACCCGTGATCAGGAAGCCACTGCAAGGCGTAGGACGACGACAAGCCCAGCTCGTGGAATCGATTTACGGTACGGCCGACACTTATTGGGTGCATGTGGCATCGCACGCAGCAACGTGCCCGGCAACTGTTGGTCGAAGCCAGTGGTCGCTTTCGCGAGCAAGAACATGTGCACCCTTGTGGGAAATTTTCGCACGCTGCCCCTCTCGAGAACGCCTGGCGTGGATCAATTCCGCCAACGAACCGTCATCGACACTCATGGGCTTCGAGCTGACGGTACTCAGGGGCTCCCCCACCTTCTTAGGGAAGCCCAGGTCGACCAGGTTTCGTGATCATTAGCCCGGCACCCCACCTCGTGGAGAGCCACGCATGTTCGAAGCGGTCCAGGGCGCCATCTCGGACACGGCCACGGGATGTCAGCTGGCCCTTGGCGACGAGCTTGGACACGTTGCTGAAATGGCACCCGAGGATCGCGGCTGCCTGCTGGTAGGTGACCCGTCCGACATGACGAGAGGATTCCCCCCGCCCGGTCACCCGAAAACAAGCGTCCCGCACGAATCGCGGCAGTTCCAAACGGTGACAACAACGTCGATGCGGGCAGCAACCCCCGTTCGTTCGCGGCTCGTCCGTCGAGTTGTGGGATCTGCCCATGCTGGCTGGAGCCGTCGACACGATCTTCTAGACCGCATGCGCCTTTCCGTGGGCGATGGTTGACCGGTAGGGGCGTGCCTGCGCAGGATTGAGATCCTCGGACCGTGTGGTTCGCCCCGTATTTGCCTAGAGGGCAGGGGGCTTGGCCGGATTGCACCTTCCCTTCGTTGGAAGGTCGTGGTGTTCATGTTCAAGCCGAGTAGGCGGCGTAGCCGTCGTGTGAGCGTGGTCTCAGTTCTGTTGTTGGTGGCGGCAGGGGCAACATGGGCCGGGGGTAATCCCTTGGCCGCCGGGGCCGCTGAGCCAGTGATGTGCTTCGGGATGCCGGCCACCATCATCGGCACAACCGACGACGACGAGCTGTCTGGTACGCCAGGGGATGACGTGATCGTCGGGCTCGAGGGCACCGACGTGATCAACACCCATAACACCGGCGGGACCGATCGGGTGTGCGCTGGCCCGAACGCCCTCTCCGTGGATGCGGACGGTGTGCCCCGCTACGAGAGGGTCACCGGGGGTAGCTATGTCGATGGCGGGCCTGGCCTTGATTGGCTCGAGGACGGCGGGCGGATGCACGGTGGTAGCAATCCGACGGTCGTCGATGAGCAGGGCCGACGCTGGCCGGAGCGCATTGTGGTGAACGGCGCGTACAGAGCTGAGATCTTCGGCGGCGACGGCCCCGATCTGGTCAATGTCGTCCTGGCTGCAGAAGCGGGCAGCGCCATGGTCGATGCCGGGGCCGGGCACGACGTCGTGTATTGCCTCGGCCAGGACATCGGATCGGCGTGCGAGCTCTATGGCGGGCGGGGTGTTGGCAATGATCGCCTGCGTGCCGAAGGCGTATCCCACGCGAATGTGTTCGGGGGGAGTGGAAACGATGTGCTCTCAGCAGCGGCCTCATTCGTCATCGAGTTGGATGGCGGTCCGGGTAACGACGCCTTGTTCTCGAGAACCTACGAGTCGGAAACTCTGCGGGGAGGCTCAGGCAGGGACAGGCTCAGAACAATCGGCGCCGTGTCGGACGGAAGCGTTGTGCCCACCCGTGGGCCGCACATCCTGCAAGGTGGCACAGGAGACGACTATCTCGGGGGCAACGTCAATTCCGAGAGGTTCGGCGCGGGGGCGGGCACGGACGTCGTCCATGCGGGGGGTGGCAATGACACGGCCTGGGGCGGCACCGGAGCCGACCGCCTGGGCGGTGCCAGTGGCCGCGACCACCTCTTCGGAGAATCAGGAGGCGACGCAAACTTCGGTGGACCCGGAAGCGACCTGTGCCGCAGCCCTTCGAGGGGCCCCAGAGCTCCCTCCTGCGAACGATAGCGAGCCCGTCCGGCTGGTGGGCCAACTGCAGCTGGATCCCGCGCGACCGGGAGCAAATCAGCTCGACCCTCCACCCGGCGAGCCCAGCCTGGCCGCAGCCGCTACTGGACGGCCAGCAGCTCGGCGGCGATCTCCCCGGTCCAGGCGTCGATGGCTTCCTCATCCTCCTGGGAGAGAACGTCGGGCTGAGACCCCGCGAAGACGTGTTCGCCGCGAGGTTCGACCAGCTTGACGAGCTGGTGGAACTCCCGTGGCGGGGTGTCCTCCGCGGCACTGCGCGCGGTGCCCTTCGGACCACTGCTGAACAGCCATATGGCGCGGTCCGCGAGCTCCTTGCGGTGATGTCGTGCGAAGCGGACTGCCGCGTCGAGCCAGTGCGACATATGTGCGTTCCCGCCGAGGACCACGGCCTGATAGGTGGTGACGGTCTTCACGTCGGTGATGGGCTCGGCACGGGCGGGCACCCCGGCCGCGCGCAGGCCGCTGGCGATACGCTCGGCGATAAGGATGGTCGGACCGCGGCGGGTGGCGTAGGCAACGAGGACATACATGGCTCTTCCTTTCCTGGTCTCATCGTGCCGCGAAACGGGTGGGGGCGCAGCCCTCTTCACCAGATCACTCACCACGCACTTGCCGTGGGCCGGTGGGCTCGGCAGGTCTGTCTTGAGTCACTGCTTGTGCTCGACTATCCACAGCCGGACTGGTCGGACTGGCCGATGTCGGTAGGCGCTGGAATCCTGGGTGCGTGAGCGAGTCCACCGGCAGACGCGTCTACCCGCCTGGCGAGCGCCCTGACGTAGAGTGCGCGTCGACGAGAACTGGTTGCCGGCTGAGATCCGCTCATGGTCGCCGAGCACGTCTGGCTGGTGGGCCAACTGCTCGTGGCACCGCGCTACCGGGGAGACCCAGCCCGGCATCCTTCACTTAGGAGGAGGTGAATCAGGCACACCGACGAGCGCCGATGCGGTCGCGGAGTTTGCGCGCAAAGACCCACCGGGGCATTGGGCGTGCTGGGTCAGGCTTCGCGCGGCTCAGCGCAGCGCGTTGTTGCCCTTGAACTTCCAGTCGCGGGAGCCGGCGTCCTCACCCTTCGCGGTGCCGTTCACGGCGGAGGTCGTCTCGGCAAAGACGAGGGTCGCGTGGGCCACCGCGTCCGACATTAGGTCGAGCGTCTCCGCATCGAGATTGCTGATGTCGTCGCACGCGGCGTGGTAGCACGGGTCATAGGGGGTACCGGCAGTCCCGCCGTACCGTTGCTGCTGTTCCTCCGATTTGATGCCCTCGGCGCCCGTGAAGAGCCCACCGGCGGGGATGCCTGCCTCGATGAAGCCGAAGTAGTCGCTGCGGCCATCGAAGTCGGTGGGCTCGCTGAACTCACCCTCTGAGGCGAAGAAGTCGGTGAAGACGTCCTCGATGACGCCCGAGCCGTTTGGACCGGAAACACCAAGTGCGTCCCCATCGCCGTCGTAGACGAAGTTCGCCGCGTTCGGCGAGCCGATCATGTCGAAGTTGAGGTTCAGCGCGGTGTCCTTGACCTCGCGTGGGGTGAGTTGCGAGACGTAGTAGCTGGAACCGATCAAACCGTCTTCCTCGCCGCTCCAGAACGCGAAACGCACACGGTTCTCGGGTGTGACGCCCAACTCGGCCATCTGCAGCGCTGTCTCCAATATCGCGGCGGTGCCCGAGCCGTTGTCGTTGATCCCGGGACCTTCTGACACCGAGTCGAGGTGCCCGCCCACGACGACCGTGCGGTCGGTGCGACCGGTCGGAGTGTCGGCGAGGAGGTTTTCAGTCGTCACCTCAACGATTTCGGCCTCGAGGTTGATGCGGAGTTCGAGACCATCGGTCGTGGCCCACTCGGCGCCGAGGGCGTAGGGCGCGCTCACGACGGGAATCGTGCGCACAGGCTCGTTCAGCGTGCCGCCGAAAAGCCCCAGACGGTCCTCGCCAGGGTCGACATTGCCCTGGTTGAAGATGATGACGCCGACGGCCCCCGCCGCTGCGGCGTTGTCGGCCTTCACCGAGAAGTCGCAGGAACCGCGCTGAATCAGGGCGATGTCACCACGGGTGAAGCCGTCGAAGTCCGACTCCTCGCAGCCACTTGTCGACGCGCGATCACCCTCGAGATTCACATCGACCGGGGTGACTGGCGCAGTGATGTCTCCCTCTCCAGAGAAGTCCATGGGGTAGAAATCGACGCCCAGCCCATAGTTGGCAGACTCTGGCACGACCTGCTGCATCGCGGAGTCGCCGAAGTCCGTGCGCTCGTACGTGAACTCCTGACGCCAGGTGTTATAGCCGGCATCCTCAAGCAAGCCTTCGACGTAGTCGACTGACGCGTCGTGGCCGCTTGTGCCTGCAGCGCGGTTGCCGTCGTTGGCGTCGGCGTCAGCTATATCGCTGAAAGGCGGTGAGGTGCTGCGTCACGCCGGCAACGGTCACTTCATCCCGCAGTTCGCTGGTGTCGGTCGGGACCGCCGCCTGCGCGCCACCGGCGAGTGCAAAAGAGCCGCAAAGCACGGCCACCGCGCTGACAGCACCGATTCGCGTCCTCGTGCTTCGTCGCTTGTTCACAGGACCTCCCGAGCTCAGGTTGCTTGCGTCTTCAGACGGACGGGCAAGCGTGAACGCGACGTTAGTCCACAGTTCGAGACGTGGGAAGACCCACCCGAACCATCCAAAGCCACAGTTCAACTTGGACATCAAGCCGGGAACCTGGCTCGCGTGTGGCCCACTGGGAACGCCGGCGCGGTCGGCGAGAGTGCCGTGGTTGCTGGTGCCGTAGCCACCACGCATGGGTCGCCTTCTGATGGTTGTGACCCCGATGGGCAGGCTAACCTGCCATCCGATGTCTCAGCGAAGCGACAGCGGCGCCCTCTGCGATTCCGTGCAGGTCATCCTGTATGCAGCACATCTAGGATGCGTGTATGAGCGTTTCGCCCGAGCACCCTCTTCGCATCGAAGACGTGCGGTCCCGTGGGGGGTCTGTCGCCTGCCTCGGACTCGCTCGTCACGATTCGCTGCGAGGTCTGCGGTGTGATGCAACGCGCTAGCAAGATGCCGCTCGAGCCTGCCGAGGATCCGAGCGAGATCACTGGGTACAGGTGTCGAAATGGCTGTGCAGTTCTGTTGGTCACAGGACACCGCAGCCCGATCCCTCTGCCCGGTGCGCAGCGGGTTCGGATTGGCGACTATGGCATCGGCGCCAACACAACGGCAGGTATCGAGGGGTTCCCAGGCGGCCAGCCGTGAGGATCGTCGCGCTACTGATCGTCGCGCTACTGACCGCTGGTTGCGCAGCGGCCGAGCCGACGGCGTCCGAGGCACCCACCGCGCCGACGCGGACCCCGTCCCAAGAACCGGTCGCGACGCAGACCACCGAGGCACCGACCCCGACGAGGACGAAGGCTCCGGTCAAGCGCACCGGCGCCGCCGCCCGCGTGCCGCGCCGCGTCATCATGGCGCAGCTGGCCAAGCGCGCGGAGCGCATCGCCGCGTCCATGGCCAGCGCCTCTCCCGAGGTGCTGCCAACCGACGTCGACCCCGACTCCAACCGCGGGCTCGGATATCGCTTGATGCTCCAGTTCGGCTTGGCGGCCGACCAGTGGCAGTACCTTGACGCGTTGTGGCAGCGCGAGTCCGGCTGGAACCACCTGGCCGAGAACGCCTCCTCAGGTGCCTATGGCATCCCGCAGTCGCTGCCGGGCTCGAAGATGGCGGACGTCGCTCCCGACTGGCGCACCAACGCGGAGACCCAGATCACCTGGGGGCTGGCCTACATCGCCGCGCGCTACGACAACCCCCAGGGCGCGTGGGGACACTCCCAGCGCGTCGGCTGGTACTGAGCGACGGGCCCCGAGCGGTCGGGGTCGACCCGCTGTGCGGCGCCGCGTGGCAGCTTCTGGATCGACGCGATCTGGTCGATCGACTGACGCTCCTAGCCGCATGTCGGACCGCGTGCGAAACGAGAGGGAGCGCATCTTTTTTCGCGGCGCGGTGGGGACCTCTCCTGCCTTGGAGAAAAGGAAGGGAGGGAGAGAACCGCATGTCGAGGTGCGGCGGGCCGCGCGGCCGGGGTCCTCCCCCGGGTTCACCAGGTCCGCCATGTCACGTACTCGCGTGGTGCTGGTCCTGGTGTGACCGTGTGCCACTTGGTGCGGTTGCAGCGTCGGTCTTCGATGAGCCGCCTGTTTGTTGGCTAGCTCATCGAGACCCCCCTTCGCGAGGGGGACGATGTGGTCGACCTCGTACGACATGGGGTTCGGTGAGCGGAGCTCGTAGTCGATGGGGTCACCACAGATTCCGCACGGTGGTTGACTCCGTCGGATCGCCGCGCGGTGCCGGTCACGGATGGTGGTGGAACCACGAGTGGCGCTCACAATTCCCAGACCCCAGCTCTACGCCGATGCGGTGCACGACGGCCTCGTAGCCAAGTCGCCGTGCTCTCGCCGGACATCACCCACGGCAGGCAAGCAGCGTGCCTACGTAGCGACTACCGAGCAGGTCTGGGCGCTCCATGACGCCATGCCTGAACACCTCCGGCCGGCGGTTCTGCTTGGCGCTTTCGCGGGCCTTCGGCTGGCTGAGTCGTGCGGACTCCGCGTGGCTGACGTGGACTTCATGCGCGGCGTCGTGTCGCCGGCCGTGCAGTACCCCGCCGAGCCGCTCAAGTCGGAGACGTCTCGGGCTGCGGTACCCATCCCGCAGAGTCTCGCGCTGGAGCTCTCAGCGCACGTGGCTCGCTGGCAGGCACCAACGGTGCTCGTCAATGAGCTGGGTCGACAACTGGCACCTTGGACCCTCGAGCGGGCGATGCGATCGGCTCGAGCCAAGGTGCCGGGTATCCCACCGGACTTCCGCTACCACGATCTGCGCCACTACTTCGCCTCGTTGCTCATCGCGAGCGGCTCTGACGTGAAGGTGGTTCAGGCGCGGCTGCGGCACGCGAGCGCAAAGACGACGCTCGACACGTACGGCCACCTGTGGCCGGACTCAGACGACAGCACACGAGCCGCCATCGAAGCGGTGATGGCGGCTCGTGCGGACTGTCTGCGGACTGCGGAAGGGGGTCAAGCCTGAATCCGCAGGTCAGCGGGCTACGACGGTCTAGATGTCGTAGTAGAGCTCGAACTCGTGCGGGTGCGGACGCTGCTGCACCGGCATGATCTCGTTGGTGCGCTTGTACTCGATCCAGGTGTCGATCAGGTCGGGCGTGAAAACGTTGCCCACCGTGAGGAACTCGTGGTCGCTCTCGAGGGAGTCGAGCACGGCGTTCAGCGAGGTCGGGACCTGGTCGATCTCGGCCATCTCGTCCGGCGGCAGCTCGTAGATGTCCTTGTCGACCGGCTCCGGCGGCTCGATCTTGTTCTGGATGCCGTCGACCCCGGCCAGCAACAGCGCCGAGAAGGCGAGGTAGGGGTTGGCCGAGGGGTCGGGACAGCGGAACTCGATGCGCTTGGCCTTCGGGTTCGCGCCGGTGATCGGGATCCGCACGCACGCCGAGCGGTTGCGCTGGCTGTAGACCAGGCTGACCGGAGCCTCGAAGCCCGGGACCAGCCGGTGGTAGGAGTTCACCGTCGGGTTGGTGAACGCCAGCAGCGACGGGGCGTGCTTGAGGATGCCGCCGATGTAGTGGCGCGCCATGTCGGAGAGTCCGGCGTACCCGGTCTCGTCGTAGAACAGAGGTTCGCCGTCGTTCCAGATCGACTGGTGGCAGTGCATACCCGAGCCGTTGTCGCCGAAGATCGGCTTGGGCATGAAGGTCGCGGTCTTGCCGTTGCGCCAGGCCACGTTCTTCACGAGGTACTTGAACTTCATCACGTCGTCGGCGGCCCGGAGCAGCTCGTCGAACTTGTAGTTGATCTCGGCCTGACCCGCGGTGCCGACCTCGTGGTGGGCGCGCTCGACGTGCAGGCCGGCGCGCTCCATCTCGATGACCATCTCGTCACGCAGCTCACCGAAGTGGTCGTACGGCGCCACCGGGAAGTAGCCGCCCTTGTACTTCACCTTGTAGCCGCGGTTGTTGTCCTCCGAGCCGCTGTTCCACGCGCCGGCCTCGGAGTCGATGTGGTAGTACCCGGCGTTCGCCTTGGTCTCGAACCGGACGTTGTCGAAGACGTAGAACTCGGCCTCGGGGGCGAAGTACGCCGTGTCGCCGATGCCGGTGCTGGAGAGGTAGGCCATCGCCTTGCGGGCGATGTTGCGCGGGTCCCGGGAGTAGGCCTCGCCGGTGATCGGGTCGTGGATGAAGAAGTTCACGACCAGCGTCTTGGCGACGCGGAAGGGGTCGATGTACGCCGTCGTCGGGTCGGGGAACAGCGACATGTCCGACTCGTGGATCGCCTGGAACCCGCGGATGGACGAGCCGTCGAAGGCGAGCCCGTCGTCGAAGACCGACTGGTCGAACGACGAGATCGGCACGGTGAAGTGCTGCATGACGCCCGGTAGGTCACAGAACCGGACGTCGACCATCTCGACGTCCTCATCCTTGATGTACTTCAGCAGCTCTTCGCTGTTCTGGAACATTCGTCCTCCTTGGTCGCCGCGGCGACCGCCTGAAAAATGGTGAGAGCGTCGGCGCACGCTTCACTGCGAACGCGACGACGCGAACCTACGTACGGGCCGTTGCACGACCGTATCGACTTTGTTTCCGGGATGTAACAGGGGCCCAGCAGGCAGCCGCGATCGGTAGACCGGTCGGCCGGTATGGTCGCCCGCGTGCCCGAGTACGCATCCTGGCCGCGGCGGATCGCCGCGCTGATCATCGACTGGGCGGCGAGCACGCTCGTCACCGTGGGGCTCATCGGACCCGGTGACTACCTCGACAGCCCCAACTCGGGCTGGATCGTCCTCGGCATCTTCGCGGTGGAGGTCACCCTGCTGACCACGCTGGTCGGCGGTTCTTTCGGGCAGCTGTTGGTGCGGATCCGGGTGCTCAACGCCAACGGCCGACCGCTGAACCTGCTGATGGCGCTGGCCCGCACCCTGCTGATCTGCGTCGTGATTCCGCCACTGGTCTTCAAGTCGGACACCGGGCGGGGCCTGCACGACCTGTGGACCGGGTCGGCGGCGTACAAGAGATAGCGGCGGGTCAGCGTTCCTCCGGGTCCGGACCGTATGCCGCCCGCCCGCCGTCGACCGGGAGCACCGCACCGTTGACGAAGCCAGCGCCCGCGGAGACCAGGAACGCGACAACCTCCGCGACCTCGCCGGGCTCCCCGACGCGACCGACGGGGTGCAGCCGGGCGACCTGCGCCTGGACCTCCGCAGCGCGGGCCGGGTCGGCCGCCAGGAAGTCCTCGTAGCGCTCGGTGGTGATCGAGCCCAGTGCGACAGCGTTGCAGCGCACGCCCTGCGGCCCGTGGTCGACGGCGACCGCACGGGTCAGTCCCTCGATGGCAGCCTTGGCGGTGGCGTAGGGGAGGGCACCCCGCACGGGACGCTGTGCCTGGTGCGACGAGACGTTCACGATCGAGCCCTGTCGTCCCGCCGCCACGAACGCCGAGACCGCGACGGAGCAACCCACCACGGCTGGTGCGAGGTTCGTCCGGACGAGGTCGAGCACTGTCGCGGGGTCGTCGGGAAGGTCTGCGTCGCGAAAGACTGCGGCGTTGTTCACCCAGCCGGTGAGCTGCCCTTGTTCCTCTGCGAGTCGGGCTGCCGCACGTGCGACATCGACGTCGGCGGCGCTACCGACCACCGCCTGCACTCGGTCGACCGACTCGGTCCACCCAACGGCATCGGGATCGAGCTCGATGACCACCACGGTGCCGTCGCTGGAGAGGCGTTCGGCGATGGCGCGACCGACGCCACGGCCGCCGCCGGTGACGACGTACGACGGAACCATCGCGTCAGCGGCCCCGCTGCTGTCCCCGCATGCCCTTCATCGACGTGGGCAACGGGCCCTTGGGCATCGGGATGTTGGACCGGTTGGCGTCGAGGGCGCGGATCCGGGCGAGTACGTCGGTCATCTGGGCCGGTTTGACCTGGCGGCCCAGCTTGGTGACGTGCTTGGTGAGCTTCGCCAGCGGAACCTGGCCGGGGTCGTTCCCCACAACCACCTCGTGGATGGGGGTCTCACTGGTCACGCGCTCGTGCTTGCGCCGTTCGGAGGTGAGCAGCGGTCGCAGGCGGTTGACGTTGCCCTCCCCGATGAGCACGATCCCGGGCGGGCCGACGACCCGGGTGACGACGTCCTGCTGCTTGGTGACTGCGATCGCCGGCTCGGTCTTCCACCCGCGCCGGAGCATCCCGAGCGCGGCAGCAGCAGCACCTGGCTTGCCCTCGATCTGGCTGAGCGCTGCCCGCTGCGCTCGGCGACCGAAGACGATCAGCACGCCCAGGATGCCGAACAGCACGCCGAAGGAGATGGCGAAGTACAGCGACTTCAGCAGCAGCAGGATCACCGCGAAGCCGGCCAGCCCCGCGAGCAGGAAGACGCCCAGCAGGATCAGGCCGATCCTGGGATCGGACTGCTTGGTCATCGTGTAGCTCTGCCGGATCTGCTTGATCCGGCCGGGCTTCTTCGGATCCTTCGCCTTCTTGGGCTTCTTGGCCATCGGGTGCCTTTGCCTGTTTCTACGAGGTGGTGAGAGCGGGGGTCAGTCTAGTGCCGTGAGTTGGACTTCCAACTCACGGCACTAGGTGGTCCAGCAGCGCGACGGGTGAGAGGCCAGCCGGGACTCTCAGACCGCCGCCGGCTCCGAGGTGACCCCGTTACGCGCGTCCATCGCCTGGCGGTAGAGCCGTCCCGCGCGGTACGACGAGCGCACCAGCGGCCCGCTCAACACGCCGGCGAACCCGATCTCCTCGGCCTCGGCGGCCATCTCGACGAACTCCTGCGGCTTGACCCAGCGCTCCACCGGGTGGTGCCTCGGCGAGGGGCGAAGGTATTGGGTGATCGTGATCAGCTCACATCCCGCGCTGTGCAGGTCGACCAGCGCCTGGTGGATCTCCTCGCGGGTCTCGCCCATGCCGAGGATCAGGTTGGACTTGGTGACCAGCCCGAAGTCACGTGCCTGGGTGATCACGTCGAGCGAACGGTCGTAGCGGAACGCCGGCCGGATCCGCTTGAAGATCCGCGGCACCGTCTCGACGTTGTGGGCCAGCACCTCGGGGCGGCTCTCGAAGACCTCCCGCAGCAGGTCGGGCTCGCCGTTGAAGTCGGGGATCAGGTTCTCCACGCCGGTGTCCGGGTTGAGCTCGTGGATCTTCCGCACGGTCTCGGCGTACAGCCAGGCGCCGCCGTCGGGCAGGTCATCGCGCGCGACGCCGGTGATCGTGGCGTAGCGCAGCTCCATCTTCTGCACCGACTCCGCGACCCGGCGTGGCTCGTCGCGGTCGAGCGGCTGCGGCTTGCCGGTGTCGATCTGGCAGAAGTCGCAGCGACGGGTGCACTGGTCGCCACCGATGAGGAAGGTGGCCTCACGGTCCTCCCAGCACTCGTAGATGTTGGGGCACCCGGCGGACTGGCAGACGGTGTGCAGGCCCTCGGACTTCACGAGGTTCTGCAGCTGGTTGTACTCCGGGCCCATCTTGGCCCGCGTCTTGATCCACTCCGGCTTGCGTTCGATCGGGGTCTCGGCGTTGCGCACCTCGAGGCGGAGCAGCTTGCGTCCCGCGGGGACGGCGGTCCCGCCTGAGCTGGGCTCAGCGGAGGGCTGTGAGGAGTGCGTCTGCGGCTCGGGAGATCGGCCAAGGTCGAGATCGGTCACGCCCGCCACTGTACGTCCCGCAGCCCGACGAACCCGAACCGGAACGAGCCTCCGGCGTACGCCGAAACGCAGTCAGACGTCGCGCCGGCTGAACCAGACCAAGGACACGACGACGCTGATCAGCAGCAGGATGCCGAGGAAGGTGCCGGCCTGGAGATGAGTGATCACCTGCAACGGGCTGCACCGCTCCCCGGGCGTGCAGCTCGTCGCGTCGAAGTAGCGGTGCGACTCGGCCAGCCACCCGTAGGCGTTGTTGCCCACCGACCAGCGTCCGGCTCCCTCGATCGGCAGCAGGCCCAGCGCGATCTCGCCGCCGACCGCGTACACGAACAGCAGGGCGAGGGTCGCGACCGTGTGGCGGAAGACCATCGTCAGGGCGAAGGCGCCCAGACCGGCCCCGGCGCCGAGCGCCACTGCGCGCAACAGGTGCCAGCCCACCTTGGTCACGTCGTCCGAGGGGATGGGCAGATCGCGCGCCTGGGCGACCACACCCAGGCCGAGCCAGTAACCGCCGAGCGCCACGAGCGCGACCAGCCCGCAGCCGATGGTCACGGCTCCCGCCTTGGCCAGCCACACCCGGCTGCGTCGTGGCTCGAACAGGAGCAGGTTCGTCATCGACCCCGAGCTCCACTCGGCCCCCGCGAAGGTGGCCCCGGCGATCACCAGCAGGCCGACGACGACGAGTGCGACCTCGACGCCGCGTTTCTCCACGGCGTTGCCCAGGTCCAGGGCGACGCGCGGGTAGTAGCTCTCGGCCGGCTCGACGATCGCCTCCGCGCAGTCGGCCGCGGTGGCGTCCGGGCCCAGATAGGCCTTCGGCTCCGCCCGACAGGCCCGGACCTCCGACTGCCGCTCGGGCTTCTGGCCCTCGAGCGCGGCCTGGGCCCTGGCGTTGTCGCGGTCGCCTTGGGTCAGCGGACGGGTCTGGTACGCCGCCATCGCGACGAGCGTGGCGGCCACCACGAGAGTGGCCAGCGCGAGCAGCGCAATGGCACGCCGCGAGCGGAACCGGGTCAGCTCGACGAAGAGGAGACGCGTCACGAGTCCTTCTCCTTCGAGGAGGTTCCTCCAGCGGGCTTGCCGGGGGGACTTGCCGGGGAACCGGTGAGCTTGAGGAAGAACGACTCCAGGGTCGGACGGATCGCGGTCAGCTCCTGGACATAGATCCGCTTCTCAGCCAGGAGCCGGGTGATGTGCTCGGGGTGTTCGTGCCCCTCGACCACCAAGTGGTCCGGTCCGGTCGTGACGGCGTACCCGGCGCTCTCGAGGAAGTGCTTGGCGCCGCGCGGGTCGGCCACCTTGAGCCGGGTCCGGGAGACCTTCTCGCCCAGGAGGTCCTCGACGCGGCCCGAGGCGAGCAGCCGACCGTCACCCACGATCGAGACCGAGTGGCACAGCTGCTGCACCTCGGCCAGGACGTGGGAGCTCAGCAGCACGGTCACACCCGACTCGGCGAGCGACCGAATGAGGTCGCGGATGCCGCGGATGCCGGCAGGGTCGAGAGCGTTGCTCGGCTCATCCAGGATGAGCAGGTCGGGGTTCTTGAGCAGCCCTGCGGCGATGGCGAGCCGCTGCCTCATCCCGGAGGAGTAGCCCTGGTAGTCCTCGCGGGCGCTGTCGCTGAGCCCGACCTGCTGCAGCGCCGCGTCGACCGCGGAGCGCGGCACACCGATGGTCCGTGCGAGCAGGCTGAGGTTCTTGCGACCGGAGAATGTCGGGAAGAAGTGGGGTTCCTCGACGACTGCGCCGACGCGGTCGATCACCTGGGGGAGCCGGCCCGGCACCTGGAGCCCGAAGAGCCGCATCTCGCCCTTGGTGGGACGGGTCAGGCCGAGCAGCAGCTTGATGGTCGTGGTCTTGCCGGAGCCGTTGGGGCCCAGGAAGCCGTGCACCCCGCCCGGCGGGACCTTGAGGTCGAGACCGTCGACGGCCACCACACGTCGCGGCCCGGATCGGTAGACCTTGTGCAGACCGCTCGTCTCGATCACGAGGTCACTCATCGGGGTCCCCGCGTCAGTGTGAGTCCGTCAGGCACGTAGTGCCTCCCTACGAGCAGTGTCGTGGGGTGGTTCATGGATTTTGTACACACCCTTCCGCCATGCAGGGTCCAGCATGGCGCAACGAGTACTCAAGCAAGCGGATTGAGGACCGGAACACGCAGGCCCTCGGAGTCAGCACTCTTGCTCGTACGGCGACCCGGTTCGGGGCGGGGCTCGTAGTCCGGCGTCGGCTCGTACGGCGCCCACGCCAGCAGCTCACCCAGGTGCTTCTCCACCAGGGGGAGCACCTCCGCGACCGGCACGTCGCGGCCCAGCTCCTCGGAGAGCGTGGTGACCCCGGCGTCGGCGATCCCGCAGGGCACGAACCGGTCGTACCACGAGAGGTCGACGTCGCAGTTCAGCGCGAAGCCGTGCATGGTCACGCCACGGCTGACCCGGATGCCGATCGCGGCGATCTTTCGCTCCGGCCGCGGAGTGCCAGAGCTCGTGTCGGAGCCCGCCTGCAGCCAGACGCCGCTACGGCCGGGCACCCGCGCGGTGGCGACGCCCAGGTCGGCACACACCGCGATCAGTGCCTCCTCGAGGCGGCGGACGAAGTCAACGACCAGCACGTGGTCGGGGAGCCGGACGATCGGGTAGCCGACCAGCTGACCGGGCCCGTGGAAGGTGATCTTGCCGCCGCGGTCGACCTCGATCACCGGGGTGCCGTCGGTCGGGCGCTCGTGCGGCTCGGTGCGCTTGCCGGCGGTGTAGACGGGGGAGTGCTCCAGCAGCAGCACCCGTGCCCGGCCCGCCGGCCACCACCTCGGCGTGCACCTCGCGCTGGCGGTCCCACGCCTCGAGGTAGTCGACGGGCTGCTCGCCCAGCGTCTCGAAGACCAGTTCGCTCACCTGATGAGGCTAACCCGCTCGGCACATCGGAAATGCCTGTGGACAACCGACCGCGAGCCCTCCATCGCAGGCAGGGTGGCCGCATGCGGTATCTCGCAGTTCTGCCTCTGCTGCTCTCGATGTGCACGCCGGCCGCCCAGACCGACAACCAGTCCGGTGGCCAGTCCGACTCCAAGCCGGAAGCCCGACCCGCGGCGACATCGCCAGTGGCCGCGACCCGCATCGACCTCGTGAATGCGCTCGAGGTGCTGCACGCCTGGGACAGCACGACCGAGCGCGGGCCTGGGCGCGAGGCCGATCCCGATGCCCTGCGCGCGCTCTACGTCCGCGGTTCGGGAGCGGGCCGGGCCGACGTCCGGCTGCTGCGCGCCTACCGGGCGCGGGGGCTCGTCGTACGCCGCCTGGAGACGCAGGTGTTCGCGGTCCGGGTGCTGCGCAGCCACGAACGCGTCCCTGCGGCTGCGGGTCTTCGACCGGGTGGCCGGGGGAGAGGTGCTCGAGCACGGCAAGGTGGCGCCGTTGCGCAGCAGCCGCCCGGTCACGCGGACGATCACGTTCCGGCTCGACAGCGGGACCTGGCGGGTGAGCGAGATCAGCGGCTCGGGGCGAGGCCCTCGCGCAGGATCGCCTCGACATCCGGATCGCTGAACCGGTACCCGCTGTCCAGCAGCACCTGCTGGCACTGGCCGGGTCGAACCAAGCACCTCGGTCCCATCCGTCCGGCAGCGAGCTTGACGACCGCGGCAGGCACACGCAGCACTGTGGGACGGTGCAGCAGCCGGCCGAGCCCTTTCACGAACTCCGATGGTCGGGGCGGCTCTGGACAGCTCATGTTCACCGGCCCGCTGACCGACTCGTCGCTGGCCACGTGGATCGCGGCGCCGACCCAGTCGCGGGCCGAGATCATCGGCACGTACTGCTCGCCACTTCCGGCAATCCCACCGATGCCCAGCCGGAACGCAGGAAACATCACCTTCCAGGGCAGGTTGCGCTGGTCGATCGACAGGCGAGCTGCGCAGAACACAGACCCGGGCTCCGGCGTCTGATGCCGGCGAGGTTGCGGCCTGCCACTGCCGGGTGACGTTGGTCATGAAGGCCTCACCCGTGCGTCGGTTCCGACTCCTCGAGCGGGGTGTCGCCGCGGTCGCCGTACCACGAGCTGCCGTTCCCGGCGAGGAAGGCCGGCTTCGTCTCGCTCGCGGCGATGGCCTTGGCCAGGACACCAGTCGTGGTCACCCGGCTCCGTACCATCTCCTCGGCCCACCGCTTCGAGTGCGGGTTGCCGGTGAGTGCGTGAGCCCGCCACGTTGACCACGACGTCGTGCCGGTCGACCACCTCGGGGCCGAGCGACGCACTGTAGGGGTCCCACTGGATCTCGCTCACACCCGGCGCCCGGCGTACCAGCCTGGTGACCTGCGTGGCCTTCGGTCTGGAGCCGCTCACGCAGCAGGGTGCCGAGGAATCCGGACGAGCCGGCAATGAGAAAGCGCATGCCCACACCCTTGCAGGGCGCTGGGAACGGCCACACCCGTTGCGGCCGAACCATGTTCGAGGAATAGGCTCGCCCCCGTGAGCGATTTCGATGTCCTTGTCCTCGGCGCCGGCCCAGGTGGCTACGTCGCCGCCATTCGCGCCTCCCAGCTCGGCCTCAAGGTCGGCGTGGTGGAGAAGAAGTACTGGGGAGGTGTCTGTCTCAACGTCGGCTGCATCCCGTCGAAGGCGCTGCTGCGCAACGCCGAGCTGGCGCACATCCTGGCCCACGAGAAGGACAAGTTCGGGATCACCGGCGACGCCTCGATGGACTTCAAGCCGACCCACGCACGCAGCCGCGAGGTCTCGGACTCGATCGTCAAGGGCGTCCACTTCCTGATGAAGAAGAACAAGATCGAGGAGATCGATGGCTGGGGCACCTTCGTCGACGCGAAGACGATCGAGGTCAAGGGTGACGACGGCGAGACCCGCAAGGTCACCGGCGACCACATCATCATCGCCACGGGCGCGACGACGCGTCTTGTTCCCGGCACCGAGCTCTCCGACAACGTGGTCACCTACGAGGAGCAGATCCTCAACGACCAGCTCCCGGGCTCGATCGTGATCGCAGGCTCCGGCGCCATCGGGGTGGAGTTCGCCTACGTGATGGCCAACTTCGGCGTCGAGGTCACCATCGTGGAGTTCCTCGACCGGATGGTGCCAACGGAGGACGCCGAGGTCTCCAAGGAGCTCGCGAAGCACTACAAGAACCTCGGCGTGAAGGTCCTGCTGAAGACCAAGGTCGAGAAGATCGAGGACACGGGCGACAAGGTCAAGGTCACCGTCAGCAAGGACGGCAAGGAAGAGGTCATCGAGACCGACAAGGTCCTCCAGGCCATCGGGTTCGCGCCCGCGGCTCGAGGGCTACGGCCTCGACAAGACCGGCGTCGAGACCACCGAGAAGGGTGCCATCGCCGTCGACGAGCGCGGCCGCACCAACGTCGAGGGCGTCTACGCGATCGGCGACGTCACCGGCAAGCTGATGCTGGCGCACACCGCCGAGGCGATGGGCGTCGTCACCGCCGAGACGATCGCCGACCACGAGACGATCGAGATCGACTTCGACATGATCCCGCGGGCGACGTACTGCCAGCCCCAGATCGCCTCGTTCGGCTACTCCGAGGAGCAGGCGAAGGAGAAGGGGTACGACGTCAAGGTCGCCAAGTTCCCGTTCTCGGCCAACGGCAAGGCCAAGGGCCTCGGCGACACCACCGGCTTCGTCAAGCTGGTGGCCGACAAGAACTACAACGAGATCATCGGCGCCCACCTGATCGGCCCCGACGTCACCGAGCTGCTACCGGTCCTGACGCTGGCCCAGAAGTGGGACCTCAGCGCCGACGAGGTGGCCCGCAACGTCTTCGCCCACCCGACCCTCTCCGAAGCAGTCAAGGAAGCAGTCGAAGGCCTCGCCGGCCACATGATCCACATGTAGCAAGGCGCTGTCACAGCCTGCTCTGTCGGTCGATTCGGTTGCTCTGAAAAAGATCCCGTGGAGAGCAATCTGATCGGCTCTCCGTGCCGAACCGCCCCCGTGGGTGACCCGCACCCACCAGGAGGAGGGAAGTCACATGAAGCTCATCTTCGCCGCAGGATCCGTCGCTGTTGTCGCAGCGCTCGGCCTCGCCGCCCCGGCCAGCGCTGCACCAGCCGGGGCAAATTGCTTCGGTCAGGTGCACAAGACGGTCAACGCCGGTGGGGTCACCGGGTTCGCCAATGTCGGCGAGCTCGTCAAGTTTGCTGAAGGTGGCCAAGGGAAGAACGCGATCGCGAGGACGGTCGCGACGGCTGGCTGCTAGGAGAGCGGCCCGCTGGACCAGCGGCGGCGGTTCGGGTTCTCGAACCCGAGCCGCCCCGTCCGCTCTCGGGTCAGGCGGTCTTCGACGAGGGCGTCGACTGCTCCTCGCGCCGGAGGTACTTGGTCCGGATGTGCGACCTGTTCGCGCTGAGTGCACGAGCCAGGGCGCCCTTGTGGGATCCCGCGAAGTAGCCGATGCACCAGTCGAGCTGCTGGATCGCATCCTCTGCTGCGCTGCGGTACCTCTCCACCTCCTCCATGAGGTGGTCGACCTCTCGCTCGAGCTCGGCGACTCGGGTTTCGGCTGACATCTCTGCTCCTCCCGGCATCAGACCGGCACCGACAGGATCAGCTGCAGAAGTCGGCGCTCCCTGATGCTCTCCAAGACCAAGCGTAATGGAAGTTGACGGATCGCTCATCTGTCGCGACCGGCGCGCCCCTACTCCTCTGCGGGCCTGCCCCACGTGACCACGTCGCGCACCTGTGGCGGGACGGCATCGTGCAGCTCCCGGTCCGGGAGGGCGCCCAGGGCGTCGTTCACGGTCGAGAACGCGATCCGGAGCGAGATGAACAAGGTGATCGCGAGGATCTGCGGGTCGTCGTACCCCGCGTCCCGGAGGCCGTCCAGGTCCGACTCCGTGGTGGCGTTGGGGTCGGAGGCGACGCGGCGCGCCCAGGCGGCGAGGGCCCTCTCGGCGGGCGTCAACTCCGCGTCTGTCCCGGCGAGGACCGAGGCGGCCAGATCGGGATCGGTTGCGGTCGAGAGCTTCTGCCCCCAGGCCAGGGAGCAGTAGGAGTCGCCCATGGTGGAGGCCGTCGCCGCCACCAGGATCGCGCGCTGCCGCATCGACAGCGAGGCCACTGACTTGGCCCGGCCGATCAGCTCGAAGAGCGCCTCGACCTCGGCAGGCAGGTGGGCCCAGACCCGGCTGCCGTTCATCACGTAGCCGAGGTCCTCGACGTCCTCCTCGAGGTAGGCGCGCGCCGCGCGCGTGTCCTTTGCCGCTCCGAGGAAGCCGGCACCCTTCCAGTCGGCCACGGTCGAGGCCGACGCGCGCTGTTGCGGCGCCCGTGCCAGATACCCGACCACGTCGATCTCCGCACGCAGCGGCAGCCCGTCGCGGACGTGCTCGCGCGCCATCTCTGTGGCCCAGCGCAGGAACTCCTCCTCGCCGACGGCCTGGATCGCCTCGTACGCCGGCCCGGTGGATGCGAGCGTCCGCGCGTAGGTCTCGGGGTCGGGGAACTCCCAGGCGAACGGAATGGTCATCCGCGAGACGTCCTCGAAGCCGTAGCGGGCCAGGAGCTCCTCACCGACCCCCGGGCGACCGAGCGCCACCATGTTGGCCTGGTTCCGCACCTTCGACTCGTTGGCCAGCCGGAACGGCGACAGCGCCCAGGCGCCAGGGGACTTCTTGATGTGCCCCCACACGGTGAACCCCAGCCGGCCGCCAGGTGTGAGCACGCGGCGTGCCTCCGCGAGGGCCTCCGGCGTGGTGCCCCAGATGCCGCGGAAGCTGGTCACCACGTCGAAGGAGCCGTCCTCCCAGGGCAGCGCATGCATGTCGCCGACCCTGATGTCTGACTCGGGCAGCCGCTGCTGCGCGACCGCGACCAGCCGGTCGGAGGCATCGATGCCGGCGACGGTTGCCCCTCGCAGCGTGGCCAGCTCCATGGCCAGCCCGGAGCCACACGCCAGATCGAGGACCCGGTCACCGTCACCGATGCCGAGACGATGCTGCAGGGCGACGTACTCCCGGGAGTTCGCGGGCTCGCTCAGTGTCGCGAACTCGGCCGCCCGGCGGCCCCAGCCTTCATCGACTAGGCGCCAGGCGTCCGGATCGCGATCCACCATCACTCAGTCACACGTCGAACTTGCCCGACTCGAGCCGTGCCTTCACGTCGGTGAGGAACCGGCCCGCGTCGGCGCCGTCGACCAGCTGGTGGTCGTAGGTCAGTGCCAGGTAGACCATGTGGCGCACCGCGATGGTCTCGCCCAGGTTGGGGTCGTCGATCACGACCGCCCGCTTGACCACCGTGCCCGGACCGAGGATGGCCACCTGCGGCTTGTTGATGATCGGGGTGTCCCAGAGGGCGCCCACGCTGCCGAGGTTGGTGATCGTGAAGGTGCCGCCGGACAGGTCGTCGGGACCGATCTTGTTGGTGCGCGTGCGCTCCGCGACGTCGGCGATCTTCTTGGCGAGCCCGGCGATCGAGAGGTCGCCGGCCTCCTTGACGACCGGGGTGAGCAGACCCTTCTCGGTGTCGACCGCGAACGCGATGTTCTCGCTGTCGTGGTAGGTCACCTCCCCGGCCTCGAGGTCGAAGGTGGCGTTCAACGACGGGTGCGACTTCAACGCGTCGACCGCCGCCTTGGCGAAGAAGGGCAGGTAGGACAGCTTCACCCCCTCGCGGGCGAGGAAGTCGGCCTTCGCGGCGTCACGCAGCCGCGCGATGTTGGTGACATCGACCTCGAAGACCTGCGTCAGCTGCGCGGAGCTCTGCAGCGACTCGACCATGCGCTTGGCGATGACCTTGCGCAGCCGGCTCATCGGCTCGGTCTTGCCGCGCAGCGGGCTCGGCGAGGACTCGGCGGCAGCCGCTCCGGCGTGCCTGCCCGGCGCGGCCTCCTCCTCTTCGCCCTTGCCCGACTCGGCGGCGGCGAGCACGTCCTGCTTGCGGATCCGTCCGCCCACGCCGGTGCCCTCGATGCTGTCGAGGTCAACACCGTGCTCGGCGGCCATCTTGCGGACCAGGGGCGTGACGTAGCTGCCACCGCCCTCGGACTTCGGCTCGGACTTCGGCTCGGACTTCTGTTCGGACTTGGACTCGGCCTTCGGCTTCTCCTTGGGCTCTTCCTTCTTCGGCTCCGGCTCTGGTTCCGGCTCGGGCTCCTCCTCCTCGGCGTCGTCCGCGGGCTCCGCCTCGGGCTCTTCCTTCTCGTCCTCGTCGTCGGACTCCTCGGAGTCCTCCGCGTCCTCGTCGGCCGAGTCCTCGGCGTCGTCTTCGGATGCCTCGGACTCGTCGGCGTCACCGGAGTCGTCCGAGGAGTCGGCGGCGTCGGAGGCATCGCCGATGGTGCACAGCACGGCACCGACCTCGACCGTCTCGTCCTCCTCGGCCTTGATCTCCAGCAGCGTGCCGGCAAGTGGTGAAGGGATCTCGGTGTCGACCTTGTCGGTGGAGACCTCGACGAGCGGCTCGTCCACCTCCACCTCGTCGCCGACGGACTTCAGCCAGCGGGTGATCGTGCCCTCGGTCACCGACTCGCCGAGCTCGGGCAGCTTCACGGGCTTGCCGCCGCCCCCGCCCCCGCCGCTGTCCTTCTTGGCAGCAGGCTTCTCCTCGGGCTCGTCGTCTGCCTCGTCCTCGGCCTCTGCCTCGTCGTCCGAGGAGTCGTCTGCCTCCTCGGGCTCCTCAGCGGAGTCCTCCTCCTCGTCGTCGCCAGAGTCTTCAGAGTCGTCGGAGTCGTCTGCCTCGTCGGTGTCATCGGAGTCTTCTTCGCCCGCAGAGTCGTCCTCGTCCGCAGAGTCCTCGGAGTCGGAGGAGTCGCCGCCTTCGCCCTCGTCACCGACGATGCACAGCTCCGCGCCGACCTCGACCGTCTCGTCCTCCTCGGCCTTGATCTCCAGGATCGTCCCGGCGACCGGCGAGGGGACCTCGGTGTCGACCTTGTCCGTGGAGACCTCGAGCAGCGGCTCGTCCACATCGACGGTGTCACCGACCTGCTTGAGCCAACGGGTGATGGTGCCCTCGGTGACGGACTCGCCCAGTTCGGGGAGCTTGACGGGTGTCGACATCTGTTTCCTTCGCTCTTGGTTCGTTTGGGGCGGTCGGTCCGGTTCAGGCTAGGAGAGAGTTCAGCAGGTCAGGAGTGTGCGTGCAACGGTTTGCCCGCCAGCGCGAGGTGCGCCTCTCCGAGCGCCTCGGTCTGGGTGGGGTGTGCGTGCACCAACGGGGCGACGTCCTCGGGGTGGGCATCCCAGTTGCAGATGAGCTGGGCCTCGCCGACGAGCTCGCCGACACGCGCGCCGACCATGTGTACGCCGAGCACGGGGCCGTCGGTGAGCCGCACCAGCTTGACGAACCCCTGCGTCGCCAGGATCTGGCTCTTGCCGTTGCCGGCCAGGTCGTAGGTGAGCGTCTCGATGGCCTCGCCGTGCAGCACGCGGGCCTGGGCCTCGGTGAGCCCGACCGAGGCGACCTCGGGGTCGCAGTAGGTGACTCGGGGGATCCCGGCCTCATCGATCGGCTCGGGGGAGAGCCCGGCAATCTCCTCGGCGACGAAGACACCCTGCTGGAACCCGCGGTGCGCCAGCTGCAGCCCGGGAACGATGTCACCGACGGCGTAGACGCCCTCGACGTTGGTGCGACAACGATGATCGGCGGTCACGAAGCCGCGCTCCATGGCGATGCCCTGCTCCTCGTAGCCGAGGCCGTCGGTGACCGGGCCCCGGCCGACGGCCACCAGAAGCAGGTCGGCCTCGAAGGTCTTGCCGCCCTCGACGGTGAGGGTCACCCCGCTGTCGGTGGTCTTCACGGACTCGAACCGGGTGCCGGTGGAGAAGCTGATCTTCCGCTTGCGGAAGGCACGCTCGAGGGCCTTGGAGGACTGCTCGTCCTCACTCGGCACGAGGTGGGGGAGCGCCTCGATGATCGTGACGTCGGCCCCGAACGAGCGCCACACGCTGGCGAACTCGCACCCGATCACGCCACCACCGAGCACGATCACCGACGAGGGGACGCTCTCGAGGCGCAGCGCCTGCTCGGAGGTGAGCACACGCTCGCCGTCGATCTCGAGGCCGGGCAGCGAGCGGGAGTAGGAGCCCGAGGCGAGCACCACCGACTTGCCGACGTACGACGTGCCGTCGACCTCGACCGTGCGCGGACCGGTCAGCTTGCCGGTGCCCTCGACGACCGTGATGCCGCGGTTCTTGATCAGCCCGACGAGGCCCTTGAACAGCCGGCCGACAACCGCGTCCTTGTAGGCGTTCACGCCGGGCATGTCGATGCCCTCGAGGCTGGCCCGGACGCCGAACTTCTCGGAGTCCCGGGCCGCATCGGCGACCTCGGCCGCGTGCAGCAGCGCCTTGGTGGGGATGCAGCCGACGTGCAGGCAGGTGCCGCCGAGCTTGCCCTTCTCGACGAGCGCGACACGGAGTCCGAGCTGGGCGGCGCGCAGCGCACAGGCGTAGCCACCTGACCCCGCTCCCAGGATCACCACGTCGAACTCGTTGCCCTCAGGCAAAGCCTGCCTCCACTCCCTCGAGTTGTGGATCTTCATCCAACCACCCCGGTCACGGCGCCCCGCCAAGAGATGCGGTTGTCGTGTTCGGCGACCCTCGATGCAGCACACTTGGGCACATGGGTCTCCTCGATCGCTTCCGCCGGGGACGCCGCATGAGTCACGGCGGCAGCACTGGGGCCACGGTGCGGGCGGCCGACAACGCGGACCAGCTCCACCTCCAGGAGTTCATCCGATCGCGTCGCGGGGTCGAGGGGTTCGTCGAGCCGCGCACGACTGTCAGCGAGGTGACCCTGCTGCTCGTCGCGCACGACGGTGAGTGGACCCGGCGACGGGTGTCGTCGGTGAAGTGGGCGCACGACTTCGCCAACCGCAACGGGGTGCCGTCGTACGACGCGGGGCTCGTCGGGATCCCGTCCCGGATGCGGGAGTACAACCGCCGTCAGAAGCAGGCCCGTCGCCCGCCGGAGCCCGAGGCGGGCCAGGAATCGGTCTGAGCGCTCAGTCCTCGGTGCTCGGATCGGCCAGCGCGGCTGCGTAGGCCACCAGGGTCGGGATGGCGTAGCCGGTCGCCCCGGACGGCACGTGCCCCCACGGCCCGCTCCCGTTGTACGCCGGCCCGGCGATGTCGAGGTGGGCCCACGGCTTGTCACCGGTGAACGCGTTCAGGAACGCGGCCGCGAACAGAGCCGAGCCCCAGCGCACCCAGTTGTGCTGCAGCAGGTCGGCGATCTTGCTCTCGGTGTGCACGGCCTCGTGCGTCTCGTCGGGGATGGGCAGCCGCCACACCATCTCGCCGCTGGCCTTCGCCGCAGCCTCGACCGCAGCCGTGGTGTCGTCGTCGCCGAACACGCCGGCCACCTTCTCGCCGAGCGCCACGATGCACGGTCCGGTGAGCGTGGCCACGTCGATGATCGCGTCGTGGTCGCTCTCGGCCGCCATCGCAAGCGCGTCGGCGAGGATCAGTCGGCCCTCGGCATCGGTGTTGGTGACCTCGACGGTCTGGCCGCCGTACATCGTCAGGACGTCCCCGGGGCGCATCGCGTCGCCGGAGAGCATGTTCTCGGCCATCGGCGCGTAGGTGGTCACCTTCACCGGCAGGCCCAGCTCGGCGATCGCGAAGGTCGCAGCCAGCACGGCTGCGGCCCCACCCATGTCGTACTTCATCGTGGCCATCGAGCTGCCCGGCTTGATGGTCAGGCCGCCGGAGTCGTAGGTGACCCCCTTGCCGACGAAGGCCACGCTGGCGCGAGCATCCTCCGGAGCCCAGGTCAGCCTGACCAGTCGCGGGCTGTTGGCCGACCCGCCCCCGACGCCGAGAATGCCGCCGCAGCCCAGCTTCTCGAGCTCGTCGACCTCGAGCACCTCGATGTCGACTTTCCGCTTGGCGCGACCGGTGAGCTCCTTGCCGAGCTTGACCACTGCGTCGGCGAACAGCTCGGGCGTGAGGTCGTTGGGCGGGGTGTTCACCCAGTCGCGGGCACGGTTCACCAGCTTGCCGACGGTGCGAGCGGCCTCCAGGGCAGCACCGGCATCCTGGCGGCGGGCGGCGTCGCTGAGGATCGACACCTCGGAGACCCCGGAGTCGTCGGACCGCGACTTGTAGCTCGTGAACCGGTAGCCGCCCAGGGTGAACCCCTCGACCACCGCGCGCACGTGCTCGGCGTCGTGGGCCGGAAGGGCGAGCGCCACCGAGGCGGCGTTGCCGGTGTTGCGGGCGGCCACCCCTGCGGCACGGCGTACGCCCTCGATGGTCAGGGAGTCGCGCTTGCCCATGCCGACGACGAGGAGCTGGACGGCCTTGAGCGTCCCGGCGGTCGGCACCCGCAGGACCTCACCGACGTCGCCGTCGAACCCCATGGACGCGAGCAACGGCCGGAACTTCCGCCCGTACGCCGCTGACACGTCCTCAGCTCCCGGACAGACCTCGAGATCGCCCTTGGAGGTCCGGGCAACGCCGATCACCACCAGGTCGGTGCGGGTCTTGGCAGGGCTGCCCTTGCGGAGCGTGTACGTCGTCACGGGGAACGATGCTAGGCGGTGAGCCGGTGCCGGAGGGCTGGGGTAACTTTCCACGCATGTCGCTCACGCACTCGCCGCTCCACGACCGTCACGTCGCCGCGGGGGCGAAGCTCGCCGAGTTCGGAGGGTGGGAGATGCCGCTGGAGTACCCGACCGGCGTGCTCAAGGAGCACGCCGCCGTGCGCACCTCCGTCGGCATCTTCGACGTCAGCCACCTCGGCAAGATCGTGATCCGCGGCGAGGGTGCCGCGGCGTACCTGAACAACTGCCTGAGCAACGACCTGGGCCGGATCGGACCCGGTCAGGCGCAGTACACCCTGGTCTGCGACCCGGAGACCGGCGGCATCGTCGACGACATGATCGTCTACTACCGCGACGACACCGACCTGCTGCTGGTGCCCAACGCGGCCAACTCCGCCGAGATCAAGCGGCGGCTCGACGCCGAGTGCCCCGACGGCGTCACCATCACCGACCAGCACCAGACCCACTGCGTGCTCGCCGTGCAGGGTCCGCAGTCGGACGAGGTCTTGCAGGCAGTCGGGTTGCCCGTCGGGCACGACTACATGTCGTTCCAGGACGCACCCTTCGAGGGCCACGAGGTCGTGGTCTGTCGCTCGGGCTACACGGGGGAGCGTGGCTACGAGCTGGTCGCCGAGAACGAGGTGGCTCCCGCGCTCTGGGACGCCCTGCTGGCTGCCGGTGAGCCGCACGGGATCGTGCCCTGCGGGCTCGGCGCCCGCGACACCCTGCGCACCGAGATGGGCTACCCGCTGCACGGGCAGGACATCAGCCTCGAGGTGACCCCCGTCCAGGCCCGGCTCGGCTGGGCGGTCGGCTGGTCCAAGCCCGCGTTCTGGGGCAAGGACGTGCTCGCGGCAGAGAAGGAGGCCGGCCCCCGGGTCACCCTGCGAGGGCTGGTCGCCGAGGGCCGGGGGATCGCCCGGCCGCAGATGAGTGTGAAGGTCACCCAGGACCTGCCGGTCGGCTTCGTCACGTCGGGCACGTTCTCGCCCACGTTGCGCAAGGGCGTCGCGCTGGCCCTGGTGAACAGCCAGATCCAGGTGGGCGCCGAGGTGCTGGTCGACGTACGCGGCAGGCCCGAGGTGTTCGTCGTCACCAAGCCGCCGTTCGTCGAGCCCGGCGTCCGGGAGTCCTGAGCAGACCGAGCAGCAACCCAGTCAACGACCGAGAGGACTCTTCGTGACCAACACTCCAGAGCCGGCGTTCGGAAGCTCGTCGCGCAAGCAGGACCAGGTGCCGTGGTGGTGGCAGCAGCTCGACGCCGACGGTCGGGTGATCAGCGCCGAGCGCACCGAGTTCCCGACGCGCAGCGACGCGGAGAGCTGGCTCGGCGAGGCCTACCCCGACCTCGCCGAGGAGGGCGTCTCGGCGGTGACCCTGTTCGAGGGTGACCGGGAGGTCTACGGCCCGATGTCGCTCGAGCCGGGCTGAGCTATGCCGCTCAGCGCGGAGCGCCGCCGAGCTTGACCTGGGGCTTGGGCATCCGCAACCAGCGCAGCTGCAGCGCGCGCAGGATCGTGTAGAACGTCGTCCCCTTGAGGCTCTCGTCGGGGAACTTCGCCCGCAGCGCCCGCTTGATCCGGAACAGCAACCAGCCGGTGTCCAGGGTGACCATCAGGATCGATACGCCCCAGAGCCGGCTGCTTGTGCTGACCAGCGCCGGGTTGCCGGAGTACTGCAGGACCATGATCACGATGAGCAGCGGCAGCAGGAACTCCGCGACGCACAACCGGGCGTCGATGAAGTCGCGGATGAACCGCTTGACCGGACCCTGGTCCCGAGCCGGGAGGTAGCGCTCGTCGCCGGCACGCATCCCTGCCCGCACCTTGGCGTTGGACTCGGCCTGGCGCTCGCGGAGCAGCTTCTTCGCGGCCTTCTTGTCCATCCCCACCTTCGCGCGCTCACGCCGGGCGGCTTCGGCTTCCTTGCGCGTGGGGGTCGGTCGACCCTTGGCTCCGGGACCCTTCTGCGTGAGGGGAACAGGCTCTGCGGTCTCGACTTTGTTGGTACGGCGGAACACGTGGCCTTCCGGGGCGTGGAGGAGTTCGGGGGTGAGCGTTCAGCCTACCCGGCGTACCGCCGCGGACTCGGGCGCCTCAGGCCCCTCGTTCCGCTGGGCCGGGACGGGTAAGTTGAGCGCATGAGTCTGATGAAGCGGATGAGCACGATCTTCCGGGCGAAAGCCAACAAGGCGCTCGACAACGCCGAGGACCCGCGAGAGACCCTCGACTACAGCTATCAGCGACAGCTGGAGATGCTGACGAAGGTACGCCGCGGCGTCGCCGACGTCGCAACCAGCCGCAAGCGGATCGAGCTCCAGCGCAACCAGCTGCAGACGCAGTCGGACAAGCTCACCGAGCAGGCACAGAAGGCGCTGTCGATGGGTCGCGAGGACCTCGCGCGGGAGGCGCTGACCCGCAAGTCCGCCGTCACGTCTCAGATCGGCGACCTCAACGCGCAGCACGACCAGCTCCAGGGCGAGGAGGAGAAGCTCACCCTCGCCTCGCAGCGGTTGCAGGCGAAGGTCGAGTCGTTCCGTACGCGCAAGGAGACGATCAAGGCCACCTACACGGCCGCAGAGGCCCAGACCCGCATCGGCGAGGCCTTCTCCGGGATCTCCGAGGAGATGGGTGACGTCGGGCTCGCCGTACAGCGTGCCGAGGACAAGACCCTGCAGATGCAGGCCCGCGCCGGCGCGGTCGACGAGCTGATCGCCTCCGGTGCGCTGGACGACGCCAGCTCGATCAACCGGGGCGACGACATCAGCCGCGAGCTGGAGGCGATGAGTTCCCAGTCCGACGTCGAGGCCGAGCTTGCAGCGCTCAAGGGCAGCAGCCCGGACGCGATCGAAGCACCCGAGGCCCCGGCGGCACCGGCGGCCGAGACGCCGATCGAGGACCCGGTCGAGAAGGGACAGCAGGGATGATCGTCCGCATCCTGGGTGAGGGACAGCTCGAGGTTGCGGACGACCAGCTCGAGACGCTCAACGAGCTCGACCGCGCCGTCGAGTCGACCATCGAGTCCGGCGACGAGGCCGGTTTCCGGGCCGCGCTGACCGCTCTGCTCGACGGCGTACGCCGCACCGGCACTCCGCTCGCCGAGGACTCCCTCGAGGACTCCGACCTGATCCTGCCGCCGTTCGACGCCACGATCGACGAGGTTCGCCATCTGCTCGACGGCGAAGGACTGATCCCGGGTTGAGCGCCTGATGGCACGCACCCGTTTCGTCCCCGACTCCGGACTGACCGTTCGGATGACCGCCGTCATGTTCCTGCTGGGAGCACTCTTCGTCGGCATCGTGGTCGCTCTGATGTTCGCCGTCGACAGCGCCGCGCTTTCGATACTCATCGGCGTGGCTCGGCATTGGCGTGGCGTTCTTCCAGTGGTGGTTCTCCGACAAGGCCGCCATGCGGGCTATGCGGGCGCGCGAGGTCACCCCAGAGGAGGCCCCCGAGCTGCACGGCATGATCGACCGGCTGTGCGCGATGGCTGACATGCCCAAGCCGCGGGTGGCGATCTCGGACACCGACCTGCCGAACGCCTTCGCCACAGGACGGTCACCCCAGCGCTCGGTGGTCTGCGTGACCACCGGCATCCTCCGAACTCTCAACGCCGAGGAACTCGAGGGTGTCCTTGCGCACGAGCTCTCCCATGTGGCCCATCGCGACGTGCTCGTGATGACCGTGGCCGCGTCGACCGGGATCCTCGCCGGCATGGTTACCAGAGGCGCACAGTTCGGTGGCCTCGGCCGGTCGCGCGGCAACGACAGCAGCGGGGCGATCGGGTTCGTCGTCGTGCTGGTGGTGAGCATCGTTGTCTACGCCATCAGTTTCGTGCTGCTGCGGCTGCTCTCGCGCTACCGCGAGCTCTGTGCCGACCGATCCGGTGCCTACCTGACCCAGAAGCCCTCGGCACTGGCCTCGGCCCTGACCAAGATCAGTGGCCAGATGAACGCCGTACCCGAGCGCGACCTGCGCGCCGCCAAGTCGATGAACGCCTTCTTCATCACCCCGGCCGTCCGCGGGCTCGGCATGGGAACGCTGACGTCGACCCACCCGCCCCTCGAGCAGCGACTCGACCAGCTCGCGAAGATCGCCGCCAGCCTCGGCCAGACCCTCTGAGAGGTCTGCGACACATGGGCTTCTGGGATGCGCTGCGCGGCCACTCCCGGCCACGCGCGGCAAACCTGGACGCGCTGTTCTCGCTGCCGTCGGCCGCGATGACGCTCGAGGCCTCGATGGGGCTGCACCCGATCGGCAGCGGCTCGGTCTGCTTCCGCGCGGCCGAGGGCCACGCCGCTGCGGCCACCCAGGTCGAGGCGTCCGCCCTGGTCACCGTGGACGGTGGGCCGAACACCGAGAGCAGGGTGGACGAGTACGGCTTCACCTGGCTGACCGTCCGTGCCGCGCCGGAGGACACCGCCGGGCTGGTGACCGACCTGCACGCCGTGAACTCCGCGCTGGAGGCGCAGGGTTTCGGCACCGGCCTGCTCTGCTCGACGGTCGGCTTCCGCGACGACAACGGAGTTCCGGCGTACCTCGTCTACCTCTACAAGCAGGGCACCTTCTACCCGTTCTGCCCTACCGGCCCCAGCAGCCGCGACACCTTGCGCGAGCGGCAGATCCGCGACGCCGTGGGTGTCGACCTTCCCGTCGAGGAGGACACCTCGCGCTGGATGCCGATCTGGGGGATCAGCGAAACCTGACTGGATCAGTCGCGGTGTGACTTGCCGGGCAGGTCCAGCATCCGCTGCAGCGCGACCTTGGCCCAGTGCTCGGTCTCCGGGTCGACCTCGATCACGTTGACGAGCTGTCCCTCCGCGAGCGACTCGAGCGCCCAGACCAGGTGGGGCAGGTCGATCCGGTTCATCGTCGAGCAGTAGCAGACGGTGCGGTCCAGGAACATGATGTTCTGCTCCGGGTGGGCGTCCGCCAGGCGCTTGACGAGGTTGAGCTCGGTGCCGATCGCCCAGGTCGTGCCTGCCGGCGCTGCATCCACGGTCTTGATGATGAACTCCGTCGAGCCAACGAGGTCCGCCTTGTTGACGACCTCGTGCTTGCACTCGGGGTGCACCAGGATCCGTACGTCGGGGACGGTGGCACGCAGCTCGTCGACGACCTGCTCGGAGAACCGGCCGTGCACCGAGCAGTGCCCCTTCCACAGGATGATCTTCGCGTCGCGCAGCGCCTCGGGGGAGAGGCCGCCACCGGGAAGCAGCGGGTTCCACACGACGCAGTCCTGGAGCGAGAAGCCCATCTCGCGCACGGCGGTGTTGCGGCCGAGGTGCTGGTCAGGGAGGAACAGGACCTTGGTGTCCGGACCCTTCTGCTCGTAGGCCCACTCCAGGGCGGCCTGGGCGTTGGACGAGGTGCACACGACGCCGTCGTGGCGGCCGCAGAACGCCTTGATGTCGGCCGAGGAGTTCATGTAGGTGACGGGTACGACGACCTCGGCGATGCCGGCATCGGTGAGTGCGTCCCAGGTGTCCTCGACCTGGGCGAGCCGGGCCATGTCGGCCATCGAGCAGCCGGCAGCGAGGTCGGGGAGCACGACCTTCTGCTCCGGCGCGGTCAGGATGTCGGCCGACTCGGCCATGAAGTGCACACCGCAGAAGACGATGTACTCCGCCTCCGGCCGCGCGGCGGCGTCGCGCGCGAGCTTGAACGAGTCACCGGTGACGTCGGCGAACTCGATCACCTCGTCGCGCTGGTAGTGGTGCCCGAGCACGAAGACCTTCTCGCCGAGCCGCTCCTTGGCCCGGCGTGCACGAGCCACCAGGTCGGGATCGGAGGCGGCCGGCAGGTCACCGGGGCACTCGACGCCGCGCTCCGAGGAGCGGTCGGTGCCCAGTCCAAGGGGGAGCAACGGGAGCTCGACGGTCGACATGCCCGAAGTCTCCCATCGGCGGCTGGAGGCCTCACGGCAGGATGGGCCCATGCACGTCGTCTTCGCCCCGGACAAGTTCGCCGGCACGCTCACCGCCGTCGAGGCGGCCGAGGCCATGTCCTCGGGATGGGCCGGACGAGCTCCGGATGACGTGCTCGTGCAGGTGCCGATGTCCGACGGCGGTCCGGGGTTCGTCGACGTACTCCATGTTGCGCTGGGCGGCGAGCTGCAGGCAGTCACGGTCACCGGACCGTACGGCGAGCCCACCCCGGCCGCGATCCTCCGGGTCGGAGACACGTCGTACGTCGAGAGCGCGCAGGCGGTCGGGCTGCACCTGACGCCACCGGAGAACCGCGAACCCGAGCGGGCGACGACGCGCGGGCTCGGCGAGCTGCTCGGCCTGGCCGTGGACGCCGGCGCCACGCGGGTGGTGCTCGGCCTCGGCGGGTCCGCCACCAACGACGGCGGCGCCGGACTGCTCTCGGCTCTCGGAGCCACGGCCGAGGGCGGGTCCCTCGAAGAGGGGCCGACGGGGCTGGCGGACCTCACCTCCGTCGATCTGGGCGGGCCCCGTCGCCGGGTCGAGGGGGTGGAGCTGGTCATTGCGAGCGACGTCGACAACCCACTCCTCGGGATCAACGGCGCCACCAAGATCTACGGGCCCCAGAAGGGGCTGCCCGAGGAGCGGCACGTCACCGTCGACGGCTGGTTGCAGCGCTTCGCTGAGGTCACCGACCGCAAGCTGGCGGCGACGAAGGGTGCCGGCGCCGCGGGCGGGCTGGGGTTCGCGCTGCTGCTGCTCGGGGGCACCCGCAGCCCTGGCGTCGACATGGTGATGGAGGCGGTCGGGTTGGCGGAGAAGGTGAGGGACGCCGACCTGGTGGTTACCGGCGAAGGGGCGTTCGACTTCTCCTCGGGCTCCGGCAAGGTCCCGTACGGCGTGGCGGAGGTGGCTGCACAGGCGCTGGTCCCGTGCATTGCGCTCGCCGGCCAGGTCCTGATCGGCTCGCGGGAGATGCGGACGCTGGGCGTGGAGTCGGCGTACTCGGTGGTCGACCTGGTGGGGGAGGAGCGCGCTCTCGGCGCCCCTGCGGAGGCGCTGGCGGAGCTCGCCAGCCGCACCGCCCGCACCTGGTCCCGCTGAACAGCACGCCGAGCGGGGGGTGTACGCCGGGCCACGGACCGGACCATGCGAGGAATAACCGCAGATGTGCGACCATTGGACCTGTAGCAACTGCACCCCGATGACCACTGGAGAGCCTTCATGACCGAGCAGGTCGACACCGCCCAGGAGATCCGCACCGACGGGATCAACCTCACCGACACCGCCTCGTCCAAGGTCAAGAGCCTGCTCGCGCAGGAGGGCCGCGACGACCTACAGCTGCGGATCGCCGTGCAGCCCGGTGGCTGTTCCGGCCTGCGCTACCAGTTGTTCTTCGACGAGCGGAACCTCGACGGTGACCTCGTCACCGACTTCAACGGCGTCTCCGTCGTCGTCGACCGGATGAGCGTCCCCTACCTCAACGGCGCGACGATCGACTTCGTCGACTCCATCGAGAAGCAGGGCTTCACCATCGACAACCCCAACGCGGGCGGTTCGTGCGCTTGCGGTGACTCCTTCCACTGACCCAAAGCACCTCAACAAACGCCGAGGCGTCGCAGATGAACATTCATCTGCGACGCCTCGGCGTTTGTCAGGCCTTCAGCTGTGACGCCTCGGGGTCAGTTCAGGTGCAGGTGCAGCCGGGAGGCCAGGTGCGCTGCTGCTTCGCTGACCTCGATCTCGGGCTTGCGGACCACCTGCGGGAACGCGTCGTAGGCGAGTGACGGGGCCGGCATCGTCACGGCCTGGTTGTCCACCCGCTGGCGGGGGAGGCTGATCCGGCTGGCGCATGCCGCGCAGTCGTCGTGCATCTCGTGGGCGGAGTCCTGGTCGTCGTAGGCGAGGCGCTCGTAGCTCATGTCCCGACGCTAGGGGCTACCGACCGGTACTCCCAAACCTGGCCCTCGGTAGTGTTCGCGTCGCCCGGAACTTTCACACGACCGAAACATTTGAGGACGCGCATGTCGCTGCTGATCGCCGGTTCCATCGCCACAGACCACCTGATGAGCTTCGGTGGGAAGTTCGCCGACTCCCTGGTCGTCGAGCAGCTCGACAAGCTCTCGGTCTCCTTCCTGGTCGACGACCTCGACATCCGGCGGGGCGGTTGCGCGGGCAACATCGCGTTCGGGCTGAGCCGCCTGGGTCTGCGCCCCGTTCTGGTCGGTGCCGCGGGCGAGGACTTCGCCGACTACCGCTCCTGGCTCGAGCGCCACGGGGTGGACTGCGACTCCGTCCACATCTCCCAAGACCTGCACACCGCACGGTTCGTGTGCACGACCGACTCCACGATGGCGCAGTTCGCCAGCTTCTACCCCGGGGCGATGAGCGAGGCCAGGCTGATCGAGCTGCAGCCCATTGCCAAGCGGGTAGGGGAGCCCACCTTCGTGCTCATCGGGCCCGACGACCCGCAGGGAATGGTCAGCCACACCCGGGAGTGCCGCGAGCGCGGCTACCCGTTCGTCGCCGACCCGAGCCAGCAGCTGGCCTTCGGCGAGGGCGAGATGATCCGCGAGCTGGTCGACGGCGCGGCGTACCTGTTCTCCAACGAGTACGAGTCGCACCTGATCGAGTCCAAGACCGGGTGGTCGGCCGAGGAGATCCTGTCCAGGGTCGGCACGCAGGTCATCACCATGGGGGCGGACGGGGTGCGGATCGTCGGGACCGACCAAGAGACCATCGAGGTGCCCGCAGTCCCGGGCGTGGTGGCAGTCGAGCCCACAGGAGTCGGCGACGCGTTCCGGTCCGGGTTCCTGGCGGCGCTCGAGTGGAAGCTGCCGCACGAGCGCGCCGCGCAGGTCGGCTGCGTGCTGGCGGCCTACGTCGTCGAGAAGGTCGGCACCCAGGAGTACTCGTTCACGCATCCCGAGTTCGTGGCCCGGCTGGCCGCGGCGTACGGCGACGAGGCTGCCGCCGACGTCAGCCCGCACCTCGGCTGAACACGAGTCAGCTGACCCGGCGCACCAGATAGGTCGGTACGCCGTCCGCGGTGGTTCCCGACCCGGCGTACTCCTGACCGCGCATGCGGCACCACGCCTGTACGTCGGCGGCAGCCGCTGCGTCGTCGGCGACGAGCACCACCGTCTTGCCCACCTCGACCGCCGCGACGGCCTTGGACAGCTCGATGACCGGCTTCGGGCAGGCCATCCCGCGGCAGTCCACCTCGAGAGCGGGGACGGGCTCGCTCATCAGGACACCCCCGCCCTCGCCCGGAGCCTCTCGACCAGACCGGGGAGCTCGCCGGCAAGCCGGTGCACGTCCGCCGCCGCAGTGTCGCGGCCGAGGGAGACCCGCACATTGCCGTGGGTCAGGGCCCCCATCGCTGCCAGCACGTGACTCGGCTCGAGGGAGCCGGCGGTGCAGGCCGAACCGCTTGCCACCGCGAAGCCGAGCCGGTCGAGCTCGCTGACCAGTGCCTCTCCATCGACGTAGAGGCAGGAGAACGCCAGCACGTGCGGCAACCGGTCGCCCGGGGCGAGGAACACCTGGGTGTCGGGGATCGACCTCACCGTCTCGGCGAGCATGGTGGTGAGCGAGAAGTGCTCCGCGGACAGCTGCACCTGCTCCTCGAGGCTGGCGCGCAGGGCTGCTGCGGCAGCGAGCGCGGCCGGCACGTTCTCGAACCCGACAGCTCGCTCGTCGATCCGCTCGTCGCCCGGGAACGGGTTCCGCCAGCGAGCGGACCGGCGCACCAGGAGCACGCCGACCCCCGCCGGGCCGCCCCACTTGTGGGCAGAGGCGGCTGCAGCCGACCAACCCTCCGGCAACGGCAGCCGGCCGGCAGACGCGCACGCGTCCACGAACAGAGGGGACTCCATCACGTGGGCCACCTCGACGGGCTGCAGCGCTCCGACCTCAGGGTTGGCGGACTGGATCGCGATCACTGCGGGCACACCGTGCTGGGCAGTCGCCGCGGCGACGCTGTCGGAGGAGACCCGGCCGTGCGCATCCACGTCCACAGTCTCGAACCGGCCGCCGCGCGCGGTGTGCCAGGAGCCGGCCTGCAGGACGGCCGAGTGCTCGACGCTGCTGGCCAGCAGGAGATCGCCCTGCCTGGCCCTGCCGGCGAGGAGCCCGAGCACGCCGAGGTGCACCGCATGCGTCCCGCTGGGTGTGAACGTCACCTCGTCCGGGCGCACCCCGAGGCATTCCGCCACCACGGCACGGGCGTTGTCGAGCATCAGCCGGGCCTCGCGAGCCGGTCGGTGCAGTCGTCGCGGATCGGCGTACCCACGGTCGAGGGCCCGGTCCAGCACCTCCCGCGCGGCGGGGTGCAGCGGCTCCCCCGATGCGTTGTCGAGGTACGTATTTCGGGCATCGTTCACAGGGCAGAATCTACCCGCGCCCTGCGCGTCGTGTGGGGGTCCGTCAGTAGTAGGGTTTCGCTTGTCCGAAGCTGGTCACAGATCCCGCGTCAGCTTGAAGAAAGGGCTCGTCCGTGAGTCTGGAGCACCCCTCCCGCTTCCGCCGCGCGGCGCTCGGTGGCCTGATGGTCACCGCGTTGCTCATCCTGAGCGGTTGCTCGCCCGAGCAGGAAGGCGAGATCAAACGCCTCGCGATGCCGGTCGCTTCGACCGAGGAAGCCCCGCTCATGCACGACCTCTGGATGTGGTCCTGGCTGGCCGCCATGATCACCGGTGTCATCGTCTGGGGCCTGATCTTCTACGTGGCGATTCGTTACCGCCGGCGGTCCGAGACCGAGATCCCCGTGCAGACGCGCTACAACCTGCCGATCGAGATCTTCTACACGATCGCCCCGATCATGATGGTGGTCGTCCTCTTCTTCTTCACCGTCGAGGTCCAGAACGAGGTCATCAAGGGCGACGAGGACCCATCGGTGAAGAACCCTGACCAGACCATCACGGTCGTGGGTCAGCAGTGGTCGTGGACCTTCAACTACAACCTGGACTACGACGACAAGAAGCGCGACTACGTCCCGGTCAGCGGGGAGGAGGTCGTCCACGAGGGCGGCACCACCGCTGAGCGACCGACCCTGTGGCTGGTCAAGGACCAGAGCGTCAAGATCCAGCTCGCCTCGCCCGACGTCATCCACTCGTTCTGGGTGCCCGGCTTCCTGTTCAAGATGGACGTGATCCCCGGGCGGGCCAACACGTTCGCACTCACCCCCACGCGGCTGGGCACGTTCGAAGGGCGCTGCGCAGAGCTCTGCGGCGTCTACCACTCGCGGATGCTGTTCAACGTCAAGGTCGTGGAGGAGTCGGAGTACGACGCCCACCTCGAGGAGCTTGCCGCCCTGGGCAACACCGGCGAGGCGATCGGCGGCGTGAACGCCGATGAAGTGGCCGGGCTCGACCCGTCCGATGACACCGGAGGAGAAGAATGACCGCCGTCTCCGACGCCCCAACGGGCGCACGCGTAGAACCCCCGCAGCACTCGCTGGGCGAGCAGGTCGTCAAGATCCTGACGACCACCGACCACAAGCTGATCGGAAAGCTCTACCTGGCCACGGCGTTCGTGTGGTTCCTGATCGCCGGCGTGATGGCCCTGGTGATGCGCTCCGAGCTGGCCTTCCCGGGTCAGCAGGTGGTCAACGAGGAGCTGTACAACCAGCTGTTCACGATGCACGGCACGATCATGCTGCTGATGTTCGCGACGCCACTGTTCTTCGGCTTCGCCAACGTGGTGATGCCGCTCCAGATCGGCTCGCCCGACGTCGCGTTCCCGCGGCTGAACATGCTGAGCTACTGGTTCTTCCTGTTCGGGGGCCTCATCGTGGGTGCGGGCTTCCTCACCCCGGGGGGTGCCGCCGACTTCGGCTGGACGGGCTACACGCCGCTCTCGAATGCGATCCGCTCGCCCGGCGTCGGCGGTGACCTGTGGGTGATGGGCCTGTGGCTCGCCGGCATGGGCACCATCCTCGGTGGAGTCAACTTCGTGACCACGATCATCTGCATGCGCGCGCCCGGGATGACGATGTTCCGGATGCCGATCTTCGTCTGGAACACCCTCGTCACCAGCCTCCTGGTGCTGATCGCGTTCCCGATCCTCGCTGCCGCGCTGCTCGCGCTGGAGGCTGACCGGCAACTCGGGGCCCACGTCTTCGACCCTGCGGGCGGCGGCCCACTCCTGTGGCAACACCTGTTCTGGTTCTTCGGCCATCCAGAGGTCTACATCATCGCGCTGCCGTTCTTCGGCATCGTCACAGAGATCCTGCCGGTCTTCAGCCGCAAGCCGATCTTCGGGTACGTCGGGCTGGTTGGCGCCACCCTCGGCATCGCGATCCTCTCCGTTGCGGTGTGGGCGCACCACATGTTCGTCACCGGTGCGGTCGACCTCGCCTTCTTCTCCGGGATGACGTTCCTGATCGCCGTACCGACAGGCGTGAAGTTCTTCAACTGGATAGGCACGATGTGGGGCGGGTCGATCAGCTTCGACACGCCCATGCTCTGGTCGGTCGGGTTCCTGGTGACCTTCCTGTTCGGTGGCCTGACCGGCATCATCCTGGCCTCGCCGCCGCTGGACTTCCACGTGTCCGACTCCTACTTCGTGGTGGCGCACTTCCACTACGTCGTCTTCGGCACCGTGGTGTTCGCGATGTTCGCCGGCTTCTACTTCTGGTGGCCGAAGATGACCGGGAAGATGCTCGACGAGCGGCTCGGCAAGATCCACTTCTGGTTGCTCTTCATCGGCTTCCACACCACCTTCCTGGTGCAGCACTGGGTCGGCGTGGAGGGGATGCCCCGTCGCTACGCCGACTACTCGCCGTCCGACGGGTTCACCCTGCTCAACCAGGTCTCCACGGTGGGGGCCTTCCTGCTGGCCTTCTCCACGTTGCCGTTCCTGCTCAACGTCTACAAGACCCTGCGCTCGCCCAAGGTCACCGTCGACGATCCATGGGGTTGGGGCCGCTCACTGGAATGGGCGACGAGCTGTCCGCCTCCACGGCACAACTTCCTCAGCATCCCGCGGATCCGCTCCGAGTCCCCGGCGTTCGACCTGCACCACCCGGAGATCGCGACGCTGGAGTACGAGGACAACGAAGGGCTCGGCGACGACGACGACGCGTCCGACGCCCCCTCGATGGAGGGCCGCAGCGGTGCCATCGGCGGCCACGAAGGAGAGGACAAATGAGGAGCGAGACCTACGTCTTCGGGATCTGCACCATTTTCTTCGTGTTGGTCTCGCCCGCCTACTGGTTGATCACCGGCGAAGTCACCGGCACCACGGCACTGGCGATGACCACGCTGCTCGTCGGGCTGATCACCTTCTACCTCGGCTTCCACATGACGCGGATGGAGCCGCGTCCGGAGGACCGCAAGGAGGGCGAGATCGCCGACGGGGCAGGGGAGCTGGGGTTCTTCCCGCCTTACAGCTGGTGGCCGCTGTGGTGCGCGATGTGCCTCGCCACGATGGTGCTAGGCGTGGCGATCGGCTGGTGGCTGTTCATCATCGGTCTCGCGCTCGGTGCGGTGGCCCTGTCCGGGTTCGTCTTCGAGTACTACCGGGGCGAGCACGCCCACTGACCCCCTCAGGGTGGGGCCAATAGGGCATTTGGGTTCCGTATTCCCGGTCAAGGCGTGAACAGCGCCACGTGTCAGGCAGGCGTGTCGTTGTGCAGTCATTGTTAGCCTTGGGACATCCCGCGTTCGGAGAACAGCGCGCGTCCGGAAATCACCCAGCACCAAAATCATCCCCAGTTGTGGAGTCCCCCGATGTCCTGCCGGTCCCCACGTACCCGCCTCTCCGCCCTCGGCGTCGCCTTGGCGCTCGCCCTGGTCTCGGCCTGTTCCAGCGCGCCCGGAAACGACTCCTCCGAGCCGGAGGGTGACACCTCCCAGGTAAGCAAGACCTCACAGGCCAAGATCCTCAGCAACATCCGTCGCGGTGCCCAGAAGGTGGACATCGAGCGCAAGGTAAAGCTCCGCGTCCAGTCGGGCACCTTCGAGACGGTCCAGGTCACCGGCCCCAAGGGCGCGATCATCAAGGGACGTCTCTCCCCGGACAAGACGCGTTGGGTCTCCAACACCCAGCTGCAGGCAGCGTCGCGCTACCGCATCACCAGCACCGCAGTGGACTCCGAGAGCGTGAAGAACAGCTTCGAGTCAGCGTTCCGGACGCGCAAGCTGAGCCTCGACGAGCAGACCTACCCCAGTTTCGTGCCCACCGACGGCCAGACCGTCGGAGTGGGCATGCCGGTCGTCATCCGGTTCGACGTCCCCGTCGCCAACCAGGCATCGATCGAGCGACACCTGAAGGTGACCAGCCAGCCTGCGCAGGTCGGCGCCTTCCACTGGATCAGCAGCCAGGAAGTGCACTGGCGCCCGAAGAGCTACTGGCGTCCGGGCACCGACGTGACCGTGAAGGCCGACATCGGCGGGGTCCCCGCCGGCAACGGCATCTACGGCCAGCTGGACCGGACCCAGAAGTTCCACGTCGGCGATGCCATGGTCAGCAAGGTCGACATGAACAGCCACCAGATGCGGGTCTTCCGCAACGGCAAGCTGATCCGGAACATCCCGATCACGACCGGTGAACAGCCGAAGTTCACCACGAGGTCCGGGATCAAGGTGATCAGCGAGAAGCACCGGACCAAGCGGATGAACTCCGAGACGATCGGCATCGACCCGGAAAGCGCCGACGGTTACGACCTCGATGATGTCGAGTACGCCATGCGCGTGACGAACTCCGGCGAGTTCGTACACGCGGCTCCGTGGTCCGTGGGCGACCAGGGCAACGCCAACGTCAGCCACGGCTGCACCGGTATGAGCACGGCGAACGCCGAATGGTTGTACAACAACAGCAAGGTGGGCGACGTCGTCCAGTACGTCGGGACCGACAGGGGCATGGACCTGACCAACGGGTTCGGGGACTGGAACGCCTCTTTCCCCGACTACCGGGCGGGCTCCGCGCTCAGCTGAGCCTCACGACCGGCTCGACTGGGTCTCCCTGCTGACCTCGAGGGCGTGCAGCTGCCGGACGGTCTTGGAGCTCTCGACCGCGCCGGATTCAGGGTAGGTGCCGAACAGCCGGTCCGCCGTTCCTGAGGTGGTCACGGTGAACCAGTAGTGCTCGTTCTTGTAGTGGTGCAGCCGGTGGTTGCGCCAGACCGCGCGGAACGCCTTGGTCCGCGGCCGGTAGTCGCTGTGGACCAGGTAGTGCACCCACTCGTAGTTGAACATCAACGTACCGACGGCCACGAGGAACGTCGCTCCAGCGGCCTCTCCGGGGAATGCGAGCAGGGCGATCACGACGTAGGACGGCAGCAGCCACAGCTCGACCTGCCATGGGATGAACACCAGGGGAATCACCCGGGGGTCGGAATGGTGGGCGCGGTGCTTGCGGGACAACAGGGAGTCGACCCGGACGCCGCCGACCTTGCGAGGGCGCCAGTGCAGGATCACCACGTGGATCACCCACTCGATGACCGGGAACAGCACCACCAGCGCCACGGGGACGAGCAGCTCGGTCCAGCTGAACGTGTTTAGCGTCGCGCGGTAGGCCGTCGCGCCGACGAGGAAGGTGCCGATCAGCCAGGGAGAAGGATGCCGCCAGAAGTCGACCCAGGCCTGACCAAGGGTCTGCGACGTACGCCGGCTCCCGGTCATCTTCGCGGCCGGTTCCGCAGCGATCCGTTGCTCATCGGCGGCCAGGCGCTCCCGTGCTCTGGTCTCGATCTCGGGGCTTGGCTTGGTCATGACGGATCTCCTGGTCGGCAGTCGGGCGGGTCGAGTATGTGGGGGAGGGCAGGTTCAGGTGTCCAGCAGCGCGAGCAGACGGCTCAGCGCCTCCGTGGCGGGACGCAACAGCTCGTCCGCCGCAGCCTGCGCGGCGACTCGGTCACCCGCTGACACCGCCTCGGCAAGCGTGCGGTAGCCGTCGACGTTGTCGACCTCCGCATCCATCACCGGGCCGAGGGCCGCGATGGCTGGCTCGTAGGCCAGCCGGAGGCTGTTGAAGAGCAGCCGGAAGACGATCGAGTCGGCCGCGTCGACGACCGCGTCCCAGAACACCAGGGCCGCATGTTGCCGGGTCTCGGAGTCATGGGCTTGCTCCAGCTCGGTCACCGCGGCCCGCAGCGTCTCCGCGGCGGCTGGGCCGGCGGACTCGGCGGCGTGGGCGGCCACCGCAGGCGCTATCGCCTGACGCGCCTGCAAGATGCTCAGGCCCACGGTCGGGTCGAGCTCGCCGTCGCGCACCAGCAGCCGGGGGAGGAGGTCGAGTCCGCCGAACTTCTTGAAGTCGCGCACCGTGGTGCTGCCTCCGTGGCGGACCTCGACCAGCTGGGCCTGGGAGAGGCGCTGCAGCGCCTCGCGGACGGCGGGTCGGGAGACGCCCAGCACCTCGGCCAGGCGCCGCTCACTGGGCAGGGAGTCACCCGCGCTCAGCTCACCGTCGACCACCTCGCCGAGGAGCTGGTCGAAGACGTCCTCGGGGACGAGGCGGCGGGCTACCGGTTTCAAGGCCATGGGGCAGTGTGCCCGGCTACTCATCTGGTGGTCAAGTGGTAAGACCAATCACTGGAACAGTAAGAAGGGCCCGGGTCGATGACCCGGGCCCAACTTGCGCGTCGTACGTCAGTGCCTGCTGAGCTCGTCACCGGAGACGTCGTGACGACCGTCGTACTGATGGCCGTCGGCGGCGTTACCCAGCTCCGCGTCATGCGCAGCCTCGACCTCGGCGTGGTGGTGGCCTTCCTCGAGCTGGGCCCGGGTCGGCTTCTGGATGGTGTTGCCGTGCCAGAACCTGGACAGTCGGGCACGGACCTTGTCCTTGCGAGCCGTGGGCGACTCGACACCGTTGGCGTCCGCCTCGGAGACCGGGGTGAACACCTCGTCGCGGTCACGCGAGGTGAGCGTGTACGCCGCAGCGGCCGGAAGCGGCAGATGCTTCTCGCTGTAGCCACCCTGCGGGTCACGCATGATGACGCCGCTCTCCATGCCGTGCAGCAGCTTCTCGTTGTCATGGCGCTGCAACGAGATGCACCAACGGCGCGTGATGATGAACGCGATCACCGGACCGATGAACACCGCGGCCCGCAAGAAGTAGGTGATCTGGTTGATGCTCAGATCCATCTTGATGGCGAGGATGTCGTTGCCGCCGGCCGCCCAGGTCAGACCGTAGAAGGTCATCAGCGAGACCATCAGCGCGGTGCGCGTCGGAGCGTTGCGCGGGCGCTGGAGCAGGTGGTGCTCCCGCTTGTCCTGGGTGATCCACCCCTCGATGAACGGCAGCATGAGCAGGATGGTGAACATCAGGCCCGGCAGCACGATGATCGGGAGGAAGACGTTCCAGGACAGAGTGATCCCCCAGATCTCCGTCTCGATCCCAGGCATCAGGCGCAGTGCGCCGTCGGGCCAGCCCATGTACCAGTCGGGCTGGGACCCGGCCGTGACCTCGGCAGGGTTGTACGGGCCGAATCGCCAGACCGGGTTGATCGACATCAACCCGCCCATCAGGGCCAGCACACCGAAGACGACGAAGAAGAACCCGCCGGCCTTGGCTGCGTAGACCGGCAGCATCGGGAACCCGACGACGTTCTGCTCGGTGCGTCCGGGCCCGGGCCACTGCGTGTGCTTGTGGTAGACGAGCAGCAGCATGTGGGCAGCGATCAGTGCGAGCAGCAGCCCAGGTATCAGCAACACGTGGATGGTGAACAGTCGCGGGATGATCGACGAACCCGGGAATTCGCCGCCGAACAGGAAGAACGACATGTAGGTGCCGACCACCGGCATCGACTTCATGAATCCGTCCGCGGCTCGGATGCCGGTGCCGGACAGCAGGTCGTCGGGGAGCGAGTAGCCGGTGAAGCCCTCGAGGGTGCCGAGCAGGAGCAGCAGGCAACCGATCACCCAGTTGAGCTCACGTGGCTTCCGGAAGGCGCCGGTGAAGTAGATCCGGAGCAGGTGGATCATCATCGCGGCGACGAAGACCGTGGCCGCCCAGTGGTGGATCTGCCGCATCAGCAGGCCACCACGTACGTCGAACGAGATGTCCAGGGTGGATGCGTAGGCCTCGGACATGTGGATGCCGCGCAGCTGGTCGTAGGAGCCGTCATAGACGACCTCGACCATGCTCGGGCGGTACCACAGGGTCAGGAACACCCCCGTGAGGAGCAGGACGATGAAGCTCCACAGCGCGATCTCGCCGAGCATGAACGACCAGTGGTCGGGGAAGACCTTGCGGATCTGCTTCTTCGCGACCGTGGCCAGGCCGAGGCGATCGTCCGCCCACTCTGCCGCCTGCCCGACCTTCGAGGGCTTCTTCGCCTTGGCGGCCTTCTTGCCGTTGGACTTGGCAATGGTGGACATCGTCAGATCACCCTCGTTCCCAGAAGCTCGGGCCCACCGGCTCGGTGAAGTCGCTGGTCGCGATCAGGTAGCCCTCGTCGTCCAACGCCAATGGTAGTTGGGGCACCGCACGAGCGGCAGGGCCGAAGATGACCTTGCCGTTGTCGGCCAGGTCGAACGTGGACTGGTGGCACGGGCAGAGCAGGTGATGGGTCTGCTGCTCCCAGAGCGAGATCGGGCACCCCACGTGGGTGCAGATCTTGGAGTAGCACAAGATGCCGTCGACGCCCCAGTTCTCGCGACCGGGGGCAGGCGTGATGTCGTCGGGCTGCATCTTGACGATGACCACCGCTGCCTTGGCCTTCTGCTTCAGCAGCTCGGCGCCCTCGACCTCGGGCTCACCCTCGGCGTTCTCCTCGAAGAAGATCCCGGGCTGGCCGTTGACGAGCTGCCCGATCTCCATGTCGGAAGGCCTGATCGGCGAGCCGTCGACGTCCTGCACGACTCGCATGCCCTTCTTCCAGATGGTGTGGAAGAGCTTGTCGCCGGGGAGCGGGCCGAGGTCACGCAACGGGATGATCGCAACCAGTCCGAGGGCACCCACGGCGCCCAGGAGCGAGTTGCGGATCAGGGGCCGGCGTGCGATGCCGGACTCCTCCGTGCCGGTGGAGAGCGCCAGCAGGGCCTCCTCGCGGTCCTCGGCGCTGGAGGCGACCGGGTGCCGGTACTCGATGATCTCCTGGTCGCCCATCAGCTTGCGCGCCCACTGGACGGTGCCGACGCCGATGCAGAGCAGCGCCAGGCCGAGCGTGACGCCGAGCGCTGCGTTGGAGGCGCCCAGGCCCAGGAAGACGTCGGGCTCGTCACCGACCTTGAACCAGAAGTAGGAGACGACGAACAGCAGTGTGAACACGGTCGAGAGGCCGAACAGGCCGGCGACCTGGCGCTCCGCTCGCTTCTCGGCAGCAACGTCGACGTCGGTCGGCCGGGGCTCGTGCGCGGGCAGCCCGGGATCGGCAACCGGCTCGGTCTCGAGGGTGGAGAGCTCCCGCTTCTCGCTCATGGCTGCGCCTTCTTCTTCCTCGATCGGGTGGAGTTTGCGCCGATCCAGATCGCGGCGCCGACGAGAGTCCCGATGCCTACGAGCCACCCGAACAGACCCTCGGAGACCGGACCCAACGAACCGAGCGTGAAGCCGCCGTAGTTGGGCGTCTCCTCGTTCTTCTTCAGGTAGGCGATGACCGCGCGCTTGTCCTCAGGGGTCATCACCTTCTCGGAGAAGACCGGCATCTGCTGGGGTCCGGTGAGCATCGCTTCGTACATGTGCTTCTCGCTGACGCCCTTGAGCGGTGGGGCGAAGCGGCCCCGGGGGAGCGCACCACCGTTGCCGGCGAAGTTGTGGCAGGCGGTGCAGTTGGTGCGGAAGAACTCACCGCCGCGGACGATCTCCTCGTTGTCCGCGTCGGAGACGTCGTAGTCCTCCTTGGATGGCACGTCGGGCCCGGGGCCCAGGGAGGCGACGTACGCCGCGAGCGCGGCAATCTCCTCGTCGTTGTAGACCGGGGGCTTGCGCAGGGCCTGGGTGCCCGGCTGGGCCATCGGCATCCGGCCGGTGCCGACCTGGAAGTCGACCGCGGCGGCGCCGACGCCGACCAGGGACGGGCCGTACTGGCCGCCCTTGTTCGTGCTGACACCCTCGGCGTTCTTGCCGTGGCAGGAGGCGCAGCCCACGAGGAACAGCGCCTTCCCCTTGGCCACCTGGTCCTCGTCGGCCGCCTTGGTCTGCGCCGTGGCGGGGGAGAGGGCGGCATACATGGCCCCGGTGATCAGCAGCCCGAGGAGCAGGACAAGCGGGGCCGCGAACCAGCTGCGACGACCGGCGGAGAGCCGACCGGAGATCCGGTGGGAGACCTTCTGTGTGAGTCGCACCAGGCGTCCTAACTACTCAGTGCTACTTGATCAGGTAGACGGTCGCGAACAATGCGATCCACACGATGTCGACGAAGTGCCAGTAGTACGACACGACGATCGCGGTGACGGCCTGCTCGTGAGTGAACTTGCGCGCAATCAGGGTGCGACCGAGCACGAACAGGAAGGCGACCAGCCCCCCGGTGACGTGCAGGCCGTGGAATCCGGTGGCGAGGTAGAACACAGTGCCGTAGCTGGAGGCCTGGATGGTGACGTTCTCGTGGACCAGCTCGACGTACTCGAATGCCTGGCCGCCGATGAAGATGGCGCCCATGATGTAGGTCAGCACGAACCACTCGCGCAGGCCCCATTCCTTGACGGGGTGCAGCGTGAGGGCCCTACCGGTGCGACCGACCTGCCCCTTCTCGGCGGCGAACACGCCGAGCTGGCAGGTCACCGAGGACAGCACCAGGATCGTGGTGTTCACGGCGGAGAAGGGCACGTTCAGCAGCTCGGTGTTCTGCGCCCACAGCTCGGGTTGGACCGACCTGATCGTGAAGTAGGCGGCGAACAATGCCGCAAAGAACATCAGCTCGCTGGAGAGCCACACGATGGTGCCCACGCTGACCATGCTGGGACGGTCGTGATGCCCATGGAGCCGGGATGCCGGGATCGCCGTTGCTGTCGCCACGGAGTCATTATTGCGCCCCGGTTCACAAGCGCCACCCCTACCCCCGGTGTTTCGGTGTGATCTTGGATCTACGCTTTGATCGTGCCGCCTTTCTCGCCCTCGGCGGTCTTCACGGAGTGGGGACTGCCCCCCGTCCTGTTCGTCCTGATCGTCTGGGCGAGCGGGCTCTATCTGCTCGGTGTCTGGCGGCTCCACGACCGCGGGGATCACTGGCCGATCGGGCGCACCCTGGCCTTCGTCGTGGGCGGGATGGGGTCGTTCCTCTTCGCCACCTGCTCCGGCATCGCGGCGTACGACACCACGCTGCTGAGCGTGCACATGGTGCAGCACATGATCCTCGGGATGGTGGTGCCGCTGTTCTGTGCGCTGGGTGCCCCGGTGACGCTCGCCCTGCGGACGCTGCCGGCGCGCCCGAGGGGCTGGCTGCTGGCCGTGCTGCACTCCCGGGTCGCCAAGGTGCTCACGTTCGCGCCCCTCACGTTCGCGCTCTACGTCCTGAGTCCCTGGGCGCTCTACTTCACCGGCTGGTACGACGCCACGCTGCAGTCACCCGTGCTGCACGAGCTGATGCACGTCCACCTCGTGCTGATCGGAGCCCTGTTCTTCACCCCGATCCTCGGGGTCGACCCCGTGCCGGGGCGGGTGAGCTATCCGTTCCGGATGATGCTCCTGTTCCTGACGCTGCCGTTCCACGCCTTCCTCGGCGTGACGATCATGAGTCAGCAGGAGCTGATCGGCGGGGACTGGTATCCCTCGCTGCACGCCTCGATGCCCTGGCTGCCGGACCCCGCGGCTGACCAGCACCTCGCCGGCGGCATCCTCTGGGCTTCCGGAGACCTCGTCGGGTTGCTGCTCTTCGGCGTCCTGTTCGCGCAGTGGTTCCGTGCCTCCAGCCAGGAGGCACGGCGCGAGGACCGGCGACTGGACCGGCTCGAACGCCTGGCGCAGTCCCCCGATGGCCCCGGACAACCGACCCGATCCGGCACCGGGGACACCCCGGTCAACCGGTGATCGGACCGGTAGCATCTGCCGCGTGACCAGCCCCCAGACTGACGAGCCCGACGCGACGCTGAAGGTGCTCGTCTACAGCGACGACGTGGACACGCGCGAACAGGTGATCCTGGCGCTCGGCAGGCGTCCGCACCCCGACCTGCCCGAGCTGGAGTACGTCGAGGTGGCCACCGAGCCGGTCGTGATCCAGCAGATGGACGCCGGCGGCATCGCCCTCGCGATCCTCGACGGTGAGGCGGTCCCGGCGGGGGGCATGGGCATCGCCCGGCAGCTCAAGGACGAGATCTACCGGTGCCCGCCGGTGCTGGTGCTCACCGGCAGGGTGCAGGACAACTGGCTGGCGACGTGGTCCCGCGCCGAGGGAGCGGTCTCACACCCGCTGGACCCGATCGAGCTGGCCGAGACCGTGATCCGGCTGCTGCGGTCGCGGGTCCCGGCGCAGTCGTAATGGCCCAGCCATGATGGATCAGTCGTGGCCTGACGTCCTGGGGTCGCTGATCGGCGGCAACGACCTGGACAGCGACCAGACCGCCTGGGCGATGGGCGAGATCCTCGCGGGCGAGGCCACCCCGGTGCAGATCGCGGGGTTCGCGGTGGCCCTGCGCGCCAAGGGCGAGACCGTCGACGAGGTCGAGGGCCTGGTCGAGGCGATGTACGCCCACGCCACTGCGCTACAGGTCCCGGGCCGGGTCCTCGACGTGGTGGGCACCGGCGGTGACCGGTCCTTCTCGGTGAACATCTCCACGATGGCCGCGATCGTCGCGGCGGGCGCAGGAGTCACCGTGGTCAAGCACGGCAACCGCTCGGCATCGTCGAAGTCCGGCAGCGCCGACGTGCTCGAGGTCCTGGGCATCCGGATGGACCTTCCGGCCGCCGACGTCGCCCGGGTCGCCCATGAGGCCGGGATCACCTTCTGCTTCGCCGCCGCCTTCCACCCGGCGCTGCGGCACGCTGCCGTGGCGCGACGGGAGCTCGGCGTGGGCACGACGTTCAACTTCCTCGGTCCGATCGCCAACCCTGCCCGCCCGGAGGCGCAGGCGGTCGGTTGCGCCGACAGGCGGATGGCGCCGGTGATGGCCGGGGTGTTCGCCCGACGCGGTGTCGACGCGTGGGTCTTCCGCGGCGACGACGGTCTCGACGAGCTGACCACGACCACGACGTCGAGCCTCTGGACGGTCAGCGAGGGCGAGGTCGTCGAGCACACCATCGACCCGGCAGCGCTGGGCATCCCGCAGGGGACCGTCGAGGGACTGCGTGGCCAGGACGCGTCGTACAACGCCGACGTCGTACGCCGGGTGCTGGCGGGCGAGTCCGGTCCGGTCCGCGACGCCGTCCTGCTCAACGCCGGAGCCGCGCTGGCCGTGCACGCCGCCGAGCCCGGATCGGTCGAGGAGCGTCTGGCCGCCGGCCTGGCCAGGGCGACCGAGGCCGTCGACTCCGGAGCGGCGCAAGCGACCCTCGAGCGTTGGGTCGCGGCCACCCGCTGATCCCGGCCCGGGCTCAGAGGTCGAGTGACCAGGCGCCCGTGTCCGGGTCGCGGCGAAAGCCCAGCCGCTCGTAGTAGGGATCGACCATGCTCGAGGGCGTCAGCACCCGCGAGAATCCTCGTCCCCGCAGGATGTTGCTCCTGCGCCACACGAACTCGCCGGGATGGAAGTCGCGGTACCTGGGTGTGACGTAGTCCAGCTGCACCCTGGCCACCCCGTCGCCGTCGTCGCGCAGCAGCACCATCCCCACCGTCTCGTCGCCACGCTGCACGAGGAACGCGGAGCGGCCGTGCGCGGCCCCGTCCCAGACCAGGTCGGGCTGGAACTTCAAGATGTCGGCGCTGTGCACGCGCAGGACGTGGCGGAGGTACTCGTCCTCCGGGCCGACCTCGAGCACCTCGAAGGACTGCTCGTCGTGGCGTGCCGCGACCAGCTTGCGGATGTGCCACAGGTTGATCAGGGCCAGCGCGACGTTCATGGCCACCATCGGCCAGATCGAAAGGGCGGCGTTGAACCCGGTGAGTACGACGCACGCCAACAGGTTCAGCACCCGGAAGCGAAGCAGACGTGCCTGCATGATCGACACGATCAGGAGTGCCGAGCCGAACCAGCCGATCAGGTCGAGCCACGACATGCTCCGAGGCTAACCGTCACTTGTGGCCAGGGGTCCATTCTCAAGGCCGGCGGTCGCTTAGCGGGCTTTCACACGCCAGGACATCGCGACGACGCTGTTGGCTGCGCTGTCGCGGATGCCGCCGAGCACCTTAACTGTGTAGTAGCGACCCACGATGAGGTTGGCAGAAGGGTTGAGGGTCGCGGAACGGCGGTCGGCGCTCAGTTTCACCGCAGCCGACACCGGGGAAACGCGCCCTGCCAGGTAGATCTTCATCGTGCTCGTGTTGACGCTCATGACCGGCTCGGAGAAGCGGACCGCGAAGTTGGCGGTGCGGTATGCCGTCGTCGTCGGCGTCTTCGAGGTGACGGTCGGGCGTTTCATGTCCACAGTGAAGTCACGCCAGGCCGAGCTGCCCAGGGCGTCGTTCGGGTTCGAGACGTCGTAGCCGCTCACGCGCCACTGCCAGCGGCCGTCGGGAATCGCCGACGTGGGGGCGTAGGCAGTGGCGTAGGACTTCGCCACCGTGGCCCAGTTGCTGGCCGCCCCGACCCCGCGGATCTCGACCTTGTAGTAGCTGACTCCGGCGGTCGGAGCCCAGGAGAACAACGCCGACGACGCCTTCACAAACGTCCCAGCTCCCGGTGAGAGCGGGGTTGGGGCATCCCCGCTCGAGTAGAAGGAATGGACGTCCGACCACTGGCCGCGGTTGTTGTCAGCATCGATCCTTCGGACGCGCCACAGGTAGGGCAGGGACGATGCCGGGAAGGGCTGGCTGCGGACCCAGGCGACCTGCTTGCTGCTCTGCTGAACGACACGGTTGGTGGGAGAGAGAGCCCTGTCGCCGTTCTTGTAGACCTCTATCTCATAGCTTGCATTGAACGGCTGCGCGGTCCAGCGCAGTGGCACCGCGCCGGAGAGGCGTTGATCGTCATTTGGCGACTGCAGCACCGCGGACGGACTGGACTTCACGAAGCTTCGACGCGGCGACCAGGTCAGGGGGTTTCGGTCGGCATCGAGCGCCTGCACATGCCAGTACAGGGTGCCCTCCGGGTAGGTACGATCGTAGGCGGTGTAGGTGTGCTGGTCCACGATCTTGTCGTCGACTGGGCTGCCGAACTGCGGGTCGTCGTCCACCTGGATGCGGTAGGTCCTGGCGGCCTGGTGGCTCGGCTCACCGCTGGCGGAGTAGCTCGGTCTTCAGGTTGGTCTGCAGGTAGTCATCCCAGGTGAAGGTCACCTCGGAGCCCCTCTGGACGGATTCGTCTGCCGGCCCTACTGGTGAGTCCGTCGAGTCGAACGTGACCTGAGGGGAGCGCTTGGCGAATGCGCTTGTCGCAGGGTCTTCAGTGGATGAGGGGTCTGGTGCGCACCCCACATCCACGGACTTGCAGGGTCGGATCGCCCAGAAGTACGCCTGACCGGCCTGGCTGTCCGGAAGGGGGTCAGTCGGGGTCCAGGTGTGGTTCGCGGTGCCGGCTTCGCCGGTTCCGGCGTACACCATGTTGGTGAAGCTGCGGTCCTCGGAGACGTAGACCATGTAGTACCCAGCGCCAGGCACCGGGTCCCACGCGAGGACGGGGGTTGCGGGCACGTCTCGACAGACATTGTCGGGGTTCGTGGGGCTGAGCGCCTTCCTGCATCCTCCGGAAAGGATGCCCTGTCCATTGAGTGCGACTTCCTGGCCGGCGGCTGCCGCGAGGTTGGCGATGGTGAAGGTCGCTCTCGGTCCGGTGCCGATCAGGACGTCCGAGGCGTTGTAGGCCTCGACCTGCCAGTCATAGGCACCCCCCTTGAGGAAGTACTTGTCTGTGTCGATTGCCGTCGGGTAGAAGAGTTTCGCCGCTAGGACCGGCGCGTTGGTGGTGGTGGATGGCAACCAGAAGTTGGAGCCAGCGGTGCCGATCTTGATCCGGTAGTAGGAGGCGTTCGTGTCTGGCTCCCAAGTGAGCTCCGGGAACCGCTTCGTGGGAGCGTCCAGGTCCGTTCCGGTAAGGGGCGTCAACGGCGAGGCGGTGCCCGTAGGCGGGGTGCCCGACAGAGTGAAGGCAGAGCCGGAGTACTTGGGGGAGAGGCTGCCACCCTTGACGCTCCGCACACTCCAGGTGAACGGCGATTGGGCCGGGTTGAGACTGACCTTCGGCGTCCACTGAGTGGCGTACGTGGTCCCAGCCGAGACGACGGTGCCTGTGCTGTTCTTGATCTCAACTGAGTACTGCTGGGCGTCGGTCGCCGGCTCCCAGCGAAGCGTGGGCACGCTCACGGTCGCGCCGCTCGAGGGATAGGTCTGCGTCACGCGGTCGGACTCGTAGACGAAGGAGTAGATGTCGGAGTAGATGCCGGGGACGTTGGCAGGCTCGTCCATGCCTCGGACTCGCCAGTAGTAGACACCGCCCTGAGCCGGCCAGCAGTCGTTGGGGGTGTTTGTGGTGAAGCGAGGCGTGTAGGTGGTTTCCGCCGTCGTGCACGTCTCGAAGGACTTCGGAGTGAAGTTCTCGTCCGTCCCAACATCGATCTGGTAGGTGCTTGCGTGTTTCACCGGAGACCACTGGAAGAAGAGCGGGTCACCAACCGGCGGGCTCAACGTGTCGCTGGGATACTTCAGAGTCGGACGCTCGGGCCAGACCCGGTTGAAGTTCCAGTTGCTACTGACGTCTCGCCATGGCGAAGGGTTGCCGGCGAGGTCCACGGCACGCACCTGCCAGTAGTACTGGTTGTTCAGGTATGTCGTCGGTGGCGAATAGCGAGTGCTGAGGATGTCGGTCCTTGTTTCGGTAGTGGTGTTGAAGTTCTCATCGGTCGAGACTCGCAGCTGGTAGCTCTTGGCCCCAATGACCGGCTCCCAGTCCAGGACCACGTCGTCGATGTGCTTCCCCGAGTCGTCGTTGGGCGACTGGAGCACGGGATTGTCCAGCTGCTTGACCGTGTAGTTCCAGGTGCTCGACCACTCCGTGACCGTGCCGTTGGCACGGGTCGCTCGCACGTGCCAGTAGTAGGTCGGTCCCGCGGACTGGGGGTTGGGGACAACCACGTGGGGCACAGAGGTTGCGGGCAGGCTAGTGGCTCCCACGAAGTCGCTGTCGGTGTCCATCTCGACCGTGTAGGTGGTGGCGCCCGCCACCGGGCTCCAGCTGAGGAGGGGCGCCTCGTTCGGCTGCGCAAGTTCCGCACCGTTCTCGGGGCTTACCGGGGTCGGAGCAGCCTGCGGCGAGACCGTGAAATCGGCTACCCGCCACGGGGAGGCCTGCCTGCTGGCGTTTACGGCCTGCACTCGCCAGAACACCTGCCCCTCCTTGAGGGGGAGGGAGGCGGGGACCCAGCGCGTGTTCGTCGTCGACACGGTGCCGAAATCAGGACTGCTGAACGACTCGGTGGTGTCGACCTGGACGTTGTAGCGCACGGCGCCGCTGGTGGCAGCCCATGACAACACGGGGTTCGACGCCGGCGTCGCTGCACTCTGTGCGAGACCGGACGGGGCCGCCGGTGCCGCAGCATGTGCACCCGTCGGATGGACGAGGGTGGTCAGAACCACGGCTGCCACCGCGATCACGGCGACGAATGATCCGCGCATGGAGCGACGGGGTGAGGACACAGACACCTAGGACTCCAGATCTTATCGAGGAGGAGAACATAGATGCTTACAAATAGGTATTAATCCTATTTGCCCGAACTTGTCCGATAAACGGCTATTGGTCTAGTCCAGGCCCAAGGAGAAGGCTGACTCCAGGTCGTGCTGGGAGTAGGTGCGGAAGGCGATGTGAGTCTCGGTCTCCATCACCCCGGACACCTTGTTGATCGCGTCGGCCACGACCCGCGCGACGTCGTCGTGGTCGCTGACCCGCACGAGCGTGATCAGGTCGATCTGACCGGTGACGCTGTAGACCTCGCTGACCCCCTCGAGGGCCGCGATGGCCTCGGCCACCTCGGGGATGCGCGCGACGTCGGCCTTCACGAAGACGATGGCGGTGATCATGGGCTCAACGTATCGCGCGGCGATCAGGGCTGGGCCACCGTGGCCAGCGATCGTCGTTCGCCGAACGGGACCATCGAGGTGCGCGAGACCTCCACCGCGTCGTGCACCGCGAGGTGGCGGGTGGCTCCGCGGACGGGGCAGGTCCACTCGCCGTCGACGTGCACCAGCCGGACCCCGGGCTGCTCGAGCCAGCGCAGGATCTGCTCCGACTCCTCGGCGCTCGCTGCCGGGGTCGGGCCGGGGCCCGCAGCCACCGTCTCGGCCGATTCTCGCAGCGCGGTGACCCAGACGCCGGCGTGGGCGTCGGGCGGGATCACGCCCGCGGCGGCCAGCCGACCGTGGCGTACGACGTGCACCGCCCACCGGTGGTCGGCCTCCCGCCGAGCAGCCACCAGCTCTGCGCACGAGGACAGGGACCCGAGCCGCTGGGTCCGGGATGCGGCCCTCAGGAACGCCGAGAGCCGTTCGCGATGCACCCCGGCCTCCTCGAAGCGCTCGTCGCCCGCCAGCCGGTCCATCCGGGCGGTGAGGGCTTCCACCACCTCGTCGGCGCGCTCCAGCAGGTTGTCGCGCACAGTGGCGACCAGCGTGGCGTAGTGGTCCATCGAGACGCTGCCGTCGCACGGCGAGAGACAGCGGCCCATCTCGGCGAGCACACAGGGCGACCTGGTCGGCGTGATCGCCAGCCGGTCGCTGCACTGCCGGATCGGGAACGCCTCGTGCAGCGCGGTCAGGCACTTCTCCGCCGTACGTCGCGAGGCGAACGGTCCCAGGTAGTCGGCGCCGTCCTCGGCCACCTTGCGCACCAGCGACAGTCGCGGCCAGGGCTCCACCGTGAGCTTGAGCCAGTGCATCTTCTCGGGATGGCGGCTGCGGCGGTTGTAGCGCGGCTTGTGCGCCGCGATCAGGCGGAGCTCGCGCACCCCCGCCTCCAGGGGTGTGGCGCACTCGATCCCGGTCACCGAGGCCGCGAGGTTGACCATCTCGCCCATGCGGGAGCGGCTCTCGGAGGCGGTGAAGTAGGACCGCACCCGGGTGCGCAGGTCACGCGAGGTCCCGATGTAGAGGACCCGCTCCCGCTCGTCGCGGAACAGGTAGACCCCGGGGGAGTGCGGCAGGTGCTCCGCCAGGTGCCGCTTGCGGCGTACGGCGGGGCTGACGCGCGAGGTGAACGTCTGCAGCTCCTCCAGCGTGTGTACGCCGAGGCCGCCGAGCCGTTCCATCAGCCCGTGCAGCACGTCGACGGTCGCGCGCGCATCCGACAGCGCACGGTGGTTGGGAGTCGTGGCCGAGCGGAAGGCGATGGCGAGCGAGCTGAGCTTGCAGTTGGGCGCGTCGTCACGCGTGATCACCCGCCTGGCGAGACGCGCCGTGTCGACGACCTCGAAGCCGGGCCAGGGTCGGCCCTGTGCTGTTGCGAAGTGCTTGAGGAAGCCGATGTCGAACGGCGCGTTGTGGGCCACCAGGACGGTGCCCTGGGCGAACTCGAGGAACGCCGGCAGCGCGGACTCGATCGGCGGTGCGGCGGCCACCATGGAGTTGGTGATGCCGGTGAGCACGGCGATGAACGGCGGGATCTGTGCGTGCGGGTTGACCAGGGTCTGGAACTCCCCGAGGAGCTCACCGCCGCGCACCTTGACGGCCCCGATCTCGGTGATCATGGCGCCGCCCTGAACCGAGGCGCCGGTCGTCTCGAGGTCGACCACACAGAAGGTGATGTCGCGCAGGGGCCGCCCCAGCTCGTCGAAGCTCATCTGCGCGGCCCACCTGCTCATGTGCCTGACGCTAGGCAGCCGCACCGACAGAACCCGGCAGGCAGGGCCGGGAAGCACCCGCCGGAAGGAAGTTGTCGGTGGTGGGTGCTGGAGTCGTGCCTACACCTTCCCCGGTCGTATTGAGGAGCCCGAGATGAGCGTGCACATCGACTGTGACACCTGCCTGGTCCGCGGACTGTCGTGTCACGACTGCGTCGTGACGGTCCTGCTGGGGCCGCCGCCCGAGCTCGGCTTCGACAGCGAGGAGCAACAGGCCCTGGACGTGCTCGCCCAGTCCGGCCTGGTGCCGCCGCTGCGCATGGTGACGCCCGTGTCCGGGCCGGAGGTGGAGTCGGCCTGAGGCGCGACGTGGCCGAGAACACACGTCACATTTCGGGCACTAACTTTGCCTGTGCGGCCTCCGTGCCTAAGGTGTTCGGCTGATGGCCCCTGGACCAGTGGACCGACCGGGTTCGCTCAGGGGCCGCGCCGAGTTCGAATCAGGGATCCGATGAGGATCACCTGTGCCGGAGCCGGGGACCCAAGTTCCTTGGGGTGAATCCGGCCCAGCTCGTCACCGACCGTGACGCAGCCGGGCTGGTAGGGCGTTCTTTGGGCCCGAACCCGTCAGCTCACCTGGTAGGCGTAGACACAAAGAGGAGACCGACCGCTCGTGATCGACGGCCGGAAACGCCATCATGCCCGTGCAGTTGCCCTGGTCACCGCGACACTCACCTCGGTGGGTCTCGGACTCACCACGGCGAGCCCCGCGACTGCAGCCCCCAACAACGACATCGACGCCGCGCAGAGCCGCGTCGACCGACTGGCCGAACAGGCCGACACTGCCGCGGAGAGGCACGACCGCACGCAGTCGAAGCTGACCCAGGCCCGAACCCAGGTCAAGCGGCTCTCGAAACAGATCAACCGCAACCGCGAGATCGCCATCGACAACCGCACCGCGGTCGCCGTCTCGGCTGTGGAAGAGGTCACGGACTACGACGGGAGCGCCGGCAGCACCTCGGCGCCCACGCGTGACCTCCCGAAGGACTCCAAGGTCCTGCTCACCAACGTGACCTCGGTGACCGAGGACACGGATGGTCGCGTGCAGGCCATCGCCAACTCGACCGTCCGGATGCAGAAGCTGGCCGACCGTCGCGCCGAAGTGCGGGACCAGGTCTCGGCGCTGGCGCCGCGTGCGAAGGCCCTGCGCAACCAGCAGGCCAAGGCCGACTCGCGGGTCGCGAGCGCGTCCGCCGTGGTCGAGGACCTCGAGGCGAAGGCCGAGCAGAAGCGCATGGAGGCCGAGGCGAAGCGCGTGGAGGAGTCCGGCGGTCCGGCGGTCGCCTACGCGAAGGCACAGGTCGGCAAGTCCTACGTGTACGGCGCCTCGGGCCCGGACTCGTTCGACTGCTCCGGTCTGACCTCGGCGGCCTGGCAGCAGGCCGGCGTGACCCTGCCGCGCAGCTCCTCGGCGCAGTACGCTGCAGGCAACAAGATCTCCGAGAGTGAGCTGCAGCCCGGTGACCTCGTCTTCTACTACAGCCCGATCAGCCACGTCGGCATCTACGTCGGCAACGGCCAGATCGTGAACGCCCTGAACCCCGGCTCCGGGGTGCAGATCTCCGGTCTGCATGACATGCCGTACTCCGGTGCGGTCCGTCCCGGCTGACGCTTCCCGCGAAGCCGCCCGCCCGCGCAGGGCGGGCGGCTTGCTTGTCCTCGCAGTCCTTCTGGCGCTGCTGATCCCCCTGGTCGCGGGGTGCGACCGTGAGGTCGAGGTCGCGCCCGCCGCAGGCATCGGACGGACACCAGCGACCAGCGCGCGGACCAGGCCGAGGCGAGCGATCGCCGGCCTCGTCGAGGGGGTGCAGTCCGGCACCCGTGAGGACGTCATCGGCTGGCCACTCCTGATTCGCGCCAGCTGCTGGGCTGGGTGCACGACAACGCTCGCTGCGCTGCGGATCAGCGACCTCTCCATGCGCTACGTCGACGAGGGGGCGCCGCTCACTGCAGCCGGAGCAGGCTGAGTTCGGCGAGGACGCCTGGCGAGGATCGGTGGAGCTCGAGTACCGCTACGGCGGCTTCGACAAGGCTCCGGCGCGGATGGAGACCAGCGTGGTGTTCGTGCCCGACGCCGGACGGAGTCCGGATCGCCGCCTTCGGTGACGCCGAGTCCCGCACTCCGCTCTGGCTCGCCGACAAGCTGAGCGTCGTACGCACGCCGGAGACGTTGCTGGCGGTGGCCGGGGACTCGGCCGGGCGCTACGCCGGACTGGTGGGACCCGCCGTACGCCAGGTGCGACGGGTGCTGCCGAGCTGGCGCGGCCCGCTGCTCGTCGAGGTCCCGCGCTCGGGCAAGCAGCTCGACTCCGCGCTCCAGGCCGAGTCGGGGCAGTACGACAACATCGCGGCGGTCACCACCACGGTGGACGGCTCCTTGTCCTCCGACGCCCCGGTGCGGGTCTTCGTGAACCCGACCGTCTTCGGCAGGCTCAAGGAGCGCGGTGCGCAGGTCGTGATGAGCCACGAGGCGACCCACGTCGCGACCGGGGCCACCTTCACCTCGATGCCGACCTGGCTGCAGGAGGGCTTCGCGGACTTCGTCGCCCTCGACGGCGCCGGCGTCCCGGTCGAGCTCGCCGCTCGGCCAGATCCTCGACCGGATCCGCAAGGAGGGCCTGCCTCGGCGACTGCCCACGACCGCCGACCTGGACCCGAGCGCCAACGGGCTGGGCGCGACCTACGAGGAGGCGTGGCTGGCCTGCCGCTTCATCGCACAGAAGTACGGCGCGGACCGGCTCGTGCGGTTCTACCGCGCGGTGAGCGCCGGCGCCTCGACACAGGAGGCGTTCCGCAGCGAGCTGGGCACGACGCAGCCGATGTTCGTGGCGCAGTGGCGCGCGGACCTCGCTCGCCTTGCCGGGGTGGCACGCTGAGGGCGTGACTCCGGAGACCCTGCCCAGCACGCGGCTGTGCTGGTGGCTGGTCGGTGTCTCGCTCGCCCTGCTCGTCGTCCTGGGCGCAGTGCTCATCCCCTGGTCGTGGGTGCCCGGGCGGCGAGGTCGCCTCCGTGCGGGCCAGTGAGGTGTTCTCGGCCGAGCAGCTGCGGCGCGGCGAGGCCTACTCGTCCGCGCAGCGCCACCTCGGCTGGGCGAGCCTGGCGGTCTCGCTCGGCGTTGCTGCTCCTCCTCGGCCTGACCCGGCTGGGCGCGCGGCTGACCCGGCGCCTGCCCGGCCCGTGGTGGGTGCGCGCGCTGCTCGCCACGCTGGCGGTGCTGGTGCTCGGCGAGCTGGTGACCGCGCCGTTCGACCTGGCGATGCGCAGCAACGCGCTCGACTACGGGCTCACCCGGCAGTCGCTGGGCGGCTGGCTGCGGGACCAGGGGGTGTCCCTGCTGGTCTCCTGGGTGTTCGCCGGCGTGATGGTGCTGCTGGTGCTCGGCACCGCCCGCCGCTCCCCGCGGCGGTGGCCGCTGTGGGCGGGCCTGGCGGGCGCGCTGCTCACGGTGCTGGGGTCCTGGGTCTACCCGCTGGCGGTCGAGCCGCTGTTCAACCAGTTCACGCCGCTGCCGCACGGAGAGCTGCGCACCAGCATCATCGCGCTGGCGGGAGAAGGAGCACGTCCCGGTCTCCGACGTGCTGGTGGCCGACGCGTCCCGGCGTACGACGACCCTGAACGCCTACGTCTCCGGCATCGGCAACACCAGGCGGGTCGTGCTCTACGACAACCTGGTCGAGGACGTCCCGGAGCGCGAGGCGCTGATCGTCGTGGCGCACGAGCTCGGGCACGCCCGGCACCACGACGTCCTGGTCGGCACCCTGCTCGGAGCCGTCGGGGTGGTCCTCGGCAGCGGCCTGCTCGGGCTGGTGCTCGGTCGCCGGCGGCTGCTGGACCGGGCCGGGGTGGAGCATCCGGGCCAGCCGGAGGTGGTGGCGCTGCTGCTCGCTCCTGGCCGCCGTGGGGTCGCTGCTGGCGAGCCCGGTGGGGAACACCACCAGCCGGGCGGTCGAGGCGCGCGCGGACCGGTCCTCGCTGGAGGCGACCGGGGACTTCGACGGCGTTCGAGCGGATGCAGGTGCAGCTGGCGACCAGGTCGCTCAGTGACGACGACCCGCCGCGGTGGAGCCAGTTCTGGTTCGGGTCGCACCCGACGACGCTGCAGCGGCTCGGCCTCGCCCGTGCGCTGGAGGAGCAGGCGCTGACCCGGCCAGCGAGCGGTCGACGGCGAACGCAAGATGCGCCCGGCCCCTCACCTTGCGGCGTCGGGACCGGGCGCAGTGCAAGGCGGCTCACCACCCCCGGTGTGCAGGTGCGATACTCACGCGCGCCCGCTGAGGAGCCGCTCTGCATCCCTGCGCTCGTGGTAGCGCAGGAGTCTGTGGTGAAGACCTAGGGGTCTCGGCGCAGCTCATCGAGCCGCCGGAGCCGGTGCCGACCGAGTCGCAGGTGTTCTCGAACAGGTCGCAGCACCGCTCCCCGAAGAGGAAGACGATGGCGACGATCAGGGCGGCGACGCCGGCGATCAGCAGGCCGTACTCGACGGCTGACGCGCCGTCCTCGCTCGAGTGCGACTCGCGGAGCGCTCGATGGACCTTCGTGAACATGCGGTGCCCTCCCAGGTGAGCGCGTGCCGGGTGTCGTGCGAGAACGCGGAGGACCCGGTGGAGCTCGGTTCGAGCTCCACCGGGCCGAGCTGATCCGATCAGTGCGCAGGTGGCGCCGGTGCCGGCGCCGTCGGCTGATCGTCGTCGCAGGTGTCGGTGAAGACGCTCGCTGATCATGCCGCCGAAGAGGAAGACGATGGCGACGACCAGGGCGGCGATGCCGGCGACCAGCAGGCCGTACTCCACGGCGGAGGCGCCCTCCTCGTCGCGGCGGGCGATGACGGCGTCGAGGCCGGTGATGATGAGGATGTACTCGAGCATGGATGGTCCTTCCCTCTGGGAACTAGGTGTTCTGTCTGTTGTGGGCCGACCCGAACGGCCCGCCAAGAGAAGTATGGCAAAACGGACAGATCGGGACATCGGTCTATCCGGTTTGTTCCAAGTGACCCATTTGGATGGTTTGTCCCATAGTCCATCCGGGCTATCCCGGATCCGACCGGTGAGCCGGCTCGAAGCGTCTGCGGCGAACGGCCGGCACGGCTCAGGCGGGTGGGGTCGCCGAGCTGATCAGGCCCATCCGCATCGCGGTGACCAGCGCCTGGGCGCGGTTGGCGGCGCCGAGCTTTTCGTAGATCCGGCCGATGTGGCTCTTCGCGGTCGACTCGCTGAGGTAGAGGCGTGCCGCGATCGCCGTGACGCCCAGCCCCTCGGCCAGCAGCTCGAGCACCTGGCGCTCGCGGTCGGACAGCCGCGGTGCCCCCGAGCTCATCCGCCGGATCATCGCCTCGGCGAGGCCCGTGCAGGTGAAGGTCAGCGGGGCGACGCGTCGCCTGGCGGGCGGCGCCGATCACGGTCGAGGTGGGGGCGTCCTTGCCGACGAAGCCGGAGGCGCCGGCGTCCATCGCAGCGAACAGCTGCTCGTCCCCGGCGTACATCGTCAGGACGACCAGACCGACCGACTTGTTCTCCTTGCGCAGGGCGCGGACCACGTCGAGGCCGGAGCCGTCGGGGAGGCGCACGTCGGTCACCACCACGTCGGGGGAGACCTCCCGTGCCAGGGCGAGGCCGTCCTCGACCGAGCCGCCTGGCCCGCGACCTCGAAGCCGTCGGCCTGGGCGAAGGCGCCGGCCAGTCCCTGGCGGATCAGCTCGTGGTCGTCGATGAGCAGCACAGTGGTCATGCGGCACCCGGGACGTCAGAGCCCGGCCTCCTCCAGCAGGCTAGCGGCTCGGGGCTACTCACTGGGGGAGCCCACCCGGACGACCACGCGGGTCCCGGGTCGTCCGGGAGCGGGCTCCTCGACGGCCAGCACGGCGCCGATGCTCCGCGAGCGCTCGCGCATGATCGTCATCCCCTGCGAGTCCGGCTTCGGGTCGTGCGCGTTGGTGCCGTCGTCGCCGACCTCGATCTCGGCGTACGGCGAGCGGACGGTGCACCGCAGCCACAGGTTCGCCGCACCGGAGTGCTTGCGGGCGTTGGCCATGGCCTCCTGGGCGATCCGGAGCAGCTCGTACTCGACGTCGCCGGGCAGGCGCGGACCCTTCTCGTCCAGGGTCACGTGCACGGTCATCGGCGAGGTGGCGCTCACCTGGTTGGCGTAGGCCGACAGGCTCTCGCCGAGACCTGCGCCGGCTGCGATCTCGTGGCGCAGGTCGAAGATCGAGTGGCGCAGCTCGGTGACCACGCGGGTCACCTCCTGGCGCAGCTGCCCGATCTGCTGCAGCTGGGCAGGGTCGGCCGAGGTCGTCGCGAGGTTGTCCACCAGGTAGCCCAGCGAGGCGACGTCCTGTGCCACGCCGTCGTGGACCTCGCGGGCGATCCGCTGGCGCTCCTGGCTCATGGCGTTGTCCCGCACCCGCCCGAACAGCAGGGCAGCCTGCAGCTGCACGGCGTGCCGGCCGAGCCGGCCGCGCAGCTCGAGGGCCGGGGCCGACTCGATGCTCTGCAGCGTGTCGAGGGCGAGCACGGCGATCATCTCGTCGTTGGCGATCAGCGGGATGGCCACGTGGCGCTCGCGCAGCATCATCGCCTCGTACTCCCAGCACTTGGCCGACAGCGCCTCGGCCCAGGCCATCGCTCCCGGCTGGGTGCCCACCGAGTACCGCAGCGGAGCCATCGAGCCGGTGGCCGAGCGGACGAACACCCCGGCGCTGCGGGTGGGGACCACGCTGTCGGCCTCGTCCATGATCTGCTCGGCGATGCCGACGGCGTCGAGCCCGCCGCTGAGCTTGCCGGACAGCGCTTCCAGCCGCCGGATCAGGCCGACGGCGCTGCGGTAGGAGGCGTCCGCATCCGTGCTGCTGACGGCCCGCCGCAGGGCGACGCCCATCATCCCGACCCCGGCGCCGGTGGCCAGCCAGGTGAAGCACGCTCGCCGCGAGCTCGCGGTCCCAGCCCTGGAGCACCAGCGCCCACAGCGACCACGAGGAACCCGAGCTCGACGAGCGCCACGCGCAGCAGGCCCTCGCCAGCCCGCGGTCCAGCGCGCCGATCAGCGACCGGGATCACCAGGTACGGCGCCACGCTCGCCTGGTCGGGGAAGGTGAGCACGGTCAGCGCCGCGACCACCGCTGCCCTCGAGGGTCGCCACCGTCGTCTCCGAGAGCCGCCCGGTCAGGGACAGCACCGTGGCGACCGCGGCGGTCAGGGCGACCAGCAGGGCGCCGTCGAGGTACCCGGGGCCGGCCAGCGCCGCGAGCGAGGTCAGGGCGGCGATGGTGAACACTCGGGCCGCGAGCGCCACCCGGCCGACGTCGGTCACGGTCACATCTTGCCGGAGAAGTTCTCCATCATGGAGATCCCCGCCGGACCGAGCACGGCGATGAACAGGCACGGCAGGATGCAGAAGATCAGTGGGACCAGGATCTTGACCGGCACCTTCTGCGCCATCTCCTCGGCCCACTGGCGCCGCTTGACCCGGATCTCCGAGGACTGGACCCGGAGCACCTGGCCGACCGGGATGCCGAAGGCGTCCGCCTGGACCATCGCGCTGACGAACGAGCGCAGGTCCGGCGAGGTTGGTGCGCTCCGCCAGCGAGCGCAGGGCGTCGGAGCGTCCGCGACCGATCTGCATCTCCTGCAGCATCCGGGCGAACTCCTCGGCCAGGGGGCCGTCGGTGTTCTTGGACGACCTGGGCGCAGGCCGCGTCGAACCCGAGGCCGGACTCCACCGAGATGGTGAGCAGGTCGATCGCGTCGGGAAGCGCCCGCTGCAGCTTCTCGGAGCGGTCGTGGGCCTGCTGGTAGAGGTACATGTTCGGGGCCATGTAGCCGACCAGCGAGGCGACGCACGACGAAGCCGAGGGTCGGCAGGAAGCCCAGGCCCATGACCAGTGCGATGATCAGCGAGACCATCAGGCCGGCGGCGAAGCCGACCACCTTGCCGGCCATCACCCGCTCGACGGTCCAGCCGGGCGGGTTGCCGGCGAGCTCGAGCTTCTCGCGGATGCGGTCGTTGGCGTCCTCCGGGCGTCAGCCGCCGGCCCATTCGCCTGGGCGCGGGCCAGCAGCGGGAACAGCACCCGGTCGCTGAAGGTGGCGCTCCAGCTCGACCTTCATCTCCTCCGGCGCGGCGGTGAGTGCCTCCAGCACCGCGATGGACCGGTTGACGCCGGCGCGCTCCTTGGTGAGGCCGCCGACGGCGGCGAACACCAGGAACAGGGCGACGAAGATGAGACCGAAGCCCACCGGCAGGATCACGTGTCATCACACGTCCACCTTCGACGACCTTGGACATCCAGAGGATGCCCACCGCCAGCAGGAGCACCATGCCCACGCAGCAGCACCCAGCCGATCGGGGTGGTGTACATCGGCGTCGACGTAGTCGGGCTTGGTCAGGGTCAGGTAGGCCAGGAACGCCGGGAGGCAGACCGCCGAGGACGTAGCAGGAGAGCCGGCCCTCCGCGGAGAGTGCGCGCACGTGGCGGCGCAGGTACTCGCGCTCGCGCAGGGTCGCGGCCACGGTGAGCAGCAGCTCGGCGAGGTTTCCGCCGACCTCGCGCTGGATCCGGATCGCCATCACGACCCACCCGAAGTCGCGGCTCTCCATCCGCTAGGCGACTCCCTCCAGGGCGTCCTCGATGGTCACGCCGAGGCGGCTCTCGATGACCACCCGCCGGAACTCGGTGGCGATCGGCTCGGCGCCCTCGCGGACGATGGTGTCGACGGACTGCGAGAGGGAGAGGCCGGCCGAGAGGCTGCCGGACATCAGCTGCAGGGTGTCGGCGAGGCCCGTCGCCGAAGGCCTTCAGCCGCTTGCTTCTTCTTCCTCCGCAGGTAGAGCCACGGGCCGATGAGCGCCGAGCGAACGACGACCAGCACGCCGAGGAGGATGTTGCTCGAAGCCGAGGAGCAGGCCGAGCAGGCCGCCGCCGACGAGGATGGCCGCGCGCAGCAGCAGCCACTCCGCGGGCTTGAGTGCCATCCCGGCGGACTCGAGGCTCTGCGCGATCCGGGCCTCCAGGTTCTTGTTGTTGGCCAGCGCCTTCTCGGCCGCCTGCCGGGCCTGGCCGGTGAAGGCGTTCGATGCTGCGTCCGCGCGCGGACCCGGCTGCCCCGGGACGGCCATCACGCCGTAGGCCTGGATCTGCTCGGAGAGGCGTGATGTTCGACGCCGCCTTGCCGCGACCCATCGCCAGCATGGCGACCATGCCGAGCAGCCCGACCGCGATGGCGCCGACCGCGCCGTACATCACGTTGGTGGAGAGGTCGAGCGGGCCGGCGCTCACCGGCCTGCGGACGGGCGCGGCTTGCCTTCTCGGCGGCGATGTCCTGGGCGCTCCGCACCGGCACGTACGCCGACGCGGTGAACGTCTCGCTCGGCAGTCGGGACCGTCACCAGCACGTTCGGCGCTGGTCGTCGTCGGAGCCGGCGGGCAGCTGGGCGGTGACCACGACCTGGCGCGCCAGCGCGTCGGCCTCGCTCGGCGAACGCGGCGGCCAGGGCGGCTGGGTCCTGCGCGTGTGATCACGCGTGCCCTTGCCGGCCGTCGCGATCGCGTTGCAGCGGCGCGTTGCCCTCGTCGCCCTGCTGCAGCGAGACGACGTCGACCGTGGCGCCCGACGCCTTGATCTCGCTCAGCACCGTCGACAGCGGCGTGGTCGGTGGTGTCCTTGCCGTCGGAGAGCACCAGGATCTTGCGCTGCCCGGCCTTTGCGCCGCTCGGGCCGGCGGCCTCGAGCGCACCGAGCACGCCGTCGTACAGCGCGGTCTGCGGTCAGCGTGCAGCCCGGCGACCGCGGTGCGGGCGGCGTCACGGTCGAGCGCCGGGCGGCACCAGCACCTTGACCGTGTCGTCGAAGGTGAGCACGCCGACCTTGCACGTTGGCCGGGACGGCGTCGAGGTAGGCGAGCAGCGGCCTTCTTGGCCTCGGCGATCCGGGTCGCCGCGCATGCTGTCGCTGGTGTCGATTGCCAGGATCGTGGTGCGCTCAACGGCGTCGCTGCTGGCCGCGGCCACGGCCTCGGCGCTGACATCGTCGCCGTCGATCGTGACCTCGACGCCGGCCGAGGTCGACCTCTGATTCGCCCGGCACCGACACGAGCAGCCGCACGGCGCCCTTCTCCGGCAGTGCATGGTCGATCGCGGCGCGTGTCCGCGGCCGGTGTCCGCGGCTGACGCGGGCGAGGCCCCCCACAGGCCGAGCGCCAGCATGGCCAGGAGAGCGCCGACGATCGTGCGGCACAGCGGGTGGAGCCATGCGGTCATCGGAAGTCCATCGTCGCGAAGATCCGCGGGTCGACGGTGACGTTGTTGTGCTGCATCTTCTCGAGGAACTTCGGGCGCAGGCCGGTGGCCCTGAGCGTGCCGAGGGAACGGCCCTCGGAGTCGAAACCGGCCGAGTTGTCGAACAGGAAGACGTCCTGCAGCGTGATGACGTCGCCCTCCATCCGCTCCACCTCGGTCACGTGGGTGATCCGGCGGGTGCCGTCCTTGAGGCGGGCCTGGTGCACGATCAGGTCGACCGCGGAGGCGACCTGCTCGCGGATGGCGCGCACCGGGCAGGTCCATGCCGGCCATCAGGACCAGCGTCTCCAGGCGCGAGCAGGTGTCCCGCGGTCCGTTGGAGTGGACGGTGCAGATGGAGCCGTCGTGGCCGGTGTTCATCGCCTGCAGCATGTCCAGGGCCGAGGAGTCACGGACCTCGCCGACGACGATGCGGTCGGGCCGCATGCGCAGCGCGTTGCGGACGAGGTCGCGGATGGTCACAGCGCCCTTGCCCTCGATGTTGGACGGGCCGTGACTCCAGGCGGACGACGTGGTCCTGCTTGAGCTGGAGCTCGGCCGCGTCCTCGATGGTGACGATGCGCTCGTCGGTGGGGATGAAGGAGGAGAGCACGTTCAGCGTGGTGGTCTTGCCGGAACCGGTACCTCCGGAGACGACGACGTTGAGGCGCCCGCGGACGCAGGCGTCGAGGAAGTCGGCCGTGCGGTCGCTCATCGAACCGAACTTGATCAGGTCGTTCACCGTGAGTGGGTCGGCCGCGAACTTTCGGATGGTCAGCACGCTGCCGTCGATCGCCAGCGGTGGTACGACGGCGTTCACGCGGCTTCCGTCGGGGAGTCGGGCGTCGACCATGGGGGAGGACTCGTCCACGCGGCGGCCGATGCGCGAGACGATCTTGTCGATCGTCCGCCGCAGGTGTGCCTCGTCCTTGAACTTGCCCTCGACCTTGACCAGCTTGCCCTTGAGCTCGAGATAGATGTCGGCGGGACCGTTGACCATGACCTCCGCGACGTCGACGTCGCGGAGGTAGGGCTCCAGCGGGCCGTAGCCGAGGATGTCGTCCGAGATCTCCTGGGTGATCCGCTCGCGGTCACCGCGGGTCAGGGGCCGGTTGCTCGCTGCGAGGACGTCGGCGAGCACGGCCCGCACCTTGGACTCGAGCTCGGCAGCCTCGAGGTTGGCGTCGTAGAGCTGCGGACCGAGCTGCTGCAGGAGCTCGGTGTGCACGCTCTCCTTGAGGTCCTCGAACCGGTCCTTGACGGCTTCGGCACGCGATGCGGCCGACGCCCCGGACTGGGCGCACGGACCGCACTCGGGCCGGAACGGACCTGGCTCGCGCCGCCCATGCCGTTGGATCCGGCCGGGCCGTTCCCGGCTGACCCTCCAGCAGGAGCTGGGGGGCGCGTCGGGGCCGATGGCGCATCGGTCGGTACGTCGGCTCGTCGCTTCGGTGCCGGCGAGTCGGCCTCGGGTGCGGATTCGCCGGCGGCCGCCTCGTTGGCGCGGTTGAGTGCGGCGAGGCGATCGCTGAGACTGCTCATCGGATTCCTAGCGCTTCTTCTGGCGCCCGAACAGGCCCCGCTTGACCGGCTCGCCCGCCCTGGCGCCGACGAGCTCGCCGACCAGCTGCCGAGCGAGAGAGCTGATCGCCCTCGAGACCGGGTGGTCCGGCTTGGACAGGACGATCGGCTGACCGTGGTTGGTGGCGCTGGCAACCGCGAGGGCGCTGGGGAGGGACACCGAGACCTTCATCCCGAGGATCTCCTCCACGTTGGCCTGCGAGAGACCGACCTCCTCGTCGGCCCGGTTCAGGACCAGGTGCCGGTTGTTGCGCACGATCTGGAGCAGGTCCAGGGTCTCGATCGCCACCTTGGTGTTCTTGATGGTCGGGACGTCCAGGGTGGCGACGATGACGCACTCGTCGGTCTCGTCGAAGGCGCCGAGCACCTGGTCGTCGAACCCGGGCGGGGTGTCGATCACGATGTAGTCGAAGTTGTGCCGCAGCGTCTGGATCACGCGTCGTACCAGCGAGGCGGGGACGTGGTCGCGGCCCTCGGGGTGCGTGGGAGCGGCGAGGATCGTGAGCCCGCTGGAGTGGCTGGTGAGCAGGGTCTGGATCATCGAGAAGTCCAGGTCGTGCTCGGAGTCCACAGCCTCGGCGATGGTGTGCTCGGGGATGAGCTGCAGGGTGATGGCGACGTCACCGAAGGCGAGGTCGAGGTCGACCACGCAGACCCGGTGACCCGCCAGCGTCAGGGCGAGTCCGAGGTTGACCGACATCGTCGTCTTGCCCACACCGCCCTTGGGGGAGAACACGGTCAGCACCCGTCCGTTGCGGTCGGAGGCGTCGTTCGCCGGCGGGCCGTTGATCGCCTCCCACGTGTTCCTGGCCCGGCCGAGTGCGGCGCCGAGTGCTACCGGGTCGTCGGCGGCAACGACGGCTCCGATGCCGACCTGCATGGCCTGGGCGAAGACCTCCGGCTCGAGCTCGTGGCGAATCAGGACCACTGTCGTGGCGGGGTGCGTGGAGCGGACGCGGTCGGCGACGGCGCCAGCGGTCCGCATGTCCACGGTCGGGCCGAGGACGACCGCGGAGTCACCCCGCCGCGTCGAGCAGCACGTCGACGTCCTCCGCGCGAGCGACGACCTGCGATCCGGCGGGGAGCGCTGTGGCGAGTACACCGGCGGTCGTGGTGTCGGCCTCGACGAGGATCGGCATCGTGTTCCTTCCAACGTTCTGCGGGAGTGGGCGGTCAGGGTGCCTTGAACAGGTTCGCGTCGGTGACACCCTTGGAGGCTGCGACCTCCGAGTCGGTGTTGAGCAGCCCGAAGGAGAGCGTGCCGTTCGTGCTGTGGCTGGCGACGAGAACTCGCTCGGCCTCGGCCTGGGTGACCGCGACGGTGAGTAGGGTTTTCGGCGGCTGGTCGGTCGGTCGGGCGCGCCCTCGGCCCCGGTAGTAGTTGGTGCGGCGACCATCGTTGTCGCGCCAGCACCGATGACCTGGATACTTGGGAGCAGCAGCCGGCTGAAGGCGCCGTCGGTCGCGCCGTCATGAATATCGCGACTTTGTCTCCAGGGTTCACGAAGCCGGCCACCCGTGCCGGATCGGTCAGTTCGACCGAGATCGCGATCTTGCCCTTGGGGATGGTGAGTCCGGTGGTAGCTGCACCGGTTGCCCCGAACTTGGAGCTGGTCAGCTGCTCCCCCGGGTAGATGGTGGTGACAGCCACCTTGCCCGCGATCGCCCTCCGTCGTGGTGAGCGCTTCGGGGAGCAGGTCCTTCTGGGACACCGAGCTCGTCTCGAACTTGCCTGCGGCCTGGGCCGCCTCGACGGTCTCACCGGGGTCGATCTGCTTGACTGCGCGCAGCACCTGGACGGCCTCGTATCGTTCGTCCGCGCGCGTGTCCGCGCCCCGGACGTACAAGAAGACCAGCAGCGTGCCGAGGGCAGCGATCACTGCCGCGACGGCGAGCAGGACTTTTCTGCGATCCATGGGGGATGACCTATCTGGTTCGTGGCGGAGCCGGTGGTTGCACCACCACGACTCCCGTTGGCACCGCGAGAGCACTTGTGTTTCACGGCATGAGACAGATTGCCCCACGGGAGTCCGTTATGTCCGGAGAATCGGAAAGTCCGCACCCAAACTGGGAAACCTGCCCAGAGGCGGCGAGAAAAGAGGAGACTGGTGCGTCTCGATTCAGGACGTCGGCCAGGTTGCGTCAGCGGGCGTAGAGCGCGTCGACGTCGTCGCGGTGCTCGCCCATGACCACGCCTCGCTTGAGCTTGAGGCTGGGGGTCAGCTGCCCGCCCTCCTCGGTCCACACATCGGCCAAGATGGCGAACCGGCGGATCGACTCCGCCTTGGAGACCGCCTTGTTGGCCTCGTCCACGACCGCCTGGATCTCGTCACGGAGGTCGGGATCCTCGACCAGGTCGGCGACCTTGGCCGACTTGCCGTTCGCCTCCGCCCAGGCAGGCAGCGTCTCGGGGTCGATGGTGACGAGCGCGGCGATGAACGGCTGGCCGTCGCCCACGACGATGCACTGGTCGACGAGGTGGTGCGCCCGGATGCGGTCCTCGAGCACGCCCGGGGCGACGTTCTTGCCTCCGGCAGTCACCAGGATCTCCTTCTTCCGTCCGGTGATCCGCACGAATCCCTCGTCGTCGATCTCACCCACGTCACCGGTGTGCAGCCAGCCGTTGGCGTCCTTCGCCGCTGCCGTCGCCTCGTCGTTGCGCCAGTAGCCGGCGAAGACCTGACCGCCGCGGAACAACAGCTCACCGTCGTCCGCGACGCGGACCCCGGTGCCCTGCAGCGGGCGCCCGACCGTGCCGACCTTCTGGGCCTGCGGCAGGTTGGCCGTGATCGCTGCGGTGGTCTCGGTCAGGCCATAGCCCTCGAGCACGTTGATCCCGATGCCGCGGTAGAAGTGACCGAGCCGTTCCCCGAGGGGAGCACCGCCGGACACGGCGTACGAGCACTGGTCGCCGAGAGAGGCGCGCAGCCTGGCGTAGACCAACCTGTCGAAGAGCCGGTGCTCGGCGCGGATGCGCAGGTTCGGCTTCCCCGTCTCGAGTGCGCGGGACCACGCGATGGCCACCTCGGCCGCCCGGCCGAACAGCTTGCCCCTGCCGTCCGCGACCGCTCGCTGCGAGGCGGTGTTGAACACCTTCTCGAAGACACGGGGGATCGCCAGGATGAACGTGGGGTGGAACTCGCCGAGGTCGTCGAGCAGGTTCTTGATGTCGGCGGTGTGCCCCATCCGGATGCGGGCCTTGAGGCACGCGACCTGGATGACCCGGGCGAACACGTGGGCGAGGGGGAGGAACAGCAGCGTGGACGGCTGCACCGCCTCCGTGTCCGACGGCGGGTCGAACAGCTCGTGCAGCTCGTCCACGGCCACGGCCACCTCGAACATGAAGTTGCCGTGGGTGATCATGCAGCCCTTGGGGAGGCCAGTGGTCCCCGAGGTGTAGATCAGGGTGGCGAGGTCCTCCGGCCCGGCTTGGGTACGACGAGCCTCGAGCTCCTCGTCGGACACGTCCTCGCCGAGGGTCCGCAGGACGCCCATCCCGTTGCCCTCGATGGACCAGACGTGGTGGAGCTCGGAGAGCGTGTCCCGGACCTCCTTGACCCGTGAGGTGTGGTCGGCGGTCTCCGTGATGGCGGCCCGGGCGCCGGAGTCGGCCAGGATCCAACCGAGCTGGTCGGCGCTGGAGGTCTCGTACGCCGGCACGGTCGCAGCGCCGGCGAACCAGATGGCGTAGTCCATCAACGTCCACTCGTAGCGGGTGCGGGAGATCAGGGCCACCCGGTCGCCCGCCTCGATCCCGGCTGCGATCAGCCCCTTCGCCACCGCGCGTACGTCGGCAAGGAACTCGGCCGCCGTGACGTCCGTCCACACCCCTTCGACCCGCCGCGAGAACGCCTGCGAGTCGCCGTGCTCCGTGCCGTTGCCGACGACGTCGTCGGTCAGGTTCCCGGTCTCCGGGACACTGACCTGCAAGGCAGTGGAGTACTCGCGCACGGTGCACCTTTCTTCAGGACCTCACCGGTGATGACCGGGCTGATCGCACCTGCACGGTACAAGGCTCCCGGCTCGTCTGGCGCCCCGTAGCAGCCTGATCCGGACGGTGGTCGGTCGGTTAGCCTTGCCGTGCCGGAAACCCCCTCGGGCAACGGGTGCCGGCATCCCGCGCAGCAGTCTTTCGAAGTCAGGACCTCAAGCATGGCCGAGCAGACCACGTCCAGCATCATCGTCGACGCGCCCCCGGCGCAGGTGATGGCGGTGATCGCCGACTTCCCTGCCTACCCGGAGTGGGCGCAGGGGATGAAGGAGGCCGAGGTCGTCGAGGAGGGGGCGGACGGGCGCGCGGAGCAGGTGCACTTCGAGCTCGAGGCCGCTCCGATCAAGGACTCCTACACGCTCGCGTATGACTGGCAGGGAGACTCGGCCGTCCGCTGGAACCTCGTCGAGGGCCGGATGCTCAAGGCCATGGAGGGTGCCTACGAGCTGCGCCCCAGTGGCTCCGGGACCGAGGTCACCTACCGGTTGGCAGTCGAGCTCAGCATCCCGATGATCGGCATGCTGCGCCGCAAGGCGGAGAAGGTCATCATCGACACCGCGCTGAAGGGCCTGAAGAAGCGCGTCGAGTCGCTCGGCTGAGCTGAGACCCGTGAGCGTCAGAATCGTCCTCTTCACCGGCAAGGGTGGGGTCGGCAAGACCACCAGCGCGGCCGGCACGGCGACGCTCGCGGCCCGCTCCGGGCTGCGCACCCTGGTGCTCTCCACCGATGCTGCCCACTCCCTGGGGGACGCCTTCGGGCTCCCCGCGCCCGGGCCGGAGCCGGTGGAGGTCGGCGAGAGCCTGTGGGTGCACCAGGTGGACACCCAGCGACGGTTCGAACGCTCCTGGGGCGAGATCCAGGGCTACCTGCTCTCGGTGCTCGACGCGGCCGGGGTGGACCCGATCACCGCCGAGGAGCTGACCGTCATCCCCGGGGCCGACGAGGTCCTGGCCCTGCTCGAGCTGCGCAACCACGCCGTCAGCGGCACCTGGGACGTGATCATCGTCGACTGCGCCCCCACCGCGGAGACCCTGCGGCTGCTGGCGCTGCCGGAGGCGCTCGGTTGGTACATGACGCGGCTGTTCGGCATCCAGCGCAAGATGGTGCGGGCGCTGCGACCGGTGCTGACCCGGGCCGCGGGGGTCCCGATGCCGGAGGACTCCGTGTTCGAGGCGATCGAGCGGTTGCACGCGGACCTCGAGCAGGTCCAGCAGATCCTGACGGAGAAGGACTCCACGGTCCGCCTCGTGCTCACGCCCGAGACGGTCGTGGTCGCCGAGGCCAGGCGCTCGCTGACCACGCTCTCGCTGTACGGCTACCGGGTGGACGGCGTGATCGCCAACCGGGTCTTCCCCGAGGGCGAGGGTGATGCCTGGCGCGAGGGCTGGGTGGCGTCCCAGCGAGAGGTGTTGCGGGAGGTCCGTCAGTCGTTCGCCGACCTGCCGATCTGGCGTGCGGGCTACCACGCCGGCGAGCCGGTGGGCAGCGACGCCCTCGCAAGCTTCGCGGAGGCGGCGTACGACGGAGCCGACCCGCTCGCCGTCCCCGTGGGTGAGGGCCCGCTCACCATCACCCGCACCAGCACTGGGGCGGTGCTCCGGATCGCCCTCCCGTTCGCGCGGACGAGCGACGTGGACCTGGCCCGCCACGGTGACGAGCTGGTCGTGACCGTCGGCTCCTACCGACGACTGCTGGCGCTGCCGGCCGCACTGAGCCGCCACACGGTGACCGCGGCGCGCGTGGAGGACGGCGCCCTGCAGGTACGGTTCCGGTTCGAGCAGGAGGAGCAGCCGTGAACCAGTCAGAGGACCCGCCCGGCGACGGCCCGACCGGATCCCAGGAGCCGGTCGGCAGCGTGGGCGAGGAGGCAGCGAAGCTGCTGGGCGCCCTCTCCGACTGGGCTCGGGACCAGGGCGACGACTACGCCGGCAGCGCGGCAGAGGCCGCGGGATCGTTCGCCCACGCGGTCCAGGACGTGAGCCAGCACATCGCCACCGGCGGGGAGGACTGCCGCTACTGCCCGGTGTGCCAGGTCATCCACGTCGTACGCAACACCAGCCCCGAGGTCCGGACCCACCTGTCGGTCGCCGCGAGCTCGCTGATGCACGCGGCTGCCGGACTGCTGGCCACGCAGACCGGGGACAAGTCGAAGTCGGCACCGGTCGAGAAGATCGACCTCGACGCCGGGGCCGACTGGGACGAGGACAAGTGAGCTACACCGTTGGCGTCGACGTCGGCGGCACGAAGATCGCCGCCGGCCTCGTCGACGAGCGCGGCCAGCTGATCGCCCGCGAGCGCACCGAGTCGCCGGCCACCGACCCGGAGGCGATCGTGCGCACGATCGGCAAGCTCGTCCGCTCGCCTCACCGGCTCCGAAGAGGTGGAGGCGGTCGGGGTCTGCGCCGCGGGGTTCGTCGACAAGGAACGCGCGATGGTGGTCTTCGCGCCCAACCTCGCGTGGCGCGACGAGCCGCTGCGCGATCACCTGCAGGCCGAGCTCGACCTGCCGGTCGTGGTGGAGAACGACGCCAACGCGGCGGCCTGGGGCGAGTTCACCTTCGGCGCGGGCGAGGACGTCGAGGACCTGCTGATGCTCACGATCGGCACCGGGGTCGGGGGCGGCGTGGTCATCGACGGTGAGCTGGTGCGCGGCGGCTTCGGCATGGGTGGCGAGGTCGGCCACATCCAGATGGTCCCCAACGGCGTCGAGTGCGGGTGCGGGAACCTCGGCTGCCTCGAGTCCTACGGCTCCGGCCGGGCGCTGCTGCGGGTGACCCGCGAGCTGGCGCAGGAGGACCCGTCCGCAGCTGCGCGAGTCCTCGAGATCGCCGGCGGTGAAGTCCGCCGACATCAAGGGTCCGATGATCACCGAGGCGGCGCGCGAAGGCGACCAGTTCGCCATCGACCGCCTCGCGGAGCTGGGCGACTGGATCGGTCAGGGTGTCGCCACGCTGACCGCGGTGCTTGACCCGAACGTCGTCGTCATCGGCGGTGGGGTCAGCGAGGCCGGCTCGCTGCTGCTCGACCCGATCCGGGACAGCTTCGAGAGCCACGTGACGGTCCGCAGCCACCGGCCGATCCTCGAGCTGCGCCAGGCCAAGCTCGGCAACGCGGGCGGCACGATCGGCGTGGCAGACCTCGCAAGGCGCCGGTGACCAGCTCCATCGGTGTCGACATCGGCGGCACCAAGGTCCTCGCCGCTGTCGTGGACGAGGGCGGCCGGGTGCTCGACACCGAGGCGACGCCTACGCCTGGGCCGGGTTCAGGTGTGGAGCAGGCGAGTGTCATCGAGGTCGAGGACGCCCTGGTCGAGGTCGTCTTCGCCCTGACGGAACGGCACGGCCGGTGCCCGGTGGGGATCGCGGCAGCCGGCTTCGTCGACGCAGTGGGGGAGCGGGTGCGCTTCGCCCCGCACCTGCCCTGGCGAGACGAGCCGCTCGCCGCCAAGCTCGGCGACCGTCTGGCCGGGCGGGTCGTCGGGGACGTGCTGGTGGACAACGACGCCAACGCTGCCCTGTGGGCGGAGGCCCGCTTCGGCGCTGCCCGGGACGTGCGGGACGTGGTGATGCTGACCCTGGGCACCGGCATCGGAGGCGCCCTCCTCGTCGGTGGTGCGCTGCACCGTGGCCGCAACGGGATGGCGGGCGAGTTCGGGCACATGCAGGTGGTGCCGGACGGGCGACCGTGCGAGTGCGGCGGCCGGGGCTGCTGGGAGCAGTACTGCTCGGGTCGCGCCGTGGTTCGCGCTGCGACCGAGGCAGGTTCGACTCTCGCGGGCCCGGACCTGACGGCGGCCGCCCAGACCGGTGACCCGGCCGCCGTGGCGGCGTACGCCGAGGTCGGGCGGTGGCTGGGCGTGGGGGTGGCGAACGTCGTGGCCGGGCTGGACCCCGCGCTCGTCGTGGTCGGTGGCGGCGCCTCCGCCGCGAGTGACCTGTTGCTCGACCCCGCGCGCACGGCGATGGCGGACAGCCTCGTCGGTGTCGGCCATCGGGTGTTGCCGGACCTGGTCGGCGCGGAGCTGGGTCCGCTGGCCGGCGTGGTCGGCATCGCAGACCTGGCGCGGGCCAAACGCCTGAGAAGCGCCTAGATCCTGGCCCCGTCGTCGCCGCCGTCCCCTGAGCCGGGCTTCATCGACGCCACCAGGAACACGAACCCGCCGACGAACCAGCCCATCAGCAGCAGACCCAGCCACGACGGCGGCGAGAAGCCCACGACCAGGGCAACCAGCACGATGGCCGGAACCCCGAAGAGCCCGAACCACGCGAGCAGGCGGGCGGGAGGGGGTTTGGGCAGCGGGGGCGGCGGCGGGGGCACGAAGTGCTCCTCCGGGTCAACCGGAACGGTGTGCCCGATGGTGTCTCCGGAGTCTTCTTCGACGGGGTCGTCGGCAGCGACGAGGTCCCGCGGGGACGGCGGGACATCGATCGTGAGCTCCTCGATCTTGGGCCGTTCGCCGTAGTTGTCCACGATGGACTGCCAGAGCGCGTCCTCGGCGGAGAGGCCGTCGGACCGGTCGGCGGGTCCCGGGCTCGGACCCTCTTCAGGGCCTTCGATGGGTCGCTCGTCGGGAAGCTCGTCGCCGACGGGCTCTTCCTCGGGGTCCTGCGGTGTCGTCACGTTGCGGGTCAGCCTCCGGCGACTGCCCCGGAGACGCGCTCGATGAACGCAGCGGACCCCTCGAAGATGCGCTCGGCGTCGTTGTCCAGCGTCGCCACGTGGTAGCTGTTCTCCAGCAGCTCCTCGCGTACGTCGGTGGAGCCCAGCGACGCCTGGATGATGCGGCCCGAGGACGGGTCGACGACATGGTCGACGGTGGACCGGTAGAGCAGCACCGGGCAGGTGACGCGTCCGAGGTCGCCACGCAGCTCCTTGTAGCCGCGGAACATCGAGTCGGCGGCCCGCAACGGGGTCCTGGTGTAGCCGTGCTCCTCGACACCGTCCTTCTTGATGTCGTTGGCGATGCCGGGCATCGAGGCGAGCACGTGCTTGAGGGCCGGCAGCAGCTTCACGTCCTTGCGGTCAGTGGCGACCGCCGCGTTGACCAGCACGAGCCCGGCCGCGCGGTTGGGGTGGTCGGCGGCGAACCGGAGCGCGAGGGCGCCGCCCATCGAGAGACCACAGACGAAGACGTGGTCGACCTTGTTCGAGAGGGCCTCGAAGGCTTGCTCGACCTCTCCGCGCCAGTCGGCCCAGGTGGTCTTGTTCATGTCCTGCCAGGTAGTGCCGTGGCCGGGCAGTCGCGGTGCGGACACGGCGTACCCCTGGCCCGCGAGGTACTCCGCCCACGGCCTCATCGACGCCGTCGACCCGGTGAACCCGTGCACGAGCAGGACGCCGATGCGTCCCCGGGGCGACTCGGAGTCGCCTTCGGCGATGAAGGGCTCGGCGAGGGGACGAACGGTCACGGGCGGTCTCCAGAGGAAGCTGTGATCGGGGAGGGCGCCGCAATCGTGTCACGCTCTTCCATACCCGTGCCAGAGAGCAGGGGAAGGGCTGGTTCACACTCGTCGGACGCCGTCCGGCTGGTCGTTGAGTTACCCGTCGTGCCTTAGTGCCTCGCACCCGAAGTACGTTGCAGTGGTCGCGGCCCAGGCACGCACATCGCTGCGTTCTCGTCACTCGACGTGGCGCTGCCACGCCTTCGCTCCTCGGCCTTGCGCTGCACGCACCTGGACCACGACCACAAGCAACAACTTCGGGTACGAGCCACTAGGGTTCGGTGGGTGAGAGGGAGGTGGCCAGATTGTTCTACTGGTTCCTGAAGTGGATCGCCATCGGGCCGGTTCTGCGGGTGGTTTTCCGTCCGCGCGTCTCCGGCTCGGAGAACATCCCCGAAGAAGGACCAGCGATCCTGGCCAGCAACCACCTCTCGTACGCCGACTGGCTGTTCATGCCGCTGACCCTCTCCCGCCGAGTGACGTTCGTTGCCAAGGCGGAGTACTTCAACAGCCCGGGCATCAAGGGCTGGTTCCAGCAGAAGTTCTTCTCCGGCGCCGGCCAGGTGCCCATCGACCGATCGGGTGCCTCGGCCGCTGAGGGTGCGATGTCGGCGGCCAAGCGGGTGCTCGACGGCGGGGACCTGTTCGGCATCTACCCCGAGGGGACGCGCTCGCACGACGGCAAGCTCTATCGCGGCAAGACGGGCGTCGCCCGGCTCGCGCTGGAGACCGGCGTGCCGGTGATCCCGGTCGCCGTGGTCGGCACCGACGTGGTGGCCCCGCCCGGCAAGAAGTTCGGCACGTTCACCCGGCCGGTCGTGCACTTCGGCAAGCCGCTGGACTTCAGCCGCTACGAGGGCATGGAGAACGACCGCTACATCCTTCGCTCGATCACCGACGAGGTCATGTACGAGATCATGCGTCTCTCCGGCCAGGAGTACGTCGACAAGTACTCCACCGTGGCCAAGGAGGAGCAGAAGAAGGCCGACAAGGAGTCCTCCGCCGGGCAGGCCGACGCCGGTCCGGACACGAAGGCCTCCTGACCACGTGGTCTCGATGCGAGCCGGTGTCGAGCCGTACGGTCCGGTGCAGGACACGATGTTCCGTGCGCTGGCCGTGCTGCGGTTCGCCGTACTCGCGAACGCTGTGGCGATCTATGTAGTGCGCTTCTCGGCCTATGACCATCCACGCGTCGGCGCCGGGGTGATGGCCTTCCTGGCCCTGTGGACGGTGTTCGTGGTGTGGGCTTACGCCGCCCCGCGCCGGCGGACGCCGTTGTTGCTGGGTGCGGACCTCCTGGTCGCGGTGGTCGCGATCGGGCTCACGCCGTACGTCAAGGGAGAGGGCATGCAAGCGACCCTGCCCGGCTTCTGGGTGATGGGGGTCGTGCTGGCCTGGGCCATCCTGTGGGGCTGGGCCGGGGGACTGGTGGCGGCTGTCGTGGTGTCAGTCGCAGACCTGTCCGTTCGTGAGGAGTTCACCCAGCAGGTGTACGGCTACATCTTCCTGCTTGTCCTCGGCGGCGCCATCGTCGGCTTCCTGTCCGGGCTGCTTCAACAGACGGCCCGCGAGCGTGACCTCGCCGAGCGGGTGGCAGCTTCCGCGGCCGAGCGGGAGCGGCTGGCGCGTGTGGTCCACGACGGGGTGCTGCAGGCGCTCGCGCTGGTGCAACGTCGGGCGCCGGAGCTGGGGGCCGAAGGGGTCGAGCTCGGGCAGCTCGCCGGCGAGCAGGAGGTGCGGTTGCGCTCGCTCGTGCAGCAGGGCCCGCTCGATCCGGCGGCGCCGGTCGGCGACCAGGACCTGGCGCAGCGGCTGTCCGCCTTGCAGACCCAGCAGGTGCACGTCGCCGTCCCCGGCACCCCCGCGACGCTGCCCGCCGCGACGGCAGCCGAGGTCGTCGCTGCCGTGGAGGCGTGCCTCAGCAACGTGCGCCACCACGTCGGACCCGATGCCGAGGCATGGGTGCTGCTGGAGGAGCTGGGCGACCGCTGGGTCGTCTCCGTGCGCGACGACGGACCGGGCATTCCCAACGGCCGCCTCGAGGCCTCGGCCGCCGAGGGCCGCCTGGGCGTGCAGCAGTCGATCGTCGGCCGGATGGAGGACCTGGGCGGCACCGCCACGGTGCGCACCGCTCCCGGCCAGGGCACCGAGTGGGAGCTCGCGGTGCCACGGCGCCACCCTCTCCGGGTGGACGCATGACCATTCATCCCGAGCACCCGTTCCGCGATCCGTTCGCCGACCCCGTCCGCAGCCTGCGCGGACGGCTCGGTGGCGCGGTCACGCTCTGGACCAGTGGTGGTGCCGCGCGCTCGTGGGCCGGGCTGACCGTCTCGTCGGTGATGGTCGCCGGAGGCGAGCCGGGCCGGTTTCTGGCGTTGCTCGACCCGGACAGCTCGCTGCGCGACGTGCTCGAGGAGACCGGACGGGGCGTCGTACACCTGCTGAGGTGGGAGCACCGCGACCTCGCCGAGGCCTTCGCCGGCCAGATGCCTGCGCCCGGCGGACCGTTCACGACGGGGGAGTGGGAGCAGACCGACCACGGTCCGCGGCTGGTGACCGCGCTGTCCTGGGTTACGGTCGAGACCGAGTCGTTCACCTCGGTCGGCTGGTCGGACCTGGTCGTCGTACGAATGGTCGACGTGGTCGTCGGCGAGGACGACGACCCTCTGGAGCACCGCCGAGGTCGCTACCTCCGCCCGGGAGACAGTGGCTGAGCCGATGTTCGCCGACCTTCCGCCGTACGCCGCCTGGCGCTTCGTCGACGCCGTCGACGGCTTCGAGGTGATGTACGCCGAACCGGGCCGGCTCCGTGGGCACACCTCGGCGGTGGAGGACGGACGGGCCTACGCGGTGGCGTACGAGATCACGCTGGACGACGAGTGGCGCACGCGTGAGGTGCGGGTGTCGTCGGACACCGTCACAGGCACTCGCAGCACGGTCCTCGTCTCCGACGGCGACGGCCGCTGGTCCGTCGACGGCGTCCCCGCGCCACACCTCGACGGCCTCGTCGACGTGGACCTCGAGGCCTCCGCCTGCACCAACACCCTCCCAGTCCACCGCCTGTCCATGCCGGTCGGTGAAGCCACACCGGCCTCCGCCGTCTACGTCCAGGCCCTCGACCTCACCGTGCGCCGCCTCGACCAGACCTACCGGCGCATCGACGACCACCACTTCGACTACACCTCCGAGGGCGACTTCCACGCCGTACTCGAGTACGACGCCTCCGGCCTGGTAGTCGACTACCCCGGCATCGCCATCCGTTTCGCCTGACCGGCTCACCGGTGGTTGAGGAGCGAGCGAAGCGAGCGATCAGAAGAGGCCGGGGGCTGTGACCACCGGCGGTCGAGCAACGAGCGAAGCGAGCGGACAGACGAGACCAATGGACCGTACGCCGAGGAGCCACCGCGACCACCGGTGGTCGAGCAGCGAGCGAAGCGAGCGGACAGACGAGACCAGGGACCGCAGTGGCCAGCGAGAGCGCAACCACCGGTGGTCGAGCAGCGAGCGAAGCGAGCGGACAGACGAGACCAAAGCGCCGTACGCCAACGAGACACCGCAACCCCAGCGGCTAGACCAAAGAAGTTATCCACATTATCGAACACCATCGAAACTGTCAGTGCTGGCGACCTAGAGTTTCTTCATGGACACCACACCGACCCTCACCACCACCGAGGTGATCGACCGTGTCCGTGCCGCCCGGCGGACCGAGCAACAAGCCGCGGTCGAGCAGCTCGAGCTCGCCCTGGTCTGGGCGCACCTGCACCCCTGCCCAACCAACGAGCTACCGGCGCACTGGGGCGAGGCCGACCTCCACGGCGAGAACCTGAGCCCGCTCGCCGGTCCCGGCGCTCCGTGGGTCGCGGAGTTCGCCCCCGCCGACCTCGCCGCCGCTCTGACCATCACCAACGACGCCGCCCGCCAGCTGATCGCCGACGCCCTCGAGCTCGCCCACCGGCTGCCCAGCTGTGGGACCTTGTGAGGGCCGGTGACGTCCCGGTGTGGCGGGCCCGGCTGATCGCCCGGGAGACCACCGACCTCTCGATCGAGGCCGCGTTGTTCGCGGACCGCTTGATCGCGGCCACCCCGAGGAAGATCAACCAGGTTCGCGCCGAGAAGCTCGTGCAGGAGGCCCGGCTCTACTTCGACCCCGACCGTGCCGTGGCTGACGAGGAGGAGGCGCTCGCCAAGCGCGGTGTTTGGCTGCGCCGCGGTGGCGCCCCGGCGACCACGGACGTGACGATGACCCTGGACACCCCCGATGCCGAGCTACTCGACCAGTCCATCGGCCGGATCGCCGCCGACCTCAAAGAGCTCGGCGACACCGAGGCCCTCGATGTCCGCCGCGCACGTGCGGTCGGGATCCTGGCTGACCCCCAGCACGCCCTGGACCTGATGTCCGGCCGCGAGGCCGGGCCCAGCCAAGGCGCCCGGGCCGGTGCAACGAACCTCTACGTCCACCTGACCCCAGACGACCTCACCAACGACTTGGCAGGAACGGGCGTCGCATCAATCGAGAAGCTAGGCGCCGCCACCACTCGGCTCCTCACCGATTGGCTCGCCAGGTTCACCGCCACCGGCGCCAAGATCAACGTCCGCCCGGTCCTCGACCTCAAGTCCGACCGGGCGGAAGACCAACACGACCCACCCGACGCGATGCGCGAGACCGTGCTGCTCCGCGACGCCCACTGCGTCTTCCCCGGCTGCCGGCGCGACTCCCGAGCCTGCGACCTCGACCACATCACCGAGTACCTACCGCTGGAAGACGGCGGACCACCCGGTCAGACCCGGCCTTGGAATCTCGCACCCCTGTGCCGAACCCACCACCGCGTGAAAACCCACTCGGCTTGGCACTACAAACGCCTCGACGACGGCAGCTACGCGTGGACCGCACCCACTGGCCACCAGTACACGGTGATCCCAGTCCCACGACTGACCCGAAGAACCTGACCGCCCACCACCCCGGCACCGCCGGGGCCAGTGGCATGCCGGTGGTTGCTGAAGCGTCACAACTTGCGGTCTCTGGTCTCGTCTGTCCGCTCGCTTCGCTCGCTGCTCGACCACCGGTGGTTGCTGTTCCTCGAGCCGTACGGCCAACGCCCCGGTGCTTGAGGAGCGAGCGCCAGCGAGCGTCTCGAAACCAGATACCCGTAGTTGCTGAGGCGTCGCATCCTGCGGCCTTGGTCTCGTCTGTCCGCTCGCTTCGCTCGCTGCTCGACCACCGGTGGTTGCGGTCGTTGTACGGCCCGTGGTTTCGAGACGCTCGCTTCGCTCGCTCCTCAACCACCGGGAACGAGCGCCTGTTCTCGTCTAGGGTTCGACGGGTGAGTACGGCGCTGCGGGTGATGGTGGTTGATGACCACCCGATGTGGCGCGAAGGGGTTGCTCGCGACCTGACGGAGGCGGGGCTGCACGTCGTTGCCACGGCTGCCAATGGCAAGGATGCGCTCAGCCGGTTTCCTGCTGCGCGGCCGGACGTCGTCGTGCTCGACCTGCAGATCCCCGAACCCAACGGGGTTGCGGTGACCGCCGAGGTGATCAGGCAGAACCCGGCCGTGCGTGTCCTGATCCTCTCCGCAAGCGGAGAGCAGAGCGACGTGCTGGAGGCGGTCAAGGCCGGGGCGACGGGCTATCTCGTCAAGTCGGCGTCCAGGGACGAGCTCCTGGATGCCGTACGACGCGTCGCTCTCGGCGACACCGTGTTCACGCCCGGGCTGGCCGGACTCGTCCTGGGGGAGTACCGCCGGCTCTCCGAGGACAAGGGCGACCCGAAGGACGACACCCCGCGGATCACCGAGCGCGAGACAGAGGTCCTGAGGCTGGTCGCGAAGGGGATGTCGTACAAGCAGATCGCGGAGCGCCTGGTCCTGTCCCACCGCACTGTGCAGAACCACGTGCAGAACACCTTGCGCAAGCTGCAGCTGCACAACCGGGTGCAGCTGGTGAGGTATGCCATCGAGCAGGGTCTCGATGAGATCGACGACGATCAATAGCGAGCGGGAGTGACACGCCTGCGGACTCGCCTGCGGGAAGAACCAGTCGTTCGGTAGCGTTGCAACGCAGACGCCGGGAGAAGGAGCACGACATGGGTCATGGAGCGCTGTTGTTCCGCGCATCGCTCGGTGACGTGCTGCGGGCCGAGCGGATGCGCCAGGGGATGACCCTGCGCGAGCTTTCGTCGCTCGCCCGCGTCAGCCTCGGCTACATCTCCGAGATCGAGCGCGGCCAGAAGGAGGCGTCCTCCGAGCTGCTCGCCGCCCTGTGCGAGGCACTCGACGTCCCGCTCTCGGGCGTCCTGCGGGAGGTCAGCGACTACGTCGAGGCCGAGGAGCTCGCCCTCGAGGTCGTGACCGCTCCGACAGTGCCCGGCGGCGTCGTCGCCTCCGCCGCCTGACCCCTCAGCTGACCCCGGCCGCCTTCTCCAGCGCACCCAGCTCGTCGTCGAGGTAGGTCAGTAGGCGCTGCAGGTGCGGGACGCTGCGTCGGCAGCCGGTGAGCCCGAAGTCCATGTCACCGGCATAGCTGTTGCAGGTGATGTTCAGCGCCATGCCGTTGATCGGGATCGACAGTGGGTAGGAGCCGGTCATCCGGGCGCCGTTGAGGTACATCGGCTCCTTCGGTCCGGGCACGTTGCTGATGATCAGGTTGAACGGCGGACGCATGACGCCCTGCAGCCGCAGCATCGGGATCATCAGCGACGGTGCCATGCCGAGGGCGCTCATGGCCATGATCTGCAGCTGGCTCATCGAGCCCAGGGCTTCCTTGCCGGTCAGCATCGACTGGTGGATGGAGGACAGGCGGTCGGCCGGGTCGTCCAGGTCAGTCCCAAGCTTGACCATCACGGCACCCACGGCATTGCCACCGGCAGTGGGCGACCCGGACCGCTTGGCGTTCAGGCCGACCGGCACCATCGAGACGAGCGTGGAGTCCGGCAGCGAGTCGTGCTCGATCAGGTAGCTCCGGATCGCGCCGGAGCACATCGCGAGTACGACGTCGTTCAGCGTGGTGTCGCTGGCCTTGCCGATGGCCTTCAGCCGCTCGATCGGCCACCCCTCGGCAGCGAATCGGCGGGAGCCGGTGATCGTGGTGTTGAACATCGTGCGGGGGGCGTACAGCGAGAGCGCAGAGGTCTCGTTCTTCAGACCCGAACGGATCGTCTTGATGAGTGCACCGGGGAGGCCTGCCGCATCTGCCGTTATCCCGAGCGCAGAACGCATCGCCTCGAGGGGTACGGCGGCCAGGTTGCCGCCCTCCTCGTCACGGTCCTTCGACTTCTTGCCCGAGGCCTGCGCGGCCCACATCGGAGGCATGTCGCGCTTGTCGGGGTCGGTGGTCATCACGCTCTGCATCAGCCGCATCGCGGAGATGCCGTCGACCAGGGAGTGGTGCAGCTTGGTGTAGAGGGCGACCCGGCCGTCGCGGAGCCCCTCGATGAGGTGCGCCTCCCACAGTGGCCGCTCGCGGGCCAGGCGGGTGCTGTGCAGGCGCGAGCACAGGTCGAGCAGCTCGCGGATCCGTCCGGGCTTGGGCAGCGCGCTGTGCCGGAAGTGGTACTCCAGGTCGAAGTTGTCGTCCTCGGTCCAGACCCATTGACCCGCTGTGGTGATGCCGCGGGTGGGTCGCTTGAGGAACAGCGGAGACATCTCCTCCGGCTGCGACATGGTCTCGTAGAGCTTCCGGGCGTAGTCGCGCGGCGCGTCCTCGGGCTTCTCGAAGAGCTGGAGCCCGCCAACGTGCATCGGCATCTGCCTGCTCTCGGCGTACAGGAATCCCGCCGACGTCGGGTCGATCGGAACAACCACGTCTGTGCCTTTCGTTGAGCCCCTCACCGGGTTTGGCGATCCTTGCTTGTTTACCACTGAATGAACAGCCGGAATCCCGCCACTAGAAATCGTGGGCGCCCGCACCGACCGATCGGGGCTGCCCGACACGGGTATAGGTTCGGCTGGTCAAGTGCAGCGCAGCACCCGGGAGGCCTGATGACCCAGACGAGCAGCTCGACCGGAGACCATGACTACGTCATCGTCGGCGCCGGAAGTGCGGGGGCCGTGCTGGCCGCCCGGCTCACCGAGGACCCCGAGGTTCGCGTGCTGCTGCTGGAGGCCGGACCCGAGGCCGAGGCCGACGAGATCTCGATCCCGGCTGCCTTCCCGTCGCTGTTCAAGACGCGCTGGGACTGGAACTACACGACGACCGAGCAGAAGCAGCTGCACAACCGACGGGCCTACTGGCCGCGGATGAAGGCGCTCGGCGGCTGCTCGTCGATGAACGCCAACATCTACATCCGCGGGAACTCGGCGGACTACGACGCCTGGCGCGACGAGTACGGCGCAGCCGGGTGGGGGTACGACGAAGTCCTGCCCTACTTCGTCCGCGCAGAGCACAACACCCGACTCGGTTCGCCGTACCACGGCCAGGACGGGCCGCTCCACGTCGAGGACCGGCGCTACACCCACGAGCTCACCGACCTGTGGGTGGAGAGCGCGGTCAGCGCCGGCATGAAGCCGACCGACGACTTCAACGGCGCCGAGCAGGAGGGCGCCGGGCGCTACCAGGTGACCTGCCGCAACGGCCGGCGCTGGTCGACCAACGCGGCGTACCTGAAGCCGGTGCGCGGCCGGGACAACCTCGACGTGGAGACCGGCGCCTTCGCGACCCGGATCGTCGTCGAGGGCGACCGAGCCACCGGCGTGACCTATCGCCGCGGTGGCCGCGAGATCACCGCCACGGCCACGCGCGAGGTGCTGCTGTGCGGTGGTGCCGTGAACAGCCCACACCTGCTGATGCTCTCCGGCGTCGGACCGGCCGCCCACCTGCGCGAGCACGGGATCGACGTGGTGGCCGACCTGGCTGGTGTGGGCCAGCGGCTGCAGGATCACCCGGCCGTCCCGATGATCTGGTACACCCGCGGCACCACCGACCTCGTCGAGTTCTCCAACGTGCCCAACCTGGTGCGCTGGAAGGCACGCGGGACCGGACCGCTGTCCTCCAACGTCGGTGAGGGTGGCGGCTTCCTCAAGACCAGGGACGACCTCCCGGCGCCGGACATGCAGTACCACGTCGCGCCGGCCGGCTTCTACGACAACGGGCTGCACGAACCGACCCGGCGGATGTTCACCGCGGCGCCGACGCTGGTCTCGGTGCGCAGCCGTGGCTCACTGCGCCTTCGGTCGGCGGATCCTGCCTGGCACCCCGAGATCGATGCGGCGTACTTCGACGACGGTGCCGACCTGGACGCCATGCTCGCCGGGATGAAGCGGTTGTGGGAGATCTGCAACCAGGGGCCCCTCGCTCGCTACCTCGTCGAGCCGTGGCAGCTGCCGGCGGACCCCAGCGACGACGACTTCCTCGAGCACGCGCGCAACCACGCCCAGACGCTCTACCACCCGGTGTCCACCTGCGCCATGGGCGGCGGCGACGACGCTGTCGTCGACGCCGAGCTGAAGGTCCGCGGTGTCGAGGGACTCCGCGTGGTGGATGCCTCCGTGATGCCGGCCGTACCCCGGGGGAACACCAACGCACCAACCGTCATGGTTGCCGAGAAGGCAGCCGACCTGATCAGGAGCGCCCGATGACCACAGACGTGCAGGCACACCAGGGCGCCCAGGAGGGGACGCAGGAGACCTTCGAGTCGCTGAGTCCGGTGACCGGCGACGTGGTCGGCACCCATCCGGTCCACTCCGCGGAGTTCGTCAACGCGTCGGTCGCCCGCGCCCGCGAGGCTGCGGTCTGGTGGTCGGCACTGACGTTCGCCGAGCGGGGCGAGCGCCTGACGTCCTGGGCGGGGGTGATCACCCGGCGGATCGCCCAGCTCGCTGACGTGGTGCACCAGGAGACCGGCAAGCCGCACAGCGACGCCACGCTCGAGGCCAGCCTGGCCATGGACCACATCGCCTGGGCGGCGAAGCAGGCCCAGAAGGTGCTCGGCCGTCGCAAGGTGTCGGCGGGCCTGGTGATGGCCAACCAGGCCTGCACGGTCGAGTACCACCCCCTCGGTGTGGTCGGCGTCATCGGCCCGTGGAACTACCCGGTCTTCACACCGCTGGGGTCCATCGTCTACGCGCTCGCTGCCGGCAATGCGGTCGTCTTCAAGCCCAGCGAGCTGACGCCTGGCGTCGGCCGCTGGCTGGTGGACACCTTCGCCGAGGTGGTTCCCGAGCAGCCCGTGTTCCAGCTGGTCACCGGCCTCGGTGAGACCGGGGCCGCGCTGTGCCGTGCTGGCGTCGACAAGGTCGCATTCACCGGCTCCACGGCGACCGGCAAGAAGGTGATGGCCGCGTGCGCGGAGACCCTGACGCCGGTGATCATCGAGGCAGGCGGCAAGGACGCCGTGATCGTCGACGAGGACGCCGACCTCGAGGCGGCTGCCGACGCGGCGCTATGGGGTGCGTGCAGCAACGCAGGCCAGACCTGCGCCGGCGTCGAGCGGGTCTACGTCCACCAGCGGGTGTACGACGAGTTCCTGTCCCGCCTGCTCGACCAGGCCCGTGACCTGCGCGCCGAGGACTCGCCGGAGTCGAAGATCGGCCCGATCACGATGCCCGGACAGCTCGAGATCATCCGCTCGCACATTGGCGACGCCCTCGAGCGAGGGGGCCATGCGCTGCTCGGCGGGCCGGACGCGGTGGGGGAGCGCTACGTGCAGCCGACCGTCCTGGTCGACGTACCCGAGGACTCGAGTGCGGTCCAGGAGGAGACCTTCGGCCCGACCGTGACCATCACCAGGGTCAAGGACATGGACGAGGCGATCGAGAAGACGAACGGGACCCGGTTCGGGCTCGGCTCGACGGTGTTCGCCAAGTCGAGGGGGATGGAGATCGCCGAGCGGATCAGGTCCGGGGCCACTGCGGTCAACGGTGTGGTGACCTTCATGGCCGTTCCCGCGCTGCCGTTCGGGGGCGTCGGCGACTCCGGCTTCGGCCGGATCCACGGAGCCGACGGCCTCAAGGAGTTCACGTACGCGAAGGCGATCGCCCGCCAGCGGTTCAAGCCGCCGCTGGCGCTGACCACCTTCCGCCGTACGGCGAAGACGGACAACCAGCTGACCCAGATCCTGACGATGCTGCACGGCCGTGGATCCACGCTCAAGAAGTAGCGCGCGCGAGCACCTCTCGCGCTACGGCACCGCCGCAGCGCCGCACCTCGGACACGCGGTCACGCGTAGCCGGACCTCGTTGCGAGCACGACGCGCCCGCCTGCGCGCGAAGGGCTGGCAGATCGGCCAGTGCGCCATCGCGGCCGGCGTCGCGTGGGTCATCGCTGCAGACGTGTTCGACCATCCGACGCCGTTCTTCGCCCCGATCGCCGCGGTGGTCAGCCTCGGCACCAGCTATGGCCAGCGGCTGCGCCGGGTCGCGGAGGTGACCGTCGGGGTCGCGATCGGTGTCTTCGTCGGTGACCTGCTGACTCACTGGCTGGGGTCGGGTGGCTGGCAGATCGCGTTGATCGTCAGCCTTGCGATGTCGACAGCGGTCCTGCTCGGGCAAGGCGTGATCTTCGTCAACCAGGCGGCGGTGCAGGCGATCGTCGTGAGCACGCTGGTGCCGACCCCGGACGCCGCGTTCATCCGATGGACCGACGCGCTGATCGGTGGCGCCGTGGCGCTGGTGGCCGCCACTCTCGTGCCTCGGGCGCCGCTGCGACGCCCGCGCGAGCAGGCGGCGATCGTGATGCGCAAGATCTCCATGCTGCTGCGGGCGGCCTCGGAGAGCATCTCCGACGGGGACTTCGAGCGCGCGCTGGGCATGCTGGACGACGCTCGCTCGACCGACGAGCTGGTGGTCGAGCTGCGCGCGGCTGCTGACGAGGGCCTGTCGGTGGTCCGCTCCTCGCCGTTCCGCCGAAGACACCGTGGGCGGGTGCGGGCGATGGCCGACCTGGTCGAGCCACTGGACTTCGCGCTGCGCAACACCCGGGTTCTCGTACGACGGGTGGCGGTGGCCTGCTACCGGCACGAACAGATCCCCACGTCGTACGCCGTGCTGCTGGACGACCTCGCGGAATGCACCGACTTGATTGCCGAGGAGCTGAGTGCCGGCCGTGCTGCGGTCGCCGTACGCGACCAGCTGATCGCGCTCGGCCGGGCCACCGGTCGCGTGGAGCGCTCGAGGGACCTCTCGTCCGAGGTCGTCCTGGCGCAGGTGCGATCTCTCGTCGCCGATCTGCTGGCCGTCTCGGGCATGGACCCCCTGACCGCCACCGACCAGATCCCGCCGCTCGCCGAGTGACCGCGGCTCAGAGCTCCCGCACGACCGAGTCCACCACCGCGACGAGGTCGCCGTGGGTCCGGTCCGCGACCGCGCGCTGACGCTGGTAGGACGCTCCCGCGCGGGGGATCTCCTCCACCAGGGCGAGCTCCTCGGCACATCCGAGGCGCTCGGCGACCGGGCCGAGGTGCTCGATCAGCTCGTGCAGATCCTCCTGCATCAGCCGCTCGTTGGAGTGCTCGTCGAGGATGATCCAGGCGTCCAACCCGTAGCGGGCCGCGCGCCACTTGTTCTCCTGCACGTGCCACGGGGGCATCGTCGGCAGCTTCTCCCCGCACTCCAGCTTGTCGGAGAGGTCCACCACCAGGCAGTGCACCAGCGCGACCAGCGCGCGCATCTCGGTCAGCGTGGAGACGCCGTCGCAGATCCGCACCTCCACGGTCCCCAGCTTGGGAGCGGGGCGCACGTCCCAGCGGATCTCGTCGATCACCTCGATCACCCCAGTCGTGAGCAGGTCCTGCGCATAGTGCTCGTAGTCGGCCCAGGTCTCGAACTGGAACGGCAGCCCCGCGGTGGGCAGCTGCTGGAACATCATTGCCCGGTTGCTCGCGTAGCCGGTGTCCATGCCGGCCCAGATCGGCGAGGACGCCGACAGGGCCTGCAGGTGGGGGTACCACTTGAGCAGGGCCGAGACGATAGGCATTGCGTGCTCACGTCGTACGCCGACATGCATGTGCACGCCCCAGATCAGCATCTGCCGGCCCCACCACTGGGTGCGTGCGATCAGCTCCTCGTAGCGGTGGCCCGGGGTGAGCAGCTGGTGGGACCACTCCGCGAACGGGTGCGTCCCCGCGGAGTAGAGGTCGACCCCCAGCTCGTCGGCGAGCGGACGGACCAGGTCGATCATCTCGGACAGCTCGGCGATCGCCTCGCCCGTCGTACGGCAGATTCCGGTGGTCAGCTCGACGGTGTTGCGCAGCAGCTCCTTGTGGATCCGGGGCTGGGGGCCGTGGCGCTGCGAGACGAGGTCGAACAGCTCGGAGGCCGCGTTCACCAGGTCGCGCGACTCCTTGTCCACGAGGGCGAACTCCCACTCCACGCCGAGGGTCGGCTCGCGGGACTCGGCGAATTCGATGGGCACCGGATCATCGTTCCACGCGCGCTCGCCGGCCCGCGCCGGGTCAGGGTGCGAGGCTCGGCGACGCCTGTGTCGGGGCCGCGCTGATGACGCGGTGCACGACGTTCCTGCGCTTGTCCTCGACCTGCACCGTGACGGTCTTGCCGACCAGGGGCTGGCCGTTGAACGACGAACCCAGCTTGGTGAGGTCGAGCCGCGCGCCGTTGAGGCAGTAGCCGCCGTTGCAGGCGGTCCACGTGCCGGTGACGTTCACGAGCTTCGGAGCGGCCGGTGCGGTGGGACTGGGCTTCGGCTTCGGCTTGGGCTTGGGGGCCGGCTTGGGCCTGGGCTTCGGAGCCGCGGTGGGCTTCGGCGCCGTGGTCGGCTTCGCCGTGGCCTGCTTCGGCCTCGTGGCGCGCTTCTTGGTGACGTCGCGAGGACGGGTGGGCTTCGTCTTCGGGGTCTTGGCCTTGCCGACCTTGGCCTTCGCGTCGGCCGGAGGCGGCGGCGAGGGCAGGGCGAAGACGCCGGTCTCGAAGCCGGACTGCATCGACAGCACCAGCGAGACGTAGTAGTCGGAGTGGTTGTAGCGGAAGGCTGCGCGGGCCATGCCAGCCCGGTCCGCCAGGTTGCCACCGGCGCCACAGAGGTAGACGGCGGAGCCGAGTGCGCTGTCGTCGATGTCGTCGGGGTTCTTGGTGCCGTTCCCGTCGCCGTCGCGCTCGACCGAGCGCCAGGTCTGGGGCAGGAACTGCATCTGGCCGACGGCGCGGTCCCAGACCTTGTCGCGGTCGAGCGCCCCGTCGTCGGAGTCGCGGATGGCAGCGAACGGTCCCGCACCGTCGAGCTGCGGACCGCGGATCTCGGGACGGGAGACCCCGTCGGAGCCGAGCTGGGCGCCACCGAAGCGGCCGTGGTTGGTCTCGACGCGGCCGATCGCGGCCAGCAGGGTCCAGGAGATGTTGCAGTCCGGGTCGGCGGTGGCCATCACCTTCTCGGCGTGGCGGTAGGCACGCAGGGCAGCGCTGGGTACGTCGTTGCTGCCGGTGCTGCTGGTCTTGAAGATCTGGTCGTCGCTCCGCGTCTTGCGCGGGCTCTTGCTCGCCTTGGCGTGTGCCTGGGCCTGGGCCTGGGACATCAGGATGGCGCCCGGGTGCACGTCCTGCGCCGAGGTCAGCTGCCAGTAGAACCCGTGGCGAGACGTCGTGACCGCAGCGGCCTGCGTCTCGACGACGCGGTCATCGGTCGACCTCGAGAGCTGGAGCGCCCGGTCTGAGTCCGAGCGGTCTGCCGCCGGTGCCTCGGCGCCGGCGGCCACGCCCGAGATGACGAGCGTGGTGGTCAGGACGAGGGTGCTGGACAGCGCCCAGAGGTGCTTCATGGGTGGGGGGACCTTCATGGTGGATGGCAGGCAGGTGCCAGCGTATGTGGCGAATGGGGTCAACATGAACAAAAGGGTTTCAAAAGGACTAAATAGGGCGAAATATGCTGAACAGGTCTAGATGGGCTGCGCTTTCAATGGGTCTGCAACCGGGCGATCCAGTCGCGATGGGTGCCGTCGAAGGGGGCCTTCGCGTTCTCGACGGCGGCGAGAATGGACTGGCAGCTGCTGATCGCCTGCTCGATCACCTCGTCGGGGTACCCCAGCGAGACCCGGTGCTCGGCGAACTCGTCCTCGTCGTCGACCCAGACCCGCCCGGTCGTCCCGCGGATCACGTCCAGGTCGAGGTCCACCGCCCGCACCAGGTCCTCGCCGTGCCACGCGGCCGGGGTGGCGATGTCTACGTAGGTGTCGAACGGGCGGCTGGCGTCCTCGCCGTAGAACGTGCCGAGCCACCACGCGTCGTGCGGCACCAGGGTCACGTGGTCGGCCGCGGCCTGGAACGCCCGGACCGGGCTGGCCAGCAGGGTGCCCTGCGTGATCCCGATCCAGGTGCCGTGAGCATCGGTTCCGAGAAGCACGCCGTCGAACTCCCAGTGCGGGGCGTCGGGCCACTTGCGGCACTCGACGCGGACGGGTCGCGGCATGCGGCGAGGATACGTTGGGCCGCGTGAGCCAGCTGACCGTCCCGTCGTACGACGACATCCGTCGCGCGACCGACCTGGTGGCACCGCACATTCGGCGTACGCCGCTGCTGGACGTCGAGATCGAAGGTCGCCCGGTCTCCCTGAAGCTGGAGCTGCTGCAGCACACCGGCTCGTTCAAGGTGCGCGGTGCCTTCCACAGCGTGCTGTCGGCGCCGGAACGACCCAAGCTCCTCGTGGCCGCCTCGGGCGGCAACCACGGGATGGCCGTCGCGCATGTCGGACGTGCTCTCGGCGTCCCGACTTCGATCTTCGTGCCGAGCGCCGCACCGGAGGTGAAGGTGCGGGCGATCGCAGAGCTGGGGGCCGAGGTGTCCCAGGTGGGTACGACGTACGCCGAGGCCCTGGCAGCCAGCCGGGAGGTTGCTGCCCGACCGGGCGCCCTGGCGCTGCACGCGTATGACTCGTTCGGCACGGTGACCGGACAGGCGACCCTCGGCATGGAGATCGCCCAGCAGGTTCCCGACGCCGACACGGTGGTGCTCGCGGTCGGCGGGGGTGGGCTGTGTGCCGGCGTGACGCGCGGCCTCGTCGGGACGCGACCGGAGGCGACGATCGTCGCGGTCGAGCCCGAGACCTGCCCCACGATGCACGCCGCCCTCGCGGGCGGTGAGCCCGTGGATGTCCAGGTCGGGGGTGTCGCAGCAGACTCGTTGGGAGCCTCCCGGCTGGGCGAGATCGCCTTCGCCACGGCACAGGAGCACGAGACCCGTTCCCTGCTCGTGAGCGATCAGTCGATCACCGCCGCCCGCCGCTGGCTGTGGCGTACGGCGCGGATAGCGGCCGAGGCAGGGGGCGCGACCGCAGTCGCCGCGCTGCTCAGCGGTGCCTACGTCCCGCGGGACGGCGAGCGGGTCTGCGTCATCGTCTGTGGTGGCAACGCAGACCCGTCCGACCTGTCCTGAGCCTTCAGCTGCGGGGCTTCGGCTCCTGCTTGCGGGCCGGCATCGTCTTCGGGGCGAGCCTGGCAATGACGTCCTGGTAGCGCGAGCCGGCGAGCTTGGCGAAGTGGTGCACCGCGTGGGCATCGGCACCGACGAGCACCCGCGCCTTGCCGGACTGCGCACCCTTCAGGATGATCTCCGCGGCCTTCGCCGGGGTCAGTCGGGCGAGCTTGTCCTCGAAGAGGGAGTCGATGGCGGCGCCGTCCTGGCTGGGCGTCTTGCGGCCGTTGCGGGCGATCCCGGTCTTGATCCCGCCCGGGTGCACGCAGGTGACGCCGACGGGGTGGCCGTTGATGATCATCTCCGTGCGCAGCGCCTCGGTGAAGCCGCGGACGGCGTACTTCGTGGCGTTGTACGCCGTCTGGCCGGGCATGCTGATCAGCCCGAACAGGCTGGAGATGTTGACGAGGTGGCCGTCGCCCGAGGCGATCAGGTGGGGCAGGAACTCCTTGGTGCCGTTGATGACGCCCATCAGGTTCACCGAGACGATCCAGTCGAAGTCGTCGTACGACATCTCCTCGAAGTCCCCGGTGACGGTGACGCCTGCGTTGTTGACCAGCATGTTCACGCGCCCGAACTGCTCGGCCACGGCAGTGGCCCACTCCGCGATCGCGGCCCGGTCGGAGACGTCGACGACGTCGCTGCGCAGCTCGCGGACACCGGCGGCCTTGAGCAGCTCCACCGACTCGGCGAGACCCACCTCGTTCCAGTCGGAGATGGCCAGCAACGCACCTTGGCCGGCGGCTTGAAGAGCGAGTTCGCGACCGATGCCGGAACCGGCACCGGTGATCACGACCACCTTGTTCTCGAGGCTGGACATCCTTGATCTGCTCATGCGACGCGCTCCTTGGGTTCGGTGGCGTCGTGACGCGACGTCACGACGTACTGCTCGGTGTCGAACTCGCTGAGCAGCGAGCGAAACTTGAAGGTTGTCCGCGGCCACAGCACGGTGTTCCGGCCATGCGCGTCGAGGTACCAGCTCGCGCAACCACCGGTGTTCCACACGGTGCGCTGCATCCGGCGCTGGACGTCGATGTTCCACGCCTTCTGGGCATCCGGCCTCGGCTCGACCGTGGCGATCTCGCGCTCGCCCATCTTCTGCAGGGCCGAGCGGATGTAGGCGATCTGGCTCTCGATGATGAACACCATCGACGAGTGTCCCAGGCCGGTGTTGGGACCGACGATCTGGAACAGGTTGGGGAAGCCGGCGATCGTGGTGCCCTTGTACGCCGTCATCCCGTGCTCGCTCCACGCGTCGGCGAGGGTGCGACCGTCGCGGCCCTTGATGTGCGCGGCGATGGGCTGCTCGGTGGTGAAGAAGCCGGTCGCCACGACGATGGCGTCGACCTCGCGCACGGTGCCGTCCTTGGTGACGATGCCGGACGGGGTGATCTTCGCGATCCCGTCGGTCACGAGGTCGACGTGCTCGGAGTCGAGGGCCGGGTAGTAGTCGTTGGAGATCAGGATGCGCTTGCAGCCGATCGCGAAGTCGGGCGTCACGGCCTTGCGCAGCTCGGGGTCGGAGATGCCGCCCTCGATGTTCTTCAGCGCCAGTTTCTTGGCGGGGGCGGCAAGCCGGGGGTTGACGGTGAAGCCGGGCACGAAGCACTCGCGGCCCCAGTAGATGCCGGTCCGGTAGGCCTTCTGGAAGCCGGGCAGGTGGCGGAAGCCGAACCTCTCGATCTTCGTGTAGTCGCGGTCGCGGCGCGGCATCACCCAGGGCGGGGTGCGCTGGTAGAGGTCGAGGTGCTCGACCTGCTTGGCGATCTCGGGCACGATCTGGATCGCGGAGGCGCCGGTGCCGATCACCGCCACCCGCTTGCCGGTGAGGTCGTAGTCGTGGTTCCAGCGCGCGGAGTGGAAGAGCTCGCCCTCGAAGGACTCGATGCCCTCGATCTCCGGCAGCCTGGGCTCCGAGAGCCCACCGGAGGCGGTGATCACGACATCGGCGGAGACATCGCCGCGATCGGTGCTCACGCGCCAGATGCGGTCGTCCTCGTCCCACGCGATGTCCAGGACGGTGATGCCGAACCGGAACCGGTCCATCACGCCGGCGTTCTCGGCGGTGCGCTCGAGGTAGGCCTGGATCTCGGGCTGGGGGAGAAGGAGCGGGACCAGCTGGGATTGGGAGCGAAGGAGAAGGAGTACAGCTGGCTGGGCACGTCGCAGGCTGCCCCGGGGTAGGTGTTGTCACGCCAGGTCCCGCCGACGGTGTCGCCCTTGTCGACGACCAGGAAGTCGGAGAACCCGGACTCGTCGAGCTTGATGGCGGCGCCGAGGCCGGCGAAGCCGGCGCCCACGACGAAGGTCCGCACATGGTCGGGGAGGGTGGTGGCCCGTTGGGTGGCACTGATCTGGGTCATGCCAATGACTCTACAAAATATTGAACAAGCGTCAATAGCCATGTTGAAGGGAGTTCAGTAACATGCGACACATGTCCTCGACCCGCGTGCGAATGACTCCGGACAGCCGGCGCGAGCAGCTGCTCGCGCTCGGCGTCCAGCTCTTCGCGACGCGTTCCCTCGAAGATCTGTCCATCGAGACCCTGGCCGAGGAGGCCGGCATCTCGCGCGGGCTGCTCTACCACTACTTCGGCAACAAGCAGGCCTTCCACACGGCCGTGGTGCAGCGGGCGTCTGACGACCTCTACCGGGTCACCGCGCCCAGTGGGGAAGGCGGCGCCCTGGAGCAGCTCGCCGGGTCCCTTGCGCGCTACGTCGACTACGTCGCCGAGAACTACAACGGCTACGTCTCACTCGTGCGTGGGGCTGCCGGCGGCCACGAAGGGCTGCGGCAGATCTACGACGAGTCGCGCGCTGCCCTGACCGGGCGTCTCTTTGAGGGCCCGCTGGCCGAGGAGGCCGCCGCGCTCGGGCTCACCGACACCCCGGCTGTGCGGTTGATGGTCCGCGGGTGGGCGTCGTTCACCGAGGAGGTCGTGCTCGAGTGGGTGCGCGAGAGTCGCGGCATCAGCCGCGACGAGCTGCTCGAGATGCTGGCCGCCTCGCTGCCGGGCATCCTGGCCCCCATGCGTGAGCAAGACGCGTAGTCACCAGACAGGCGCCGTTGCTGGGTGCACCATGAGCACATGACCGACCAGCCGCCAGATGCCCACGAGGCACCACCGCAGGGTGCCGACCCCACTCCGTCCGGGGCCACCCCGACGAAGCCGGGATGGGCCGACCGGACGTGGTCGTTGTCGGCCCTGGTAGCCGTGGCGCTCGTGTCCGTCATCATCGGCGGGCTCGGTGGCGCTGCGCTGGTCAATGTCTCGGACGACGGCATGGACGGACGCGACCATCGCTTCGGGCCCGGGCAGAGCCGGATCCATCGCGACGGTGAGCTGCGCCGGCCGGGGATGATGAACCAGCGTCAGCGCGAACAATGGAAGCAGTGGCGCAAGCAGCAGAGGCGGCAGTGGCCGCAGGACGGTCGGCCGAGTCCCACGCGTCCGATGAAGCCGACACCCTCGAGCTGAACCCGCCAGGGCTTCACCTGCGGCAGTCCAGTTGGTCGCGCACGACCGCGACAGGGAGAATGGCAACGCTGTGCGCATCCACTTTCCTGCCGACCTGCCGGTCTCCGCACGTCGCGACGACATCGCAGCGGCGATCCGCGATCACCAGGTCGTGATCGTCGCCGGGGAGACCGGGTCGGGAAAGACCACCCAGCTGCCCAAGATCTGCCTTGCACTGGGTCGCGGTGAGACGGCCGCTGCAGGTGGGGCGATGATCGGGCACACCCAGCCGCGCCGGATCGCGGCCCGCAGCGTCGCCGAGCGGATCGCCGAGGAGCTCGGCAGCGAGCTGGGGGAGACCGTCGGCTACCAGGTGCGGTTCACCGACCGTACGTCGAAGCAGAGTCGCGTGAAGGTGATGACCGACGGCATCCTGCTCGCCGAGCTGCAGCGCGACCGGATGCTCAAGCGCTACGACACCCTGATCATCGACGAGGCCCACGAGCGCAGCCTGAACGTGGACTTCCTGCTCGGCTACGTCAAGCGGCTGCTGCCCCAGCGGCCGGACCTCAAGCTGATCATCACCTCGGCGACCATCGACCCCGAGCGCTTCGCCGAGCACTTCGCCGACGCAAGCGGCCGGCCTGCACCGATCATCGAGGTCTCCGGGCGCACCTACCCGGTCGAGGTGCGCTACCGTCCGCTGCTCGAGGAGTCGTACGACGACGAGGAGGGCGAGCCCGTTCTCCGCGACCAGACCGAGGCCATCGAGGACGCGGTCACCGAGCTGCTGGCCGACACCGCCGGGGACATCCTCGTGTTCCTCCCCGGCGAGCGCGAGATCCGCGACACGGCCGACGTGCTCAAGCGGAAGGCCGAGGGGCCTCGTGGCTTCGACATCGTCCCGCTGTTCTCGCGACTCTCCTCGGCCGAGCAGCACCGCGTCTTCGAGAGGCACACCCGGCGTCGCGTCGTACTCGCCACCAACGTCGCCGAGACCTCGCTGACCGTCCCCGGCATCACCGCCGTGATCGACACCGGCCTCGCCCGGATCAGTCGCTGGTCCTCGCGGACGAAGGTGCAGCGGCTGCCGATCGAGCCGGTCAGCCAGGCGTCCGCGCAGCAGCGGTCGGGCCGCTGTGGTCGCATCGAGGCTGGCATCGCCATCCGGCTGTTCAGCGAGGACGACTTCCTCGCCCGGCCGGAGTTCACCGAGCCGGAGATCCTGCGCACCTCGCTGGCCAGCGTGATCCTGCAGATGACCTCGCTCGGCCTCGGCCAGGTCGAGCAGTTCCCGTTCGTGGACCCGCCCGACAACAGGGCGGTGCGGGCCGGCGTACAGCTGCTGGAGGAGCTCGGCGCACTGGTCCCGGCAGCGGGCAACACCCGCAAGGGTCCGCGGCTCACCGGCGTCGGCCGCAAGCTGGCGCGGCTGCCGATCGACCCCCGGCTCGCCCGGATGATCCTGGAGGCCGACCGGCTCGGCTGCCTGCGCGAGGTGCTGGTGATCACCGCCGCGCTGTCCATCCAGGACCCTCGCGAACGGCCGGTGGAGAAGCGGGCACGGGCCGACCAGCTGCACGCCCGCTTCCGGGACCCGCGCTCGGACTTCATGGCGTGGCTCAACCTGTGGCGACACCTGCGTGAGAAGCAGCAGGAGATGGGATCCAGCGCCTTCCGGCGGATGTGCCGCGAGGAGCACCTCAACTACCTACGGGTGCGGGAGTGGCAGGACTTCGAGTCCCAGCTGCGCCAGGTTGCCAAGCAGGTGAAGCTCAGGCCGGGCGGCTCGCCCGGCGCGGCTCCGGACGAGGACGCGATCCACCAGGCGCTGCTGTCCGGCCTGCTCTCCCACATCGGGCTGCGTGACCGCGACCGACGGGACTACCTCGGCGCCCGCGGGACCCGGTTCGCGATCTTCCCCGGCTCCGGGCTGTTCAAGTCCCAGCCCGACCTGGTGATGTCCGCCGAGCTGGTCGAGACGAGCCGGCTCTGGGGACGGCAGAACGCCGCCATCGACCCCGCGTGGGCCGAACGACTGGGCGGTGACCTGGTGAAGCGGACCTACTCGGAGCCGCACTGGTCGAAGAAGCGCGCTTCGGCGCAGGCCCACGAGCGCGTCACCCTGTACGGCGTACCGCTGGTCGCCGACCGCGTCGTACCGCTCGGCCGCCACCAGCCCGACGTGGCGCGCGAGTTGTTCATCCGTCATGCCCTGGTCCAGGGGGAGTGGCACACCCGGCATCGCTTCTTCGACACCAACCGCCGGCTCTTGGAGCAGGCCGAGGAGCTCGAGCACCGTGCTCGCCGGCGCGACATCGTCGTGGACGAGGAGACGCTCTTCGACTTCTACAACGCGCGGGTGCCTGCCGAAGTCGTCTCGGGTGCGCACTTCGACACCTGGTGGAAGCAGGAGCGCCGGACCCGGCCCAACCTGCTCGACTTCGACCCCTCGATGCTCGTCCACGACCGTGCCGACGAGGTGCGCCCCGACGACTTCCCGGACGCGTGGCGCGAGGGTGCCACCGCCCTGCCGCTGCGTTACCACTTCGAGCCGGGCCACCAGGACGACGGCGTCACCATCGACGTCCCGCTCGCGACTCTGAACACCGTCGGCGCCGCGCCGTTCACCTGGAACGTGCCCGGCCTGCGGCACGACCTCGTCACGGCGCTGATCAGGTCGCTGCCCAAGCGACTCCGGGTCAACTTCGTGCCTGCCCCCGACGTCGCGCGGAAGTTCCTCGATGCCGTCCCGCCGGGGGAGGAGCCGCTCGTGCCCGCGTTGTCGCGCTACCTGCGGTCGCTGACCGGGGTGCACGTTCCCGAGGACGCGTGGGAGGAGTCGAAGGTGCCCGACCACCTGCGTCCCACCTTCCGGGTGCTCGACGAGCAGGGCGGGGAGCTCGGGGTCGGCAAGGACCTCGAGGCGCTCAAGCAACCATTGCGCCCCTCGTTCGACCGGGCCATCAGGCAGGTTGCCGACGAGTCCGGGGTCTCGGCCACTGGCCAGACGACCTGGACCTTCGGCACGATCGAGCCCTCGTTCACGCAGACGCGCGCCGGTCACGAGGTGCGCGGGTTCCCGACGCTGGTCGACGAGGGCAGCACGGTCGGGCTCCGGGTCGCGGCATCGGCGGACGAGCAGGAGGCACACCACCATCTCGGCGTACGACGCCTGCTGGTCCTGGCGCTCCCGTCGCCCGCGGGAAAGCTGATCGAGGGCCTGGACAACACCGCCAAGCTGGCCCTGGCCGCCTCGCCGTACCCGAACGTCCGGGCGCTCGTCGAGGACTGCGTGGTCGCCGCGGCCGGGGAGCTCGTCGACCAGGCGGGGCCGGTCCGTGACCCCGAGGCGTTCGCGGCGCTGGTCGAGCGCGCCCGGGCCGTGCTCCCGGACGCAGCGGCCGGAGTGCTCCAGCAAGTGATCCGCGTGCTGGGCGAGTGGAGAACCGTGGAGAAGTTGCTGTCCGGCCGGGTGGAGATGGCGATGCTGCCCGCGATGACCGACCTGCGTGCCCAGCTCGCCCGCCTGGTGCATCCGGGCTTCGTCGCCGAGGTGGGGTCGGCGGCGCTCCGGGAGTACCCGCGCTACCTGAAGGCGATGGTCGCCCGGGTCGAGCGGCTCGCGGACCAGGCGCGGGACCGCGAGCTGATGGACCGGGTCGACGTGCTGCAGCAGGCGTGGCAGCACCGGATGGACGCGCTCGCCGAGGGGCGCCCGCCCGGCGCCGACCTTCGAAGGGTGCGGTGGATGCTCGAGGAGTACCGCGTCAGCCTGTGGGCCCAGCACCTCGGGACCGCCCAGCCGGTCTCGGACGCGAGGATCCGGAAGGTCCTGGGCTGACGCCTCAGAGGTAGGGCTTGGCCGCCTCGAGCACGGCGTCGAAGACGTCCCTGGGGAGCGCTGCGCCCTCCCGGCGTACGCCGGCCGGGTCGAGGCGCAGCAGCCGGTTGAGCCGGACCTCGCTCGGACGGCGGCGGCGGTCCCAGGCGCCAGTGCCGATGTCCATCCACTCCCTGCCGCTGCGTGACTGCTGGGCAGCGTCGATGTCGTGGTCGCGCGAAGTCAGAAACAACGCGAGCAGCTTTCCGACCCTCGGTCGCCGATCACGAGCACCGGACGGTCCTTGCCTTGCGAGGGGTCCTCCTCGTAGGGCACCCAGGCCCAGACGACCTCCCCCGGATCGGGCTTGCCGTTCGCTTTGGGCGCGTAGTGGAAGCGCGGGAGTACGGGATGCACCGCGCGGAATCGCGGTAGTCGGAGCCGGAACTTCACGGTGGACCTCCGCAGGTCAGAAGTTGGTGCGCCGGGCCGGGAGCGCCTCACGGCGCGTGGCCGCTCGAAGCGGCTTTATTTGGGACCCGGGGCTGCCGCGGCCCGGCGCAGGCCCGACTCTACAAGCCGATTGCACATTTGCGGCGAAGCGGCTCAGCCCAATGAGCCGGTGAGCTCCAGGTGGGCTGCACGCTCGAGTTGGTCGGCGAGGGTGAGCAGCCGCGAGGCCGACACGTCCGAGGCGTACGACGACGAGCTGACGGTCGCGTCCGGGTCGTGGTGCACTCGTCCCGCCGCTGCAACCCTGGCGAACGCCGAGGCTCGGAACAGCGTGTCGGCGAAGTCCCCCACCACCACGCCGCCGAGCACCTCGTCGACCAGCGCGCGGACCTCGTCCGGGCCCGGCGGCACGACCACACCGGAGACCACCTCGGCCACCGGCACGTGCGGCCGTCCGCGTTCGAACTCCACGGCGGCGGTCTGCGGGTCGGCGTACACCCAGCTGCGCAGCAGGTAGAGCCGCCACACGGCACCGGCCAGCGAGTCGGCCGCCGCTCCCGACCACAGCTCGGCAAGCGTCTCGAGGCCCTCGGAGTCGGCCAGGTGCACCACGCGCTCGACGAGGGCCTCGTCGGCCTGGTCACGCGCGCCGCGCACCAGGGCTGTCGCAGCCCGGTCGGCCGCCTCACTGAGCGTCGCCGGGTCCACGGTGCCCTCGATCGACTCGAAGTGCTGGACGCCGGGCAGCCGCGGGCGGTGGTGACGGCGCTCGGTCATCTCGTGGACCTCATCAGCCCATTCTGGCCGACGCTGCCTTGACCGCCAGTTCCATGGGGTCCTTGCCGGGGTCGTAGTTGTGGTCCTGACCGTCGTGGTCCATCCGGAGAAGGGTCATCCGGGTGCCCGCGAGCGCCAGCCCCAGGGAGTGGAAATGGCCGGTGTCGCCCTTCTCGAAGCTCACCAGGTAGTTCCACCCCGTCCCCTTCGTCACGGGCACGTTCGAGATCGGCCGCACGCGCACGCTCTGGCCGCGGACCCGCTTGGCACAGTCCCGGCGCCACGCCTCAACGACCTTGCTCGCGCGTACGGCGGTCTGGGCGTCTGCGAACTCCGCGACCTGCTGGCCGGCGGTGTCGGTCTCGTGGGTGAACGTGCGCTCGACCGCGCTGGTCGCACCGATGGAGAGCAGGTCGAACTTCTGGCAGAGACCGAAGGGCCGCGTGGTGGCGGGACCGGTGCGGCCCACCTTCCACGGCGAGGTGGAGTTCAGCTTCGGCATCTGGGCTGCCGTCAGCAACGCTGCCTTGGGGGTCGGGATCGCGGACGACCTCGCAGAGGCCGAGGCAGAGGCCGAGGCCGGGGGCGTCGGGGTGGTCGAGGGGGAGGCGGACGGGGAGGTCGTCGGCTCCTCGGTCACCGTCTCGGTCGCCACGGGGCTCTTCGGGGCCTTCGCCTTCGCCGGCTCGTCGTCGCGGGAGACCGAGCAACCCGCGCCGATGCCCACCACCGCGGTCACGGCGAGCGCAGCGACGACCGAGCGGTATCGGGTGATTGGCCGCGTGGCTGGCCGATTGGTTGACATGGCGTCAGCGTAGGGCCGCCACGCCCGCCAGACCGCGGGTGCGGACGGTGTGGCGCGTCCCGATATCGTGGGGACTCGGTTGGCGTCGAGGGTGCGCACTGGGGTGCCCGGCGGTGGGGAAGGTTGCGGGAGCGGATGCGCGTCAGGTCGTCGGTCACGGCTCTGGTCGCCTTGCTGTCGCTGGCCCTGCTCGCAGGCGGCTGCGCCTCCTCGGACGACCCCCCACGCGCGAAGCCATCGCCCAGCCCCAGCGGTCCGGCGGAGATCACCTTCGCGGTCTACGGTCCCAAGCCGGTGCTGGACGCCTACGCCGAGATCGCCGCGCGCTACAACCTCGACCACCCCGGCACCAAGGTGCAGCTGAAGACCTACGCCAACCACGACCAGGCGATGGCGGGCTTCCGCGCAAGCTCGGCCAAGGGCAACCCTCCCGACGTCTTCCTGATGGACCACGAGGACCTCGCGGGCCTCTCCGAGGGCGACGCCGTACGACGTGTCGACGACCTGCTCGCCGCACGCGAGGTGGACTTCGGGGACGGCTACACCCGCAACGGCCTCGAGGCGTTCAGCGTCGACTCAGCCCTGAAGTGCATGCCGCTGGACGTCTCGCCGCTCGTCGTCTACTTCAACCCAAGGCTCATCGAGCTCGATCGCATTGCGGAGCCGGGTGCCAGGCCGGTGACCCAGGAGGACGGCTGGTCCCTCGAGGAGTTCTCGATCGCTGCAGCGCAGCCTCGTCGACGCGGGGTGCGTGGCTTCTACATCGCGCCCACCCTCGAGCAGGTCTCCCCGTTCGTGTGGTCCGGTGGCGGTGAGGTCGTCGACGACAACGACGAACCGACCACGCTCACGCTCTCCGAGGGGCGGTCACCGGGAGCGATGGAGGAGCTGCTGGAGCCAGTGCGCGACCCCGCGCTGACCTTCAGCAAGGCCGCGCTGCGCAAGCGGTCGGCGCTCGACCGGTTCAAGGACGGCAAGCTGGGCATGATCCTGGGCTATCGCAGCCTGACGCCCGAGCTGCGCGCCCAGCGCGGCCTGATCTTCGACGTGATGCCGCTGCCGAGGCTGGGCAGAGGCGCCACGATCGCCAGCATGTCGGGCCTGTGCATCTCCTCGAAGAGCGACGAGACCGAGCGCGCCGCGGACTTCCTCACCGAGGTCGTCTCCGACGAGGGGGCGAGCACCCTGGCCGCCACCGGCTACGTGATGCCGGCGAATCTCGACGTGCTCAACGACGACGTCTTCCTGCAGAGCGGGGAGCGACCGCTGCACGCAGACGTGTTCGCCCGCGAAGTCCGCGACACCCGGCTGCTCCCCAGCACGCCGGAGTGGCCTGCGGTGAACGCGTCCGCCGGACGACAGCTCACCCAACTCTTCTACCAGCCGGTGATCCTCCCGGTGGAGGAGCGGTTGGAGGCGATCGACGCGTCGTCAGTACCGCTGTTCGATCCCTCGGAGGCGACCCCGTCGAGCAGCCCGTCCCCCTCACCGAGCGACTGAAGCTAGCCGTTCGCCTTCTCGGGGGCCGCGATTGGCTTGGGGTCAAGGATCGACGTGGTCAGGATGGGTGCGGTGATTCCGATCTGCCAGGGCCGGGCACCGAGCGCAGCAAGCTCCTCGGACACCGCCGTCTCCATGCCCGCACGGTCCGCTTCTGGCGGCTTCCACAGCACCCGCCTCAGGTAGTCCGGCGTCAGCATGTTCTCCACCGGCACCTGGTGCTCCTCCGAGAAGGCCGTGATCAGCGCCCGCGCCGTGGCCAAACGGGCTGCGGCGACCGGGTCCCGCTCGGCCCACACCCGGGGAGCCGGGGGGCCGTCGGTCCGGATGGTCAGTGGCGGCAGGTCGGTGTCGCGGAGCTTGCGCGCGCGCTCCAGCGCACCGACCCACCGGTCGGCGTACCTCCGGGCGCCTCGGCCGTGGAAGCCCGGGGTCTCGAGGAGGGCGGCTGTGCTTGTCGGCATCGCGTTCGCCGCGGCGATCAGCGCGGAGTCGGGGACGAGACGTCCAGGGGTGGTGTCGCGCTGCTCGGCGATCTCGTCGCGCGTCACCCAGAGCTCGCGTACGGCGGCCAGGCAACGCCGTCCCTTGGCCTTGTGAATCCCGGACGTACGCCGCCACGGGTCCTGGCGAGGGGGTGGCACGTGGTCGATCAGGTGCTGGAACTCCTGCTCGGCCCACTCGGACTTGCCGGACTCCTCGAGCCTGGCCCCGATCACCTCGCGCAGCTCGAGCAGCACCTCGACGTCGAGCGCGGCGTACTCGAGCCACGGCTTCGGCAGCGGGCGCTTCGACCAGTCGACAGCGGAGTGCTCCTTGCGCATCGACTGGCCCATGATCACCTCGACCAGGGTGGCCAGGCCCACGCGCGGGTAGCCGACCAGGCGGGCGGCCAGCTCGGTGTCGAATAGCCGGGTCGGCACCAGGCCGACCTCGCGCAGGCACGGGATGTCCTGGCTGGCGGCGTGCAGAATCCACTCAGCGTCACCGAAGGACTCACCGAGGGCACGCAGGTCGGAGTACGCGATCGGGTCGACCAGCGCTGTGCCCGAGCCCTCCCGGCGGAGCTGGATCAGGTAGGCCCGCGGGGAGTAGCGGTAGCCCGAGGCCCGCTCGGCGTCGATGGCGATCGGCCCGGTGCCGGCGGCCATCCGGGAGATCACGTCGGCGAGCTGGGCCTCGGTCTCGGTGATCTCGGGCAGGCCGTCGCGCAGGGTCAGCAGGGGCGGCGGGGGAGTCGGCTCGGCCGGTTCCTGGACAGCTTCTTCGGCCGTCTTCCGGACCGGGGGGTCGGCAGGGTCAACGGACTGCTGGTCGTTCGGGGAAGGCTTGGTGTTCTCCTCCGCCATCAGCCGGGGCCACGCTGTCCACGCCGGGACGGCATCGTCACTACCCCTTCGGGTACGGGCGCCAGCCCGACGGCGGTGCAGAGCAGCTCACCCCATGCCTCGACGTGCGGGGTGAGGTCACCGACGGGGGACCAGGAGGCCCGGATCTCCAGCTGGGCCGAGGGCGGCTCGTCGGCCATCCCGCCGAAGCTCTCCGAGCTGACGCAGGTGACACTGCCCGAGGGCATCACGAAGTCTGCGCCGTGTGCCTCCAGCGCCTCGGTCAACCAGCTCCAGCCGACGCCGGCGAGCAGCGGGTCGCTGACCAGCTCCGGATCGATCTCGGCGCGGGCGTAGGCGACGCAGCGAAAGGTGCCGCTCCAGGCGTCGTTGCCGGCCGGGTCGTGCAGCACGACGACCCTGCCCGAGCCCACTTCCTCGCCGTCGACGGTCACGTCGGCGGACAGGGCGGAGGCGAACGGAGCGATCCGCTGGGGGGCCGGCATCTCCTCGACGAAGAGCTCGGGACGGAACTTCGCGGCCCGCAGCTGGGCCACGGCGCGGCTGAACTCCGGAGGAGCCGTCGCCGGCTCGATGCGGGGTTGTTCGGGCGCCGCCATACTCGACAGGTTATGCCGAGGGTCTAGTGCCGTGGTCTCGACTCGCCGCCTGACCTGCGAGGATCGGCCCCATGCCCGCCGCGTCCACCACCAATCCAGACCTGCGCGACTCCGCGTTCCTCCGTGCTGCCCGGAGCGAGCCGACGCCGCACACACCGGTCTGGTTCATGCGCCAGGCCGGCCGGTCGCTGCCGGAGTACCTCAAGGTGCGCGAGGGCATCACCATGCTCGAGTCGTGCATGCGCCCGGAGCTGGTCGTCGAGATCACCATGCAGCCGGTCCGGCGCTACGGCGTGGACGCTGCCATCTTCTTCTCCGACATCGTGCTGCCGCTGAAGGCGGTCGGGGTCGACCTGGACATCGTGCCCGGCGTCGGGCCGGTCGTGGCCGAGCCGGTGCGCACGCTCGCCGACGTCGAGGCGATCCCGGACCTGGCTCCCGAGCACGTCTGGTTCGTCACCGAGGCGGTGCAGGGCCTCGTCGGTGAGCTCGGCAACACCCCGCTGATCGGTTTCGCCGGCGCCCCGTTCACCGTCGCGTCGTACCTCGTGGAGGGCGGGCCGTCGAAGGACCACGCGAAGACCAAGGCGATGATGTTCGGCGCTCCCGACGTGTGGGACGCGCTGATGCGCAAGATCTCCGGCATCGCCGCTGCCTACCTGGAGGTGCAGGTCGAGGCCGGCGCCTCGGCGGTGCAGCTCTTCGACTCGTGGGCCGGGGCCGTCACGAGGAATGACTACGAGAGCCACGTGATGCCGCACTCCGCCCGCGTCCTGGACCGGATCGGGGCAACCGGTGTCCCGCGCATCCACTTCGGTGTCGGCACCGGCGAGATCCTCGACCTGATGGGTGCGGCGGGCGCGGACGTCGTCGGCGTCGACTGGCGTGTCCCGCTGGCCGCAGGCATCGAGCGCGTCGGGGGTCGCGCCGTACAGGGCAACCTCGACCCGACCCTGGTCTTCGCCCCGACCGAGGTGATGCTCGAGCGCGCCGGTCAGGTGCTCGACGCCGGTGCCGCGGCTCCGGGGCACATCTTCAACCTCGGCCACGGCGTGATCCCTTCGACCGACCCGGACCAGCTGGCCCGCCTCACGCACTTTGTGCAGGAGCACTCGCGGCGCTGACCCGGCGACGCAGCACGATCCGCAGGGGTACGCCGACCAGGGCGATCAGCACCGCGAACGGCAGGACCGCACCCAGCGCGGTGAGCAGCATTTCGGACGAGGTCCGCATCGCGTCCCAGCCAATCCCGAGACCGGCCAGGAAGCCGCGTGCCTCCTCCGGGGGCGCTGCGCCGGGGCGGCTGAGCTGGACGTTGATCGTGCTCAGCGAGGTCTGGTCCTCGAGCCACTTCTGTTGCGACTTCAGCGAGTCCAGGTCCGCCTGGCGCTGGGCCAGGTCCGACTCGATCGCGATGATGTCGCGGAGCGCGTTGGCCCGGCCCAGCAGCACCTCGATCTGCCGGATCGCCCGCTCGGCGGCCCGGACCCGCGCCTCGTTGTCGAGGACCTTGGTGGTCACGTCCTTCGACTGGCGGCTCTGGTGCTCCACCTTGCCGACGCGGGCGAGAGAGTCCATCGCCTCGGCGAAGCTCGAGGTCGGCACCCGCAGGGTGAGCGTCGAGCTGACGGCCCGCCCGTTCCGGTCGCTGTCGGTCTGCTCGTCGGCGATGGCGCCGTCGTACGACGTGACCAGGCGGAACACCTCCGCGCGGGCCTTCGAGATCGACTTGGAGCTGACGGAGATCTGACCGGTGGAGATCACGGCCCGGTTCAGTGGAGTCTCCGACACCGACTGCTTGACGGCGCTCGGGGAGTCGCCGGATCCGGTCGAGGAACCGCCGGACTCGTCTGCGGTCGTCGAGCCACGCTCGCTGCTGGAGGCCTTGGAGTCCTGCGACAAGGCATCCCCCTCGGCGAGTCCGGCACAGCCGGCGATGCCGAAGGCGACCAGCAACAGGACGGGAGTGGCCATCGCGGCCCGCGATCTCGATGTCATGTGGCTGTGACGCGCTCCCGGTCGGATCGGTTCCCTGTGCCACGCTTTCCCGGTGCCCGCCACCGAGAGGACCCTGCGCGTCGCCGTGGTCGGTGGCGGTGTGGCCGGCCTCGCCGCCGCACACCGCATCCGCGAGGAGCGGCCGGACGTCGAGGTACTCGTGCTGGAGCGCGCGGGTCGACTCGGTGGGAGCCTGCACACCGCCGAGGTCGGCGGAGTGGTCGTGGATGTCGGGGCCGAGGCCATGCTCAACCGGCGCCCCGAAGGGGTGGAGCTCGCCCGTGTGGTCGGCCTGGAGCAGGACATCGTCTATCCGGCCACCACCTCGGCCAACCTGTGGAGCCGTGGCCGCCTGGTGCCGATGCCACGCACGATGATGGGGATCCCGCTCGACCTGCGTGGGCTCGACGGGATCATCTCCGCCCGCGGCCTCGCCAGAGCCGCCATGGACAACGTCCTCCCGCCGACCGAGCTCGGCGAGCGCGACATCAGCGTCGGTGACCTGGTCGAGGAACGGCTCGGCAAGGAGATCGTCGACCGGCTGGTGGAGCCGCTGCTCGGTGGCGTGTACGCCGGCCACGCCCGCGAGCTCTCCGCCCGGGCCGCCGTACCCCAGATGGTGGCGCTGCTCGAGAAGGACCGGTCCCTCACCCGGGCCGCCGCTGCGGCCACCCCGCCACCGGACCCGGCCACGGCAGTCCCGGTGTTCGCCGGCATCCGCGGGGGAGTGGGCCGGCTGCCGGGCGCACTGGCAGCCGCCTCCGAGGCGACCGTCCGCACAGGCGCGACCGTGCGCGACCTGGCCCGCCGGGCCGACGGCGGCTGGAACCTGGTGGTCGGCTCGACCCGAGACCCTGAGATCGTCCAGGCCGACGCAGTCGTGCTGGCCACTCCCGCGCGGGCCACCGCCCGGCTGCTCAGCGACGTCACCCCTGCCGCGGCGCTCACCCTCGCGCGGATCGAGTACGCCTCGATGGCGATCGTAACCATGGCCTTCCCAGCCCGGGCCTTCCCACAGGTCGCCGGGTCCGGCTTCCTGGTGCCGCCGGTGGACGGGCGGTCGGTCAAGGCATCGACGTTCTCCTTCGCCAAGTGGGACTGGATCCGCCAGGCAGGCGCGGCCTCGGGCGAGGAGATGCTGGTGCTGCGGTGCTCACTGGGCCGCCACCGCGAGGAGGCCACCCTCCAGGTCACCGACGACGAGCTGGTCGAGGTGGTCCTGCACGACCTCGCCGACGCGATCGGCCTCTCGGTGCGCCCCGCGGAGACACACGTCCAGCGCTGGGGCGGCGCCCTCCCGCAGTACGCCGTCGGCCACCTGTCCCGGATCGCCTCCATCCGGAGCGAGGTGGCCACCGTCGCGGGGCTGGCACTCTGCGGTTCGGCGTACGACGGGGTCGGCATCCCCGCCTGCATCGCCTCCGCCCGCCTGGCCGCCAACAAGATCCTCACCGACCTCCCACCCCGCTGACCCGTCACGGAAGTGCACCCAGTCCCCGCCGACCCGTCACAGAAATGCACCCGGAACAGCCACATCAGGACCCGGTTGCGAGAATGAGGTCATGTCCCAGGGGAAGAAAGCGCGCGAGCTCAACGACACCATCCGCTACACGATGTGGTCGGTGTTCAGCCTGCGCGACGTCCTGGGTGAGGAGGCGGACCGCGACGCGGAGGCCCGAGAGGTCGAGGAGCTGTTCGCCAAGCTCGCTGCCGAGGACGTGGTGGTCCGTGGGACCTACGACCTGAGCGGGTTGCGAGCTGACGCCGACCTGATGGTCTGGTGGCACGCCGAGGAAGTGGAGCAGCTGCAGAGCGCCTACCACGCACTCCGGCGCACCGCCTTCGGCCGTCGCCTGGTCCCGGTGTGGTCCCAGGTGGCGCTGCACCGGCCCGCCGAGTTCAACAAGAGCCACATCCCGGCGTTCCTGGCCGACGAGACACCGCGCGACTACGTCTGTGTCTATCCCTTCGTGCGGTCCTACGAGTGGTACCTCCTCGAGGACACCGAGCGGCGCCGGCTCCTGGCCGAGCACGGGCAGATGGCCCGGGAGTACCCCGACGTGCGGGCGAACACCGTGGCCAGCTTTGCGCTGGGCGACTACGAGTGGATGCTGGCCTTCGAGGCCGACGAGCTGCACCGCATCGTCGACCTGATGAGGCACCTCCGCGGTTCCGAGACCCGCCGGCACGTGCGCGAGGAAGTGCCGTTCTACACCGGCCGCCGTCGTACGCCGTCCGAGCTGGTCAGCGCCCTGCCCTAGCCCGCCGGCCGGCGTCCCGGTGACGGTGACGATCAACGGCTACAGCTACGGGTCGACCATCGCGGTGATGGGAGGCAGGTACCTCGTCGGTGTTGCCGCCGCACACCGCGCCGCCGCAGGCGTCGCGGGCGGGGAGGAACACCAGGTCACGATCGAGCACGACTCAGCTCCGCGCACGCTGGCGTGCGTGACCGTTTCGACGCGCTCAGCTACAGCGCCCGCAAGGAACATGTCCGCTCGGTCGAGGATGCCAAGCAGGCCGAGACCCGGCAGCGCAGGGTTACGAAGATCGTCCAGCAGCTGTGCGATTGATCACGCCTTGGGGGCGACCTCGGCTGGCGCGAGCTTCAGGGACACCGAGTTGATGCAGTAGCGCTGGTCGGTCGGAGTGCCGTAGCCCTCGCCCTCGAAGACGTGGCCGAGGTGTGAGCCGCAGTTGGCGCAGCGGACCTCGGTGCGGACGCTGCCCATGGACCGGTCCTCGATGTATTCCACCCGGTCCTCCGCGAGCGGGGCGTAGAACGAGGGCCACCCGCAGTGGGAGTCGAACTTGGTCTCGGAGCGGAACAGCTCGGCGTTGCACGCGCGGCAGCTGTAGACGCCCACCGTCTTCGTGTCGGTGTACTCGCCGGTGAAGGGCCGCTCGGTGCCAGCCTGGCGCAGCACGTGGAACTCCTCAGCGGAAAGCTGGGCGCGCCATTCCTGCTCGCTCCTGTTGACGTCATAGCTCATGAGCCCCACGGTAGTCACCTGCTCAAGTTCCACATGTCGGTGCCGACTTGACGCGTCGAGTGCACAACTGTTCACTGTAAGCTTCGGACCCAACCACAGCAGGAGGAAACGGACGCATGGTCGCTGAGAGGGTTTCGTGGGAGAGCGTACGAAAAATCGGGTCCCGCCTCACCACCCCGCTGCACCCTGACGACTACCTGTCGCTGGTCAACCCTCTGTGGACCTCGCGCGAGCTGCGCGGCCGGATCGAGAAGGTCATTCCGGAGACCGAGGACGCCGCCACGATCGTGATCCGTCCCGGCTGGGGCTGGTCCTTCGACCACAAGCCCGGTCAGTACGTCGGGATCGGGATCCAGGTCAAGGGCAAGTTCCACTGGCGCTCCTACTCGATCTCCTCTGCGCCGAAGAAGTCGGGCCGCACCCTGGCCATCACGGTGCGGGCCATGCCAGAGGGCTTCCTGTCCTCCCACCTCGTCTCCGGGCTCGAGCCGGGCGCCATCATCAGGCTGGCCGCTCCGAACGGCGACTTCGTGCTCCCCGACCCGCCTCCGGAGAAGATGCTCTTCCTGGTCGCAGGCAGCGGAATCACGCCGGTGATGGCCATGCTCCGCACCCTGGACCGTCGAGGGACCATGCCTGACGTCGTCGTTGCCTACAGCTCGCCGACCGAGGACCGGATGATCTTCCGCGACGAGCTCCGCGAGATGAGCAAGAAGCACGAGAAGCTCGAGCTCCACGAGCAGCACACCGACGACGACGGCATGCTCGAGATGTCGGACCTCGAGCGTGTGTGCCCGGACTGGAAAGAGCGGGAGACCTGGGCCTGTGGACCGGCTCCGATGCTCGACGCCGCAGAGGAGCACTGGGAAGAGGCCGGCCTCGAGGACGAGCTCCACCTGGAGCGCTTCACCCTGGAGCTCGGCGGCAACGGCGCCGAGGGCGGCACGATCACCTTCCAGAACTCCGGCAAGACCACCGAGGCCGATGGGTCCACCACCATCATGGAGGCCGGCGAGGAAGCCGGGATCGGCATGCCGTACGGCTGCCGGATGGGCATCTGCCACACCTGCACGCTCACCCTCGTCGAGGGGTCGGTTCGCGACCTCCGCAGTGGTGACGAGACCTCGGGACCGAACGAACCGATCCAGACCTGCATCACCGCAGCAGCCGGTGACTGCACGCTCGACATCTGACCGCAAAGCCTGTCAGGCCTAGGCAGGAACGAACCACCGAAGGAGCAGCATGGCTATTGCAGACGTCAAGGAGTACACCCACCTCAGCACGGAGGAGGTGGAGGAGCTCGGCAAGGAGCTCGACGCGATCCGCGCCGACATCGAGGAGTCCCGCGGCGACGCCGACGCGGCGTACATCAACCGGATGATCAAGATCCAGCGGGGCCTCGCCACCGCCGGACGCATCACCCTGTTCGCCAGCAAGTACAAGCCGGCCTGGGTTGCCGGTACGGCGATGCTGGGCGTGGCCAAGATCCTGGAGAACATGGAGATCGGCCACAACGTGATGCACGGCCAGTGGGACTGGATGAACGACCCGGAGATCCACTCCAGCACCTGGGAGTGGGACACCGCCCAGCCGGCCGAGCAGTGGAAGCACTCGCACAACTATGTGCACCACCAGTTCACCAACGTGCTCGGCTTCGACAACGACATCGGCTACGGCATCCTGCGGATGGCGCGCGAGCAGAAGTGGAGCCCGTTCAACCTCGGGCAGCCCGTCTACAACGCCGCCCTCGCCACCCTGTTCCAGTGGGGTGTCGCGCTGCACGACCTCGACATCGAGGCCATCCGCAAGCGCGAGAAGGACCCGAAGGTGATGAAGAAGCAGCTCCTGCAGATCGGGCGCAAGATCCGCAGGCAGATCGGCAAGGACTACGTGTTCTTCCCGGCCCTCACCGGGCCTGCATGGAGGCAGACGATCACGGCCAACGCGACGGCCAACCTGATGCGCAACCTGTGGTCCTACATGATCATCTTCTGCGGTCACTTCCCCGACGGTGCGCTGCACTTCACCGAGGAAGAGGTCGAGGACGAGACCCGCGCGGAGTGGTACCTCCGGCAGATGCTCGGCTCGGCGAACTTCACCGGTGGGCCGCTGCTGCACATCATGTCCGGCAACCTGGGCTACCAGATCGAGCACCACCTGTTCCCGGACCTGCCGAGCAACCGGTACGCCGAGATCAGTGACCGCGTCCGGCCCCTGTGCGACAAGTACGGCATCCCCTACACCACGGGGCCGCTGCACAAGCAGTACGGCCAGGCGCTGCGCACGATCACCAAGCTGTCGCTGCCGAACAGGTTCACCAAGCCGGCGCGCCACGACTACCCCGAGACCCCCGAGGTCCCGCGCGGTCGTCGTAGCGACGACGAGCGTCCGATCCGCCGCACCGAGACGGGTGGATGGACGTCCAAGGCCTCTGCATGATCGACATGCCAGCTGGCGGGATCGGTGACATCCCCTTCGCCAGCATGGGTGACCTCGGTCTGGATCGCCGCAAGGTGACCCAGTGCGCGCTCAGCCGCATCTGCGGGGTGTGCGGGGAGAGTCTGGAGCGTCCGGTGGCCTTCCTCGGCAGTGTCGAGGAGGCCGACCGGAACGCCTTCCACTTCCCGCCCGCGCACATCCCGTGCGCTGACACCGCGCTGGAGCTGTGGTCGAAGGACTCGAGCGCGGCCCTGGGTTTCCCGTCCCCGCCGGAGGCGTGGGCAGTGGTGACCACCTCCGGGTTCGAGTACATCCGGCCGACGCCGGAGACCGAGGACGGACGGTCGGTGTTCTCACCGAACTCCGTGATCGACGACAGGCGGCTGCCACAGGCGTGAGCCGGCCGTTAGATTGGCCGGCATGCCCGCTGCAGCAGCCGAAGTAGACGCAGATGGTCAGGCGGTCCGGGTCTCCAGCCCGGACCGCCTGATCTATCCCGCGACCGACTCCACGCCGGACGTCACCAAGCTCCAGGTGGTCGAGTACTACCTCAGCGTCGGCGACGGGATCATGCGCGCCTTGCGTGACCGCCCCACCGCCCTCGAGCGATGGACCTCGGGGGTGCACGAGGGCATCAAGCTCGCCACCGGCCGCGGCGACAAGAGCGATGCGTTCTACAGCAAGCGGGTGCCCAAGGGCGCTCCGCCGTACGTCGAGACGACGCGGGTCGCATTCCCGAGCGGTCGGCCCGCGGACGAGGTGTGCGTCCGCAACCTGGCCACGGTCGCGTGGTGCGCCCAGATGGGCACGATCGTGTTCCATCCCTGGCCGACCCGCCACGGCGACAACGACCACCCCGACGAGCTGCGCATCGACCTCGACCCGCAACCGGGCACGACGTTCACCGACGCCGTACGCGTCGCAGGAGTGGCCAAGGAGCTGCTCGAGGAGCACGGGATCACCGGCTACCCGAAGACGAGCGGCAACCGCGGGGTGCACATCTACATCCGGATCGAGCCCCGCTGGGACTTCGTCGACGTGCGGCATGCCGCGATCGGGTTCGGCCGTGCGCTGGAGAAGCGGGACGAGGGAGTCACCACCAAGTGGTGGAAGGAGGAGCGCGGCGAGCGGATCTTCGTGGACTTCAACCAGAACTCGCGCGACCGGACCATCGCCTCGGCGTACTCACTGCGGCCGCTGCCGGGCGCCCCGGTGTCGACCCCGGTCAGCTGGGGCGAGCTGGCCGGGCTGACCGACCCGCGGGTCTTCAACCTGTTCTCGGTCCCCGATCGGATGGCCGACGGCGACCCCTGGTCCACGATCGACGACGTCGCCCACTCGATCGAGCCGTTGATCAGGCTCTACGAGGACTCGGGCGAGGGCGAGGCCAACTACCCACCCGACTACCCGAAGATGCCCGGAGAGCCTCCCCGGGTGCAGCCGTCGAAGAAGGTTGCCTCGCACTGGAACGAGAAGGGCGAGCGCATCGAGGACTGACCGGCTGCTCGTCCGTTGGGCCTCACCCACGCAGGTGGGTGACCGCGCTCCAGCCCGGGTCGTGCATCTCGTGCACGACGGCGCTTGCCCTGGTCCCAGGAACGGGCCAGGCCCTTCACCGTGGACACCACGTCGGCGGTCGAGTCGACGTACACGTGCAACGTGCGGGTGCCGGCGTTGCTGAGGTGCGCGACCACCTGCCCCGCGGTGCCGAGCGAGCTCTCGAGACGGTCCTCGAAGTCGCGCAGGGGTTCGAGCGACCCCTCGTCGGGCAGCCCGTCGGGGGTGCGCTGCGAGTAGGGGAGGGTCACCGCCACGTAGGTGTCGAGGTTGGGTGCCGTCAACGGATGCAACGGTGACCGCGCCATCGCGAGGAGCGGACCCTGCTTGGTCTCGCCACGGAGCATCACCCACCCCGGGCGGCCGTCGGCATCGAGGCGCTGCCGCTTGAGGTCCTGTACGACGGATCGCAGGGCCATCAGCCCGAACCCGTCCAGTGGCGGGTACTCGACCGGGGTGACCTCGCCCAGCCACAGCTCGGTGTCCACCTCGCCAAGGGTGGCGTCGAGGGCCAGGAAGGCGACCAGCGCCCGACCCTCCTCGGGCAGGTCCGCGAAGACCGGATGGTGCACCTGCACGTCGAACCGGCCGGAACTGACGCGCGCGGTGACCTGCACCCGGGCGAAGTCGATGTCCCGGTGGTCGTCGACGGAGACGACGACCGTCGCCGGGTCGGGAACCGGCGGACGGGTGTCGACGTAGGACCAGGTGGTGTCGGCATCGGGCGCGGCCAGGACAACTCGGCGGGCAAGTGCCCGGCTCTTCGGTTCGCCGTCCGACCTGATGACCAGAACGTGCTGGGAGACCTCGCTGGCTGCTAGCTCCCAGCCGAGCTCGCCCAGCGCGCGCACGCGTGCCGTCATGGTCTCGGCGAACTCCTCCGACTTCAGCTGGCCGCTGATGCTCTGTTCGGCGAGGGTCCGGCCCTCACCGGCCCACCACTCCCAGAACGCAGCGATGGGCCCGTCGGGCCCTGCCGGGCGCCGTCGTCGGAGGAACGCCACCCTCAGAACCCGGTTGCGGCTTCGTCGTCGCTGCCCTGCTCTTCGATGGTCGCGTGCTCGAGAAGGTGCAGCACCGGGACGCCGAGCTTGCGGCGGGCACGGTGGGTCCAGTCGACGTGGAAGAACTCGCTGACGACGTGTGGCCGGGTCAGGATGATGACCTCCCGCGCGTCGATCTGACCCACCTTGGCAACGAGAGCGCGGATCGGGTCGTTGGTCACCGGCTCGCCGACGGCCCGGCCACCGGCGTCCTCGATCGCCTTCACCGTGGCGTCCACACCGGCACGGCAGGCGTCCAGAAGCTCCTTGCGCAGGCCCTCCAGGTCTTCGTCGTCCATCACCACTGCCGGGGTGGTCAGCACCTCTCCCGTGGCCAGCGACCCCATCGCGCCCTCCACCCGTGCCGACGCGTCCTCGACGGGCAGCATCACGTGGTAGCGGACCGGGTCCTCGATGTCCTCGTGCAGGCTCCGGACGTTCGTGGCGTCGGTTGCGGTGAAAGCCTGCTCGACGAGCAGGATGACGTCGTACTCACTCATGACTGGCCTCCGCAGGGTTCATACCCAGCACCTTAGTGAGGTCGTAGCTCACTGGCTGCTCCAACTGCTCATAGCCGCACGACTCCGGGTCGCGGTCGGTGCGCCACCGCTTGAAGTGCGCGGTGTGGCGGAACCGGTTGCCCTCCATCGCGTCGTACTTGACCTCGAGGACGCGCTCGGGACGCAGCGGCGTGAACGACAGGTCCTTGCCGGCGCTCCAGCGGCTCTGGGTGCCCGGCACGCGGTCGGGGTTGGCGATCGCCCATTCCTGCCACTCGCCCCAGGGGTGGTCGACGATGTCCACCTCCAAGGGCCGGAGCTCCTCGAGCAGCTCGGCGCGACGGGCGGCGGTGAAGGAGGCCGAGACGCCGACGTGCTGCAGCTTGCCGTCGGCGTACAGCCCGAGCAGCAGCGATCCGAGAAGCGGCTTCTCCGGCGTCGACGTCTTGTGGAGGCGATATCCCGCCACCACCACGTCTGCGGTGCGCTCGTGCTTGATCTTGAGCATCGTGCGGGCGTTCGGCTGGTACGGCGCACCCAGCGGCTTCGCGATCACCCCGTCGAGCCCCGCGCCCTCGAACTCCTCGAACCAGCCCTGGGCCTCCTCGGCGTCCGTGGTCGTGCGGGTCAGGTAGACCGGGCCGGTGAGCCCACCGAGCTCTTCCTCGAGTCGGGTGCGGCGGGTCGAGAAGGGTTCCTTGAGCAGGGACTCGTCACCGAGGGCGAGCGCGTCGAAGACCACGAACGATGCCGGTGTCTTCTCGGCGAGCATGTTGATCCGGGACTCGGCGGGGTGGATGCGCTCCTGCAGCACCTCGAACTGCAGCCTCGGCCCGATGGCGACGAAGAGCTCCCCGTCGAGCACACAGCGCTCGGGGAGCTGCTCTCGAGCAGCGACGACGACCTCGGGGAAGTAGCGGGTGAGCGGCTTGGTGTTGCGTGAGGTCAGCTCGACCTCGTCGCCGTCCTTGAACAAGATGCATCTGAACCCGTCCCACTTCGGCTCGAACGACAGGCCGGCATCGAACTTCGCGGGGTCGGGGATCCCCTTGACCGACTTGGCGAGCATCGGTTGCACGGGCGGCATCACGGCGAGATCCATGTAGCCAGCCTAGGACGTTCTGCGACATGCTCTGGGCCATGACCTACACCGTCACCGACAAGCTCCGGCTGGCCAAGGGACCCGTTTCGCTCGCGGACCTGGACCCAGCAGACACCTCCCTCTTCGACGGCTCGAAGAAAGAAGCCGCGAAGGCACTGGCCGACCTCGGGGAGGAGCTCGCCGACCTGCAGGAGCGCATGTACGCCAATGCCTACACCGGCGGCTCCCGCAGGGTCCTGGTCGTGCTCCAGGGGATGGACACCTCCGGCAAGGGCGGGGTGGTCCAGCACGCGCTCGGCCTGCTGAACCCCAACGGCCTGCGGCAGACGTCCTTCAGGAAGCCGACCAAGGAGGAGCTGGCCCACGACTTCCTCTGGCGCATCGAGCGCGCGCTCCCGGACCCCGGCGTGGTCGGGGTGTTCGACCGGTCGCACTACGAGGACGTCCTGGTGGCCCGCGTGCACGAGCTGGCCGAGGAGGACGAGATCGAGCGGCGCTACGGCGCCATCAACGACTTCGAGAACCAGCTCGTCGATGACGGCACGGTGATCCTCAAGTGCATGCTGCACGTGTCCCGCGAGAAGCAGCGGGAGCGGTTGCTGGCGCGCCTCGACGAGCCGGAGAAGCAGTGGAAGTTCAAGCCTGAGGATGTCGACGAGCGGGCGCACTGGGACGACTACCGGGAGGCCTACGAGATCGCGCTCGAGCGGTGCAACACCGATGCGGCCCCGTGGTACGTCGTACCGAGTGACCACAAGTGGTACCGCAACTGGGCCGTCGGGCAGATCCTGCTCGAGGCGCTGCGTGGGATGAAGCTTGAGTGGCCCGAGCCCGACTACGACGTGAAGGAGCAGCGGGCGCGACTGGAGAAGGAGACCTCCCCGGAGACGGACGAGGAGAAGGCACAGAGTTGAGGCAGGTGCGGGCGACCCGCTACGTGGCGCCCCTGCGTGAGGGCGGCTCGCTGCCCGGGATCGTCGAGGCCGACGACCTCGGCATCTACGTCTGCAAGTTCCGCGGTGCCGGCCAGGGGCTGCGCGTCCTGGTGGCGGAGGTCGTCGTCGCCGGCATCGCCCGCCTGGTCGACGTACCGGTGCCCGACCTGGTGACTGTCGACCTGGCGCCCGAGATCGGCCGCTACGAGGCCGACGAGGAGGTGCAGGACCTGCTCAACAAGAGCCTGGGCGTCAACCTCGGCGTCGACCTGCTCCCGGGGGCGTTCGGCTACGACCCCGCGCACGAGCCCGACCGCGAGCTCGCCGGGCGGATCCTGTGGCTGGACTCCCTGACTGCCAACGTCGACCGATCGTGGCGCAACCCCAACCTGCTGGTCTGGCGCGGGGACCTGTTCGCGATCGACCACGGTGCCGCGCTCTACTTCCACCACGCCTGGCCGGGCGGGACCAGCTCGGCGGACCGGTTCGCGGCGCAGCCCTACGACGACAGCGAGCACATCCTGCGCCACTACGCCGCCGAGGCGGCGGCGCAGGACGAGGAGCTCACCTCCCGGATCACCTCCTCGGCCCTGGAAGGCGTGCTCAGCGAGGTCCCGGACGGCTGGCTGGAGCCGGTGCCGGGAGCGGAGTCGCCCGACGCGTTGCGTGAGCGCTACGTCAGCCACCTGCTCGCCCGCGTCTCCGGGCCACGAGCCTGGTTGCCGGGAGCGGGTGAGGTCGCGTGAACGGCTACCAGTACGTCGCCCTGCGCTGCGTCCCCCGGGTCGACCGGGAGGAGTTCGTCAACGTCGGGGTGGTGCTCTACTGCCACGCCGCCGACTTCCTCGGCTCCGCCTCGCTGGTCGACGAGGAGCGGCTGCAGTCGCTCGACCCCGGCATCGACCTGGCCGCAGTCCGGCACGCGCTGGCAGCGGTCGAGCAGGTCTGCCGCGGGGAAGCACATCTGGACTTCGGCGTCGGCTCCCGGGCCACGGCGTACGGCGACCGCGCCGGGCGCGACGACCAGAGCACCCGGTTCGGCTTCCTGCGGGCACCACGGAGCACCGTCGTACAGCCCGGGCCGGTGCACGGCGGGCTCACCCAGGACCCGGCAGCCGAGCTCCAGCGGCTCCTGGAGGCCCTGGTGCGCTGAGGGCGGCCGGTTGTCAGTGACGGTGCCTACGCTGCCGACAACGATCGATCGCGAGGAGATGTCAGATGACCGAGGTGTTGCTGTTCCACCACGCCCAGGGCCTGACCCCCGGCGTGCACGAGTTCGCCGACCGGCTCCGGGCAGAAGGTCACCGGGTCACCGTGCCAGACCTCTTGGAGGGCGCGACCTTCCCGACTGTCCAGTCAGGTGTGGACCACGCCCAGTCGATCGGGTTCGACGTGGTCCTGGAGCGCGGAGCGGCAGCGGCCGCGGACCTCCCGCCCGAGATCGTCTACGCGGGGTTCTCGCTGGGGGTGATGCCGGCCCAGAAGCTGCTGCAGACCCGCGAGGGCGCGCTGGCAGGCCTGTTCCTGCACAGCGCCATCCCGCCCGACTACTTCGCTCCGGCGTGGCCGAGCGGCGTGCCTGCGCAGATCCATGTGATGGAGGGCGACGAGTGGGGTGACCTCGACGTCTGCGAGCAGCTCGAGGCCGACGTGCCCGAGGTCGAGGTCTTCCGCTACCCGGGCTCGGACCACCTGTTCACCGACAGCAGCCTCGAGGTGTACGACGCCGCGGCGACCGAGCAGGTCGTGGCGCGCAGCCTCGCGCTGCTGGCCCGGTTCGCCTAGAGCCGATCGCTAGACCGGAACGAGCTCCACCGCGCCGACGGCGTACCTCGCCAGGATCGTCCGGGCCAGCTCCGGGTCGCAGCCGAGCGGCTCGGAGACCGCGACTGCGCCGGCCTCCAGTGCCAGCTCGGCGGCGCGGTCCGGCAGGAAGCCCGGCGCGAGGAACATCGAGGCCACGGCGACGTGGCGACGACCCTCGCTGCGGAACGCGCGGACCGCCTCACCGGTGGCCGGGGGAGCCGACGACGCGAACGCGGCCGTGACGGGGAGCTTGTGGTGGGAGCCCCAAACACGAGCCATCCGCGCAACCGCCTGGTTGGCCAGTGGGTCGGAGGAGCCGGCCGCCGCGAGCACGAGCGCGTCGAGCTCGCGGACCCGCGCCTGCCGCAGCGCCTCGCGCAGGCGCCGGTCGAGCACCTCGAGGAAGCTCGACTCGAGCCCGAGGATGTTGGTCGTCCGGATCTGCAGACCGGGGTGGTTCTCGGTGGCGAGAGCGACGGCCCGGGGCACGTCGACCTTCGCGTGGTAGGCGTCGCTGAGCAGCAGCGGGACGACGACGATCTCGTCGAACCCTGCCTTGACCAGGCGCGCGACGACGCGGGCGAAGTCGGGCTTGGAGAGCTCGAGGAAGGCCGGCTCGATGCGCAGGTCTGGGCGCATCTGGCGGGTCTCCGCGACGAGCGCCTTGATGGTGGCGGCCGAGCGTGGGTCGCGGCTGCCGTGGGCGAGAGCGATCAGGGCTGGAGCGGTCATGAGAGTCCGTATCCCTTCGGGCTTGTGCCTCGAACTCCGTTGTCGTCGGCGATGGTGGGTCGCTGCATCGTGATGGTGTTGGTCATTGGTGGATCCCGCACTCGGTCTTGTTGGTCCCGGACCAGCGGCCGGCCCGTGCGTCCTCGCCGGGGGCGACCCGGCGGGTGCACGGCCAGCAGCCGATCGAGGGGTACCCGTCGTACTGCAGGGGGTTCACCAGGATGTTGTTCTCGGCGATGTACTTCTCGACGTCCTCGTCGGTCCAGCGGGCCAGCGGCGAGACCTTGACCTTCTGCTTCTTCTCGTCCCAGCCGACGACCGGGGCGATCACCCGGTTGTGGGTCTCGGCGCGACGCAGCCCGGTCGCCCAGGCGTCGTACTTGCTGAGGCCCTCGGCCAGAGGCTGCACCTTGCGCAGCGCGCAGCACAGGTCGGGGTCGCGCTCGAACAGGTCCTTGCCGTACGCCGCATCCTGCTCGGCCACCGACTGCACGGGAGTGAGGTTGATCAGGTTCACCGGCATCGTGGCCTCCACGGCGTCACGGGTGCCGATCGTCTCCGCGAAGTGGTAGCCGGTGTCCAGGAAGACGACGTCGACCCCGGGGGAGACCCGGGCCGCGAGGTGGGAGAGCACTGCGTCGCTCATCGAGGAGGTCACGCAGAAGCGGTCACCGAACGTCGCGACGGCCCACTCGATGATGTCCTCGGCCGGCGCCAGCTCGAGCTCGGCGCCCACGTGGGAGACGATCTCCTTGAGCTCGGCGATGTCGCGGCCCGCGATCTCGGAACCGCGCCCGGCGCGCGCATCCAGGGTGCCTCGCGTGGTCATCGCGACGACTCCGTCCGCGTGGTGGGGGTGGTCGTGGGGCGCCGCAGCTGTCCGATCATGGTCAGCTTGAACGCGCGCAGGCAGGAGTGGCATTCCCACTGGCCGTGCGAGCTCTGAGCCTGCTCACCGGCGTCCTCCGCCTGGTGGGGGCGCAGGTCCTCGTCCCCGCAGTAGGGGCAGTGGAAGGGCACGGCGCGGCCACTCATGTCAGAGCGCCTTCTCTCCACGAAGCAGGATCTCGTCGGCGCGGGTGGTCCACGCGGCGAAGCTCTCGCCGGGCTCACGGTCGGCGAGGTAGTTGCCGACGACCGTGGTGATGTAGTCGTCCAGGCCGGTGCTGGTGATCTTGTGGCCGCGCAGCTTCTTGCCGAAGGCGTCGGTCAGGCCGAGGCTGCCGCCGAGGTGCACCTGGAACCCCTCGACCTGGTTGTCGTGGTCGTCGAGCACGAGCATCCCCTTGAGGCCGATGTCGGCGACCTGGGTCCGGGCGCAGGCGTTGGGGCAGCCGTTCACGTTGACGGTGATGGGGGTGTCGAGGTCGGGGAAGCGCTTCTCCAGCTCGGCCACCAGGTCGATCGCCCGCTGCTTGGTGTCCACGATCGCGAGCTTGCAGAACTCGATGCCGGTGCAGGCCATCGTTGAGCGACGCCAGTTGGACGGCCTGGCCTCGAGGCCGATCTCGTTGAGGTCGGCGACAAGGCCCTCGATGTCGGACTCGTCGACGCCGAGCACGACCAGCTTCTGGTGGGCCGTCAGCCTGGCCCCGGCAGCGCCGTACTTCTCGACGACGTCGCCGACGCCGGTCAGCGTCGCACCCTCGATGCGGCCGGCGATCGGGGCGACGCCGACGTAGAACTTGCCGTCCTTCTGGGCGTGCACACCGATGTGGTCACCCTCGACCCCGGTTGCCTCGGGGGAGGGACCGTCGATCAGCTTGCGGTGGAGGTACTCGGTCTCGAGGATCTCCCGGAACTTCTCCTTGCCCCAGTCGGCGACCAGGAACTTCAGCCGGGCGCGCGAGCGCAGCCTGCGGTAGCCGTAGTCGCGGAAGGCAGCGGTGACGGCCTCCCACGCGTCCGGGACCTCGTCGATGGGGATCCAGACGCCGAGCTTCTGCGCCAGCATCGGGTTGGTGGAGAGCCCGCCGCCGACCCACAGGTCGAAACCGGGGCCGTGCTCGGGGTGCACGGCGCCGACGAAGGAGACGTCGTTGACCGAGGGCACGCAGTCGAGGCTGGGGTGGCCGCTCGCGGAGGTCTTGAACTTGCGCGGCAGGTTGGAGTACTCCGGGTTGCCGATGTAGCGGCGCTTGATCTCCTGCAGCGCCGGTGTGGCGTCGATGATCTCGTCGGCGGCGACACCGGCGACGGGGGAGCCGAGGAACGGCCGAGGGGAGTCACCGCACGCCTCGAGGCTGGTCATCCCGACGGAGTCGAGCCGGTCCCAGATCTCCGGGACGTTCTCGATCTCGATCCAGTGGTACTGGATGTTCTGACGGTCGGTGATGTCCGCGGTGCCCCGGGCGAAGTCCGTGGAGATGCTGCCGAGCGCGCGCAGCTGCTCGGCGCCGAGCAGGGCACCGTCGGAACGCACCCGCAGCATGAAGAACTCGTCGTCGAGCTCCTCCTCCTCGAGCATCGCAGTCTTGCCGCCGTCGAAACCGGGCGCGCGCTGGGTGTAGAGCCCCATCCAACGGAACCGACCGCGCAGGTCGGCCGGGTCGATGGAGGCGAAGCCCTTCTTCGAGTAGATGTTCAGGATGCGCGCCCGGACGTTGAGCGGGTTGTCGTCCTTCTTGGACTGCTCGTTCTTGTTCAGCGGCTCGTTGTAGCCGAGCGCCCACTGGCCTTCGCCGCGCTTCTGCCGTGCGCGGCCGGAGCGGCCGACGCGGCCCTCGGCGGCGGCCGGCTTGCGGGCGGAGGTGGGAGCGGAGGTCATCAGTACCTGGTCCTGGGTCTCGAGCGGCCTGCGGACGTCGTACGACTGCGCTGTCGCTACGGGCGGGGCCGGGAGTTGTGAATCCGGAATGGGATCAAGAGGCCTGAAGACACAACATGCTGCGCATGCGACCGAGGTCCACGTGGCGACGTGCCACGAGCCAGGTCGAGGTTGCAGCGCTGATCATGCATCGAGTCTCAGGTTCCGGACGCTGTATCCACAAACTGAAATCTCATGTCGTGAGACGGTAGTCCGCGATGCGGACTCAGCCGTGGCGGTCCGAAGCGGTGTCAGCGGGGTCACCTAGTGTGGCCACATGAGCGACGAGACCCTCGCGAAGACCACTTCCACGGCGTACGACGCGGCCCTCGAGGTGATCGCTTCGGTGGAGCCTCGTGTGGCGGAAGCCACACGCAAGGAGCTCGCCGATCAGCGGGCCTCCCTCAAGCTGATCGCCTCCGAGAACTACGCCTCGCCGGCCGTGCTGCTGACCATGGGCACCTGGTTCAGCGACAAGTACGCCGAGGGCACGGTCGGTCACCGCTTCTACGCGGGCTGCCAGAACGTCGACACCGTCGAGTCGCTGGCCGCCGAGCATGCCCGCGAGCTCTTCGGTGCGCCGTACGCCTATGCGCAGCCGCACTCCGGCATCGACGCCAACCTCGTCGCCTTCTGGTCGATCCTGGCCAACCGCGTGGAGACGCCGACGCTGGAGCGACTGAGCGCCAAGAACGTCAACGAGCTCTCCGAGGCCGACTGGGAGACGCTGCGCCACGAGTTCGGCAACCAGCGGCTGCTCGGCATGTCCCTGGATGCCGGTGGACACCTCACCCACGGGTTCCGCCCGAACATCAGCGGGAAGATGTTCCACCAGCAGCAGTACGGCACCGATCCCGAGACCGGCCTGCTCGACTACGACGCAGTGGCCGCGAAGGCCCGGGAGTTCAAGCCGCTCGTGCTCATTGCCGGTTACTCCGCCTACCCGCGCCGCGTGAACTTCGCCAAGATGCGCGAGATCGCCGACGAGGTCGGGGCCGTGCTGATGGTCGACATGGCGCACTTCGCGGGCCTGGTGGCCGGGAAGGTCTTCGTCGGCGACGAGGATCCCGTGCCGCACGCCCACATCACCACCACGACCACCCACAAGTCCCTCCGCGGGCCACGCGGTGGGCTGGTGCTGGCCCAGGAGGAGTTCGCCAAGGACGTCGACCGCGGGTGCCCGATGGTCCTGGGTGGTCCGCTGTCGCACGTGATGGCCGCCAAGGCGGTCGCCCTGGCCGAGGCGAGGCGGCCGGAGTTCCAGACCTATGCGCAGAACATCGCCGACAACGCGAAGTCGCTGGCCGAGGGCTTCCTCTCGCGCGGCGCCACCCTGGTCACCGGCGGCACGGACAACCACATCGTGCTGCTCGACGTCTCTTCCTACGGCATCACCGGCCGCCAGGCCGAGACGGCGCTGCTCGACGCCGGGATCGTCACCAACCGCAACTCGGTCCCCAACGACGCCAACGGCGCCTGGTACACCAGCGGGATCCGCCTCGGCACTCCCGCGCTGACCACGCGCGGCTTCGGTGCGGCTGAGTTCGACAAGGTCGCCGACCTCGTTGACCAGGTCCTGTCCAACACCTCCGCCGGCACCAACAAGGCCGGGGCGCCGTCGAAGGCGACGTACAACATCGCGGAGGGGATCGCCGACCGCGTGCGGGACCAGTCCGCCGAGCTGCTGGACAAGCACCCGCTCTACCCCGGCCTCGAGCTGAGCTGACCGACCTCGTTCGAGGGTGTCGGAGGTCGTTAGTCGATCGACGGGTGGACGTGACGCGCGTCACCCGATTTGATGTGACCGTTCGATCAAGGCCACGTCGTCGGGCTCGCGGCGGCCACCCTCGGAGGTCAGCTCATGAGTACTCCCGCAAGTCCCGCCGCAGACGCCGCACCGAAGCGCCAGGACCGCACGCACTACCTCTACATCGCGGTCGTCGTCGCCGTGGTGCTGGGCGTTGCAGTCGGCATCCTGTTCCCTGACTTCGCCAAGGACCTGGCCTGGCTCGGTGACGCCTTCGTCGCTCTGATCACGATGATGATCCAGCCGGTCATCTTCTGCACGCTCGTCCTCGGCGTCGGCTCCGTGCGCAGTGCTGCGAGTGTCGGCAAGGTCGGTGGTCTGGCGCTGGGCTACTTCCTCACCATGTCGACGATCGCCTTGGCCATCGGCCTCGTGGTGGGCAACATCATCCACCCCGGCGAAGGACTGAACCTCTCCGACGCCGTGAAGGAGGAGGGCAAGGCGCAGGCCGAGGGCGCGGGCTCCACGACCGAGTTCGTCATCGGGATCATCCCGGACTCGATGTTCTCGTCACTCACGTCCGGAGACGTGCTGCAGACCTTGCTGGTCGCGTTGTTGGTCGGCTTCGCGCTCCAGTCCATGGGCCGCACGGGTGAGCCCATCCTCGTGGTCATCGGCTACCTGCAGCGCCTGGTCTTCCGCGTGCTCGCGATGATCATGTGGGTCGCTCCGGTCGGCGCCTTCGGCGCCATGGCTGGAGTGGTCGGTGAGACCGGGTGGGACGCGATCAAGAGTCTTGCCATCCTGATGCTGGCGTTCTACATCACCTGCTTCATCTTCGTCTTCGGCATCCTCGGCGGCCTCCTGAAGATGGTCACGGGCGTGAACATCCTCAGCCTGTTCAAGTACCTCGCCCGTGAGTTCCTGCTGATCCTCTCGACCTCCTCCTCGGAGTCCGCGCTGCCGCGGGTGATCGCGAAGATGGAGCACGCCGGGGTGGACCGCACCACCGTCGGCATCGTGGTTCCGACGGGTTACTCCTTCAACCTGGACGGCACGGCGATCTACCTGACGATGGCCTCGATCTTCATCGCCGAGGCACTGGGCGACCCGTTGTCCATCGGTGAGCAGATCTCGTTGCTGCTCTTCATGATCATCGCCTCCAAGGGCGCGGCCGGTGTCACCGGCGCTGGTCTGGCCACCCTCGCCGGCGGTCTTGCCTCGCACCGACCGGCGCTCCTCGACGGCGTCGGCTTCATCGTGGGCATCGACCGGTTCATGTCGGAGGCCCGCGCCCTGACGAACTTCGCCGGCAACTCGGTGGCGACCGTGCTGGTCGGTCACTGGACCGACACCTACAACCGGCCACAGCTCGACCGGGTGCTCGCCGGTGACGACCCCTTCGACGAGCGGACCATGCTCGACGACGACCACTCCGAGGGTGAACGCACCAACGTCATCCCGGGGGTCGACCGCTCGGAGGACGAGACCAGGGAGCGCTGACCCGGCTCAGAGGAGCGAGCGGTAGACGTCCAGGGTCTGCCCGGCGATGGCCGGCCAGCTGAACTGCTCCTGGGCACGGGCCCGACCGGCCAGCCCGCGCTCGCGGGCCCGCTCGGGGTCGTCCACCGCTTCGACGAGCGCGGCGGCGAAGTCCGAGACGTAGCGATCGGGGTCCAGCGGCGTACCAGTGCCGTCGGTGGCCTGCTCGATGGGCACCAGCCAGCCTGTCTCGCCGTCCACGACGACTTCGGGGATCCCGCCGGTGGCGGTGGCGACCACTGCCGTCTCGCAGGCCATCGCTTCGAGGTTGACGATCCCCAGCGGCTCGTAGATCGACGGGCAGGCGAAGACCGTGGCGGCGGTGAGCAGCGTGACGACGTCGGGGCGGGGGAGCATCTCCCGGATCCACACCACGCCTTCGCGGTCCTTGGCCAGCCCGTCGACGAGACCCGAGACCTCCGCGGCGATCTCGTCGGTGTCCGGAGCACCTGCGCACAGCACGAGCTGCACTTCCGGAGGCAGCTCTGCGGCGGCGCGGAGGAACAGCGGGAGCCCCTTCTGGCGGGTGATCCGGCCGACGAAGATGACGCTGGGGCGGTTGGGGTCGACTCCCAGCTCGTGAACCCGTCGCGGCGCGTGCACTGGCTGCCAGTCCTCGGTGTCGATCCCGTTGTGTACGACGTGCACCCGCTCGGGGTCAATTGCCGGGTAGCTGCGCAGGATGTCGTCGCGCATCGCGGCACTCACTCCGATCACCGCATCGGCAGCCTCGTACGCCGTCCGCTCGGCCCAGCTCGAGACGGCGTACCCCCCGCCGAGCTGCTCTGCCTTCCAGGGGCGCATCGGCTCGAGGCTGTGCGCGGTCACCACGTGCGGCGCCCCGTGCAGCAGCCCGGCGAGGTGGCCGGCCATGTTGGCGTACCAGGTGTGCGAGTGCACGACGTCGGCCCCGGCACAGCCGCCCACCATCTCGAGATCGACACCCAGCGTGCGGATCGCCGCGTTGGCGTCGGCCAGGCCCGGCGGGTCGTCGTACGCCGTGGTGCCGGCCTCGGCGCGCTCCTCCCCGAAGCAGTGCACGCGCGCGTCGACCCCGTCCTCGGCCCGAAGCGCACGGACCAGCTCGGCCACGTGCACCCCCGCGCCTCCGTAGACATCCGGCGGGTACTCACGAGAGAGGACATCGATGCGCATGTGGCGAACCTACCGAGAGGGGTCGACCGCGGTCACCCGTCGCAACTAGGTTCGTTTCATGCGTGACTCCTCGACCCGCAAGAAAGTACTCGCGATCGTGCTGGCGGGCGGGGAGGGCAAGCGGCTGATGCCGCTCACGTCCGACCGTGCCAAGCCTGCCGTGCCGTTCGGTGGCATCTATCGGTTGATCGACTTCGCCCTGTCCAACGTCGTGAACTCCGGCTACCTCAAGGTCGTCGTGCTGACGCAGTACAAGTCGCACAGCCTGGACCGCCACATCACCACCACCTGGCGGATGTCGAACCTGCTCGGCAACTATGTGACCCCGGTGCCGGCCCAGCAACGCGTCGGCAAGCGGTGGTACCTCGGCAGCGCGGACGCGATCTTCCAGTCGCTGAACCTGCTCCACGACGAGCGGCCCGACATCGTCGTGGTGGTGGGGGCCGACCACGTCTACCGGATGGACTTCTCGCAGATGGTCGCGGACCACGTCGAGTCCGGGGCGGGCTGCACCGTGGCCGCGATCCGGCAGCCGATCGAGCTCGCCGACCAGTTCGGCGTGATCGACATGGACCCCACGTCGCCCGAGCGGATCCGGGCGTTCCTGGAGAAGCCGAAGGACCCGGTCGGCCTGGTGGACGCTCCGCACGAGGTGTTGGCCTCGATGGGCAACTACGTCTTCGACGCCGATGCGTTGACGGAGGCGGTGACGCGGGATGCCGAGCGGGAACGGTCGAAGCACGACATGGGTGGCGACATCGTGCCGTGGTTCGTCGACCGCACCGAGTCGGCCGTCTACGACTACAAGGACAACGACGTGCCCGGGTCCAACGACCGCGACCGCGGCTACTGGCGCGACGTCGGGACGATGCGTTCCTACTACGACGCCCACATGGACCTGGTCGCGCCGCTGCCCGTGTTCAACCTCTACAACGACCAGTGGCCCATCTACACCAGCTATGGGCCGCACCCTCCGGCCAAGATCGTCGAGGGACACGGCGGTGAGCCGGGCTCGACGTTCAACTCGATCCTCTCGCCGGGCGTGGTCGTGGCGGGTGGCGTGGTGCGCCAGTCGGTTCTCTCGCCCGCTTGCTTCGTCCAGTCCGGGGCGGAGGTCTCCGACTCGGTGCTGCTCCCCGGTGTGCGGGTGGGGGCAGGTGCGGTGGTGCGCAACGCGATCATCGACAAGAACGTCGTCGTGCCGCCGGGCGCTGAGATCGGTGTGTCTGAAGAAGCCGACCGGGCGCGTGGCTTCGTGGTCGAGGACGGCTTGACCGTGCTGGCCAAGGACCAGGCAGTCCCGCCGACGGCCCCGGCATGATGGCGGCATGAGCACCGACAACCGGGCGGGCACGCCTGCCCAGCCCAGTGACCTGGTCGACGTGGCGCACCTCGTCACGTCGTACTACACGGGGGTCCCGGACCCCGAGGACGTGGACCAGCAGGTCGCGTTCGGCACCAGCGGCCACCGGGGCTCGAGCCTGAAGACCTCGTTCAACGAGACGCACATCCTGGCGACGACCCAGGCGATCTGCGACTACCGCAAGGGGCAGGGGTACGACGGCCCGCTGGTGATCGGCCGCGACACCCACGGACTCTCCGAGCCGGCCTGGGCCACCGCGCTCGAGGTGCTGGTCGCCAACGACGTGACGGTGCTCGTGGATGACCGCGACGGCTACACCCCCACCCCGGCCGTCTCGCACGCGATCCTCCGGCTCAACCGCGGACGCACGAGCGGACTGGCCGACGGGATCGTGGTCACTCCGTCGCACAACCCGCCCGGCGACGGTGGCTTCAAGTACAACCCGCCGCACGGTGGCCCGGCGGACTCTGACGCGACAAGTGTCATTGCCGAGCGGGCGAACGAGCTCATCGCTTCCGGCCTGGCCGACGTACGGCGAGTGCCGTTCGCTCGCGCGCGTGCGGAGGCCTCGTCGTACGACTTCATGGGTGCGTACGTCGACGACCTGCCGAACGTTCTCGACATGGACGCCATCCGCGAGGCCGGGGTGCGGATCGGCGCTGATCCGCTGGGCGGAGCGAGCGTTGCGTACTGGGGCGAGATCGCCGAGCGGCACGGACTCGACCTGACCGTGGTCAACCCGCTCGTCGATGCGACCTGGCGGTTCATGACGCTGGACTGGGACGGCAAGATCCGGATGGACTGTTCCTCGCCGTCGGCGATGGCCTCGCTGATCGGCCGCAAGGACGACTACGACATCGCGACCGGCAACGACGCCGACTCGGACCGGCACGGCATCGTCACTCCCGACGGCGGCCTGATGAACCCGAACCACTTCCTCGCCGTTGCGATCGGATACCTCTTCGGCGGTGCCCGCCCCGACTGGCCGGAGTCCGCGCAGATCGGGAAGACGCTGGTGTCCTCCTCGATGATCGACCGGGTCGCGGCCTCGCTGGACAAGCCGATGGTCGAGGTGCCAGTCGGCTTCAAGTGGTTCGTGCCCGGCCTCCTGGACGGCTCATTCGGCTTCGGCGGCGAGGAGTCGGCGGGTGCGTCGTTCCTGCGCCGCGACGGGAGCACCTGGACCACCGACAAGGACGGCATCCTGCTGGCGCTGCTGGCCTCGGAGATCCAGGCCACGACCGGGCGATCGCCCAGCGAGCACTACGCCGACCTGGTCGGGCAGCACGGTGAGCCGGCGTACGCCCGCGTCGACGCTCCGGCGGACCGCGAGCAGAAGGCCAAGCTCGCGGCACTCACGCCCGACGACGTCACCGCGACCGAGCTCGCAGGCGAACCGATCCTCGACAAGCTCACCGAGGCCCCGGGCAACGGCGCCAAGATCGGCGGCCTCAAGGTCACCACCGAGTCCGCCTGGTTCGCCGCCCGCCCATCGGGAACAGAGGACGTCTACAAGATCTACGCCGAGTCCTTCCAGGGCCCCGAGCATCTCGAGCAGGTCCAGGCAGAGGCCCGCGAAGTAGTCTCCGCCGCCCTGAGCTGACCCGGTTGTGGCTTCGGGACGCTCGTTCCTCGCTCCTCAACCACCGGGGTGGAGGTCTCGGCTCAGCCGATGACCGGGGTCGTGCGGTCGACGATGAACCTCAGGTCGGTGCCGACCGGCAGCGTGCCGAGGGTGCCGTTGTACTCGCCGCCCAGCCTGGTCGCGCAGAACGCGTCGGCGATGGCCGGGGGAGCGAACCGCACCAGCAGCGAGGCCTGCAGGCAGGCCGCCATCTGGCCGGCGAGACGTCGCGCGGAGACCTCGAGGGTCGTGGTGTCGGCCAGCATCCCGAGGACAGCCTCGATCGCGCGGTCGAGCCGAGGGTCCTCGCCCTGCGCAAGACCGACCTCGGTGAGCCAGGCCTCGAGCACCTCAGGTTCACGGCCGAGCGCTCGGAGTACGTCGAGGGCGTTCACGTTGCCCGAGCCCTCCCAGATGGAGTTCAACGGGGACTCGCGGAACAGCAGCGGCATGCCGGAGTCCTCGACGTAGCCGTTGCCGCCCAGGCACTCCAGCGCCTCGGCGACCATCATCGGGGTGCGCTTGCAGACCCAGAACTTCGCCAGCGGCAGGGCGATCCGGCGGAATGCCGCTTCGTGCGCATCACCCCGGTTGTCGACGGCGGCGGCGAGCCGGATGGCCATGGCGGTCGCGGCCTCGGACTCGACGGCGAGGTCGGCGACCACGTTCTGCATCAGCGGCTTGTCGACAAGCAGGCCGCCGAACGCCGAACGGTGCGCCACGTGCCATGAGGCCTCGGCAAGAGCGCTGCGCATCAACGCCGCCGAGCCGAGGACGCAGTCGAGCCGGGTGGCAGCGACCATCTCGATGATCGTGCGTACGCCGCGGCCCTCGTCACCGAGTCGCTGCGCCCAGGTGCCGTGGTACTCCATCTCCGAGGACGCGTTGGAGCGGTTGCCCAGCTTGTCCTTGAGCCGTACGACGTCCAGCCGGTTGCGCTCGCCGGAAGGGAGCACCCGCGGGACCAGGAAGCAGCTCATCCCGTCCGGCGCCTGCGCCAGCACGAGGAAGACGTCGTTCATCGGGGCAGACGTGAACCACTTGTGGCCCTCGAGGGTGTACTCCCCGTCCACGGAGGTCGGCGAGGCCTGCGTCTCGTTGGCCCGTACGTCGGACCCGCCCTGCTTCTCGGTCATCCCCATGCCGGCGAGCGCACCGCTCTTCTCGGCCAGAGGGCGCACGCCGGGGTCATAGCTCCGCGCAGCCAGCTTGGGCGTCCATTCCTTCGCGATGGCGTCGTCGACACGAAGGGCCGGGATCGCGGCGTACGTCATCGAGATCGGGCACCCGTGGCCCGGCTCGGTCTGCCAGGCGAAGAACCCGGCGGCTCGGCGTACGTGCGCATGCGGGTCGTCCGACTCCCAGGGAGCCGCCTGCAGGCCATGACCGACCGCTCGCTCCATCAGCCAGTGCCACGAGGGATGGAAGCGCACCTCGTCGATCCGGTTGCCATAACGGTCGAACGTCGTCAGCTCGGGATGGAACTCGTTGGCGAGCATGCCGTGCTCGCGCGCCTCCGCCGATCCCGCCTCCTCGCCCAGCGGCGTGAGGTCCGCGACCACGTCGGCGTGACGCATGGCGGGTCACCGCGTCGACCAGTGCTGCGTCACTGGTGACTGTGTTGTGTCCGGCCAGCAGGGGCGCCTGGTTGCGGGCTACCCGGTTGTCGGAGGTCATGGCCTTACCGTAGTTGTCATGGCAACGGAAAGCAGTCCGCCTTCGGGTCTGCGGACGCTTTCGTGGAACACCGTCCGGAGCGCGCTGTGGCGGCTGATCGTCTCGACGGTGGGCACCTGCATGCGCAACCGGGTGACTGGCCTGGCCGCCGAGGCCGCGTTCTTCGCGGTGCTCTCGCTGCCGCCGCTGATCTTCGCGCTCGCCGGCTCGATCGGCTACATCTTCGCCCAGTTCAGCGACAGCCAGATCACCGAGGTTCGCGACACCGTGCTGTCCCTTGCCGGCCAGGCGCTCACCCCCCAGACAGTGGACAGCATCGTCCGGCCGACGCTCAACGACGTGCTCAGTGGCGGCGGTCGCTACGACGTGGTGTCCATCGGCTTCGTGCTGGCGCTGTGGTCCGGCTCGCGCGCGCTCAACGTCTTCGTCGACACCATCACGATCATGTACGGCCTCGGTGGCCAGCGCGGCATCGTGCGCACGAGGGCACTCGCGTTCCTGCTCTACGTGCTCGGAATGATCACTGGCGTCATCACCATCCCGCTTGTCGTCGCCGGCCCGGCACTGGTCGCGAAGTGGCTGCCGGACAGCCTGGAGATGGTCAACATGATCTACTGGCCGACGGTCCTGGTGCTGTGCATCTGCTTTCTGGCCACGCTCTACCACGTGTCGGTGCCTGTGCGGACGCGTTGGCGCTACAACCTGCCGGGCGCGGTCTTCACGATGTTCTGCTGGGTGTTCGGGTCGGCGCTGCTGCGGATCGTGCTGGTCGAGACCGCATCCGGATCGACGTCGATCTACGGCCCGCTCGCCGCCCCCATTGCTGTGCTGCTGTGGCTCTACCTGCTCTCCATCGCGGTGCTGATCGGTGCGGCCCTGAACGCCGCCTTCGACCAGATCTGGCCGCAGAAGGAGCTGACCTCCGCCCGACTCGAACGGCTCAAGCGGCTCAAGCTGGAGAACGTGCTGCCGTGGCGCACCTCGCTCGAGGGCGAGGCCGCGCGCAAGGAGCGGTCCGCGCAGGCGAACGACCCTGCCGAGCCGGACGCCACCCCGAATGCCACCCCGTCCGGCAAGTCGGCCACGTGAGAGGCGTTGCCTGAGCTCGAGGTGTGTGGTTTCGCGACGCTCGCTGCGCTCGCTCCTCAACCACCGGGATGGGCTGAAGCCCGCGACCCAGATAACCCGGTGCGTACGCCGGGCGGCGCGACGTACATTGCGAACATGACGGGAGCTGCGCCTTGACGGCTGCACGATCGCCTCGCCCGGAGGTCGAGGTGGGATGCGTGCTGGCCGGGGAGACCGGGGTCCTGGTCGTGCTCACAGACGACGGCCCGGTCCGCGCGTCGTACGGCGCCCGGATGCTCTGCGCCATAGCGCGCGACCGCTCCCGGTCGCCCGAGGCAGGGGAGTGGGTGACGTTGCGCCGCTGGTCCGACGGACCCGTGACCGTCGAGGCCGTCCTCACCCGGCCGGCCCTCGCGAAGGTGCTGCCGTTGCGTCCCGGTCCGCGCAGGAACCCGCGCGGGAGCCCAGACCAGCACGAGGGCCTCGACCGCCCTTGAGGGTCGCTGCCGGACACAACACCACCCGCGTGCGATGCTTCAGCCGTGGGAAATGTGACCCTCCCGACGCCCGTGTTCCTGGCGGGCGGCGCCCTGTGCTTGCTTGCCGGCTACCTCACGGGATCGGTCGTCGGACCGGACACTCCCGAACGCACGACCGCTGAGGTCGTCAGCTTCAACAGGGATGACTCCCGCCTGTGCCTCGTGGGCGAGGCCATCAAGGACCAGGAGGGCGTGGACGACACGGGCCGGCTCTGCGGCACCCTGCGACGCACGCCCAACTCGACGCTGCCCCGAGAGGGCGACGGCTTCCGCTTCGTCTCCGTGCGCACCTCCGGAGAGGTCAACGGCAAGACCGAGCAGCAGGTGGTCATCTACGGCGACGTGGTGGACTGAGGTCCCGCGTGTCCGACGAGGCGACCGCGCAGGGGTCCACCGGCCTGCTCAAGCTCCCGGCCACGACCCGCTCCCCGTGGTGGGAGCTGGGGCGCCGGGTACTGATGGCGCTCGGCATCCTGGTCTTCACGGTGCTGCTCGTCTATTTCGACCGAGACGGCTATCGCGACACGGGGGACATCAGGCGCGGGTACCCGAACGGGACCGTCGACCTGAGCGATGCCATCTACTACACGACCGTCACCCTGAGCACCACCGGGTATGGCGACATCACGCCCGTCACTGAGCAGGCACGGCTGATCAACGCGTTCATCATCACCCCCCTCCGCATCGCCTTCCTGGTGCTGTTGATCGGGACAACGCTCGAAGTGCTCGCCTCGCAGGGGCGGGAAATGTTCCGGGTCGCCCGGTGGAGGAAGAACATGGACAAGCACGTCGTCGTGATCGGCTACGGCACCAAGGGACGTAGTGCCGTCGACACCCTGGTGAACAACGGCACCTCCCGAGACGCGGTGGTCGTGGTCGACCCTGGTTCGATCGCACAGGAGGAGGCACACGCCGACGGTCTGGCCATTGTCAGCGGTGACGCCACCCGGCGCGAGGTGCTGCGTCGCGCACACGTCGACCAGGCGCAGCAGGTCATCATCACCACTGCGCGCGACGACACCACTGTGCTCGCGACGCTGACTGTCCGCCAGCTCAATCCCGACGCCTACATCGTCGCGGCCGTGCGGGAGCAGGTGAACGTGCCGCTGGTCCGGCAGAGCGGCGCCGACTCCGTGATCACCTCCTCCGACGCCGTCGGCCGGCTGCTCGGCCTGGCCTCGTTCTCACCCAACCTCGGCTCGGTGATGGAGGACCTGCTCACCTACGGCGAGGGTCTCGAGGTGGCGGAGAGAGACCTGCTGCTCTCCGAGGTCGGCAAGGCGCCGCAGTCCCTTCCCGACCAGGTGATCGCCGTGGTGCGTGACGAGAGGGTCTACCGCTACTTCGACCCCACGGTCACCCTGCTGGCGCGAGGCGACCAGCTGATCGTCGTACGACCTGCCAAGGAGCTGCCCTGGGCGCCTCGTCCCGGCACCCACGACGAGGCCGGTTCGGCCGAGGACGAATGATCGATCGACTGATGGTTGTGAACCCGCCTCGTAGCATGGGGACCGCAGGCCGGCTGGCCAGCCCTGACGCAGGATGGGGACCGTCGATTTGAGCGTCGTCAAGCGGTATTCGATCGCAACCGCGGGTTTCCTGGTGCTCGCTGTAGGTGTCGTGCTGATGCCGCTCCCGGGGCCCGGAGTGCTGATCGTCCTGCTCGGCGTCCTGATCCTGGCGACCCAGTTCGAGTGGGCCGAACGGCGCGTGGAGCAAGTGAAACGAGCCGCCCTGCGCGGCGCGGCCGACAGCGTCAAGAGCTGGCCGCGCATCTTCGCGTCCGTCGTGGGCGTGGTCGTGCTGACCGGGTTCGGCGTTCTCTGGTGCCTGCACCCGCCTGCTCCGTCGTGGTGGCCGCTCGACGAGAAGTGGTGGCTGTACGGCGGCTGGGGTCCCGGCTCCACCATGATCTTCTCCGGCGTGGTCGCTGCCGGCGTACTCGTCTACAGCTACCTGAACTTCCGCGAGATCAAGGCCGACAAGCATCAGGAGCAAGAGACGCCTGCCACCAGTTCCTGAGCCCCGCCGAGCTCGATGGAGTCGACACAAACGGGGCAGCCACCTCGCTTGCTGCCTCGGGGGGTCGGCAACAACCGCGAGATGGCTGCTGAGTCCCAATATTGCCCCCTCGCAGGCGGGGGGCTGACCTCTGGTCTAGTCGGCGTCCGGACCTCGCCGTGGGCCAGGTCTAGAGTTCGATTCGAGAACCAACCCGGCGGGGGGCCTGACGGTGCCGGGAAGGTTCTTTTTCCATGTCCCGGCGAGGTCTTGGCGCCGCCGGGGACGGCAGGGCGGCCACCCCGGGTGCTCCCTCGGGGGGAAGGTGGCACCGCGGGGTCGCCGCTGGCCCCAGGTGTTCCGGAATCTGCCGTTCTGGAAATCACTGGTCTAGATGCCGTTCTCGCCAATAACGCGCACATCGCCCACACGCACTAGCCGATGTCGCCAGGTCCGACTAGCGTTCCTGACCAGGGCCGCCTCGATCGGGGGATGAGATGGCGAGGTCGTCCCTATGCTCCATCACTGGAACATGGACCGCCCCCGGCAGCCTCTGCCGGGGGCGGATCTGTCGTCGGAGATGCCGTGTATGACGGTTCGTCCGGACGGCGCTCTGTGCTGGCGCCTCGACACATTCCCCAGGCCGAAGTGCGGCTCGACACCGTGGACCGGTCCTACGGCCGTGAGGTGTGAAGCGCTCGTCGCGAGAGGGCCTCTTGCTTCTCGGCTTCCGCTGCGGCGGCGAGCTCGGCGAGGTCTTGGTCGCAAATGGCTGACATGAAGATCATGACGCGCACCTGACATTCGTTGATCGCTCTTGGTCTCGGCGGTCTGCTGCACCTACACGAAACTGCCCCTTCGGAAATCCGGGCAAACTTTTCAAAACCGGCATAGGTTCCCACCACGTGCTTAGTGGGCAGCCGGGCACTGAGTCATTGAGCTTCGGCTGTTCAAGCAACGGCCGGCCGGTTGGCGCTCTCAGAATTGCGAGGTCAGGCGCTCGGTGAGGCAAACCAGATGGTGCGCTTCTCCCACTCCCCGGGCCCGAGGCGACGTCCGGAGCACACCACGATGGCGAGCTGGGGTCGACCGTCTTTGGCGTAGTAGCGGGGCAAACCGTCCTCGGCCAGAACCTCGACTCGCTCGGTCACCCGGTAGCAGAGCCGTGAGACGGCTCCCCGGATCAGGATCCGGTCCCCCCGGTGGAGCCCGCCGAGAAGCCGGTTGCCGACGGCAGAGCCGTCGGGCCAGGTGTGCGCATTGAGGAGGACGTTCCCGCGCCGGTCTCCCGGCCTGATGCCCTGGCCGCGGTCCCAAGCGAAGACGGCCTTGCCGGCTGTGGTGAGTGGAGGGATTCCGGGCACTCCGGCGGCGTCGCGCGGGGGCGTGACCACAGGCGCTGGCCCAGTGATGCCGGGGACAGAGATCGTCCGGGGGGCGAACGGCCGGGCGGCCCGCTTGGGACAGGCTGAACTTACCGATTCAGGCGAGGGACTGGAGGTGCTGCGTTCGGCGGGTGAAGGTACCTCGGAGGCGATAGCCGGCTGAGCTCGAGACCTCTCCTCGCTCGGCGTGGCAACTCACCCACACAATGAGGCCGGCTACTACGGCAACGATCAGGACCAATGCGAGCAGCGCGCGCTTCATCGCTGACCCCAAGACGCGAAGCGCACCATGGTGGCACCGTAGAACACGGATCCACAGCCCACGTGGTCCAGCCGATGTCAGTTGCCGCTGCGATCCTCGCTGCAGGAGCGATCTCAACGGTTTCCGCGTCTACCACCGGTGCAGGTCAGGAGCCGTAAGTAGTTGTTGGTGGGCGATACTGGGTTTGAACCAGTGACCTCTTCCGTGTCGAGGACAATCGGCGCACGCTGCTGACCAGGGTAAATTCGGAGAACCGCTGGTCACCATCGCTGTTTGGTGGCGAGAGCCGGTGCCACAGGCCACCCCACGGCCCATACCGTGAAGACCCTCGGCGCCCGGGCGCGCTTCCGCCACGGCGCAACAAACACCCTGTTCAGCTTGCGGGCCACAATCCGCTGATACCGGGTGTACTCGTTGCGTTGAAGCTGCCCGACCATCCCCCCGCCCACATCGCCGTAGAAGAGCCCGCCGACCGCGATCAAGTCGGGGTCGCGTTCCAGCAGTCCGAGCGCGACGTCGAGGAAATCGGGATTGATGGTGGAGTCTGCGTCCATGACGAGTACGACGTCGGCAACGTCCGCGGTGGGAAGCAGCCGGGCGAGCTGCTGGTTCAATGCACCAGCCTTCTTCTCCACATTGTTGATGGTCTCGACCACATCGACGCCGCGCCCACGAGCGACCTCCGCGGTCGGGTCGGTGCAGTTGTCGGCGATCACCAGCACCCGATCAGGTGGACGAACCTGATCGGCGAGAGAGTCGAGCGTGGCCCCCAACACCGCTTCCTCGTCGTGGGCGGGGACCAGTACGGTGCATCGCAGCCTCGTTACACCCGCGAGCTCGACTGCACTCGGTACGTTGCTCAGAAACAACTGTGTGTCGTGGTCGAGCTCGCGAGCCCGCATCGCGACCGGGCCCAGCAGCCAGCGCCGCACCCGCCGGCCGACACAGGCACCGGGTTCATAACCCTCCGCTCCCGGGACAGCACCTGCATCGCCGACGCCGTCTGCAACCCGGCTATCGCCACCAGCGTCGCGGCAACCAGCGCAGCGACCGCCAGTACTACAAAACGGGCGGCACGAACTCAGACCGAATCTTTACCCTAGGAGCTCGCATGACCAGCCGACAAAGCGCGCGGCCTTCCACCTGCTCGAGCAGATCCCGCCGCACCCAGAACCGGCCGCCGTTCTACGTCGCTGGCAGCGCGTTTGCTCACGTGTACTCCTTCCCCATCTGAGTACGTTGACTCATGCGCGCCCCCTGCCCTGGGCTTCAGACTTCTACCATCAGGCGGCGTCAAGGGTTGGGGTGCTAGATGGGTAAGCCAGGGATCATTTTGGCCGCGGCGGCCTTCACCGTCGTCTTCGTGGGGGCAGCCATCGTCGCTCTGACACAAAGCGCGGGGGGCTGCACGGATTCCGCCAAAGACGCAATGTCGGAACTGCGCCTCCTCCCTGACGAGGAAACCGACACGGAAGTGTTGCCGGACGACGAAGACGACACCTGCATCGCGTACTACCCCTCGAAATCGACCCGCCCGAACGCGGTGAACCACTACCGTGAGCAGTTGCAGTCGCATGGCTGGAAAGTCGATCGAGTTCTTGCCGGCGCCGCTGCCGAGCTGCCAAAGGGCGCCACCTGGATGGAGGCTGTCCGTGATGACTTGTGCTTCCTCGTGGTTATCGACAAATCAGAGGACCGGAATGCACCCACCGCGGTGAATCTGACCGTCGGACCTCTCAGGGTGGTTTGCCCATAGGTGAGCAGGCTCGAGCTGAACCAGTTGCTTGGTCAGCAGGGTGGGCTCGACTAGAGCCTTCTCGTCTTCCGCACCAACCGCGCCGCCTCCACCTGCTCGAGCAGATCCCGCCGCACCCAGAACCGACCACCGTTCTCGGTCGCCGGCAGCGTGCCGCGGTGGATGCGGCCCTGAACCGCCGGCCGCGTGACGCCTAGGAGTTCGGCGACCTGCCTGGGGGAGAGCCACTCGTGCTCTGTGTCGGGGCGGTGGTCGACGCGCTGGTACTTCCCCGCCGCGTCGCGCTGCTAGCCGCTCCGACGTGTGCTTGTCGACGCCCATGACGATCATCGAAGTACCCCTTACGGCGGAGCCCGTATCCCTCTTGAGGCCGATGTGCGGCCAAGAGGAACAGGCCTAGGGTCGATTTCAACACCAGGGAATTCCCCTGGATCACCTGAATCGAAAGGACTTTAGTCGTGAGAATGTCCAAAGGATTAGTCGCTGCCGCTGGGGTCGCCGGACTCCTCACCCCGGTTCTGGCAGCATCGCCTGCGCTCGCGGCACCGGAGATCAACCGTGCCGACTGCGAGGCCGCAAACGGCACGTTCAGCCGCGAGAAGGGCGTCAAGAGCTGCACCACCACGACAACCGTCACGGATAACAACATCCCGATGGAGATACAAAACGGCTTCGCCAGAGCGACCTGGCTAGAAACCGGATCTGGGCAGTCACGACCACGCAGTCCCAGAAGGGAAACGGTGAAGTCACCAGCACCAGCGAACCCCCAGTGCTCCTGAGTAGGTCCGCGCACACGCAAACGTGCGCATTAGTTTCGGGACCGACACCATCCCAGCTCCCATCTCGGAGTGCGCAGGGGTGTACCCGTAGTCACTGGGGACTGCTCATCAGCTCGGTCAGTCGGACTAGCGGGGTAGTCGAATCGCTGGAATCCTCGGTCCATGAACGAACCCACCGGCTTCCGTGTCTACCCACCCGGCGAGCGCCCTGACGTCGAGGTACGCATCGACGAGGACTGGTTGCCGGCCGAGATCCGCTCCTGGTCGCAGAGCCCGTCAGGTTGGTGGGCGAACTGCAGCTGGCACGGCGCCACCGGAGAGACACGGCTCTGCACCTTCCACTAGGCAGACGTGCGGCCGGGCACGGTGGACCGCTCCTAGTTTGAGAGGTCCCCGAAGAGTCCCATGTTGGCGGCAAAAGCCACCAGAACCCCCAGACTTGATGCTTCCTATCCTGTGGGGAAGTCCCCGGTGTGGATACCGAGTGGAGCACCACTCATCGCCCGCCCCAAATCGCAAACGCCAGCAAGAAGGTCAGGAAGACCGACGCGGGAAAGATGAGGGTCAAACCGCTGAGGATACCGATTCCGAGGCGGCGTGTGGGCCGACGGAGTGCCGCCTTGAGGCCTGCGATGTAGCCGACCGCGAGCAGGGCGAACATTCCGGCAGTCGCAAGGACGGACAACCACTGCAGGCTGTCGAGCTCGCTTAGCGCCAGCAGGGTCACCCACCACGCCACGGCGCACACCGCGAGGATGGCACCTATGAGGACGCCCCGTGGGAAACGGTCCACGCCGCCCGCTGGCTGATCCCTGATGCCCTGCTCCATCTTGTAAGGCTACGAGCGAACCGCCCCCGGCACTAACACTGCCGGGGGCGGTTCTCTGCGCGTGCGTGGTCAGGCGTCGCGGCTGGCCGTCGCGATCAGGAACTTGAGCGCGGTGCCCAGCTCGCGCGCGTCCTCGACCGTGAGGCGAAGGAACTACTCGTCGAACTTCTGCTCGCCCCCCTCGTAGCGGCGGAACGCCACGTTGACGACAGGTGCCCCCTGTCCGAGCTGCTCCAACCGCGGCTCGAGCGTCGCGGCTTGGACCCACCTAGAACGCGGACCCGTCGACGAGGTTCCCGGGTACAGGCTCGCCACGACGCTGGGGTGGGGCTCTAGCGTGTGTGACGCCTCAAGGGGGTGCTGGCAGTCCACCTCGTGCTTGTACTCGTCCGGCGATCCAGCACCACGACGGACACGGGCGCTGGTCTGGGTGGTCGCCGTCACCGACGCCTAGGTAGCCGATGGGTCGGAGGCCGAGCCAGCGGTATAGGCCACGCCGCCGACTTCGATCAAAGATCATGGCTCGGTCTCTTGACGCGCTGTACGTTCTGCCCAGCTCTGAAAGACCATGCTCACCCGGTAGACAGGAAGCGATCATGGCAAAGAACAGCAGTCGAGGCGGCACTAGCAAGGCCAACTCCTCCAAGGGAGTGAGTGGGGCCCGTCTCCACCAGAAGTCCGGCACCAGCAACTCCTTTGGTGGCTACACCAAGGTCAACAAGGGCAACGGCAACTTCACGATGAAGAAGACCGGCCGCGGGAAATAGCCGAACATGCACCCACCAGTCGTCAGGCATACCTGCGGAAGGCCAATCCGGCCTTGAGTAGCCGATCCCCGGGGGGCGTGTGACCTGATCCGCGCTCACATCGCCTCGGTGTCCGCTCATCAGTGTTGTGCAAGCGGCGAGATCTCACCGCGCGCGACTAGCTCGTCATGAGCGCGCTGGCATCCAGATTGCCACCTGTTGTTGCGATCCTGGAAGGAAATGATTGGCGTCTCCTTGCAGGAGTCGATGCCATGCTGGGAGCACTCCCCGGCAGCGGCCTTCGAGCTCGGACGGTGGTACCTCGCGTCGTATGGGAATGACTCGTGCATCGTTGCCTCCTGGATCGGGTTGCGGCATAGCTCGGGGGTCGGATCCGACGCGGGGGTAAAACGCACCGATCCATCCGTGAGCTCCGCGACCAGGGACCATCGTGCACCCGCCGCGACCAGCCACACCACTACCGCCCCTGTCTTGCACCGCTTCTGCAGGTCGCGGTACTTGCGGCCGGCGTTGTTGTTCAGGTCGATCGTCTGGTCCCTGGACATGCGCAGCCAGGAGGTGAGCAGCTTCTCCAGGCTGTCCGGCCCAGACACCCGCGCCTTCGCCTCCATCACCAGCAGCGCACGGCCGTCCTGATCTGTGCCAATGGCGTCGAACTCGCCGCGCTCGAAGTCGATGTGGCTCGGTGCCCACCCGTGGTCGAGCACCAGCTCGGCGGTGGCCCCGATCTGGATCAGGTACTCCAGGTTCACCGACACCCCGTTCCCGCTCTTGCTCAGCAGCGAGTAGCGGCCCACCGGCACCTTGGACCGCACCGACGGCAGCGAGACGTAACCAGCCTCGTCGACAACCGCGGTACCTGTCTCGACCGCACGCAGAAAGCTTGCCGCCTCGTCGGGGAACAACCCTCGACGTGGCCACCGGACCTTGGCAGAGACCACATCGGAGCGCTGCTCAGCGAATCCGGATGCGCACTGGAGGAGCAGCTCGCGCAGCGCCTCCACGCTGCGCTTACTGCCGCGCCCTGTGTCAGTTGTACTCAGTACGCGCTGACGCAGCCAGGCCTCGTCGATGTTCCTGTCGATCACCTGGGCAGAGTAGATCGACCTACTGACATCAGACTCGCGTCCAAGCGGACAATCATTTGCGGAGCGCCGAGGCGACGATCACCACGAAGGTAGGTGCTGCTCCCATGGGTGGCCTGGCGGTAGCCCAACCCGAGACTCCTGGCTTAGATCCCGGAGCGAGGGCGGAAGCAGCACGGGCACTTCGGGTGTTGGGATCGGTAGAAGGTCCCAGCGATCCTCGTAACCCTCGAAGTTCTCGACCTTGATGCGAGCCTGTGCAACGGGGGCGTTTCGCTTCCCCTGCGTCGCGAGTGGGTCGGTGAGCCAGGCCATATGCACGATCCATGCAGCGGCTGCAATGTGATCACGCGGGACGATGAAGGCACGTGGCGGATCGGCGTGCACGGTTGGAATCGAGACCAGAACGAACCACTCGTGGCCCGACCGGTCGGGGAGTTGAGCCTTCTCGCCCAAGGGCCATGACATGCGGTCGCCAGGGCTCAGGGTGGTCTTCACCTGGATCTCGACGGTGGGCCGGTGAGCCAGGTGAGTAGCAACTGCAAGGATGTCGGTCCGCTCCATCCCGTCGCGCGTCAGCGCGGGTGCCCAACCGTGGCGGGCGAGGGTGGCGCACGCCCAGTGCTCTCCCACGGACTTGGTCATCTTGGTGTCGGCCATGACCCGATCCTGCCCCCATGACCCGTCTGATGGGAGAGGAGCATGCGGTCTCGAAACCTGGCACAGCCATCGACTCGTAGACCTGTGCCACGCTTGTAGACATGACTCCGAAGCGCGAGGAAACCGCAGCCCGCATCCTGAGTCGGCTGCGCGCGTCGAGCTGGGTCTACCGGGAGAGCTGGCGAAAGGTCTCCACCCATCCACCCCCGCCGTTCGCGGCTACCTCTACCGCCTGATCATTGACGGGCTCGCAGAGCGGCGTCCCGATGACTCGATCCGCAATCCGTCCACCGGAGTACCGGGCCACCGCTACAACGCACTCGGCCAGCCCATCGGCAAGGCAGAGCCCACCGGCGAGTTGTTGTGCGACAGGTGTGCCACGAAGGCATTCGGCGATGTCCTGCGCTACCGGGACGCACTGAGCTCGGAGCCGGAAGCTCCCGATGTCGAGGACGAGGCGGCGTGGCGGGTATACGAGGCGAAGATGACCTGCAATCGCTGCGGTCAGCCAATCCTCAACATTAGATATTGAGTACCTGCTTCTACCGGTCGAAGCTCAAGAGCTTCACGTCGCTCCGTAGGTCCGCGTGGCGGCAGCACTAGTGAGGTCTCGCCACGCCTCCTCGAAGCGGCTGCGTGAGAAGCCCGGCCATCGGGGGGATCCGGTGCTGATCACCAGTCGGCAGCCCGAATACGCGGATCCATCAGGATCGCCCACGTGTACGCCGAGCCCTGACGATCCTTGATCTCCCCAGGACCGTCCGCGGGCATCGAGACGAGTGCCTTCTGGAAGTTCGTCCGCGACAGTGAGCGGTTCGCTCGGCTCACCTTCAGGTAGTTCCCCGGCACCTCGTAGGTAAAGGGCAGCCCTGTCTTGGTCAGGAACTGCTCACCGGCACGCCGCTTGATCCGGTCCCACACGTGGTCGATGGAGGTCTCAGCCATGCCGCGAACGTACAAGCCAGCCAATCCTGGTGGAGGCCTGGCGATCGGAGAACAGATCCGATCGCCGTGGGAGGAGCAACACCCAGGAGCGTGACCGCTCGTCAGCCAGTGAGCTCCTTCAGTGTGACGCCTTCCCCTCGAGGACGAGGGTAGTCACGACGCCTCCCGCGCTTGGTCCACGTCACGAGGAGCCGCAGCGTGCTCGCGCGGCCCGGCGGCCACTTCGGGGGCCACGTCGTGAAAGAGACGCACGGCGAGTGCGGGCAAGCGTGCCATCTGGCCGGACTTGACCCGCAGCGGCGCCATTGAAGTTGGACGGACTGCCCCAAGAAGGCGTATGGCAGAGTCTTGGTGCAGGCACGAGATGGGGCAGATGCGTCGTGCCGACCCGCGATTGCTGCACTGAGCGGAAGGCGAGGCGATGACCGCCCACACCAGTGAGGACACCGACATCGTCCACGGCCGGCTCGCGCGCGAGCTGTCGTCCGCCCTCGGCGAGGACGCCGTCACCCAGCGTTGGGTGGACCGGCTGAAGTACGCCCACGACGCCTCGCACTACCTGCTTGTGCCGCAGACGGTCGTGACCCCGCGCAGTGCGGAGCAGGTGGCGAAGCTGCTTCGCGCCTGCGACCGCGCAGGTGTCCCGTTGACGTTCCGGTCCGCCGGCACCAGCCTGTCCGGTCAGGGGCTCACCGACAGCGTGCTGGTCGACACTCGGCACCGGTTCCAGGGGGTCGAGGTGCTCGACGCCGGGCAGCGGGTCCGCGTGCAGCCGGGTGTCACGGTCCGCGCGGTCAACGCCGTGCTGGCACCGCACGGCCGCAAGCTCGGCCCGGACCCTGCCAGCGAGAGCGTGTGCACGGTCGGCGGGGTCGTCGCGAACAACTCCTCGGGCATGCACTGCGGCACACGGTCCAACACCTACCGCACCCTGGAGTCGATGGTCCTCGTCCTTCCCAGCGGAACCGTCCTGGACTCCGCGGACCCGCAGGCCGGGTCGCGGCTCGCCGAGGCGGAGCCCGAGCTGCACCAGGGACTCCTGCTCCTGCGGCAGCGGATCCTGGACAGCCCCGGGTCGGTAGCCACCCTCGAGCGGCTGTTCGCGATGAAGAACACCATGGGCTACGGGCTGAACGCCTTTCTCGACCATGAGGACCCGCTGGACATCCTGGTGCACCTAATGATTGGTAGCGAGGGGACGCTCGGCTTCGTGGCCGAGGCCGTCTTCCGCACCGTCGAGGTGGTCCCGCATGTGGGCACCGGCCTCCTGGTGTTCCCCGACGTGGAGTCCGCGACCTCCGCCGTGCCCCAGCTGATCGACGCCGGCACGGTCACCGCCGAGCTCATGGACGCGGCCTCGCTGCTGGTCTCCGCACAGGACCCGGGCTGCCCGGACGTGATCCGCGACCTGGAGGTCGACCGCCACGCTGCGCTGCTGGTGGAGTTCGAGGCGGCTTCGGCGGACGAGCTGGCCGCGAGCCGCCGTACCGTCGAGCCCGCCCTGCAGGCGTTGGGTGGGGGTACGCCGTTCCGCCTCACCACCGACGCCGCCGAGCGCGCGACGCTCTGGCACATCCGCAAGGGCCTGTTCAGCGCGGTGGCCAGCGCCCGCCCGTCCGGCACCAACGCGTTGCTCGAGGACGTCGTCGTGCCCGTCGCCCGGCTGGGTGAGACCTGCGGTTCGCTGTCCGAGCTCTTCGACCGGCACCACTATGAGGAGTCGGTCATCTTCGGGCACGCCCGGGACGGCAACGTGCACTTCCTGCTCAAGGAACGGTTCGACGATGCGGAGCACATGAGTCGCTACGAGGCGTTCACCAACGACATGGTCGACCTCGTCCTCGACAACGGCGGCTCGCTCAAGGCCGAGCACGGCACTGGCCGGATCATGGCGCCCTTCGTCCGCCGGCAGTACGGCGATGAGCTGTACGACGTGATGTGGACCCTGAAACGCCTTGTCGACCCGCACGCGATCCTCAACCCGGGGTCGGTGCTGTCCGACGACCCGCGGTCCTACCTGCGGGACCTCAAGGCCACCCCCAAGGTCGAGGAGGAGGTTGACCGATGCGTCGAGTGCGGCTACTGCGAGCCGGTCTGCCCCAGCCGGGACCTGACCACCACGCCGCGCCAGCGCATCGTGCTGCGCCGCGAGATGGAGGGGGCGCGTCAACGCGGGGACCTCGAGCTGCTCGCGGAGCTTGAGCGGGACTACGACTACGAGGCCATCCAAACGTGTGCGGTCGACGGCATGTGTCAGACGGCCTGTCCGGTGCACATTGACACCGGGGACCTCGTGCGCCGGCTGCGCGGCCGAGACGCCGGGCCGGTGGCGGCCAGAGTCTGGAGGACGGCGGCCGGTCATTGGGCCTCGGTCACGAAGGGAGCCGGCGCGGCGCTCAGTGCCGCCGACGCGCTGCCCGCCCCCGTACCGACAGCGGCGAGCAAGGTGGGCCGCCGGCTGCTCGGCGCCGACCAGGTCCCTCTCTACGACCAGCGACTGCCGCAGGGCGGCACCCCGCGGCCCGCACTGCGGCACGACGCGGCCGAAGCGGTCTTCTTCGCCTCCTGCCTCGGCACCATGTTCGGGGCCGAGGCGGACGGCGAGGGGGGAGGGGCAAGCGAGGCGTTCGTGTCGCTGGCCAGGCGCGCCGGCATCGCCCTACGCACCCCCGAGGCGTTGCCCGGTCTGTGCTGCGGCACCCCATGGAAGTCCAAAGGGCACCGCGACGGCTACGAGGTGATGATGGCCAAGGTGCTGCCCGCCCTGGCCGAAGCCACCGACCGCGGACGCCTGCCGGTGGTCGTCGACGCCTCGTCCTGCGCCCAGGGCCTGGTCACCATGGCCCGGAGCGATCCGTCAGGGGAGCTCACGGTCGTCGATGCCATCGAGTTCGTGGCCACCCGGATGCTCCCGCACCTGACCGTGGTCGCGCCGCTCCCGTCCCTGGCGCTGCACCCGACGTGCTCGTCGACCGAGATGGGCACCGCGGCCGCCATAGAGGTGATCGGGACGGCCATCGCAACCGAGGTCTTCGTCCCGCGCGCGTGGGGATGCTGCGCGTTCGCCGGCGACCGCGGACTGCTGCACCCGGAGCTCACGGCCTCAGCCACCGCGCCCGAGGCGGAGGAGCTCTCCACCCGGACGTTCGCGGCCTACGCCTCGTCGAACCGGACCTGCGAGATCGGGATGACCCGCGCGACCGGCAAGCCCTACGTGCACATCCTCGAGCTGCTCGAGGCAAGGACCCGAGAGGCGGGCTCCGCCGACCCGACGGTCAGCTGACTCGAACTCCCCGAGCGAGTTCCAGTGGTCGCCCTCCATCAAAACGTTGCGGACCTTCGGGGTCTCCCGGAGTACTGCGGCTGCTCGGCCCGCGCCCGCTTGAAGTGGTCCGAGGTGATGTGCGCCTGCGCGGCGGGTGGTCGTGTGCGAGAGCACTGCCGCGAGGCCCTCCAGTGACCCTTGCTGTGCGCCTGGAGGGATGGTCGCGGGGGCGAACTCCGTCGGTCACACGGCGCTGCCTGGGCACGGCGGGATGCGTGGGGTCTACCCATACCCGAGCGCTGCAGCCGAGGGGCTGGCCGACTTGGTCGTGAACGCTCCCGGACTGAAGCCGGCGTGTTCTTTGGGCGCCTTGCCTGGCGCTGTCGCATCGCTCAATACCTGCGAAAGGCAGGCTGCCCGATCTGAGGACGTATCCGATTCGAGCCCTAGCGTAGACACGCGGGAGTGAGACGCGGGCCACGAACGCGCGGAGCCCAGCTGCTTTCTAGCGAGCCGCCTAGGTGATGGCTCACCGTCGGCGGGAGGTTGACACCGGCCGCAAGGCAGGTGGACCTTGTGATCATTCGGCAATGCAGCGCTAGGTAGGAGGGCGTCATGGCCGCCTCGATCTTCGCCAGGATCGGCACGATCCAGGGCGAGTCCCAAGATGCCAAGCACAAGGATGAGATCGACGTCCTGTCATGGTCGTGGGGGGTCTCCCAGTCGGGCACGGTGGCCCACGGCGGAGGAGGCGGTGCAGGAAAGGCGAGCTTCCACGACTTCAACTTCACCCATCACGTCGACAAAGCGTCGCCGGTCCTGATGGCGACGTGCGCCACGGGAGAGCACATCAAGGAAGCGACGATCACCGTCCGCAAGGCCGGCAAGGGCCAGCAGGAGTACCTCATCATCACAATGACGGACGTCCTCGTCACGAGCGTCTCCACCACTGTCAGTGCCGAAGGAGATGCCGACGTCGAGGGCGTCGCGCTCACGTTCGCGAAGGTCGACCTCGAGTACAAGCCGCAGAAACCAGATGGATCGCTCGACGTCGGAATCCACTTCAAGTTCGACCTAAAGGCAAACAAGTAGGGCTGAGGGCCGCCAGACTCCTCTCCGAGTCCTCCTGGTGCTGGCCTTCGCCGACAGCGTCGTCCAGTCAGGGGTCGTGCGGCGGGCGATCCAGAAGACCTGGTACGCCAAGGTCCGCGACCTGGAAGCGACCGGCGAAGTGACGCACTCGAGGCCGATGAGCCGGCGGACGATTGGCGACGGCACACTCGCGAATGCAAGGGCACAGATCCGTGGCCATCATCGAGACGTCTCTTTTCGACGGTCTCAGCCCTTTGTCGCTGGCAGCA
>CAVVID010000018.1:0-82134 GCA_963748185.1 uncultured Actinomycetota bacterium | reverse complement strand
TATAGGTGTCGTCCTCGCCGGTCAGCCGAGCCTGGGTCACCGCGGCGAAGGCGAGCAGGGCCACCAGCCCCGCCACCACCGCCTGTCCGCGCGAGGGCGAGAAGAAGGAACGCCGTAGCCGTTCCAGTCCCGACGGTCGGGATTCGGGGCTGTCCGGGGTGCTCATGCGTGGAAGAGGTGGCGCCGGATGGCGGCCACGTTCGAGAAGATCCTGATCCCGAGGACGACGACGACACCGGTGGACAGCTGCGCGCCGACGCCGAGCTTGTCACCGAGGAAGACGATCATGGCGGCGATCAGCACGTTGCTGATGAAGGAGATGACGAACACCTTGTCGTCAAAGATCCCGTCGAGGAAGGCGCGGAAGGCTCCGAAGACGGCGTCCAGGGCGGCGACGACCGCGATCGGCAGGTAGGGCTCCATCGCGAGCGGCACGTCGGGGGTCAGCAGCAGCCCGAGCACCACGCCGACGATCAACCCGATGATCGCGATCATGGTGCTCCTCCTGATTCCTGGTTGGCGTAGCGCAGGGAGACCTCCGAGCCCGGGAGTGTGAGCGAGTCCTCCGGCTTGATCTTCAGCTGCAGGCCGACCTCGCGCTGCAGGTCCAACCATGCCTGACCGCTGGTGGTTTCCGCGAAACGTGCCGGCAGCGTGTTCGGGTTGCCGATCGCGGTGACGACGTACGGGCGCCGCAGCGACCTGGAGTTCACCGTGATCGCCCCGCCGGCGAGCCGGATCGTGCTCAGGTTGGTCAGTCTTTCGCCGTTGAGCGCGACTGCCTCGGCACCGGCCTCCCACACACCGTTGACCAGTCGTTGCAGGTCGGTGTCGAGCACCTGGTTGCGGGCGCTGTCGGCTCCGGGGGCGTCGTCGACGACCATCCTGACGCCGGGGCCCCTGACGGGGACCGTGCCGGTCTTCACCCTGAGCAGCTCGAGGTTCGCCAGCAGCCCACGCGCCGAGGTGTCGTTGCGCAGCGCACGACTCTCCAGGTTCGCTGACTCGGCCCGGAGATCGGCGAGCCGGTTCTGGTCGGCAGCGAGCTGGTTGCGCGCGTCGCTCACCCGGTCCACCAGCTCGTTGCGGTCACGCTCGGCGCTGACGGAGTTGCGCGAGGTCTGCACGGCCGCGGTGACGACCAGGACCGCGAACAGCGCCAGCACCAGGGCGCCGACAATGCGGCTCGGTGGGCCGGGCGGCGGCGTTGCACTCGTCTTCTTGCGCTCGGAGACGAACGCGTAGTCCTCGTCGAGGGTGTGGGTGCTGATGTAGTCGAGCAGCCCCATCGTGGCCTGCGGCGGAAGCTTGGGAGGGGTCATCTCAACCGTCCGTGAGGCTGGGTGCGCGCCGGCCGCGGTCGGCCATCAGCTTGCGCACCTGCCAGGCGTAGAGCAGCCCGGCCCACCAGTAGAGGCCGATCCCCCAGATCGCGAAGGCCCAACCGAAGACCTCCGCCAACGTGGGGATCGGTCCGTCGCCGTCGCCGAGGAAGAGCATCGGGAAGGAGTAGAGCAGGGCTGCGGTGGCGGCCTTGCCGAGGTAGTGCACCGGCAACGCCGAGTAGCCCCGGGTGCGCAGGAACGGGACCAGGCCCCAGAGGAAGAGGTCTCGTGCGGGCAGCAGCACCGCGACCCACCACGGGATGATGTCGCGATAGAGGAGGCCGACGACGGCGGCGAGGATGTAGAGCCGGTCGGCGACCGGGTCGAGGATCTCCCCCAGCTTGGACATCTGGTCGAGGCGACGGGCGAGATAGCCGTCCAGCCAGTCGGTGAAGCCGGAGATCATCAGGACGACGAGGGCCCAGACGTCTGCTTCGGGCCCAATGACGAGCCACAGGAAGAGCGGTACGCCGGCCAACCTCACCATGCTGATGATGTTGGGGATGGTCCACACCTCGGAGGTGCGTGCGCCGTCCGGCTGCCGGGCCACGGTGGTTCCTCCTGACGAGTCGTCGGAGGTCACCCTATCCGCGGGTCTTTCAGTTCAGGCAGCAACCGCACCGCGGGCAGTGGAGGCGCTTGTTGGCGCTGATCTCCTGGCCGCAGCTGCACACGAGCTGCTTGGTCACACCAGATCCGCTGGCGTTCGATGACCCGTAGAGGGCCGCTTCAGTTGCAATCATCGTTTTCTCCCTTGGACTTCCTCTCCCATAGGACGCCTTGTCCGTAATGTCTGGGGGTGCAACACGCGGGAATAGTCCGTTTGGGCTATGGAAATTGACCCGTGGGGCCCATCAGACTGCCGCACCCATCTAGACCGGTATGTCCGGTTATGTGTCCACCAGACCGAAAATTGGGCCCCGCAGCGAGGTTGCTGGCCGGAAATGGCCGCCCCTACCCCTTCACCTGCGAGCGGCCAGGCAGCACGATGCGGGAGTGACCTCCTACGTGTGCGACTTCGCCGACGGAGACCGGTCCCAGGCCGACCTGCTCGGCGGCAAGGGCGCCAACCTCGCCGAGATGACCGGGCTGGGGCTGCCGGTGCCGCCGGGCTTCACGATCACCACGGCGGCGTGCGTGGCCTATCTCAGGGACGGGACGACGCCCGAGGGCCTCGAGGCCGAGCTCACCGAGCACCTGAGCAAGCTCGAGGACCGCATGGGCCGGCGGCTCGGCGACCCGGCCGACCCACTGCTGGTCTCGGTCCGCTCCGGCGCCGCGATCTCGATGCCCGGGATGATGGAGACGGTCCTCGACGTGGGCCTGAACGACGAGTCGGTGACCGGACTGGGGCATCACGGCGGCGAGCGGTTCGCCTACGACTCCTACCGCCGGCTGATCCAGATGTTCGGCAGCACCGTCCTCGGCATCGACGGGGCGGTGTTCGCCGCGGAGCTGCGCCGGATGAAGGAGGACCGTTCTCGCGAGGACGACTCGGCGCTCTCCGTCGAGGACCTGCGCGACCTGGTGGCGTCGTACAAGCAGCTGGTGCGTGAGCACGTTGGTCGCGACTTCCCGCAGGATCCGCGCGAGCAGCTCGACCTGACCGTGCGCGCGGTCTTCGACTCCTGGAACACCCCTCGTGCTGCGTTCTACCGGCGCCAGGAACGCATCTCCGATGACATCGGCACAGCGGTGAACGTGCAGGCGATGGTGTTCGGCAACCGTGGACCGTCGTCGGGCTCCGGGGTCTGCTTCACCCGGGACCCGGCGACCGGCGAGACCGGGGCCTACGGCGACTACCTGCCCAACGCGCAGGGTGAGGACGTCGTGGCCGGCATCCGGAACACGATGTCGCTCACCGAGCTCGCGGAGCTCGACGCGACGTCGTACGAAGAGCTCGTGGGGTTCATGGACACCCTCGAGCACCACTACCGCGACATGTGCGACATCGAGTTCACCATCGAGGACGGCAAGCTCTGGATGCTGCAGACCCGCGTGGGGAAGCGCACCCCCGAGGCTGCGTTCCGCGTGGCGCACGACATGGTCGGTGAAGGCCTCATCGATCTCGACGACGCCCTGCGCCGGGTGACCGGTGCGCAGCTCGCGCGGCTGATGTTCCCGCGGTTCGACGACCAGGGTGACCACGAGCGGCTCACCACCGGCATCAGTGCGTCGCCGGGTGCCGCGGTTGGCAAGGTCGTGCTCGACGCCGAGACCGCAGTGGAATGGAAGGGCCGGGGCGAGGACGTCATCCTGGTCCGCGAGGAGACGAACCCCGATGACCTGCCCGGCATGGCAGCGGCCAAAGGCACGCTGACCAGCCGCGGAGGGAAGACCTCGCACGCTGCGGTTGTCGCCCGCGGAATGGGTAGGCCGTGCGTGTGCGGCGCCGACGCACTGTTGGTCGACCTCGAGGCCCGGCAGGTGCAGGTGCGCGGCGGCCCGGTCCTGAAGGAGGGCGACGTTATCTCCGTCGACGGGACCGACGGCGCGGTGTACGCCGGCGCGGTCCCCGTCGTCGACTCGGTGGTGGTGCGCTACTTCGACGGCGAGGAGGTCGACGACCCCGTTGTCGATGCCGTTGCGGCGTTGCTCGGTCACGCCGACGGCGTACGCCGGATGGGTGTACGGGCGAACGCGGACACCCCGGAGGACGCCACCCGGGCGCGCCAGTTCGGCGCGGGCGGGATCGGCCTGTGCCGCACCGAGCACATGTTCCTCGGCGAGCGCCGCGTGCTGGTCGAGAACCTCGTCCTGGCCGATGACGAGGCCGGACAGGAGGCCGCCCTCGCCGAGATGCTCCCGAAGCAGCGCGCGGACTTCGCCGAGATCCTGGCTGCGATGGACGGGCTGCCCGTGACGATCCGGCTGATCGACCCGCCGCTGCACGAGTTCCTCCCCGACCTGACGGCCCTCTCGGTCCGGGTGGAGCGAGGGGACGGACGAGGCGAGGTCGACGACAAGCGCCAGCGGCTGCTGGAGGCCGTGCGTGCGCTCCACGAGCAGAACCCCATGCTGGGCCTCCGGGGCGTGCGGCTGGGGGTCGTCGTACCCGGGCTGGTGGCGATGCAGGCCCGTGCGGTGCTCGAGGCCGCGGCGGACCGGATCGATGCGGGCGGTGATCCCCGGCCGGAGATCATGGTGCCGTTGGTCTCGACGGTCGCCGAGCTGGCGCACGTACGGCGTGGGCTCGAGAAGGTGGCCGCAGAGGTCGAGGCGGAGCGCGGGTTCGCCGTACCGCACAACATCGGGACGATGATCGAGGTCCCCCGAGCAGCCCTGACCGCAGACCTGATCGCCACCGAGGCGGACTTCTTCTCCTTCGGGACCAACGACCTCACCCAGATGACGTGGGGTTTCTCCCGTGACGACGTCGAGGCTGCCTTCTTCCCGGCGTACCTCGACCTCGGGATCCTGTCGGTGTCGCCGTTCGAGACCCTCGACGCCGTCGGGGTCGGCTCGCTCGTCGCCACTGCCGCGGCCAAGGGCCGGGCGGCGCGGCCGGACATCCACCTCGGGATCTGCGGGGAGCACGGTGGCGACCCGGACTCGATCCACTTCTTCGAGTCCGTGGGCCTCGACTACCTGTCCTGCTCGCCGTTCCGGATCCCCGTCGCCAGGCTGGAGGCCGCCCGAGCCGCGCTGGGCTAGTGCTCGAGGTACGTCGCCGACATGTCCAGGTCGCCGTGCCCCGCCTCGACCGCCCGCGCGAAGTGATCGCGGATCGCCGGCATCAGCCCCAGGTCGGTGCCCGCGTCGTCGGCAGCGGCCAGGATCAGCTCCACGTCCTTGAGTGCGCCGGCCAGCTTGAAGGCAGGCGGGAACTCGCCGGCCAACATGCTCTTTCCCTTGAGCTGGACGTACGGCGCGTCCATCGCCCCGCCAGCGATCGCCTCGAGGAAGAGCGCAGGGTCCAGTCCCAAGTCACGCGTGAGGGCCAGCGACTCCGCGACCCCTTCGAGCACGGTCGCGACCCAGGCGTTCGCGGCGAGCTTGAGCCTGCTCCCGGCGCCGGCAGCACCCACCCACATCGTGCGGCCGCCGATGGCGTCGAGCACCGGCGCGACGACCTCCCGTGCCTCCTCCGGACCGGAGGCGAGCACCACCAGGCTTCCGTCCTCAGCGGGCTTCTTCGTCCCGAGCACAGGCGCGTCCACGAGCGTGACCCCGAGTTCCTCGGCCAGCTCGATGGTCTGTTGGCAGCCCGCGACGCCGATCGTGCTCTGCTGCAGCCAGACCGCCTCAGGTCCGAGGTGACCACGCGCCTCCTCCATGGTCGCGACGACGCTGTCGACGTCGTAGAGCATCGTCAGGACGACGTCGGCGCCGTCCACCGCCTCCGCCACGGATTCGGCGACCTGCGCCACGTCGCCCAGCGCCTGCGCCTTGTCCTGGCTCCGGTTCCACACCCGCAGGGGTAGGCCGGCGCCCGCGATGTTGCGGGCCATCCCGGCACCCATGGTTCCGGTGCCGAGCAGTGCGACGGTGGGGGTCTTGGTCATGCGCACGACGCTACTCAGGCGGCCAACGACCAGAGGGGGGCGCGTCGGTCAGTCGGCTGACTCAGGCAAGGACGGCGTCGATCGTCTTCTTCAGGGCGCTCGGCTGCGACGGACGCTTGGGAGCCTTCTTCTTCGCCTCGAGCATGTCGGCGCCCAGCTCCTGCAGCGCCTTGCGGCCCAGGCCTTCGCGCACCTTGGGGAACCACTCCTTCTCCTCCTCGTCGATGTGGTGGTCGACGTTCTCGATCAGGACTGTGGTCTTGGCGGTGAATCGCTCGTCGTCCGGCTTCATCATGGACAGCTCGACAACGAGCACGTCGGCGACGTGGTGCTCCTCGTAGGACTCCAGCACGTCGTCCTCGAGTTCGGGCAGCAGCTCACGCACGCGCGGGTACATCACCTCGTTCTCGATGTAGGTGTGCACCGTGAGCAGCTCGATCATCTTGTCGACCAGCTTGCCCTTGGTGGCATGTGCGTTCTCGCCGGCCTTCTGGAAGTCGCGGAAGGCCTTGCGGATCTCTTTGTGGTCGTCCTTCAACAAGACGATGGCGTCGGTGGACATGGGCGCGATCCTCGTGCGTGTGGGCCGGCAGTGTGCCCTCCCGTACCCGACTCGGCTTGTGCCATTCAGCCCACGCACGAGTCAGTGCGTGCCTCCTTTGGGGTGCAGCCCCGACTTCGCCATTGCCGCCGCCAGGGCGAGCCCCCCAGCCGCGACCGGCGTGACGACCGGGTCCAGGCCCGCGGGTGAGAAGGCCTTGGGGAACTCGCGTTCGATCAGATATCCACAGGTCATCGTCGCGCCGAGGACGCCCAGGGTCCGGGCAGCCACGGTGCTGGGACCCCTGGCCAAGCGCACGGTGGCGACAGCTTGTGTGAGCAGCATGGTGATCGGAGCCGACAGAGCCGTGCCGTTGAACACGGAGTCCCGGAGGACGTCCTCTGGCCTCCCCCGCTGCCCCAGCAGCGGGGTGTCGAAGGGTCTCCGGTCCCGCACCGCGATGACCTGACCCGCCACCCCGGCTGCGAGCTGGGCAGCAGAGATCGCAACAAGGACGCGGCGCCGATTCACGAGAGAAGCATATGGCTCTTCCGATGGACGTGGGAGCCGAGATCGCCCCTCTTGAAATAGCCAAGTGCAGATTTCCAACGGATTGTTCGGTGCATTCAGTCGCCGATGTCTTGCCCGCGCCATCCGCTTTTCCGGCGGCGTGACGCCGGCTCGTCTCGGGCGAAAGCACGACATCAGAACAATCCGGACTCGGTCACTGTCACAGAGTCGTTACCACTCATCTATTGACGTGGTCGGGGGCGGAGGGCACTCTGTTGGGAGCGCTTCCAATCTCGCCACCCAGGAGTGATTCACATGCACCGATCCACCCGACGTTCCTCGAGGTTGGCCGCCAGCGCCGCCACCTTGATGGCCCTGACCCTGGGCGCAGCCGCCTGCGGTTCGGGTGGTTCGAGCGAAGACGACAGCAAGGCCGTCAGCTCCTCCAAGCCGTGCGGCACCGACGAGGACACGACACTCACCGTGGGCCTGTTCGGCACGTTCGGCTTCAAGGAGAACGGGCTGTACGACGAGTACGAGAAGAAGTGTTCGAACATCACCATCAAGGAGGATGTCGTCACCCAGTCGGCGGACTACTGGACCCGGCTGAAGACCCGGCTCGCCTCCGGCAGCGGGCTCGCCGACGTGCAGGCCATCGAGATCGGCTTCGTCGCCGACGTCGTGAAGAACCACGGCGACCAGTTCGTGAACTTCAACGACGTCGCCGACGCGGACAAGATCAAGGCCTCCTTCTACGACTGGAAGTGGGAGCAGGCCAGCAGCCCCGACGGCAAGAACACCGTCGGCCTCGGCACCGACATCGGCCCCGAGGCGATCTGCTACCGCTCCGACCTCCTCGAGCAGGCGGGATACAGCGCCGACCCGGCGGAGCTGGCGAAGCGGTGGACGACCTGGGAGGACTTCATCGACTTCGGCAAGGAGTACAAGAAGAAGACCGACAAGGCGTTCGTCGACAGTGCGGCGAGCATCTTCTCCACAGCCGTCTACCAGGGCGACGAGGCCTACTCCGACGACAAGGGTGAGCCGATCGTCGAGGAGAGCGAAGGCGTGGAAGAGGCCTGGGACTACGCGAGCCAGGCAGCCGAGGCCGGCATCACCGCCGGGCTGGCGCAGTTCTCGGACCCGTGGAACAAGGCGTTCTCCAGCGGCAAGTTCGCAGCAATCGCCTGCCCCACCTGGATGATGGGCTACATCCAGGGTCAGGCCGGTCCGGACGGAGCGGGCAAGTGGAACGTCGCTCCGGTCCTTCCCGGTGGTGCCACCAACTGGGGCGGCTCCTGGCTCGGTGTTCCCACCGAGGCGAAGAACAAGGCTGCGGCCGTCGCGCTGGTGAAGTGGCTCTCCGAGAAGGAGCAGCAGGTCACCATGTGGAACTCCAAGAAGCAGGGTGGACACTTCCCGTCGAACCGCGAGGCCGCGGAGGACCCCGCAGTGGCGGAGGCGAAGAGCGCCTACTTCAGCGAGGCACCCGTGGGCCAGATCTTCGGTGACATCGCGGCCGAGATGGAGTTCCCGCCCATCGGTCTCTACGACACCCAGATCCAGCAGACGATGAACACCCAGCTGACCAACATCGAGACCAAGGGCACCTCACCGGACAAGGCGTTCCAGGACGGTCTCGACGCGGTCAAGCAGGTCACCGGCTGAGCCGTGCAGAGGAGCGCGACTGGCCAGTGAACCGTGCGATCCTCCGGTGTCGGAGAACTCGATGAGCTTCGACACCGGAGGTCGCGTCAGGGAGGACAACCCATGGCTGTGAGCAGCGCCGTACGACCCGCGCGCACCACACCGCCCGTCAAGAACAGGCTGCGGCCGCCGGGCCGGCGTACCGGATACGCCTACGTGGCCCCGTTCTTCCTCGTGTTCCTCTCCTTCAGCCTCTACCCGTGGCTGGACACGATGTGGGTCTCGCTGCACGACGTCCGGCTCTCGACCTACGACCAGCAGACCTGGATCGGCCTGGACAACTACCGGGACCTGCTCACCAACAAGTTCTTCTGGAACGCCTTCGCGAACACGCTGACCATCGGCGTCATCTCGACGGTGCCGCAGCTGGCGATGGCGCTCGGCATCGCACACCTGCTCAACTACAGGATCCGCGGCCGGACCTTCTTCCGGGTCGCCATGCTGATGCCCTACGCCACCAGCCTCGCCGCCGCCACGGTCATCTTCACCGAGCTGTTCGACAACGACCTCGGCATCATCAACTGGTTCCTGCAGCACGTCCTGCAGCTGCCCGCCGTCGACTGGCAGGGCTCGAAGTGGCCGGCCCAGATCGCCGTCTCCACGATCGTCACCTGGCGCTGGACCGGGTTCAACGCGTTGATCTACCTCGCCAGCATGCAGTCGATCGACGACCAGCTCTACGAAGCCGCAGCCATGGACGGCGCCTCCAAGTGGAAGCAGTTTCTCTACGTCACCCTGCCCGGTCTGCGGCCCACGATCCTGTTCACCATCGTGGTGTCCACGATCGGCGCGGCCCAGCTGTTCGGTGAACCGCTGCTCTACGACCCGACCGGGCAGCCCAACGGCGGAGGTCAGAACCAGTACCAGACCCTGGGGTTGCTGATGTACCAGCAGGGCTGGACCAACGACCGGCTCGGGTTGGCTTCGGCGACCGCATGGACGATGTTCGTGATCATCATGCTGGCCGTACTGGTCAACCTGGTGATCACCCGCCGGCGGACCGGGGCGATCACATGATGCGCCGCAGCGCAGAGCCGCTGAAGGCGACTCCGACGGTCTACCTCGGCGTCATCCTGCTGACCGTCATCTCCTGCTTCCCGCTCTACTACACGATCGTGATGGCCTCGCACACCAACGCGGAGATGGCCGCGGGCACCCCGCCGATGCTGCCCAACTCGAGCCTCTTCGAGAACCTCGGGCACGCCTTCGACCTCGCGCCGCTGAACCTCGGGCTGATCAACTCGCTGATCGTCTCGGGAACGATCACCCTGGGCACCGTTGCCTTCTGCACCCTGGCCGGCTTCGCCTTCGCAAAGCTGCACTTCCGTGGTCGCAACGCGCTGCTCGGCCTCTGCGTGGCCACGATGATGGTCCCGATGCAGATGGGCGTGATCCCGCTGTACATGATGATGGCCAGATGGGGCTGGGCCGGTCACCTGCCCTCGGTCATCCTGCCCACACTCGTGACCGCGTTCGGCGTGTTCTTCATGCGGCAGTACATCGCCTCGGCAGTCCCGGACGAGCTGCTCCAGGCAGGTTACGTCGACGGCGCCAACACCCTGCAGATGTTCCTGTACGTCGTCGTACCCGCTGCCCGGCCGGCCATGGCGGTCCTCGCCATGCTGACCTTCCTCACGGCCTGGAACGACTTCTTCTGGCCGATCATCGCGCTCAGCTCGCAGAACCCCACCATCCAGGTGGCGTTCCAGAACCTCTCCACCGGATATGCACCACAACAGTCCATCGTCATGGCCGGCACTCTCTACGGCACCATCCCGGTGCTGATCGCTTTCGCCTTCCTGGGCAAGCACATCGTCGGCGGAGTAATGCAAGGAGCAGTCAAGGGATGACCACACGACTCGAGTTTCCCGAGGGCTTCGCCTGGGGCGCCGGCACAGCCGCGTTCCAGATCGAGGGGGCTGCCGCGGAGGACGGCCGTACGCCGAGCATCTGGGACACGTTCTGCAGGACTCCCGGAAAGGTGCAGGGCGGGGACACCGGTGACATCGCCTGCGACCACTACCACCGGATGAAGCAGGACCTCGACCTGATGACCCAGCTCGGGCTCCGCGCATACCGGTTCTCGGTCTCGTGGTCCCGCGTGCTCCCCAACGGCTCGGGCGAGGTCAACGAGACCGGGCTCGACTTCTACCAGCGACTGGTGGACGGCCTGCTCGAACGCAACATCACCCCGTTGCTCACGCTCTACCACTGGGACCTCCCCCAGGTGCTCGAGGACCGGGGCGGCTGGCTCAACCGGGAGACGGCCGACCACTTCGCCGAGCTCGCCCGTGCCGTCGGCCGCGCCCTCGGTGACCGGGTCTCGACGATCACCACCTTGAACGAGCCGTTCTGCTCAGCCTTTCTCGGCTACGCCTCGGGGGTGCACGCACCCGGCCGGACGGACAACGGGTCGGCGATCAAGGCGGCCCACCACCTCAACCTCGCCCACGGCCGGGCCGTTTCCGCGTTGCGGGCCGAGATCCCCGCCGAGAGCCGGCTGTCGGTGGCGCTGAACCTGGCGCACGTCCGACCTGCGACCGACTCGGCGCGGGACTGGAAGGCCGCCGAGCACGTGGACGCGGTGGCGAACCGCATCTTCCTCGAGCCGATCCTTCGCGGCCGATACCCCGAGCAGCTCGTCGAGGACACCCAGCACCTGACCAACTGGTCGTTCGTCCACGACGGCGACCTCGAGGTGATCTCGGCTCCCATCGACCTCCTGGGGGTCAACTACTACGCGCCTTCCCAGGTGGCCGCGCCCACCGCCGAGATGCGTGAGCAGGCGCGTGGACGCTGGGTCAACGATCCCAGCCAGTCCGACGGCGGACCCTCACCGTGGCCGGGCACCGACCTGGCGTACGCCGTACCCCAGCCGGGCCCCTACACCGACATGGGCTGGCCGATCGCCCCCGAGACGCTGACCGACCTGCTGCTCGGCGTACATCGTGACTATCCGGAGATCCCGATCGTGATCACCGAGAACGGCTGTGCCTGCACGGACGTCCCCTCTGCGGACGGCGAGGTCGACGACCAGGACCGGATCACCTACCTCAGCGAGCACCTCGACGCCGTGCACGCGGCGATCGAGCAAGGTGTCGACGTGCGCGGCTACTACGTCTGGTCCCTGCTCGACAACTTCGAGTGGGCGTGGGGCTACTCCAAGCGGTTCGGCATCGTGTATGTCGACTACGCCACGCAGCAACGAGTGCCGAAGGCCTCGGCCCGCTGGTTCCGAAACGTGATCGAGGCCAACGCCGTCACCGTCGACTGAGTCCGGGCTGAGGTCGGCTCGCGGTCAGGAGGAGTCCCTGATCACCAGGTGCGGTGCGAGCACCTGGTTCGGGGCCTCGCGACCCGCGATCCGCTCTAGCAGCATGGCGGCCATCGTGCGCCCCATCGCCTCGATCGGCTGGTGCACCGTCGTCAGCTGCGGGTTCGTGTGCCGTGCGACCGGAGCGTCGTCGAAGCCGACGACGGCGACGTCCACGGGCACCCTGCGTCCACGGCTGTCGAGCTCACGCAGGGCTCCGGCTGCCATCAGGTCGGACGCCGCGAACACCGCGTCGATGTCGGGTGCCCGGTCGAGGAGCGTCTTCATCGCTCTGCGGCCGCCCTCCTCGGTGAAATCGCCCGGCTCGACGAGTGCGGGGTCCTGCGCCGCCTCGAACTCCTCGTGGGCGCGCGCATAGCCGGACATCCGGTCCCAGCTCACCGCCATGTCACCGGGTCCCCCGATCGCCGCGACGCGACGGCGACCTGTCTGCAGGAGGTGATGAACGGCGTCGCGGGCCCCGGCGACGTTGTCGACGTCGACGTAGGTCACGGCCACCCCCTCCGGCGGGCGGCCCCCGAGCACGAGCGGCAGACCGCGCTCCTCCAGTCGTCCGGGCAACGGGTCCTGGCCGTGCAGGGACAGCATCATCACGCCGTCGACGTGCGCGCTGACCAGGTAGCTCTCCAGGGCTCGGTGCTGCTCCTCGGTCTGCACCATGGTCAGCAGCAACGTCTGCGACGCCGCAGCCAGGGCCCCGGTGATCCCCCGCACGACCGCCGCGAAGAACGGCTCGGAGAAGAAGCGCTCCTCGGACTCCGAGATCACCAGCGTGACCGAGTCGTTGCGGCGCGTGACGAGCGTGCGGGCGGCCTTGTTCGGCACGTATCCCAGAGTCTTGACCGCGGCCATCACGGCGGCCTGGCTGCGCTCGCTGACGTTGGGAGCACCGTTGATGGCGCGCGACACGGTGCCACGCCCGACCCCGGCCAGAGCAGCGACGTCATCGAGAGTCGGCAGGCGCTTGCGGGTAGTCGAATTGTCGTCCATGTAGGTGCTCAGACTAGTCGGTCTGCGGCGCCGTCGCCCCTGTGCTGAGGCCGCTCAGGCGTCGAGATCAAGCCTGGTGACCCCGGTCGTGGACGATGTCTTCCGCAGACTGCTCGATCGCGATCCGGATCGCGGGTTCACCATGAGGCCGGCACCTCAAACCACCATCCAGAGAACCGCCGCGATCGCGAACGCCGAGACGCCCAGAGTCGTCTCCATCACCGTCCAGGTCTTCAGAGTGGTCTTCACGTCCATCTCGAAGAACCGGCTGACCAGCCAGAAGCCGGAGTCGTTCACGTGGGAGAGGACCGTGGCTCCCGCAGCGATGGCGAACACGAGCAGGGTGATCTGCAGGTCGCCTAGATCTGCCGCCTTCACGGCCGGCGCGATCACCCCTGCCGCGGTCGTCAGCGCGACCGTCGCCGACCCCTGCGCCACCCGGAGCAGCGTTGCGATCAGGAAGGCCTGCACGATCAGGGAGATGCCGAGTCCGGAGAGGCTGTCACTCAGGGCGGCCCCGATGCCGCTCAGCTCCAGCACTCCGCCGAACATCCCGCCGGCCCCGGTGATCAGGATGATGGAGCAGATCGGACCGAGAGCCCCGTCCAGGATTTCGCTGATCTGCCCCATCGGCGCGTTGGGGCGACCGATCACGAAGATCGCTGCCAGCACCGTGATCAGCAGCGCCACCGGCGTGAACCCGAGCAGGCCGAGGAACTCCACCCAGCGGGTGCCCTCCTCCAGGACCCCCGCCGAGACAAGGGTGGAAAGGACCGTGTCGAAGGAGATCAGCACGAACGGGATCAGGAGCAGCGACAGGACCGTGAGAAAGCTCGGTGCCCGCGTGCCCAGCGCGACGCCGCGGGCAGCCTTTCCGGCGCCTCCCCCTGCGCCCTCGCTGTCGCCTCCGTCGTCGGACTGGTTGTCACCGGAACCGTGGCCCTTCATCTCGCCGAGAATGAGCTCGGGGACCGCGACGAAGAAGCGACGACCCATGACAGGGGCCACGAGCATCACGCCGACGTACCAGGCGAGCACCGCGACCGGGACGCCCACGACCAGGGTCAGCCCGATGCTCCCGTCCAGGAGCGTCGCCGCCGCCACCGGCCCGGGGTGCGGCGGAACGATCGCGTGCATGGCCGCGAACGCACCCGCTGCGGGGAGCGCGTAGAACAGCAGCGACCCTCCGAACCGGCGTGCGACCGTGAAGATGATCGGGATGAAGACGACCAGACCGGCGTCGAAAAAGATCGGAAACCCGAAGATCAGCGCGGCGACACCCAGGGCCAGCGGCGCGCGCTTCTCACCGAACCGGTTGATCAGGGTGTCAGCGAGCACCTGGGCGCCGCCGGTCACCTCGAGGAGTCGCCCGAGCATCACCCCGAAGGCGACGAGCAGTGCCACCGCGCCCAGCGTGTCGGCGAAGCCGAACATCAAGACGTCTGGGATGTCACCCAGCGGGAAGCCCACGGCCACTGCGGTGACGACACTCACCAGCACCAGCGAGATGAAAGCGTGGAGCTTCACCACGATGATCAGGACCAGGAGCAGTGCTACCGCCGCTGCCGCGATGAGCAACAGGACTGTGGTTCCGTACTTCGGATCGATTGCTTCCATGAGCTCGCATCCTCACGGTTCTGCTCGGCCGGTCCGAGCCCGTAGCCCACCCTGCCGCTGCCTGGGGAAGGTGCGCAAGCGGCGCACCGACAGTCAGGGGGCTCGGTTCACGAACCGGAACTGGACCCGAACCGAGTCGTCGAGCGGGACCAGCAGCGTCGAGTCACTCGGCGACCACTTCTCCGGTACCAGGAAGAGCTTGCCGTCGCCGTGGATCAGCAACCGCAGTCCGCGATAGCGGAACTTGAAGCGCGCATCCTCCTGGGCGGGCAGCGCTGTCTCCTTGACGATGCCGTCGGTCAGGAACAGTCGGTCCTGGGTGTCCAGGATGACCGGCGCCAGCTCGTCGAGGTTGCGCGCAGTCCGCATCCCGTTGCCCGTACCGGTCCACTCGGCGATGGTCGCAGTGGCCCAGAAGAGGCACCCGATGATCGCGACCAGGGCGAACGCCAGCACGCCTCGACGCAGGCCCTTTCCCTCGTCGTCATTGGGCTTCAGGAACCCCGGCGCGCCGGGCAGTCGCATGGCGTAGAGGACACCCGCGCTTCCTCCGGCGAGCAACAGCGGGGTGACGAGCGGGTACAGCGCCCAGCCACCGAACGCGGCGTACGCGACGATGAGCACCACGCCGGCGAGCAGCGCCAGCAGTGAGACACCGAGCATCACGCGCACCGCGGTGACCGGCGGCGGGTGGCGGCGTACGGCGAGATGCAGGATCAGCAGCGCGGCTCCCCCGAGTGACAGCGCGAGCAGCGGGACGAGCAGGGCCTGCGGGCTGCGCATGACGTAGTCCTGCGTGCTCAGTCCCACCGTGTCCACGTCGAGGCCGAAGTAGCGGAACTGGGCTCGCGAGGAGACGTAGCCGAAGTAGAACAGCAGGGTGCTGAGCAGCGTGGCCGGGGCGATGATCTGGCTGCCGAAGCTCCACCACTTGTCGAACATGGCCGCCCGGGAGGCCGTGTCCGCCACCTGCTCAGCCCCCGCCGTCGTCGGTCGACTCGGACTCCCCGGTGCTGTCGGGCTCCTGGGTGCTGCTCGGGCTCCTCGGTGCTCTCGGGCTCCGTCTCGCCCTGTTCCTCGCCCTCATCCTCGCCGGTCGCGGGCTCCGGGTCCGGCGCGAGGAGGGGGATCGGCTGGCCGCCCGCGCTCTCCACCTCCGCCTTGAACGCCCGGCACTGCTCGACACGGTCCGGGGGGCAGTTGACCCTTCCGGAGCTGAACGACATCGACGGGTCTTCACCAATCGGTTCACCCGTGAGGGCTACGGCGACGAAGCAGTTCCCGTCACCGGTGAGCTGGAAGCCGCCACCCAGGCAGGACGGGGCCCCGCCGGGACACGACTCGGACGTCTCCGTGAAGCCGTCTGGCAGGGCGACCCCGGTGATGGTGATCCCCATCCAGTCCGGCAGCTCCGGTGGCCCGCTCCACACCACGTCGACACATTGCACACTGCTGGACTTGGGCTCAGACCCCCCGCCGATCGGTAGGCCGGGCAGGTCGACAGCGACGGCCTCGCCGCCGGAGCTGTCGGGAGCCTCCTCGGCGTTCGGGTCCTCGGCCTCGGGTGCATCGGCATCCACGCTGCCCGAGTCATCGGTTGAGGAGCCACCCTCCGACCCGCCGCCGCAGCCTGCGCTCCCGAGGAGGAGCAGGAGCGTGGCCAGGACGACAGCGAGCTTGCGCATCACTGCTCCCCTGACCCGTTCCGGTGCCATCTGTCGTCGTGCTTCTGGTGCGCCTCAGTCATGCCGTTGCGGAAGTACTTCTCGTAGTAGGCGTTCTCGAGGTCGGTCAACGGCTGGTGCTGCTCTGTGGAGGTCCAGCTCAGCGAGCCGGCCTCGACCGAGCTCCCCCGGCTGACCCGGTGCGTACGACGCCCCCAGATCGAGGCGAGCAGCGATCGCTGCAGGAGTGCGCCGAGACCGGTCTCGACATCGGGATCCTGCTGCGTGGTCATGGCCTGCCCCCGTTGGTCGCACCTGCGTTGGCGCGTGACGCGTTGGTCGGGACGACCGGACGCCACGGCGCGAACGCGTTCGACCCCCGCGGAAGCACCGCCGCGAGCTCCGGGCAGTGCCGCAGGATGACGCTGGTCATGCCGTTCTTCTCGATCCAGTCCATCCCGAACGGGGAGTACACCTCGGGCCGGAAGTCCACTGTCAGGAAGCGATCGCTCTGCAGCCGGCGCGAGGCCATCAGGATGAAGATCCGGAACGCGGTGTCGGAGAAGCCGAACCCGGCAGGCGGTGTCTCCGCGAACAGTCCGACCACCGTGTCGACCTCGTCGATGCTCCGGTAGACCTCCCGGAGGCGGCGTACGGTCTCCTCGTTCTCGGACAGCTCGTCCCAGCTCCGAATGCGCGGCCGGTGCAGGCCGGTCCTGAAGTCGTTGTAGCGCGGCACACCGCGACGACGAGTGCGCACCAGGTCGACCACGGAGAGGTCGATCACCTCGCCCTCGCGCTCGAAGTTCTGCAGCGAGCGAGGGAAGTTGTGCAGCGTGATCGCCCCGGGATGCGCCACCCCGAAGGAGTACAGCGCGTTGTCGAGGCCGAACCCGCGCAGCTCCTCGTCGGCCCGGACACCCTGGATGTCGAGGAAGCCACGGCGGCCGAGCAGCTCCCCGTTGGCGTGGCTGACGAAGCGGTAGTCGTCGGGCAGCAGTGGGTGCATCCGGTAGACCGTCGCGAAGTCCTCGGTGAGGGAGTACGGCGCTGCATGGTGGTCGGGCTTCGTCTTGGGGATGCCCACCGCTGAGTGGCTGTCGATCAGCCAGATCCCGAGCCTGGTCAGCCAGTCGTTCGAGGGGGGACCGTTCCAGTTCGACTTCAGGCCGATGTCGATGACTTCGGTGCCCAGGATCGCCGGGGTCCACTCGACGGTGTGGATCTTCGCGATCAGCGCGGAGACGATCAGCCGCGCCGTCTGGTAGACGCGCTCGTCGCTCCAGCCGCGATAGTGGGCGCGCAGCTCGTCGCACAACAGGTTGTGCTCGCGCGCGAACACGGTGTGCAGGCTGCTGAGGCCCAGCCACCAGCTCTCGTTGAAGCCGGTCATCTCCTGCCCGCTGGTGTCCTCCGGCAGGTAGCCCTCCTCGTTCAGCCGGAGCTTCGCTCCCTCCCGCAGGGCGTTGGCCTGCGCCGCGTCCGTGCCGTAGACCTCGGACCCGTCCCACCAGTGCGAGGCCTTGTTCGCGAACACCGGGTTGACCGGATGCGGCCGCGCGTCGGGGAAGGGCACGTTGCCGGCGATCCGCATCTGCTCCTCAGGAGGCCCGCCAGGGGTGTTCGACCACTTGATGCCCTCGGGCACCTGGATCCTGATGTCGTCCTCCCCGAGCGGACGCCGCGCGTGGTTCACCCAGTCGTGCACCTGGAACTGGATCCAGGAAGCGGCCAACAGGTTCAGCGAGCGCGCGGGAATGAAGTGCTCCCGGTAGAGCAGCTGCTGGCTGACCACGATCGGGTTCGGCTGGTCGAACAGGTCCTCACGGAGCACCGGGGTGATGTTGCGCCCGAAGGCTGCACCCACCGCACCCATGGCCGGGTCGGAGAGGTCGTTGTAGCTGCCGTCGTAGGTCCGGGACAGTCGCGTCTCCTCGGCAGGGGCGGCCGGCGGCACCGGGCGCGGGCTGGGAGGAGCGTCCGGCAGCCCGGCGTCGATGAGGTTCTGCTGGCGCAGCTCGTGCCGGAACGCCTCCAGGTTCAGCAGCCCGAGCCGAGCCGGAAGACGGTGCCAGTCGACGTAGCGGTTCACCACGCGGAACACCTGGCGCGCAGCTCCCCCGATCACCTGGTTGTGCAGCGGGACCGGTGACTCCCACCGGTTGCCCTGCCGGTGTGCGGCGCTGGCGTCGTACGCCGCCTTGCGGGCACGATTCAGGTTGCCGAGCGGGCGGAACTCGTCGGTCGTGTTCCACGGGTTGAACGCCGTCGCGTCGATGATCCTTGCCTGCGCCAGGGCGTCGACGGTGGTGATGTCGCCCTGGGGCAGCGTCAGGACCGCCACCGGCTCGGGCGGGGACACGCTCTCGTCCCAGGCGACACCGGTGTCCTCGATCGGCGTCGACCTCTCGTCGCGGTAGCGCTGGATGCAGAGCTCGAAGCGCACCGGCCCGTCCGCGAGCCGGCGGCCGACCTCGGTCGACAGGTAGTTCGGGTCGCCCTTGGGTACAGGCGACGCTGGCGCCGTGTCAGGCGCCGGGCGCAGCAGGTAGCGGACTGCCAGGTCCGGCCCCCAGCGCATCGCTCCCTGGCTCCAGTACGTCTCGGTGGCGACGCTGGTGACCGTCCGCTTCCGACCGGTCAGGACGTTGCGCAGCATCCGGCTCGTCTCCCGTTCAGGCCGAACAGCCGGACCAGCCTCAGCAACCCGAGTGCACCTGAGAGGCGACCCCCGGCTGTCGCCTTCGCGAACTCGACGAACTGGTAGGCGTTGCGTGCATGGGAGACCGGGTAGTTCGTCATCAGGAGGTCGTGGACCTCCTCTGGGGACACCTGGACGCGGAGAGCGACACCGCGCAGGTCCGGCTCGGTGTCCGCATGGCCCGCGCCGGCCGCGTTGGAGAACCGGACCACGGTCGGGTACGACGCGTCAGGTTGCGCGAAGCCCGCCCGCAGGTCCTCGGGGAGATCGACGAACCGCAGCTCGGCGTCTTCGAGGGCAAGGGTGGAGCGCGCATGGAACGCCCGGTCGACAGAATGCGGCACCCCGTGGGCGCTGGCGGCCTTCGCCGTCTTGAGCTGCACGCGCATGATCTCGCGCGCCAACCGCTCGAACTCGCGCCGCTCCGCCTCGGGGCTGCCCCCGACTGGCGTCTCCGTCCATCTCCCCTGCACGTTGCCCTCCCGAGGGCCGGGGCGCCAAAGTATGAGAAAAGTGACAAGTCCCCGACTGCGGCCCTTTCCCTCCTGCATTCAAGTGCCACTTTCCGTAATTAACGGTTAGTCCGCCCAGAACCCCAAGTCAATAGATTCCGGCGAACCCGCAGCACCATTGCCGACCGGTATAGTCCCGGTGGCTCTCGGGCATTGCGAAACCCCTGCCGGGGGCTGCTGTACTTGGGCACGCGTGTCGGGAGCGGAGGGAGTGGCCAATGGCCAAGACGGTGACCCCGGGCACGGTCAAGCTGGAGCACGGTTCCTTCGAGGCCAACGCCATGCCCGACGTGTTCGACGCCCGCGACCTGGAGTATCGACCACGGCTCCAGCCCCTGGGCGAATGCCCTCGAGTGCCGCCCCAAGGACCGGCACGTGATGGTCCAGTCGGGCAACTCGTGCACCGGCCACGCCGTCGCGGCGATGGCGAACGCCGCGCTGGCTGCCCGGGGCGACACGGCGCACGTGAGCCCCTACATGGCCTATGCCCTGGCTCGGCGCTACGACGACTTCCAGGGCGACGCCGACGAGGGGTCCTCGCTGCGTGGCGCACTGAAGGGCTGGTTCTACCACGGCCTGCTGACCGACTCCGACTGGCCGAGCCTGGACGCCTCCTCGGCACCGGACATCGACCACGACGAGGAGCTCGCGGCGCGTGCCCGGCAGCGCCCCCTCGGTGCCTTCTACCGGGTCAACGCCACCCGGCTCGACGACCTGCAGTCGGCGGTCAGCGAGCTGTCCGCGGTGGCGGCGGCAGCGGCGGTGCACGACGGCTGGACCAAGCCCGTGCCGGTCACCCGAACCGTGGGCGGCAAGAAGCAGTCCATGCACGTGATCACCAAGACCCGCACCTCGAAGGCGCTCGGTGGGCACGCGTTCTGCATCGTCGGCTACAACGAGGTCGGCTTCCTGGTGCAGAACTCCTGGGGGCCCGAGTGGGGCCACAAGGGCTTCGCGACGCTGCCCTACGACGACTGGCTCGAGTCGGGGTACGACGCCTGGGTCGCGCGGCCGGGAGTGCCCGCGATCATCTCGCAGCGCGCCGGTCGTGAGGTCTCCACCCTCGCCGGTGGTGGCCTGGCGCTCGCACCGGCCGCGGACATCAACAAGCTCGCCCCACACGTTGTGAACGTCGGCAACAACGGCCGGCTCTCGACGTCGGGCCGGTTCACCTCCTCTCCAGCCCAGCTCGACCAGATCTTCACCAAGATGCGCGCCAGCCACGAGGAGTGGGAGGCGGAGGCGCAAGGCGAGACAGAGACCCCGCGCCGGATCGTGTTCTACGCGCATGGCGGGCTGAACGGCGAGACCGATGGCCTCGACATCGCACAGCGCCAGCTCAACTGGTGGCTCGCCAACAAGGTCTACCCGGTCACGTTCGTATGGCAGACCGGGGTGACCGAGACCCTGGACGACCAGCTCACCGATCTCTTCGGCTCCCGGCTGCCCAAGGCCGGCTGGTCGTTCAACCTGTTCGAACAGGTCGACCGGATGGTCGAGAAGACAGCGAAGAAGCGGCTCCGCTGGGTGTGGGACGAGATGAAGGAGAACGCGTACGGCGCCTCCGACGCCCTCCCCCGCAACTACCGCGGCAAGCCCCCCGACAAGCTGCCCGGTGCCTCGCTGACGGTCGCCAAGCTGAAGGAGCACCTCGCACAGGCGCCGAAGCGTCCGACCGAGGTGCACCTCGTCGGGCACAGTGCCGGGTCGATCTTCCTCGTGGGCCTCATCGAACGGCTCGTTGCGGCGAAGATCCCGATCGCGTCGCTGACCTACCTCGCCGCTGCACTCCGCACGGACGACCTGGGTCGAGCGCGTGCTGCCACATGTCGAGAGCGGAGCCGTCCGCAAGTTCACGACGTTCGGGCTCGATCCGGTCCGCGAGCTCGACGACGTCACCGGCGGGCGGGAGGTCGCGCTCTACCACAAGTCACTGCTCTACCTGGTGTCCCGTGCGCTCGAGCCGACGCGCGAGGAGACCGAGATCCCGCTCGTCGGCATGGCCCACTGCGCCAAGACCAAGGTCAAGGGCACCACGTTCGAGAGCGCCCTGAAGAAGGTCGGTGGAACTGCTGTCTGGTCCCCGGACGCCGCCGGCCCGAACTCACGCTCCGATGCGGCGGCACACGGTGCCTTCGACGACGACAGCGCGACGATGACCTCGGTCCTGCTCCGGATCATCGACCAGAACACGGTCAAGCAGGGCAACGAGTACGCACCCCACCGGCCGCCCCCACGCTCCGGTGCACTGATCGCGTCGGAGCCGACCGAGCTCGAGGACCAGCCACCCGAGATCGTCACGGCCGAGGTCACCGGAACTGCGGCGGTCGGAAGCCCGGCGGTGTCGGAGAAACAGCACACCCCAGCCACAACCCGTTCCGCCGCCCGGAGGGGAACCCGAGGCTCGCAGGCCGACGGCAACGTGCTCGAGGCACTCCAGCGCTTCGGCTGGACGACGGACTCGTAGTGGCACCCGCGACGATCACACCGGGCGCCGTCGGCGTCGTGATCGACCGCCTGCGCGAGATCGACCGCGCGCTGCCCGCGGACGACGGAGTCGCCATCTTCAACTCGATGTACCTCCGGGTCACCGAGCAGGTCGCCGCGGAGCTCGAGACGGGTTCGAGCTTCCAGGACGTGGGGTTCATGACCGAGCTCGACGTACGCTTCGCCGAGCTCTGGCTCTCGGCCCACGGCACGGCCGTCGCAGGCGGCAAGGTCCCGTCCGCCTGGGCACCGCTCTTCGAGGAACGATCGACCGCCGGCCTCTTCGACATCCAGTACGCCCTCGCCGGGATGAACGCGCACATCGAGCACGACCTGCCGCTGGCCGTGGTCGCGACCTGTCGCTCGCGCGGCGTGACTCCGCGACGTCGATCCGTCCGGCAGGACTACGAGGCGGTCAACGACCTGCTGGCAGCGGCGGAGGCCGGGATCCGGCGTACGTTCCTGACCGAGATCGGCCAGCACGTCGACGACGAGGTGGGCCCGCTCGTGCACCTGGTCAGCGCGTGGAACATCGACAAGGCCCGTGACCTCGCGTGGGTGAGCGCGGAGACGATCTGGGCGACGAGACAGCTCACCGACCTCTCCAGCCGGTACGTCTCGATGCTCGGCCACACCGTCGGCCTGGCGTCGCGGTGCCTGCTCACCCCCGTCGGACGAAGCCTCGTGTCACACCCGGTCGGAGCGTGACGAGATGGCGACCGCAATCCGCATCGAGGCACTCCCCGCACGGCTGGGCGACTGCCTGCTGGTCGAGTGCATGCGTCCCCGCGCTCGCCCGTGGCGAATGCTCATCGACGGCGGGCCGTCCGACACGTGGCCGTTGCTGGCCGCCCGGCTGGAACGGCTCCCGGCCGACGAGCGTCACCTCGACGTCGTGGCGATCACCCATATCGACAGCGACCACATCGGCGGGATGCTCCCGTTCTTCCAGAGCGAGTTCGCGCGACAGAACGTCGGCCAGGTGTGGTTCAACGCCTTCAAGCACCTGCCGGCTCCGGACGATCGTGCGCCCCGAAGCGTGGGGCAGGGCGAGAGCGTGACGCAGGCGCTGTCCGGCGAGGGTCAGGGCCCGGCGTTCAAGTGGAACACCGCCTTCGACGGTGGACCGGTCGCCACGGCTGAGCCGGGCCAGTTCATCGAGCTGACCCCCGAGGACGGGCCGCGGATCACCGTCCTCTCCCCCACGCTCAAGCGGCTGAGCAGTCTCCGGACCGAGTGGCGCAAGGCGATCAAGAGGGCGCTCGAGGGTGAGCCGGAGGTCGCACCACCCCGGGAGCTGGCGCCGCTGGGAAAGCTGGACGACCTGGAGTCGCTCGCCGCGAAGAAGTCGTCCAGCGACGGGTCCGCACCCAACGGCAGCAGCATCGGACTGCTGCTCGAGCATCGTGGGGCCAGCTGCCTGCTCTCCGGCGACGGGTTCAGCAAGGTGCTCAGTGAAGGGCTCACCGGCCTCGCGAGGGCCCGCGGTGTCGAGGCCATCGAGATCGACGCGTTCAAGCTCCCGCACCACGGAAGCCAGGCGAACCTCGCGACTGCCCTGGTCGCAGCCGCACCGGCCAGGCACTACGTCGTCTCGAGCAACGGCGACACGTTCAACCATCCCGACGACGTCGCGATCGCACGGGTCGTCCTCGGCGGCCCCAAGGGACTCACCCTGTGGTTCAACTACGAGAACGAGCGCACCCGCCGCTGGGCAGACCCCGACCTCCGCGAACGCTTCGGGCACAAGGTCAAGTTCCCCTCGACGCCGGACGCAGGCGCCGTCCTCGAGATCCCCGAGCGGCGATGAGCTCTCGCTAGCCGGTGTAGGGGATCTCGGTGCGCCAGCCGTCCTCGTCCTGTGCCGCGGCCTCGAAGATCGCCTCGGCCACCCGGTCCGGCGTGAACGGCCCTTCCCTGCCGAGCGTGCCGCGGACGGTCACCGAGACGGCCCGGATCCCGTCCGGCTTCAGGGTCGTGTCGATGCTGTGGATCAGGTTGCGCAGCCCGGCCTTCTGTACGCCGAGGCTGGCGGCCTCGTTCCACGGTTTGTCGGCCGCCATGCTGCCGGTGGCGGTGACCCGCCCGCCGGACCTCATGAACGGCCTCGCGGACTGTACGGCGGTCAGCAGGGCGCCGACCCCTACCTGGACGTCGGCAGCGAGCTCTTCGGGGGTCAGCTCCAACGGCGTCTTCTGCCGGAAGGCACTCGGGTTGAAGTGCAGCACGTCGATCCGGCCCGCGGCCTCACCGAGCTCGGTCGCCGCGGCAGCGAACGCCTCGGCGTCGGTGATGTCGACCGCGCGCCATGAAGCCTCCACCCCTTCGCCGCGGAGGGACTCGGCAAGCTCCTCGAGCACGGTCTCGTCGAGCCCGATCAGCGCCGCGTCGTACCCCTCCCGAGCGAACCTCCGGGCGACGGATCCGCTCACGCCAGGTCCTGCGGCGACCACGAACAGCACTGGCTTCTCCATGACAGTCAGCCTAGGACGATCGTTGACACCGGACCTAGACTGCTCCCCTGAAGCCGCGGGAGAGGTGTCATGAGGGACGTCGATGCTGAGCTGATCCACGACATGCAGAACACCGCGCTGGTGCTGCAGCAGGCGGCCGTCCAGCTGCACGAGAACCGCACGACCCTGCCACCCGGCGTGGTGGCCCACCTCGCCGAGATGATGGTCCGGCGCAGCGACATGCTGGTCCGCCTGCTCGGGGACCTGTCCAAGTCCAATCTCGCCGAGCGCGACCAGCTCGACCTCTGTCTCGAGGCAGTCTCGCTGCCGGACATCTGCCGGGAGCTCCTCGCCGAGCGCGCACCCGGACTCGGCGCACAGATCACGCTCGATGTCGCCGATGACGCAGTCGTGGTCGCGGACCCGGTCCGGATCACCCAGGTGCTGGACAACCTCGTCACGAACGCCCTTCGCTACGGTGGCCCGAACGTTCGCGTGAGCGCCGCCCGCAGCGGCGGATCGGTCCAGCTCACCGTGAGCGACGACGGGCCCGGCGTCCATGATGATCTGGTCCCCTCGCTCTTCGAGGCCTACATCCACGGCACGCAGTCCCACCGCTTCGGTGGCAGCGGACTCGGCCTGCTGATCGTGCGCCAGCTCTGCGACGCCATGGGCGGCACCATCGAGTACGACGGCACCGACGGCACCCGGTTCACGGCGACGTTCCCCGCCCTCCCCGTTCCCTCTGCCGAGATCGGCGCGGACGTGGCACACGCCGGTCACTCCGTTGCCTTCTGGGACACAGAGGAACGGCTCGCGGAGAGTCTCGTCGCCTATGTCACCAACGGGCTCGCGGAGGGCGAGGCGGTACTGGTGGCCGCGACTCCTGCGCACCTCCGCCTGCTGGAGTCACGGCTGGGCGCGATGGGCATCGACTCTGCCGCCGCCATCGCGTCCGGACAGCTCGTCCCGCTCGATGCCGGCATGCTCCACGAGGAGCTGCCGGGGTTCCACCACATCGACCGCAAACGCTTCGACGCGCTCATCGGCAAGACCGTCGAACGGGTCAGCAGTCGGTGGCGCGCGTTCCGGGTGTTCGGCGAGATCGTGGACCTCTACTGGCGCCGGAGCGAGGCCAACCTGGCCCTCGAGCTCGAGGCCTGCTGGAACGAGCTGCGGGCCAAGCAGCCCTTCCCGCTGCTGTGCGGCTACGAGCTCGCGCCCGGGGAGAGCACGGCACCCATCCGCGCCTGCCACGAGACGGTCCTCGCCGCCTGAACAGCCGTTTGACACAGTTGGGGAATGGCCCCGGAACAGGATCAGACAGCGAGCATTCCGACGTACACGCTGAACGACGGAGCCACGCTCCCCGCCGTCGGCTTCGGGACTCACCCGCTCAAGGGTGAGGACGGCGTCACCGCCATGGTGCACGCGATCGAGGCGGGCTACCGGCTCCTCGACAGCGCAGTGAACTACGAGAACGAGACCGAGGTCGGCGAGGCGATCCGCAGGTCCGGCGTACCCCGTGACGAGGTGCAGGTGACCAGCAAGCTGCCGGGACGCCACCACGGGTACGACGACGCCGTGGCCTCGGTGCACGGATCGCTGGAGCGCCTCGGGCTCGACTACCTCGACCTGCACCTCATCCACTGGCCCAACCCGAGTGTCGGCAAGTACGTCGAGGCCTGGCGGGCGCTCGTCGACCTCCGCCAGCAGGGACTGGTGCGTTCGATCGGCGTCTCCAACTTCACCGAGGCCCACCTCACCGACATCATCGAGGCGACCGACGTGACCCCGGCGGTCAACCAGATCGAGCTGCACCCGCGGTTCCCGCAAGCCGAGCTGCGCGCGGTGCACGAGCGACTGGGCATCTGCACCGAGGCCTGGAGCCCGCTGGGCAAGAGCACCGCCCCCCTGGACGAGCCGGCCGTCACGCAGGCTGCTGACCGCGCGGGAGTGACCCCGGGTCAGGTGATCCTGCGCTGGCACGTGCAGCTCGGCTCGCTACCGATCCCGAAGTCGAGCAGCCCGGAGCGGCAGCAGCAGAACCTCGACATCTTCGGCTTCGAGCTCACCGAGGAGGAGGTCGAAGGCATCTCCGCCCTGGCCCAGGACCGCGGTCGGCGCTTCGACGGGGACCCCGACTTCCACGAGGAGATGTGACGCAGGGTTCCCGAGGGACCAGAGTCACGACCGTTTTGTAGCAATTTGCAACTAATGCCGCTTGTGCGCTAGTGAAACTAGACCAATCTGCGGGTTAATCATTGGTCCACCTCGTCACGATTTTCGACGTACTGCTCCATCTGGGCTATTTTCCTCCTGCCCATACGGCTTACCGCGGACCTCAGGTCATCGGACCGTGCGGCGGGGGTGGGTGTCCTTGTCGTCTTCCGTGAAGCGAGCCAATGCGCCTAAAACACTCGAAACTCATCTTTGCTGCTGCCCTCATTCCGCTCGTCCTGGCCCTCGCCGGACCTGCCGCGCCGTCAACGTCGGCGTCCAGCCCGCTGACCAACGGGGGCACCGCCGGCCCGCGCGGTATCCCGAGCAGCGGCGCCTACATGGGGGGCGCCTACGGCGCCAACACCAACCTGAGCAGGTGGGAGACCGCGCTCGGCGGCAAGAGCCTCGGCGTGCACCGCACCTACTGGGGATCGAGCTACTCCTCCGCCGTCAAGACGGCCAAGGCTGATGCAGCCCGCAACCGCGTGCCCTGGATGAGCTTCAAGCCGCCGTACTCGTGGTCCGCCATGGCGAACGGCAAGGGCGACGCCTGGGCCCGGGGCCTGGCCAGGGCCATGAAGACCGTCAACGGCCCGTCTGGGTCGCCATCCACCACGAGCCCGAGGGCGACGGCGACATCCAGGCTTGGAAGCGGATGCAGGCACGTCTCGCGCCGATCATGCGCGCCGCGGCGCCGAACCTCGGCTACAGCATCATCCTGATGGGCTACCACCAGTTCTACGGCGACGCGAAGTACTCCCTCGCCAGGACCTGGCCGAAGACCAAGATCGACGTGGTCGGCTTCGACATCTACGAGAAGTACGGCGTCAAGGGATACACGGGATGGAAGCAGTGGACCAACCACTACTTCCGGCCGATCCAGGCCTGGGCGAAGAAGACCGGTGTCAGGTGGGGGCTGGCCGAGGTGGCCTACAGCGACCCGGCCGCCCGCAAGGATCCGGGCTGGATGGACCGGGTCTACAAGGCCTTGAAGTTGCACGGCGGTATTGCCTTCTCCTACTTCAACACCAACCTGCACAGCGTCGCGAACTGGAAGCTGAGCCTGGCCACCAAGCAGGCCGCGTTCAAGCGCGTCCACAAGGGCGCCGTCAAGCTGCGATAGCGCTCGACCCGAAAGACACCGAACCGCCCGGCATGCCTAGCGCCCGGGCGGTTCGGTCTTTCCGTTTCTGTCTCAGACCCCGAGCGGGCCGTCGTACGCCGGGTGGTGGCTGCCCACCTTGCGGACCGAGACGAGGTGACCGCCCAGGTAGGCGCCGACTCCAGACACGGCCGCTCCCGCGAGGGCCAGCCTGACGCCGCGGGCGTGGTCGCCCCGGCGGCGGGCCAGCCAGGACGCCGCGTAGGCGCTGAGGGCGGTGCCGTTGGTCACCGCGTGCACGACGCCGACGCGCTTGGCACGGGTGCCGGCTGTCGTCCACTCGGCCCAGCCGGTCCAGAAGGTCGGGGCAGCGGCAAGCAGCCCGAGGCCGACGAGTCGCTGCGCCGAGGGGGCCGCGTCGCGACCGCCGAGAAGGTCGAGCAGGCTGGCCGAGGTCCAGGTGCCGAGGACGGCGTCGGTGAGCACCGGGTGCAGCGCGTGGCCGAGCCACTCGCCTCGCAGGACGGACGCGCGAGTCCCGGTGCCGAAGGCGGCCTGGACCGTCGGCTCCACCGCCCGCACCGCACCGTCGAGCACCGTGGCGTCCTCGAGTCGCTGCGTCCAGCGCACGATCGCCGGGGGCTTTCGGACCAGGTTCATATCTCGCTCCTCCACGTCGCAGGTGCCCCCGAAACAGGTGCTCGGGGCGGCGGGACAAACCTTGCCGCGTGGGGTTGGCGATGTCTACCGGCTGGCCGACTCACTGGTCGGCTCGCGGGTGGAGAACCGGAGGGTGAGGTAGCCGAGGACCGCGGCCAGCACGCTGCCGAGCATGATGCCGAGCTTGGCCATCTCGTTCAGGGCCGGGGAGGTGAAGGCGAGGTTCGCCACGAACAGGGCGACGGTGAAGCCGACCCCCGCAGCCATCGCCACCCCCAGCAGGTGGAGGTTGTTCATCGAGTCGGGCATCCTCGCCCACCCGGTGCGGACCGCCAGCCAGGCGGCACCGAAGACGCCGATCGTCTTGCCGAGGAGGAGTCCGAGGCCGACGCCCAGCACGACCGGGTCGCCCAGCCAGTCCTCCGACCGGTACGTCGGGAAGGGTGAGCCCGCCGTTGGCGAACGCGAACAGCGGGATCACCAGGAAGCTGGACCACGGCACGAGGCGGTACTCCAGCCGGTCGAGCGGCGCCTGGGTCTCGGTGGACAGCCGGCCGATCTCCCTCAGCGTGCCGTGGTTCAGCTCGTGCTCGTCGTGGGTCAGCACACCGTCGCCGGTCCGCTCGGAGACCTCGTCGACCAGCCGGTAGGCGACCTCGGGGTACTTCTGCGGGGGGAGCAGCGACCACGCGGGCGTGAGGAACGCGAGCGCAACTCCGGCGATCGTCGAGTGGACGCCGGACTCGTGCATCATGAACCAGCAGATCAGCCCCAGCACGACGTACACGAGGATCGAGCGCACGCGGACCTGCCGCAGCACCCAGACGAGGACCAGCACGCCGGCGGCACCGGCCAGCCAGGCCAGGGAGAGGTCTGCGGTGTAGAACACGGCGATCACCGTGATCGCGCCGAGGTCGTCGACGATCGCCAGGGTCAGCAGGAACAGCCGGGCAGAGGCGGGCACCCGCGGACCGACCGCGAGGACGACCGCGACCGCGAACGCGATGTCCGTGGCCATCGGGATCCCCCAGCCGCTCGACGCCTCGGTGCCTGCGTTGAAGATCGCGTAGATGAGCCCGGGGACGACCATGCCGCCGACAGCCGCCACGATCGGCAACGCGGCGGTACGCCGGTCACGCAGCTCCCCGAAGATGAGCTCGCGCTTGATCTCGAGCGTGACGACGAAGAAGAAGATCGTCATCAGGCCGTCGTTGACGACCTCGCGCAGGGACAGGTGGAGGAGCTCCCACTCCCCCAGGCGGAGCTCCACCTGCGTCTCCCAGAAGTCCTCGTAGGCCTCCGCGAGGCCGCTGTTCGCGAGGACCATCGCCACCACGACTGCCACCAGGATCAGCACGGCCGTGCTGATCTCGAACGACATCAGCCGCTGGAGTGGGCGCACGACCCTTCGCGGGATGAACCGGTCGGTCTCGGCCCAGCTGTGCGCGATCACCTGGGAATCGGTCGGCCCGGGGTCCCCTTCGCTGTCGCTCACCACTGCAGGGTCCCAGAAAAGGGTGCCGCGACAAGCAAGGCAGCCTCACCTCGTGCCGCCGTCCTCCCCCAGACTGCGACTCGGTCTCCTTCGGAACTGAGTTGGGCAAATGCCCATGGAGGACTTGATTTAGGTAAGCCTTACCTAAAGAATCCATGCATGGAACCCGGGCCGCACCAACAGCCGTCCACGGCCGAGCTCGCCCGCACTGCGTTGGCGCAAGCCAGCGCCGCGACCCTGATCAGCCGCGGCCGGGGTGCCTCGGGCGACTCGCTGGCGGTCGTCAAGGTCGAGGACTCGCCGGACGGCCGGCCACTCGTGCAGCTGGAGCGGACCTCCGCGATGGTGCGCAGGCTGACCGCCTGCCCGGTGGCGACGATCTCGGTCGCGGCTCCCGGCCCGTTCGTCGCGCTGCAGCTGACCGGGCCCGCGATGCCGTGCAAGCGCGACGGCGAAGCCCTGCGCGGCTTCCGCGTCTCGCTGCTCTCGGCTCGCCTTGTCGGCTGGCGCAAGGTCGTGCCCGTCCCGCTGGGCGACTTCCACGCCGCCTCACCGGACCCGTTCTGGCCGCACGCCGAGAAGGTCCTCGACCACCTCGAGCAGGCCCACGCCCCGGAGCTGCTCGCCTGTGCGCGCGCCCACGGCCTGCCGGAGGCCCAGGCGGTCGTGCCTCGAGCGATCGACCGCTACGGGCTCGAGCTCGCGCTCGTCACCGGGATCGGTGTGTCGACGCTTCGACTGCCCTTCCCCGGTGGACCGGTCGAGTCGCTGGCCGAGGTCACCTGTGGCGTGCGGGCCCTGCTCACCTGTCGGTGCGGGTCGACCTTCCACCGCGGCGGCTGAGAACTGACGCCGTGGATCGGACTCGATCGTCCGTCGCGATGCATGGTCTCGTCTGACCGCTCGCTTCGCTCGCTGCTCGACCACCCATGGGTTGCAGCCACCGAGCTGCTCGACGCAGACACAATTCGGTGGTTGAGGAGCGAGGAACGAGCGTCTCGAAACCACCCACCGGTTCGCACACGTCCCTCGCGTGAGTGGTCTCGTCTGACCGCTCGCTTCGCTCGCTGCTCGACGACCTATGGGTTGCGGCCACCGAGCCACCTCGACGCTGGCCGTCGTACATCGATCATCGACCAGACCCCGGTGGTTGAGGAGCGAGGAACGAGCGTCTCGAAACCACCACACCCCGAGCCGCACACCCCTCACCCGAGGTCGTCGTCGCCGCTCAAGGACCTCCCGAACCGGCTTGCGCCGCCGGGGACGGCCCCGACCCCGGCCACCCACGAGCGGGAGGCGAAGCCGCCGGTGACATTGACGACGTGCACGGCACCGGTGCCGTGCAGCGATCCGGTGGCTACAGGGGACGCCGATGCTCTTGGCCGAGAGGTATGCCGACCAGTGGACGCCCAACGGCTGAACCAGCCGAGCCGCCATACTTCTCGACTAGTCACGCCGACGAATCGAGAGCTCATGAGCCATCGCGTCATCGTCCTGTGGAGCGTGCCGAGGTCCGTGTCGACCTCGTTCGAGCGGATGATGACTGCGCGAGGTGACCACACGGTCTTCGACGAGCCGTTCTCCCACTCCTACTACTTCGGGCCGGACCGGCGGTCCGCACGCTTCGACGAGACCCTCCCCGAGAGCTCGGCCGAGGAGGTGCTGGAGAAGATCGAGAAGGCCGCGCTCCAGCGGCCGGTCTTCGTCAAGGACATGGCCTACCAGGCGACGAAGCTGCTCGGCCCCGACCTGCTCAGCCGCTTCGAGAACTGCTTCCTCGTGCGCGACCCGGCAGCAACGCTGCGCTCCCTGGCACGACACTGGCCCGACTTCACTGACGACGAGACCGGTTGGGCACACCTCGACGAGGCGGCCCGCATCACCGACTCGCTCGGCCAGCCGAGGGTCGTCCTGGAGGCGAACACCCTGTGCCGCAATCCCCCGAAGGTGGTGGCGGAGTGGTGCGAGCGGATGGACCTGCCGTACGACGAGAACGCCCTCACGTGGGAGCCGGGAATGCAGCCCGGGTGGGAGGTGTGGGGCGAGTGGCACGCCTCCACCGCGCGCGCCACTGGCTTCGGCGAGCTGCGCGACCCTCCTCCCCCGCCCGGGCCCGACCAGCCGCGGCTGCGCGAGGCCTACCAGGCAGCGCTCCCCGTCTACCGCCGGTTGGCATCAGACGCCATCGGCGTGGACCGCTCGGAGTAGGCGCAGGCCTCACCCGGCGAGGTACGCCGCCAGCTGGTCGATGACCTCGCGCGCGTCGTCCTCGATGCCGTGGATGAAGGTGGACTTGCGACGTCGCAGGACGGGCAGGCCGAGCGCGTAGGCGCCCGGGGAGTCGACCACTCCGCCCTCGTGACGCAGGTGTCCCTTCTCGTCGAGCACCGGTACGTCGAGCCACGAGTAGTCGGGCCGGAAGCCTGTCGCCCACACGACAGTTCGGATCTCGCCGCTCTCCAGATCGAGCTGCAGCCGCTGCGACTCAGGCACCCTTGTCGACTCGAAGGTCTCCGGCGGGTCGAACTCGTCACCGTGGCCGTCCGCCTGGGCCCAGTCATCGAAGGTGCCCAACAGCCGCCTCATCTTCAGGTCCGACAGCGAGAACACGTTGCGCAGGCCGCCGGAGAACAGGGCGCGACCGTCGCGGATCGTCGCCCAACGACCCACCAGCTCGACACCCATGTCCTGGAGTGCGTTCAGATCGAGTGTCGTCCGCTCCGGACTTCCGACGAGCTGCGGCGAGGGCAGCCGACGAGCGCGGTCGAGGTCGTCGACCTCGTCGTACCGCTCGTCCCACATCCCTGACGCGTCCATCCACCAGAGCACGTCGCGTCCGCGGTAGGTGCGCGGCAACCGCACGTGCTCCCCCACCGAGAGCGTCACCGGCCGGCCCGACTCTCTGATCTCCGCTGCGAGCTGTACGCCGGTCGCCGACGCGCCGACGACGAGCACGCCGCCGTCTGTGAGCTGGTCGGGATTGCGGTAGTCGAACGCCGTCAGCTGCTCGACGGTTGCGGGCAGCGCATCACTGAACCCCGGCACCACGGGTCGGTTGCAGGCACCACTCGCGATCACCAACGTCTGGCAGCGGAGATCACCACTGCTCGTCGTCACGTCGTACCCACCGCCCGTACGCCTCACGGAGGTGACTTCCACTCCGGTCCGGACCGGGGCGCCCGAGACCTTCGCGAAGTCCTCGATGAGCGAGACGACCTCGCCCATCGTCATGTAGCCGTCGGGATCCGGCCCCTCGTAGCGATGACCAGGGAGGTTGCTCTGCCGATTGGGGGTGAGCAGCCGCAAGGAGTCCCAGCGCTCGCGCCGCCAGGAGTTCGCCACCTCGCCGCGCTCGAGCACGACATGGTCGATCGACCGCTCGCTGAGGAAGTGGCTGGCAGCGAGGCCGGCGTGGCCCGCGCCGATGACGACCGTGGTGACGTGCTCGACGGCCTCGCTGTCGGACAAGCGCTCAGACAACCTCGACGGTCACGTCCGTGGGGTTCGTCAGCGCGTCGAAGACTGCGGAGCGCTTCTGGGACTGCGCCACCAACGCCTCGATGTCCTCCGGCGACGCGTCCGCGTCGATGTTGAACTTGACCTTGATGTCGTTGAAGCCGTTGCGTACGTCGCTGTCGGCACCCAGGATTCCGCGGATGTCGTGGTTGCCCTCGATGGTCGCCTCGACCGATCGCAGCTGGATGCCCCGGTTCTGCGCGACCGATGCGATCCCACCGGTCAGGCAGCTGGTCAGCCCGACGAGGAGGTACTCGATCGGCGTGATGGCGACGTCCGGCGCCGCGAAGACCTCGGGGTGGTCGGCTTGCAGCACCGTCTCGTCCTTGTGGTTCTGCTCCTCGCCGAGGCCGAAGAAGTTCTGGATCCTGGTGCTGGTGTGCACGCCGCCTTCCCACTTGGAGGTGGCCTTCCAGGTGAACTGCGCGGCCTCCGGTGCGCCCTTGAGCACATCGCGTGCATCGAGGAGTGCCTGGACGTTTACGCCGTTGTCGGTCGTGGTGGTCATGTCGTGTGAGTCCCTTTCGCCCGTTTCTCTATCATCCCTAGTGGGATACCTGACAATATAGCCGCGCTCACCGGCTAGCATCGCGCAATGGCGCCCACGTGGACGCGCACGACCGGCTCGGTCGACCCGGTCGGCCCGATCGGATCGGTCGGCCCGGTCGAGACGCAGCATCTCGACCTACCCCAGCCCGTGCCGCTCGACTGCGGACGGGAGCTGCACCCGGTCCGCATCGCCTACGAAACGTACGGCACCCTCTCCCCCCAGCGCGACAACGTGATCCTCGTCTGCCACGCACTGAGCGGCGACGCCCACGCGGCCGGTTCCTCGCCGACGACGACCGACGAGAGCACCCGCGACGGGTTCGCGGCCGAGGAGCGCGACGGTACGGCGGGCAAGGGACTCGGCTGGTGGGACGGGATGATCGGGCCCGGCAAGGCGTTCGACACCGACCACTTCTTCGTGGTCTCCACGAACCTGCTCGGCGGCTGCCGCGGGACCACGGGTCCTTCCTCCATCGATCCGGCGACCGGTGCGCCGTACGGGTCGGACTTCCCGGTGATCACGGTCGCCGACATGGTGCGCACACAGCGCGCGTTCCTCGACGTGCTCGGCATCGAACGGCTCGCGGCCGTGGCCGGTGGTTCGCTCGGCGGCATGCAGGCGCTGGAGTGGGCGATCCAGTTCCCTGACCAGGTCGACGCCATCGTCCCGATCGCGAGCACGCACGCCCTCCACCCGCAGGGGCTGGCCTGGAACGCGATCGCACGCGAGTCGATCATGCGCGACCCGGCGTGGCAGGGCGGCCACTACTACGGCACCGGGCGCGCGCCCGAAGCCGGCATGGGGGTGGCGCGCATGGTCGGCCATGTCACCTACCTTTCGGCGCCTGCCCTGGACGACAAGTTCGGCAGGAGACTGCAGTTCTCCGACGACATCCGCTACACGATCACGGAGCCCGAGTTCGAGGTCGAGAGCTATCTCGACCACCAGGCCGAAACGTTCGTACGCCGCTTCGACGCCAACACCTACCTCTACACCTCGCGCGCACTCACCTACTTCGACGTCGCTCGGCAGTACGGCGGTGGGTCACTCGTCCAAGCCCTCGAAGGCGTCTCGGCGCGCACCCTGCTGATCGCGTTCAGCTCCGACTGGCTCTACCCGCCGACGGCATCGCGGGAGATCGACGAAGCGCTTCGCACTCTCGGCAAGCCCGTCGAGCTGCAGGTGATCGACGCGCCGTACGGTCACGACTGCTTCCTGCTCGAGGAAGCCCGACAGACCCCACTGATCCGCCAGTTCCTGGCCGCAGGCAGCACCGCTGGCTCGACCGCTGACTGGGCAGCCGAATGACACCACGGAAGAGGCACACGTGATCGACGAGCCAGCCCGCTTCGACGACGACCACAGCTTCGGGTTCGAGACCCGCCAGCTGCACGCCGGTCAGCGCCCGGACCCGAACACCGGTGCCCGGGCGGTGCCGATCTTCCAGACGACCAGCTATGTCTTCGAGGACCCAGAGTCGGCGGCGGCGTACTTCAACCTGCAGGAGTACGGCAACACCTACTCGCGGATCATGAACCCGACGGTGGCGGTCTTCGAGGAGCGGGTGGCCAACCTCGAGGGCGGCGCCGGTGCCGTGGCGTTCGCGAGCGGTCTCGCCGCGCAGGCTGCCGCGCTGTTCACGCTGCTGGAGCCCGGTGACCACGTCGTCTCCTCCACTGCGTTGTACGGCGGGACGGTGAACCAGTTCAAGCACCTGCTGCGCAAGCTGAGCATCGAGGTGACCTGGGTCGATCCCGACGACCCGGACGCGTGGCGCCAGGCCGTCAAGGCGAACACGAAGGCGTTCTTCGGAGAGACGATCGGCAACCCCGGCGGCAACGTGCTGGACATCGAGGCCCTCGCGTCGATCGCGCACGAGCACGAGCTGCCCCTGGTCGTGGACAACACCTTCGCCACGCCGTACCTCTGCCGGCCGATCGAGTGGGGCGCCGACATCGTGATCCACTCGGCGACGAAGTTCCTCGGTGGCCACGGCACGACCATCGGCGGTGTCGTGGTCGAGGCCGGCACGTTCAACTGGTCCAACGGACGCTTCCCGGTGGTCGCGGATCCGTCTCCGGCGTACCACGGGCTGCAGTTCCACGAGACGTTCGGGACCTACGGCTACCTGATGAAGCTGCGGGCCGAGACCTTGCGCGACCTCGGTGCGGCGCTCTCGCCGTTCAACGCCTTCCTGCTGCTGCAGGGGCTCGAGACGCTGTCACTGCGGATGGACCGCCATGTCACGAACGCCCGAGCGGTCGCGGCGTTCCTCGAGTCCCACGACCTCGCGTCGAACGTGACCTTTCCCGACCTCCCGGGGAGCAAGTACCAATCGCTCGTGGAGAAGTACCTGCCGAAAGGTTCCGGCGCAGTGTTCTCCTTCGACTGCGCCGGCGGCCGGGCCGGCGGGCTGGCCCTGATCGGCGGCGTGAGTCTGTGGTCCCACCTGGCGAACGTCGGCGACGCGAAGAGCCTGATCATCCACCCGGGCAGCACGACACACCGCCAGCTGAGCGACGAGGAGCTGCGGGCAGCCGGCGTCGGGCCCGGAACGGTCCGTCTGTCGGTCGGCACCGAGTCGGTCGAGGACCTGATCTGGGACCTGGAACAAGGCTTCGAACGCGTTGCTGCGGCTGCGGCAACGGAGGTGGCGACGGCATGACCGATCTGAAGAAGTACCAGGATCCGCTGACCATCCAGCGCGTGCTGCACAGCGCGAAGACGATCGCGGTCGTCGGCCTGTCGAACAACCCGCTGCGAGCTAGCTACTTCGTCGGCTACTACCTCCGGCGGCACGGCTACCACGTGATCCCGGTGAACCCACGCGAGACGGAGATCCTCGGCCAGCGCAGCTACGCGAGCCTGCGCGACGTACCCGAGCACGTGGACATCGTGAACGTCTTCCGCGCACCGGACGCGCTGCCCGACATCGCCCGCGAGGCCGTCGAGATCGGCGCCGATGCCATCTGGTGCCAGTTCGGCGTGATCAACGAAGAGGGAGCGAAGATCGCGGAGGACGGCGGCGTGACGGTGGTGATGGACCGCTGCCTCAAGGTCGAGCACGCGCGCTTCATCGGCCGGATGAACTGGCTCGGCTTCAACACCCAGCGGATCACGTCCGTGCGCACCGGACTCCAGTAGCCGTCTGCTCTGGCGGTGTGTGCGATGGCGGGTTGGCCCTGATCGCCTTCGCGTGCGAGCCATTCGGTCTCCGCACCCCTGGACTCCCCGAGCGTGTGGGAAGCAGCCCTGTGGGGACTGATCGGTGGCAGCACCCTCGTCGTAGGCGCCCTCGACGGCGCCTCCTTCGACACGATCGCATCAGTGATGACTTTCGCCGCCGGCGCCATCCTCGCGATGCTGTCCTCCACCATGCTGCCGGAGGCCGCACGCGAAGGCGGACCGGTGGTCGGCCTCGTCACCGCCGCAGGGTTCCTCGCGGCCGTTCTCCTCGATCGGTTGTAGCGGTCAGACGCCCGCTTCTGGCTTGGAGTTCAACAGGAACCTCGCCACGTCGGCGGGAGTCACCCCGGCCCGCACGGCTGCATCGCGGATCTTCGTCGCTGCAGTCTCGGCGTCGATGTCCTGGTGCGCAGCGACATACCCGGTGGCAGCGTCGAAGAGTGCGTTGTCGCGCAGGACCGAAGGTGCTGCTGCGGCGCGCAGCCGGCTCGTGAACGTCAGGTCCGCGTTCGTCACTGCCCCTTCCGCCCAAGCCCCGCACGCGTCGGCGAGCGCGTCGTGGTGCCCGTCGAATGCGTCCGACTCCGAGGCGTAGAGGTTCACACCGCACACCACCCGGTCCCCGCGCAGGATCGGTAGCGACAACGTGCTGGCCACCCCCGCCACGCTCTGGGCCTGCGAGAACAGGTGCCAGAGGCTTTCGTCGGTCGGCAAGTGCGTGGCCTGGGTCACCTCTCCGCCCTCCGTCGCTGCAACGCAAGGACCACCGTCGACGTACTGGATGGCATCGAGGATCGCGGCTTCGCGGGTCTCACTCACCAAGGTGAACGTGAGCCCCTCTTCGAGCAGCCCGAGGCTCAGGGCCATGCACTGCGGGACGATTTCGCGCACCCGTCGGCCCATTCTCGTGATCGACGTCTCGAGGTGTCGCTCACGGCTGTAGGACGCCAGCCAGTCGAGGGCCATTCGGCTCTCCGGAACCGGCTGCAAACTTTCCGGTGACTCCGTCATGGCCCGCACGGTACCCAGATCCGCCCGTTCGATACCTGAGGGGGGCGTCTTGGGCGCCTCGCCTCCGAGCCTGGTCCGTGCCGGCTGCGCATGACCAGCACGCCATCGGGTACCGCCAACGAGCGCACCCGACCCGCCATTGAAGAAGAAAGCGGACAACGACAGAAGTTAGGTGGCCACGGCATGATCCGCCAGACGTGGTGCTGGGTGACAACTCGTCACCGCGCCGAGCCCGGGAACTACTGCAAATGCCGCTTGATCCTCTGCCGGCCACCTGCTCTGTGAGCGCAACGGACATGCACTTGGCCACGCCCGGCGAAAGTCCTGAAGTAGGGGTACTCGCCCCGGTGCGGCGACGAACATCTCGTTGAAGCCACCGACCTGATGATGATCAGGGGTGCTCTAACCCAGCGGCACTCACAATCACTGAGTCTCCCTTGGAGTCCTACCGGTTGGTGTGCGAGATGACCACTTCCCAAGAAGAAGCACCCACAGACGCGCGTCGCCGCGCGTTCGAAGAACGAGCAGCTCGCACACGTGCGCTGTTCCTGTCGGCACAGTCCTGCGCCAATGAGAACGAACGTCGTGAATTGATGGACACCGTGATCGAGATGCACCTCGACTACGCCCACGTGCAGGCGGCCAGGTACCGCTCCCGCGGCGTGCCACTCGATGACCTGCGGCAGGTCGCCGCGCTGGCGCTGACGAAGGCGACTCGCGGCTACGACATCAGCACGGGCACCGACTTCATGTCGTATGCGGCACCGACGATCCGTGGGGAGCTGCGCAAGTACTTCCGGGACCACGGCTGGATGATTCGACCGACGCGCAGGATCCAGGAGCTCCAGGCGCGGATCAGCACGGCAGAGGCCGACCTCGCTTTTGAACTGGGGACCTCCCCGCGACCAACCCAGATCGCAGAACGTCTGGGTGTCCCCGTCGAGCCCGTGGTGGAGGCGCTGTCCAGCGATGGCTGCTTCACGCCGACCTCACTTGATCTCGCGGTTCGCCCCGGGCGAGCGGCAACACTCGCAGAGCTGCTCCCCGGCGGCGACGACGACCAACGCGCCGCCGAGGCCCGGTTGATGCTGCACCCAGCCATGGGCACTCTCAGCGAGCGTGATCGCCTCATCCTCAGACTGCGCTTCTTCGAAGGGCTCACCCAGCACGAGGTCGCAGAGAAGATCGGAGTGACGCAGATGCAGGTGTCCCGACTACTCACCCGCATCCTCGCCCAGCTCCGGCACAGCGTCGGGGACGTCCCGGCCTGAGCGGGAGCACGCCGTTGCCGAGATTCAGTTGACGACGATCACGTGCAGGTTCCTGGGGCCGTGCACGCCCTCGACCCGGTTGAGCTCGATGTCGCTGGTGGCCGAGGGTCCGCTGATCCACGTGTGCGGCCGGTCCGGGTGCAGCAGGGCGACGGCGTCCTGTACGTCGGCGACCACCTGGTCGGCGCGGACGATGCACACGTGCCGGTCGGGAACCAGCGTGATCGCCCGACGACCTTGTCCGGCCTGGTGGTCGAGAACGATGGTGCCGGTCTCGGCGATGCCCACCGTGGCCTCGGTGACGACCGCGTCGATCGCATCCAGCTCGAGCGAGGTCAACCCGTTGTCGACGACAGCGCCATCGACCCTGACGCCCAGCCCCTCCGGTACGACGACCGAGCAGTCCCGCACCGCAGCCGCCACCCGGTCCGCGAGGTCGGTGGCAGCACATCGCTCGACGACCGCCCGGTAGTCCTCGACCCGTTCGACGAACAGGTCGACCGATGCGGTTGTCGGCGCACGCGCCGGAGCGACGTACGACGTCGCTGAGGCCGTGGCGGTGGCGGCCCGGACCCGGGCGAGGATCTCCTCGCGCGCAGATGGTTTCGAGACGCTCGTTCCTCGCTCCTCAACCATCCTTCTGTCCCCCGTCGGTGCGCTTCCACCAGGCCCGGAACGACTCGACCGGTCCCTTCGGCAGGTCGCGCGCACCGGTCCAGGGTGTGGCGACGGGCAACCGACCCGCGAGCCCGGTGCCGAGCCGCGCGAACCGCTCGGCGAACCCGAGCCGCTTCGACGATGCGAACGTCGAGGAGGCGCCCTTCATCGCAATGGCTTCCAGCTTCGGCATCCCTCCGCGGTGTGCATCGACGACCTGCGCGCGGAGGTCCACGAGCACGGTGGGGATGTCGATCTTGACCGGGCACACCTCGTAGCAGGCGCCGCACAGCGACGAGGCGTACGGCAGCGAGTCGACCTGCGGGTCCTCCCCCACTCCGCGCATGAGCGGGTTGAGGATCGCGCCGATCGGGCCCGGGTAGACCGACCCGTAGGCGTGGCCGCCGACCCGCTCGTAGACCGGGCAGACGTTGAGGCACGCAGAACAGCGGATGCAGCGAAGCGCCTGGCGGCCGACCTCGTCGGCGAGTGCGCGGGTGCGGCCGTTGTCGAGGAGTACGACGTGCACCTCCTGTGGCCCGTCGCCGGGCGTCACCCCGCTCCAGGTCGAGGTGTAGGGGTTCATCCGCTCGCCGGTGGACGATCGCGGAAGCAGCCGAAGGAACACGTCGAGGTCGGCGAACGTCGGCACGATCTTCTCGATGCCGACGACAGAGACAAGCACGTCCGGGAGGGTCAGGCACATCCGGCCGTTGCCCTCCGACTCCACCACCACGAGCGTGCCGGTCTCGGCAACCGCGAAGTTCGCACCGGAGACAGCCATCTTGGCGCCGAGGAACTTCTCGCGCAGGTGCAGCCGCGCCGCTGACGCGAGCTCCGCCGGCTCGTCGGTGAGACCTGCCGGCGCAGGCCGCCCCGCGGCCGCCATGTGGTCGAGGAAGATCTGCCGGATCTCCGCGCGGTTGCGGTGGATCGCCGGCACCAGGATGTGCGAGGGCAGGTCGTCCCCGAGCTGGACGATCAGCTCAGCGAGGTCGGTCTCCCAGGCGGCGATCCCCTCCTCGGCCAACGCCTCGTTGAGACCGATCTCCTGGGTCACCATCGACTTGACCTTGACCACCTCGTCGAGGCCGTGCGACTTGGCCACGTCCGCGACGATCCGGTTGGCCTCCTCGGCGTCGCGCGCCCAGTGCACGACGGCGCCCTGCTCCGTCAGTCTGGCCTCGAGCTGGATGAGGTGCTGCTCGAGGTCCGCCAGCGTGGCGTCCTTGATCGTCGCCCCGGCAGCGCGGAGGTCCTCCCAGTCGGGCACCTCGGCGACCACCCTGGCTCGCTTGTCGCGGATCGTCCCGGTGGCGTGGGCGAGGTTGTGCCGCAGCTGCGTGTCCGCCAGTGCGGTGCGCGCGGCCGCGGGAAACACGGGCATCCCGACGAAGGTGGCACCCATCAGGGCACCACCGCACTCTCGGTGGCCGCGAGCACTTCTGCAAGGTGCATGGTGCGTACGCCGGAACGCCCGCGCGACAGCAGTCCGCCGATGTGCATCAGGCACGAGTTGTCACCTGCCACCAGGATCTCCGCGCCGGTCTCGCGAACGTGCCGGGCCTTGTCCGACCCCATGGCGATCGAGGTGTCCGCGTTCTTCATCGCAAAGGTGCCGCCGAAACCGCAGCACTCCTCGGCAGCCGGCAGGTCGACGAGGCGCAGTCCGCGGACCTGCTCGAGCAACATTCGTGGCCGGTCGCCCACCCCGAGCATCCGGAGCGAGTGACAGGTCGGGTGATAGGTCACCGTGTGCGGGAAGGAGGCGCCCACGTCGGTCACTCCCAGTTGGTCGACCAGGAACTCGGTCAGCTCGAAGACACGTGGTGCCGTCTGCTCCACAGCAGCGATCAGCGACGAGTCACCGGACCGCTCCGCCACGAGCGTGTGCTGGTGCCTGGCCGACCCGGCGCACGACCCGGACGGCGTCACGATGGCGTCGTACCCAGCAAACGCGTCGACGAAGGAACGCAGCGCCGGCACCGCCTCGTCGAGGTATCCGGTGTTCACCATCGGCTGGCCACAACACGTCTGCGCCTCCGGGAACTCCGCGTCTACGCCGAGCCGGCGGAGCAGGGTGACCATCGCCTTCCCGGTCTCCGGGAACAACGCGTCGTTGATGCAGGTCACCTGCAGAGCCACCCGCATGATCAGCTGCCCACGTCAGGCCGCCGTGCCCGGAGGGCGCCAGGTCAGCACGGGTGAGAGAGAGCGCAGCATCGCCGAGGGCGGCGTCGCCTTCATCACCAGGTTTCGAACCGCCACGGCCGGGGTCGACTGCAGCTGTGCGACGCGGCCGATCCGGGCCGACCGCTTGCTGATCATCGTCGCCCGGGGCCGGCGTTCGGCGTCGTACGCCGCCAGGTCGGAGTCCGTCGCGCAACGGGCGAGGACGACAGCGTCCTCGAGGGCCTGGCAGGCACCCTGACCGAGGTTGGGAGTCATCGCGTGCGCGGCATCGCCGACGAGAGCGACCCCGCCCTCGACAAAGCTGGACAGGGGCGGGAGGTCGTAGAGGTCGTGGTGCAGCAGGTCGGCCTCGTCGGCCTCGTCCAGCAGCCTCGGGACGGGGTCGTGCCAGTCGCCGAACCTGTCGCGCAGCGCTGACAGATCGCCGCCGTCGGTCCCTTCCTCCACGTTCGCAGTCGCGAAGCAGTAGACCCGGCCGTCCGACAGCGTGGCGAAGCCGAACCGTTCACCGTGACCCCAGGACTCACCGCCCGGACCCACGTCCACCACTGGACGACGGGTCACGAAGCGCCAGGCCGTGTAGCCGGCGTAGCGGGGCGACGGAGAGTCGGGCCAGACGGCCTTACGGACAGTGCTGTGCAGGCCGTCCGCTCCCAGCACGAGGTCCGCGTGCAGCAAGCGGTGCCCGCACTGCACCACACCGTCCGCCGTCACGTGGTTGACCGTCACCCCGGCCTCCAGGCAATCCGGTGGCAGCGCCGAGCGCAGGATCTCCAGCAAGGTCGCGCGGTGCACCAGTGCGACAGAACCGAACCGGTCGCGGATCGCCGCGACGTCTGTGCGCGACAGCCACCGTCCGCGCTTGTCGCGGATGCCGGTCTCGCCGTCGAGGATGGATCTCTCGCGCACGACCTCGCCCACACCCAGCTCGTCCAGCGCGTTCAGGGCGTTCGGCCACAGGGAGAGCCCGGCCCCGACCTCCTCGAACGCCGGCGCCTGCTCCAGCACCTCCACGTCCCAGCCGCGTTCACGCAGCCCGATCGCGGATGCGAGGCCGGCGATTCCGCCGCCGACGACAACTGCTTTCCTGCCCATCAGGGTCCCCTCCGGTTACGCGCAAACGCTAGGCGTTCGCCCCGGTATTTGGAAGGACTGGCGTCGGCCGCGGCAGACCCGGAACTCTCTCGGCTACCCGGGTTCACCAAGAGTTCACATGCACTGGTCATCATCCCCGCATGACGACCACCGAACATCGCAGCGCATCGACTGGCCACCAGAACCCGCTTGAAGCGCCGCACCCGAGCGGGGACCTCGAGGGGTGGCACGTGGAGCAGGAGTCCGACGAGTCGGTGGACGACCGACTGCTGGTCGGTCCGGACGGCAGCACGATCGAGACCTGGCGCGAGGGTTACCCCTACTACGAGCGGATGACCCGAGAGGAATACGAGAGCACCAAGCGCTCACTGCAGATCGAGCTGCTCAAGCTGCAGAGCTGGATCAAGGACACCGGGCAGAAGGTGGTGCTCGTCTTCGAAGGTCGTGACGCGGCGGGCAAGGGCGGGACGATCAAGCGGTTCACCGAACACATGAACCCACGCGGCGCCCGCGTCGTGGCACTCGAGAAGCCCACCGAGCGGGAGGAGAACGAGTGGTACTTCCAGCGCTATGTGCAACACCTGCCCACCGCCGGGGAGATCGTGTTCTTCGATCGCTCCTGGTACAACCGCGCAGGTGTCGAGCGGGTGATGGGCTTCTGCACGCGCCCGCAGTACCTGGAGTTCATGCGGCAGACCCCCGAGTTCGAGCGGATGCTCGTGCGTAGCGACATCCACTTGATCAAGTTCTGGTTCTCAGTCTCGCGAGCGGAGCAGCGCACCCGGTTCGTCACCCGCCAGGTGGACCCCGTACGTCGGTGGAAGCTCAGCCCGATGGACCTGGCATCCCTCGACAAGTGGGACGACTACACCGATGCCAAGGAGTCGATGTTCTTCCACACAGACACAGCAGACGCGCCGTGGACGGTGCTGAAGAGCAATGACAAGAAGCGCGCCCGCATCGCTGCCCTACGACATGTGCTGCACACGCTGGACTACGCCGACAAGGACCACGAGCTTGTCGGGCGGCCGGACCCCTCCATCCTCGGTCCAGCAGCGACTGTCTACGAGAGCGACGAGTTGCCCAACCAACGCTTTCCTAGGCTCTGAGGATGGTCGAGCAGGCCGGGTCCGCGTCACCGGACCACCACGAGATCGAAGACACCTACGCCGTCGAGAGCGACACGGAGCTTCCGGCGCTCGAGCAGGTGCCCGGCGTCGAGAGGGTCAAGCGCGGGGGTGTGGAGGAGCTCGAGGCAACGTACTTCGACACAGCGGACCTCACCCTGGCTGCGGTCGGGATTACGCTACGTCGGCGTACGGGAGGGTCTGATGCCGGCTGGCACCTCAAGCTGCCCATGAAGGATGGCCGGTTCGAGGTCCACGAGTCCCTCTCGCGAGCGACCAAGACGGTGCCGAAGTCGCTGCGCATGCTGCTCGTCGCGCACACCCGGGACGCGACGCTGAAACCAGTCGCGGTCATCCGCACCCGGCGGCACGTGCACACGCTGCTCGACAAGAGATGGGTGGCACTGGCCGAGTTCTGCGACGACCACGTCAGCGCCGAGGTCATCGGGGAGGCCGAGCCCGTGACGTGGCGCGAGTGGGAGGTCGAGCTGGTCGAGGGCGAAGGCGCCCTGCTCGCGGCTGCGGCGACCCTGTTGGAGGACTCGGGCGGCAAGCCGTGCGAGTCCGCAAAGCTGGGCAGGGCGCTGGGCGACCGGATGCCATCCCGTGCCCAGCAGGTGTTGCCGAGTCCCACGAGGGATGGTCCAGCCGCGCAGGTGGTGCAGGCCAGGCTGCGCGAGCAGGTCGACGTGATCCGTGAGTACGACCCGCTCGTGCGCCGCGATGCCCCGGACGCCGTACACAAGATGCGGGTCGCCGTACGCCGCTTGCGCAACGCGCTCGCCACCTGCCGTCCGCTGCTGATTCGTGAGCAGACCGAGCCGATCCGCGCGGAGCTCAAGTGGCTGGCAGCCGTGCTGGGCGAGCCACGCGACGCCGAGGTGATGCGGGGGCGGCTGGAGGAAAGGCTTGCCGAGGAGCCTGCGGAGGTGATCCGCGGCGCGGGCTACCGGAGGATGGACGAGGAGATGGGAGCGGAGTACGTCCGGGCTCGAGCACGGCTGCTGGAGGCGCTCGGCTCCGATCGCTACTTCCTCCTGCTCGACCGGCTCGACGAGCTGGTGACCGACCCACCGTGGAGTGACAAGGCTGCCAAGCCCGTCCACTCCGTCCTGCGCGCCCGGGTTCGGCACGACTACAAGCGGCTCGTCGGTCGGGTCGCGTTCGCCGACGAGGCGGAGGATCCCGGCGAGCGCGAGCACCGGTTGCACGAGGCCCGCAAGGCGGCCAAGCGGGTGCGCTACGCGGCGGAGTCCCTGACCACCGTGTACGGGAAGCAGGCACGAGGTTTCGTCAAGGCGATGAAGCGGGTGCAGTCACGTCTAGGCGACCACCACGACGCGTTCGTGACCCAGGAGCGAGTGCGCGAGCTGGGCGACGAGGCAGCCGACACAGGGGACAACGCGTTCGTCTTCGGCGTGCTGCACGCCCGCGAGGAGCGTGCCCTGGTGTTGACCGACGACCAGTTCGTGCGCGAGTGGAGCAAGGCGTCGAAGAAGAAGCGGCGCCGCTGGCTCGCCAAGTAAGGCACTATGCCGAGCGGCGGTTACGTCGGACGAACCGCGTCCAGGACTGACGCGGCAGTGGGGACGGCGTACGGCGCCAAGCCATGTTTGTGACGAGTCGTCTGGCGTCGTCGTCGCTGGCCACCGAGATGCTGAAGGGATCCTCGGCGGGATCGGCGGGTGGGACGTGGCCCTGGACGAGCAGCTGGATGAACCCGGGGGATCCACCGATCTGCCGCGCGCCGGAAACCCGGTTCCAGCCGACGTGACTGGTGGTGGCCTGACGTGATCGGCTGATCGTGACGCCGACGTCGTCCCAGATCAGCGTGTAGTCGTGGTGGCGGTACAGGCCATCGAGAGCACTCACGGCGCGGGACGGTACAGCCTCGACGTGAACCCGAACCCGGCTGTCTGGACCAGCGGCTGATCGCTGTTCGGCACTGGTATTGCTCCCATGGGCCGGTGATTGCGTCTAGAGCTGGTCACAGCGACTCTGCGAGTCGGTGGTACGCCGCGTTCCAGCGCAGCTCGCGCTGGAAGTTCCTCGGGGTGGTGTCCGCATCGATGACCACCAGCTCGGTGCGGGTCATCTCGGCGAAGTCCTCCAGCACCTCCACGCCGATCGCCTTGGAAAGCACGGTGTGGTGCGGGGCCCCGGCCATCAGCCAGGCCTCCGCCGACGTCGAGAGCGAGGGCCGCGGCTCCCACACGGCGCAGGCCACCGGCAGCGAGGGCAGGTCCTCGTCGGGCTCGACCACGTCGATCTCGTTGACGGTCAGGCGGAACCTGTCCCCGAGGTCGGAGATCCCGACGACCACGGCTGCTCCCGGGTCGGCGGTGAACCTCAGGCGCACCGGGTCCTCGCGCCCGCCGATCGAGAGCGGGTGGATCTCCAGGGAGGCCCGCTGGGTGGTGATCGTCGGGCAGACCTCGAGCATGTGGGCGCCGAGGATCTTCTCCTCCCCCGGGACCAGGTGGTAGGTGTAGTCCTCCATGAACGACGTGCCGCCTGCGAGACCGGAGGCCATCACCTTGGTGGCCCTGAGCAGCACCGAGGTCTTCCAGTCACCCTCGGCGCCGAACCCGTAGCCGTCGGCCATCAGCCGCTGGACCGCGAGACCCGGGAGCTGGCGCAGGCCGCCGAGATCCTCGAAGTTCGTCGTGAACGCATCGAACCCGCCCTCGTCGAGGAAGGTCCTCAGTCCGAGCTCGATGCGGGCGCCGTAGCGCAGCGAGTCGTGGCGATCGCCGTCCGGCAACAGCTCGGATGCGACCCGGTAGGTGTCGGCGTACTCCGTGACCAGCTTGTCGATGTCCTTGTCGGGCACCTGGTCGACGACGGCGACGAGATCGTTGACGCCGTAGGTGTTCACCGAGACCCCGAACCGGAGCTGGGCCTCGACCTTGTCACCCTCGGTCACAGCGACGTTGCGCATGTTGTCGCCGAAGCGCGCCAGGCTGAGCCGGCGCAGCTCGTGCCGGCCGAGCGCGGCACGGGCCCAGAACTCGACTCGGCAGGCCACGGCCGGGGAGTCCACGTGGCCCGCGACGGTCTTGCGGGGGACACTGAGACGCGTCTGGATGTAGCCGAACTCCCGGTCACCGTGGGCGGCCTGGTTGAGGTTCATGAAGTCCATGTCGATCGTGGACCACGGCAGCGCCATCCCCGCCTGGGTGTGCAGGTGCAGCAGTGGTTTCTGCAGCGCGTCCAGCCCGGAGATCCACATCTTCGCCGGGGAGAACGTGTGCATCCACGCGATCACACCGACACAGTCGTCGGCGCTGTTGGCGTCGAGCATCTGGCGGTGGATCGACACGGAGTCGAGGAGGACCGGCTTCCACACCACCCGGACGGGCAGCTGCGCGGAAAGGCGTTCCGCGATGGCACGGGACTGGTCGGCGACCTGGTCCAGGGTCTCGGGCCCGTAGAGGTCCTGGCTGCCGGTGAGGAACCAGACCTCAGCCGTCGGTGGGGCGGTGCTGGCCATGCTGGACCTCCGGGGTCGATCGTCTTCGAGGGGCGGGGACGGACGCGGGTCAGGGCTGGCCGTAGACGTTCTGGTAGCGATCGTGGAGCTGGTCGACGTACGACTGCTCGATCGGGATCGGCTGCCCGAGCTGGCGCGAGATGTGCACGGTCCGGGCCACGTCCTCGCACATCACAGCGGCCTTCACCGCGGCTCGTGCGGTCGGGCCGATGGTGAACACACCGTGGTTCTGCATGAGTACGGCGGCCGAGCGGCTCTCGCGCAGCGTCTCGACGATCCCGCGGCCGATCGAGTCGTCGCCGATGACCGCGAACGGGCCGACCGGGATGTCGCCGCCGAACTCGTCGGCAACCATCGTCAGGACGCACGGGATCGGCTCGCCACGGGCCGCCCACGCGGTCGCGTACGTCGAGTGGGTGTGCACCACGCCACCCACGTGTGGCAGGTGTCGGTAGACGTACGCCTGGGCCTCCGTGTCCGACGACGGGGAGTGCTCACCCTCAACAACTCGTCCCGACAGGTCGCAGACCACCATGTTCTCCGGAGTCAGCTCGTCGTAGGCCACCCCGCTCGGCTTGATCACCAGCAGGTCCTGCCCCGGCACCCGGGCCGACACGTTGCCCGCCGTCCACACGACCAGCTGGTAGTGCGTGAGCTGACCATGCAGCGCGCAGACCTCCTGGCGCAGGGTCTGGATCGTCGCCGCGACCTCGGAGACGGCCGTCATGCCGACACCCCCTGGCTCTCCTGCTCGACAGGCGCGGGCGCTTCCGCACGACCGTTCGCGAGGCGCTGCGCGACGGCGTCGCGACGTATCCCCTTGAGTCGCCGCATGGCAGCCACCCCGCGGCCGAAGTGGTCGTGCAGCTCGAGGTACTCCGCGAACAGCCGGTCGTAGGAGCGGGACCGCGACTCTTGCGGCTCGTAGGCACGCGGGCGCACCCTTCCCATCTGCTGGGCGGCCGCACGCACGTCGGGGTAGGCACCGGCGGCGACGGCCGCGTGGATGGCCGAGCCGAGCGCAGGACCCTGCGCCGAGCCGATCACCGACAGCGGGAGACGGAGCACGTCGGCATAGATCTGCATCAGCAGCGGGTTCTTGGCCAGTCCGCCCGCGACGATGAACTCGGTGACCGGCACGCCTGCGTCGCGGAACGTCTCCACGATCACGCGGGTGCCGAAGGCAGTCGCCTCGAGCAGGGCGCGATAGGTGTCCTCCGGCCTGGTCGCGAGCGTCTGCCCCACGACAAGTCCCGAGAGCTGGTGGTCGACGAGGACGGAGCGGTTGCCGCTGTGCCAGTCGAGCGCGACCAGCCCGTGCTCCCCCACCTCCTGGTCGCTCGCGAGCCTGGTCAGCAGCTCGTGGAGCGTCTCGCCTGAGCGCTCCGCGGCCTCGGCGTACGACGCGGGCACACCGGTCTTGACGAACCAACCGAAGATGTCCCCCACGCCGCTCTGCCCGGCCTCGTAGCCCCAGCTGCCGGAGACGATGCCGCCGTCGACGACGCCGCACATGCCCGGCACCTCGGCCAGCCGGTCGGAGCTCATCACGTGGCAGGTAGACGTGCCCATGATGGCCACCATCTGCCCGGGGTCGACGGCCCGCGCCGCCGGTGCGGTGACGTGTGCATCCACGTTGCCGACCGCTACCGCGATCCCCTCGGGCAGGCCTGTCCACGCGGCAGCCTCCGCCGTCAGGCCACCGGCGCGGCCGCCGAGCTGACCGATGGGGTGGTCGACCTTGTCGGCGACGAAGGAGCCGAAGCCCGGCGCGAGCTCCTCGAGGAACTCCTCGCTCGGGTACTTCCCGTCCTGCAGGATCCCCTTGTAGCCAGCCGTGCAGGCGTTGCGGACGTAGCTGCCGCACAGCTGCCACACGATCCAGTCGGAGACCTCGACCCACCGCTCCATCCGGTGATAGATCTCGGCGTCCTCCTCGAAGACCTGCAGCCCCTTCGCGAACTCCCACTCCGAGGAGATCAGCCCGCCATAGCGCGGCAGCCACGACTCACTACGGGCTTCGGCCAGCTCATTGATCCGGTCAGCCTGCGCCTGCGCGGCGTGATGGCGCCAGAGCTTCACGTAGGCGTGCGGGCGGTCGGCGTACTCCTCGATCTCGCAGAGCGGCGTGCCGTCCGCGAGCGTCGGCACCATCGTGCAGGCGGTGAAGTCGGTCGCGATGCCGATGACCTGAGACGGGTCGACACCGGCAGCAGCAACAGCTGCGGGTACGGCGATGCGCAGCACGTCGCGGTAGTCCTCGGGCACCTGCAGCGCCCACTCGGGCTCGAGCTGCGTGCCTGAGGGAAGCGCGTCGTCGAGTACGGCGTGCGCGTAGTCGTGCGTGGCGGTGCCGAGCTCCTCGCCGTCGGCGACCCGTACGACCAGGGCGCGACCGGACAGGGTGCCGAAGTCCACGCCGACGACGACGGCGCCCTCGTGGGTCTGCTCGGAGGACAACTCGATCACGCCCTCTTCCCGGGGACCGGCGCCGTGCTGGCACGGAGCACCAGCTCCGGCTTGATCAGGCGACCACGGCGGCTCTCTCCACCGTGGTCGCCTGCGTTCTCGTCCTCCGGTCGCATGGCGACCTGGAGCGTCTCGATGGCGAGCAGCCCCACCGCGTCGAAGTCCTGACGGACCGTGGTGAGCGGCGGGATCAGGAAGCCCGACTCGGGGATGTCGTCGAACCCGACGACGCTGAACTCGTCCGGAACCGAGCGACCGGCTTCCCACAGGGCGCGCAGGACCCCAATGGCCATGTGGTCGTTGGCGACGAAGACAGCGGTGACCCCGCGACGCTTGGCCAGTGCCTGGCCCAGGGCGTAGCCGCTCTCGGCGGTCCAGTCACCCAGCAACGGTTCGAGCGGCTTGAGGCCGACGGCCTGGACGGACTCGCGCCACCCGGCGAGCCGGGCCCGGGCCTCCTCCCAGTGCTGGGGACCGGCCACGTGCATCACTTGCTCGTGACCCAGGGAGAGCAGGTGTTCGGTCGCCATCCGCGCGCCGGCGACCTGGTCGACCCCGACCGTCCACGGCGCGCGCGACAGGTCGCCCTCGACCACCACCACCGGGACGCCTCCGGTCTCCTGGCGCCGGGCGATGTCGACGGCCTCGTCGTTGGCGGCGATCATCACGATGCCCTCGACGTTGTGGTCACGCAGGTGCTCGACCGCAGCCGCGAGGTCCTCCCGGGTGACGTCGGGGAGGTTCACCGAGCTGACGAAGTATCCGGCCTCTCGTGCAGCGGCCTGGATCGCGCGGTGCACGGTGGACGGACCCCAGAGCCCGCCGTTGGTCGCGATCACCCCGATCGTCGCCGACCGCTTCGTGACGAGGGCGCGGGCCACCGTGTTCGGCCGGTAGCCGAGCTGGCGGATCGCGTCCTCGACGCGCGCGCGGGTCGCGGGCCGGAGACTGCTGTGCCCGTTGATCACCCGCGACACCGTCTGGTGCGACACCCCGGCCAGGCGTGCCACGTCGGCCATCACCGGCGTACGACCGGCCCGGGCGGTCTTCGGACGTGGTGCGATGTCGGTCATGTCTGTCGCCTGGTGACGAACCGCTGCATGACCACGAACGCGAGCAGAAGTACGCCGATCGTGATCTTGGTCCACCACGAGCTGAGGGTGCCGTCGAAGGAGACGAAGGTCTGGATCGTGCCGAGCACCAGCACGCCCAGCAGCGAACCGACCACCAGTCCCCGTCCGCCGGTCAGCAGCGTGCCACCGATGACGACCGCGGCGATCGCCTCGAGCTCCATGCCCACGGCGTGCAGGCTGTAGCCGGAGAGCATGTAGAGGGAGAACAGCAGCCCGGCCAGCGACGCGCAGAAGCCACTGATCGTGTAGACCATCACCTTCGTGAAGGCCACCCGTAGGCCCATCAGCATCGCGGAGCTCTCACTGCCACCGATGGCGTAGACCGTGCGGCCGAAGCGGGTGCGGTGCAGCACCCACGCCGCGACGGCGACGGTCACCAGGGCCAGCACCGCGCCCCAGGTGAAGTAGAGCCCACCCGGCAGCGAGATCTGTCCCGAGCCGATGCTGATGAAAGTGCCGTTGCGGATGGGGATCGACTCGATGCTGATCAGGTAGCAGAGCCCACGGGCGAGGAACATCCCGGCAAGGGTGGCGATGAACGGCTGGATGTCGAAGTAGTGGATGACCAGCCCCATCATCAGGCCCATGGTCGTGCCGACGAACAGCACCGCCGCCACTGCGAGGCCGGGTGACCATCCCGCCTCGAGCGTACGAGCGGCCACGACGGTCGACAGGGCGACGGCCGACCCGACGCTCAGGTCGATGCCCCCGGTGAGGATCACGAAGGTCATGCCCACCGCGAGGACGATCAGGAAGGCGTTGTCCACGAACAGGTTCAGGAAGACCTGCGGAGAGGCGAAGCCCTCGTAGCGCACACCGCCAGCGGCGAACATCCCCACGAACAGCGCGAACGTGGCGAGCACCGGCAGGTACTGCGACGGGGGTGAGTAGGTGCGGACCCGCTCCCAGGTGCTGGAGCCGGTGGCGGTGGCGGCGCTCATGCTGCGCCTGCCTTCGTCATGAAGACACCGCCACCGGTGCGTCGTACACGGAAGGCCGCGCGGGCCTTCGGCGACTGGACGAGGCACACGAGGATGACGACGACCGCCTTGAACAGGTAGTTGGACTGGGCCGGGATCCCGATGTTCGGGATCGTGGTCGCCAGCGTCTGGATGAGCATCGCGCCGACGAGGGTGCCGGTCAGGGAGAAACGCCCGCCCGCCAGCGACGTACCGCCGATCACCACCGCGAGGATCGCGTCGAGCTCGATCCAGAGCCCGGCGTTGTTCGCGTCCGCTGCACTGGTGTTGCCCGCGATCATCAATCCGGCGATCCCGGCACACACGGCCACGAACACGTACACCGTCCAGATGATCGTGCGCGCGCGCACTCCGGCGAGGCGGCTCGCCTCCGGGTTGATGCCGACCGACTCGATGAGCATGCCCAGCGCCGTACGACGTGTGACGAGCGCGGTGAGCGCGAACACGGCCAGCGCCACCAGGATCGCCACCGGCAGTGTCGCCACGAACCCGACGCCGAGGCCGGCGAAGGCGTCGTTGTTGACGGTGGTGATCTGCCCGTCGGTGACGAGCATCGCGAGACCGCGGCCGGCGGTCATCAGGACCAGGGTCGCGATGATCGGCTGGATCCCCAGCACCGAGACCAGGAAGCCGTTCCAGAGGCCGAGGAGGACACAGACTCCGAGGGCCATCGTGCAGGCGACGATCGCCGTTGACACCGACCCCTGGTCTTCTGCACCGGCGATGTAGACACACGCGACGGCTCCCGAGATGGCAGCCACGGCACCCACTGAGAGGTCGATGCCGCGGGTGGCGATCACGAGCGTCATCCCCAGCGCGATCAGCAGCACTGGCGCACCGTTGCGCAGGATGTCGATGAGGTTTCCGTAGAGGTGCCCGTCCTGCATCCGGATGCTGAGGAAGGACGGGTTCGCGATCACGTTGATCACGAGCAGCGCGACGAGCGCCAGCACCGGCCACAGCAGGGGCTTGCTCGCGAGCGTCGCGGCTCGGCTGGGGGCTGCCTCAGGCATCGGTGGTCTCCTCGGCGCGGGCCTCACCCGCGATGATCTCGAGCACGTCGCTGAGCGTGACGTCGTCATTGGGTCGTTCGTCGATCTTCCGGCGGTCGCGCATCACCACCAGCCGGTCGCTGAGGCGAAGCACCTCCTCGAGCTCGGCCGAGATGAAGACCACCGCCATGCCCTTGCGGGACAGATCGGCGACCAGCCCCTGGATCTGGGTCTTCGCGCCGATGTCGATGCCACGCGTCGGCTCGTCGAGGATGAGCAGCTCCGGCTCGGTGATCAGCCACCTGGCCAGCAGCACCTTCTGCTGGTTCCCGCCGCTGAGCGTGCGCATCACGGCGTTCGGGTTGGCAGGTCGTACATCGAGCGCCTCGATGTACTGCGTGGCGAGCCGGTTGCGGGTCGCCTGCGGGATCGGACGCAGCCAACCACGCGTCGCCTGCAGGGCCAGCAGCATGTTGTCGGCGACGGTCAGGTCCTCGATCACTCCCTCGGCACGGCGGTTCTCACTCGAGAACGCGATCTTGCTGTCGATCGCGTGCCGTGGACTGCGGAAGCGGTGCTTCTTCGCCCGCACCTCCAGCTCACCGGTGTCGGCGGTGTCCGCGCCGAACAGCAACCGGGCCAGCTCGGTCCGGCCAGAGCCCAACAGCCCCGCGACCCCGATGACCTCGCCCTCGAAGACGTCGAGGTCCACGGCCTCAAGGGAACCCTTGCGACCCAGGCGGAGCGCCTTCAGCAGTGGGGTCCCGGTCTCCTGCACGTCGGTGGAGGCGATCTCTCGGTCGATGCGTTCCAGCGCCTCGAGCTCGCGGCCGATCATCATCCGCACCAGCTCGATCTCCGAGACGTCACGCGTCATCCGTTCACCCACGAGGGCGCCGTTGCGCAACACCGTCAAGCGGTCACTGATCTCGAAGATCTGGTCCAGGAAGTGGGAGACGAAGACGATCGCGACTCCCTGGTCGCGGAGCCTGCGCATCACCTCGAACAGCTTGGCCACCTCGTCGGAGTCCAGGCTGGAGGTCGGCTCGTCGAGGATGAGCACCTTGCAGTCCACGTCGACCGCGCGGGCGATGGCGACCAGCTGCTGTACGGCGATGGGGTGCTCGCCCAGCTGGGATGCCGGGTCGATGTTCAGACCAAGGCGCTGGAGGGTCTCCCCTGCCCGGCGCCGCATCGCCTTGCCGTTGATGCCACCGAACCTGCGAGGTTCGCGGCCCAGCATCATGTTCTCGGCCACGGAGAGGTTCGTGCACAGGTTGATCTCCTGGTAGACCGTGCTGATGCCGGCGTCCTGGGAGGCTGCGGGCGAGGAGAACGTCTGCTCGGCGCCGGCGACCTTGATGGTGCCGGAGTCGATGCTGTAGACGCCGGTGAGCGCCTTGATCATCGTCGACTTCCCCGCGCCGTTCTCCCCCATCAGGGCGTGCACCTCGCCCGGGAAGAGGCGAAGGTCGACCCCGCTGAGTGCGGGAACCCCGCCGAAGGCGATGTGGATGTCGTGCATCTCGACGATGGGAGGAACACCGCTCTCGCCGCGCCCGTCGAGGTCGTGGGCCGGCTCACCCTTCTCGACCGGCTGCACGTCCATCTGGGTCATCACTCTCTCCTCGCTCCTGGTGCCACCGCGGGGTGGGCTCGCTGGGCCCGCCGCCGTCTCCGGGGCGGGCCCAGCGAGCCTGCTTGGTGCTGCCCTTCTCAGTATTCGCGCTCTGCCAGGACCTCGGTAGCCTGCTCCTGGTTGAACGCGGACTCCTTGGTGACGACCCGCTTGGGCACCTCATCACCCGCGACGACCTTCTCGGCCAGGTCCATCAGCTGCGGACCGAGCAGCGGGTTGCACTCGACGATGTAGTTGATCTCGCCCTTCGACAGCGCGGTCATGCCGTCCTTGACCGCGTCGACGGTGATGATCTTGATGTCGGTGCCAGGCTTCTTGCCGTCCGCCTTGATCGCCTCGATGGCACCGAGACCCATGTCGTCGTTGTGGGCGAAGACGACGTCGATGTCCTTCTGCGACTTCAGGAACGACTCCATCACCTTCTTGCCGCCGTCACGGGTGAAGTCACCCGTCTGCGAGGCGACGACCTTGATCTTCGGGTCGGCCTTGATCTCCTTCGCGAAGCCCTCGCCACGGTCGATGGCCGGAGCCGCGCCCGTGGTGCCCTCCAGCTGGACGACGTTGATCTTTCCGTCGCCGTTGCCATCGGCGTCGGCGGCGTTCTCGACCAGCCACTTGCCGGACTTCTCGCCCTCCTCGACGAAGTCCGACCCCAGGAATGTCTCGTAGAGCGAGGTGTCCTTGGAGTCGACGGAACGGTCAGTGAGGATCACGGGGATGTTCGCGCGCTTGGCCTCGGCCAGGACGCCGTCCCAGCCGGTCTCGACGACGGGGCTGAACGCGATCACGTCCACCTTCTGCTGGATGTAGGAGCGGATCGCCTTGATCTGGTTCTCCTGCTTCTGCTGGGCGTCGGAGAACTTCAGCTCGACACCCTCTGACTTCGCCGACTCCTTGATGGACTTGGTGTTCGCCGTACGCCAGCCGCTCTCGGCGCCGACCTGCGCGAAGCCCATCGTGATCTTGTCGTCGCCACCGCCGCCACTGCCGTCGGAGCCGGAGCTGCCGCAAGCGGTGAGCGAGAACGAGCCCAGGGTGATCGCGCAAGCGGCGATCAAACTCTTCTTCAGCACTGTGCTTCCTCTCGGTTCGTCGGGCTCCTGCCCGGGTGTGACTGGTGTCACAAGGCCCGAGTGTGAACGCTAACATTCAGGGAAGTCAAGCCTCCGCGCACAGTTGTCTACAAACCGTTTCCAGGCGTGCACCGGCAAATGTGAACGTTCACTCTCAGGCCACGCAAAGCGACCACACGTGGCACCCGAATCGATCCCCCGGTCCCCAGGCTCCGCTGGAGCGCCGGACCACTGGGAGTGTGATTGCGCCGGGGTGGAGGTGCCTGACAGCATCATCCGGTGCTGAATCGAGTGGCCGACGGCGTGTGGGTCCGACAGAGCGAGTGGGTCTGGAGCAACGCGATCGCGGTGCTCGGGGACGAAGGCTTGATCCTGGTCGACCCCGGCATCGACGGCGCTGATCTGACCGAGCTCGCCGATGACGTGGACCGGCTCGGCATTCCAGTGGTCGCCGGGTTCTCGACGCACCTCCACTGGGACCATCTGCTGTGGCATTCCCGGTTCGGCGACGTCCCTCGCTACGCCACCACAGCCAATGCTGATGCAGTAGGTGGCGTCCGGGACAGGGCGCAGGCGATGGCGGCGCAGAGCGCGTCGGGCATCCCGCTCGAGCTGATCGGGCTGCTCACCTCGCTACCCGCAGACGGTGGACCAGTCCCGGGCGAGATCGTCGAACATGAGGCGCACGCAATCGGGCACGCCGCCGTTCTCCTTGCCGACCGTGGCGTCCTGCTCGCCGGCGACATGCTCTCCGACGTCCTGATCCCGATGCTCGACCCTCGTCGCCCCGATCAGGTTGCCGCCTACGAAACGGCACTCGACCGACTGGGCCAAGCCGCCGAGCACGTCGGCGTTGTGGTCCCCGGTCACGGCGCAGTTGCCGAGGGTTCCGAGGTGGCGGCCCGCCTGGCTGCCGATCGTGCCTACATCGACGCGTTGCGGCGCGGAATGGAGCCCGTCGACGCGCGACTGGAGCAGGAGTGGCTCGCTGGCCCGCACCAAGCGAACCTGGCGAACGCAGGGATTGAGCACTGACTGCTGGGTGAGCGTGCGGGCGCGTCATGCGCCAGCGGCGCGATCAGACCACGCAGAACTCGGCGCCCTCTGGATCACACATCACCACGTGATCGAGCGGCCCAGCTTCAGGTGCTTCGAACAGCACTTCCCCGCCTGCTGCGACCAGTCTTTCGACGGTGGCACGGATCGCACGTTCCCGCTCCGACTGCTCGATGTGGCGCCCGCCGGAGACCTGTAGGTCGACGTGGATGCGGTTCTTGACCTGCTTCGGTTCGGGCACCCGCAAGAAGGAGATGCGGGGCTGCAGACCACTGGGGTCGACGAGTGCCGCTCCGTCGTCCCACTCCTCCTCAGGTACGTCATGGTGGCGCAGCCACTCTTCCCACGTTGCCCACCCGGTCGGTGGCGGTGCTTCGACGTACCCGAGCGCTACTGCCCAGAACGCGGCCACCCGACCCGCGTCGTGGCAATCGAAGGTGAGTGTCCATTGCACAGGCGAAGTCACCGCTTCACCCTATGCGTCTCACCTCGGTCCAGCGCTCACCCGAACTGAGCATCCGGGGCGTTCACCGCACCCCAGCTCGTTCTTCGAGTCCGGCGGCCATGCCGGCAATGGTGAGCAAGTCGAAGAACCCACCGACGGTGTCGGCGAGCCGCTTGTGCCGAACAGGTCCCAGGCGCAGGCGCAGCTGAACCCGCGTGGCACCTTCCTCGACCGGCCTCAGCCGTATCGACCAGCTGACGTCCGTCCGCCCGCGGCGCGAGGTGTAGACGAGGACTGAGTCTTGGATCATCTCGTCAACCGTGAACGTCGCATGGCGACCGCCGTAGTCGGGGATCACGTCGCCGGGTGCCAGGTCGAGCCATCGTGGGTCAGTACGCCGAATAGCGCGCCGGCTGCGAGGGATGAAGCGTTCCGCACGCTCGGGGAGGTACCAGCCCGCGCGTTTCTTGCCCAGCTGGACGAGCCAAGGCCAAACCACGTCCGGCGAGGCACTTACCTCGAACGCGCGATCCATCACCACCTGCGCTTGCGGGACGAGGTCGTCGCCCGGCATCGATGCGAGTACTTCCTCCCGTGTCGGCGCCACACGATCGAAGCCCAAGGTTCTCGCCAGGTTCCACATCTCATCTCCCGTCCCACAACCGTTGCGAGCAGTTGCGCAACGCCAGAGCTTGCGTCTCCAACATGCGCGTCAGTCTGCACCCGAGCAAGAGGGTGATGCTGCCACTCGAGTTCACTGCACCTGCGGCTGCTCCATCCGACGTCCCAGACCGCCGATGGCGCCCAGGATGAGTAGGCAGCCGAGCCCGCCGGCCACCGACAGGGTCTCGTCGAGAAAGAGCACCGCGATGAGGACCGCGGTGACTGGTTCCAGGAGGGTGGCCACCACCGCGGTGCCGCTCGGGGTGCTGCGCAGCCCGGCGTACAGCAGGAAGTAGGCGAACGCCATGGTGACCACGCCGAGGTAGACGATGAGGACCCAGGAGCCGGCGTCCGTCGTCGTCATGGACTGCCCTTGGAGCAGTGCTAGCCCCAGACCGCCCGGCACCAGCACGGCCGCGACGACCAGGGTGGTGCACGTGGTCACGACGAGCGCGTCGTGCGCGCGGGTCAATGAGCCTCCCACCTCGGTGGACAGCGCGTACGCCCCACCGGAACCCAGCGCCGCCAACAGACCCCATCCAGAGTGCGTCGCGTTTGCATCGGCGCCACCGGTGGTGCTGACCAGGAGCAGTCCGAGCAGAGCGGTTCCCACCATCAACGACCTCGGACAGGGCCGGAAGACGCCTGCCTCGCGCGCTCGCGACCACGAGGAGCAGGACGGGAGCGAACCCGAGGGCCACCACGGTTGTCACGCTCACCCCAGACACCACCACCGCCGCGAAGAAGAGCATCTGGAACGCAGCAGTCATGACACCTGTCAGCACGACTCTCAAACCGTGCTGCCGGAGGAGCGCCAGGCACCTGGCCCACAAGCGCGCGACCGTCGCTGCCATCGCCAGCACGGCAACCGCCGCCACTGCGCGGTAAGCCCCGATGGTGAGCACCGACAGGGAAGACCGGTCGTGCACGACGTCGACGGCCGGACCGATCGTGCCCCAGACGACCCCTGCCGCGCAGAGAAGGATGAGGCCGGACCAACCCGGCCTTCCAGTCCCCTCCCCCGCATTCGTCGACGCCACGCGGAGCATTCTGACCGCATACCTAGTTGCGCAGTTACCCGCGTCCGCCCAACCGCAGTCACCTTCCATTGACCTCAGCAGCGACCACGCGTTCTTGGGCCGCACAACGAAGCTGTTGCATGAGACGCTGGCGCGATGGTTCCCGACGCTGTTCCGAGTGGCGACTGGTTGCACCAGGGCACGAGCGATCCTGGAGAGGTCGCCGACCGGTACGACGCGTGGGCAAAGGGCTACGACGAAGACTTGCTGTCGTGGTCCTACCAAGCGCCTGCGGTGGTGGCGGAGATCGTCATGTCACGCCAGCCCGATGCGGGCTCGGTGCTCGACGTCGGATGCGGCACCGGACTCGTCGGCCGGGAGCTTCGTGCACGAGGATTCGCCGGACAGATCCTGGGCCTGGACATCTCGCAGGCGTCCCTCGAGATTGCTCAGGAGGGCGGCGCGTATGACTCGGTCCAGCGCGCAGACCTCCAGAAGCGCCTCCCCTTCGACGATGAAAGCGTCGACGCGTTGGTCTGTGTCGGGGTGATGACCTACCTCCCGGAGGTCGAGGGCGTGTGGCGAGAGTTCGCCAGAGTGCCCCGCCCCGGAGGACTCGTCGTCGCGACGCAGCGCGAGGACCTCTGGGACACCCGCAGCTGCCAGGCCGTGGTCGACCGGCTGCGAGACGAAGGTGTGTGGACGCCGCTCGAGATCACCGGGCCGGTCCCGTATCTGCCGGACGGCTACGGAGGGACGCCGAAGGTCGACGGCTACTACCTGACCGCGATCGTCAACTGACTCGACATACGCATGCACCCCAACGATGAGTTCCAGCACCGAGGAAGGTCGTACCAGGCATGAGCCAATACCTACTGTCCGTCCCGCACGACTCCGACGAGGAGCCGACCATGGAGACCATGGACCCGGCCGAGCTCGAGGCGGCCATGGCTGCCACCGGCGCGATAATCGAGGAGTTGACGTCGACAGGTGCCTTCGTATTCGCGGGCGGGTTGATGCCGCCCTCGAGCGCGAAGACCGTCGACAACACCGGCGATTCGCTGAACACCGTCGACGGCCCCTTCGTCGAGGCTCCCGAGTACCTCGGAGGGTTCTGGGTGATCGACGTCGCTGACGAGGACGCCGCACTCGGCTGGGCTGCCCGCGCGTCGAAGGCCCTTGGGGGCCGGATCGAGGTACGGGCCTTCCAGGTAGCGCCGGGCGAATGAGCTCCGTTCCCGAACTGGTCGTCCCCGGTTCGGGCATCGCGCGCGCATCTTGGCACCCCTGCCAGGCATGGCGCGCCGGGTTATCCGCGTGATCGCGCAGCTGAGTGCGACCGGCGGAGAACAGTCCCCCGACGAGGGTCAGCGCCTGGATTCGTAGTGCGCCAGGGTCACGCCGTCCGGGAACGTTCTCGTCTCCACCAGGCGCAGGTTCACCCAGTTGTCCAGCGGCGAAAAGAACGGCTTGCCACCGCCGACCAGCACCGGGTGCGTGACCACCTGGTACTCGTCGATCAAGCCGGCGCGCATCGCTGCGCCCGCGAGTGTGGCGCCGCCGATTTCCATCGGGGCGCCGTCCCCGGCCTTGAGCCGGGTTATCTCGGCCACGGCGTCACCCGTGACCAGGCGCGCGTTCCCGCTGACCTCGTCGAGGGTCGTGGAGAACACCACCTTCGGCGTCTTCTGCCAGATGCGGGCGAACTCGACCTCCACGGGTGGCGTGTCCGGCTGCTGGTCGGCGGTCGGCCAGTGCGCGTTCATGAGCTCCCACAGCTTGCGGCCGTACAGCGAGACACCGAGCTCGCGGGCTCGGTCGTTGTACCACTGGTGCAGTTCGGTACTGGGCACGCCCCAGCTGATGTCGTCACCTCGCGCGGCGATGTAGCCGTCCAGGCTCGCGTTCATCATGTAGGTCAGCTTCGCCACGGTGTCAGCCTCCCATCAGCTGCGGCTGTCTCGTCTGCACCGACAACGTGGTTACTTCTTCTTGCTGGCCAACTGCCCGTTGTGGTACTCGAAGAAGCAGACCCATTCGTCGCCACTCTTCCTCTCGAACAGCGCTGCGCCTTGGTGGACGTTGGCGATGGCCCACGCCACGGCGGTGTCGGAGTCCGAGATCTCCTCTCAGCCGATGAGATTGCCCGTCTGGTCGAACGCTCGATACTGGGGCATCTCAACACGGTGCCACAAGAATGCGGCGAGGTCACTCGTTCGCTGTGTTCGACCCTTGGCCGCACGAACGACCACAGGTGGTTGTGTGAGGCTTCAGATCGCGGCCGAGTGACGCGCGGCCAGCCGCACGGAGTCCGCTACCCGATGAACGCCTCGGGGGTGTCATCGCCCACCCGGATCGCGGCGGCGTTCCTGTGCCTCGCGTCGCGGGCGATTGCGATGGTCCAGGGCCTCCGCGACCGGTCGATGGTGAGCACGGTCGAGGCGGACCATCTCCGCCAACAGGTGCGCATCAGCAGCATCAGACTTGGCTCCCGAGGTGGAGTGCCGCTCGCGATAGCGGGCCACCGAGAGCGGGTTGACCGCGAACACCTCATAGCCCGCCGCGACCAGGGCAGCGACCCAGGAGCCGCGGTCGGTTTCGATGCCGACCTTCACCAGTTCAACGACCTGATCGGGGTCGCGATCTACCCAGTCATCAGGCATCTGCGCCGCGAGCAGCGAGTGCAGCCGGGTGACTCCCTCGAGCCCCTCGGGCAACCGTTTGCGGGCCAGCATCTTCCCGTGGTCGTCGACGATTTTCGATGTCGTGATGGCCCTCTGCCCAGTCATCTCCCACGAACAGCATCAGCTCTTCCTGTCCCGGGTCTGCACCCTTCAGACCCGTCGGCAGCGTGGAAGAGACAGCCAGCGATCTAATGGTCAAGTGCTCACCACAACCTCGGAGGCACAACATCCCAGCAGCGGTTTAGCCTCCTCACGACCAGCAGGCGCACGGTCTGCCGCAAGACCTAGAAAGTCAGATCCGAAGAGTACTGACCCGCCGGCCGCTACCGGAACCAAGCCTGCCAAGCCGGCTTGATGGAAGCCATTAGATCCGGACGTTCGTAACGAGGCCGCGTGGCTTCATCCTGTTAGTCGGAGGCACTCGCCTACCTCACCGTTCGACCTCCTCGTCTCCACCCTGGAAAGTTCAGACGCCAAAGGGCTCAGGCCTCGATCGGGACCCGGCGGAGGGAAGGGAGCCGTATCAGAACATGGGACCCGGATGGGGCGGCTCGACTCCTCGACGCTTGTCTTTGACGCGTTTGAATGCCCGCTCCGCGTGGCGCGGGTCGGGCAGGATCACGACCGGGCAGGAGGCGTGATGAATCGCTCGCATGCTCGTGGAACCGACAAGCTGGTCGTGCACGGCGCCGTGTCCGTGGCTGCCGAGCACGATCAGCTCCGCGTCCAGGGCCGACCTGCACAGCTCTCGCTCGCGGCGCCGCGCACCAGCACCTTCTCCACTTCAGGCGGATTGTCCGTGTCCGTGAGCACCCCGGAGACGGCGATGTCCTGGATCTGCTTCGCCTCACGCTGCGCGGCCGCTGAGCTGCTCGGCCCTCCAACTGCCTCCCCCAAGTCCCAGGTAAACGCGGTGACCACTCGCAACTTGCAGTTGCGGCGGATCGCCTCGTCCATGGCCCACTCCAGCGCCCGCTGGCCGGCTGGCGAGCCGTCAATGCCACACACGATGATGTGCTCGCGTCCATCCACGACGCACCTCCAGCGCTTCGGTCCCGCGCGCCTTCAATTGTGCTCTTGGGGGGATCGCTTGTCCACACGTCCGAGGAACTCCCGTCCCGGTCTTGACCGGATCTCGGCAGATCCGGATGCTGCCGGTAGCGGAGCGGTCGTCGACGTGCTGGTCAGGGAGGCGGCTGCGGTTCGTGGCTACCGCGACCGTGCCAAGGTTGGCTTCATGAACGAACCGAAGCCTGTTGTTGTCGTCACCGGCGCGAACGGTCTCGTCGGGTCACGGATCTGCGAGGTCCTGGCCGGTCGAGGCGCGACCGTGCGTGCCGTCGTACGCCGCGCCGGAACCGGGCCTGATATCCCGGGCGTGGAGGAGCACGTCGGCGAGTTCCACGACCCTGACTTCGCGGGTCCCCGCGGTCGCCGGCGCCAGCGCCCTCGTCACGACCGTCCACCCGATGGGCTCGGACCGGGAGACCCAGCACCGGATTGGGGTCGAGGGCACGCCGGTGATCGCGCAGGCTGCGCGCGATGCCGGCCTCGAGCGGCTGGTGCACATCTCGACCGCTGCCGTCTACGACCGTTCGCCCTCGGCGGGTGACGTAGATGAGTCCTCACCTCTGGTCGGCGAGGACGCCAACGACTACGCCGCGACCAAGCGGGACACCGACGCTGCCCTGGCGCAGGTCGAGGGGATCACCCGAGTCCTCGTGCGTCCACCGGCGATCCTCGGGCGCCGGGGAGACCTCAGTGTGGAACACCCTCCGGCCCGCCGCCATCCGCGAGGACGAGAACGCCCGGCACGCCGTACCAGAGCAGACGTTTCCCTGGGTTCATGTCGACGACCTGGCCGAGTTCGTGGCTGACGTGGCGACGGGCGTGGTACCGACGTCGAGAGATCCCGAGGAGGGACCCACGGAAGGCGGATGCACCGCGGTCAACCTCGCGGGAGAGCCGGCAGAGCAGCGGGACTACTACGAGACGGTCACCAGCGCGCTCGGCATCGAGCCGCACTGGGACGACGGTCCCGCCTGGACCGGACAGTTCCTGGTAGGTCGCGCCCACAAGTGGGGCTGGACTCCCGGCGTCGAGCTCGCCCAGGCCCTGACGGAGATTGACAAGGGTCTGCGCGAATAGGCCCGCATGGCGGTGCCCGGCTGCGCGGACGGGGGCCCGGACGAAGGCCCTCCTTCAGTGCTCACAGCCAGCGGCGCACTCGCCGGGCGTAGTCGTCGTACGGCGCACCGAACCGCTCGTGCAGGAATCGCTCCTCGGGCCGGATCGCGCCCAATAGGACGAGCAGCACCGCGGCCGGGAACAGCAGGATCCCCCACACCGTGGGGGCGAGCAACGCCAGACCGAGGTAGAGCGCGAGCATGCCGACGTACAACGGGTTGCGGGACAGGCGGTAGGGCCCCTCTTCGATCATCGCGTTCGTCGCCTGCCCCGGCAGCAGGCCGGTCTGGTGCCGGCGGAACAACCACAGCGACCAGCCGTTCCACCCGACGAACAACAGCAACAGCACCCAGCCGAGCAGAACCCGCCAGCCACCGAGGTCGACCGGGTCACCCAAGCTCAGGGTGGCCAGCCAGCCGAGGAGCAGGGGCGAACCGACCGCGACCGGCGGCCACAGCCGGAACGACACAGTGTCCTGAGGACCGCTCACCATGGCCCCATTGTCGTGGCTGGCGGGACCTGCGCTACATGAACTCGAACCAGGCCCACCAGACCCCGACCCCACTGAGGATCCCGAGCATGGTGATGACAGTCCACTTCGTTGGACGTCTCTTCACTCGCTTCCACAGGCGGCCTGCCCAGATCCTGAACCTGTGCAACAGGCGCCTGGCCCAGACGAACTCCCAGGACCAGACCCAGAGGCCGGCGAAGACCAGGGGCGTGGTCAGTAGTGAGGAGAACAACCAGAGCACTGCTCCGCCCAGAACAGCCACCAGTCCGATCACGAACACACACGCACGGAAGCAGTGGTCCACGCCCGGAGTTCGGCCCAGCGCTACGCGCCACGGGCGGCGGTCGGGCAACCCTCGGGGCATCTCGTGCTGCCGCGTCGGGTCCACTCGCGTCAACGCCACCAATAGACCTTCCAGACCCGTGGTGGCCACTGCCACCAACCTCAAGTCCGTTACATGCCCCGGACCCACCGCCTTTACACCCTGAGGTGCGCGGGCGTTCAGGTCGAGCGGCTGTCCAGCACCTGGTGGTCGGAGGTTCGAGTGGGGCTCAGTTCAGGTAGGCGTCGATGTCGATCCGCGAACGCCCGGGCGTGGCCAGGTTCACCACCTTGACCGTGTGGTCAACCGTCCCCGGGAGCTCCCTGTCCCACATCACGACCCGATTCGTGTTCGCCGTCGCGTAGGTGTCGACGGTGGTGGCGAGCTTTCCGTCGAAGTAGATCGCGGCCTTCCCACGCTTCGGTCCCTTGGCCATCACCAGAGCGACGTGCTCTCTACGACCTTCTCCGTTGACCACGGTGCTGAGCGACGCGTTCTTCGTCCAGGTGCGCAGCATGGAGTCGCCGATCGCGCACGTGCACGAGGTGCGCGACCACTGGGCCGGCACGGTGGGCCCGTAGTCGCGTTCGATGTGGATGTAGTTGGTCGGTCGGGTCACCGAGGTGACGTTGCCGGCGCAGTCATGGGCGTTCACCCGGACCCGGGTCATGTCGTCGGAGTTCTCGTAGTCGTCGGTCTTGTAGGTGAACCTGCCGGTCGTCGAGTGCGTGGCGTAGCTCTGGGTCTTCAAATACCAACCCTCCACATTGTGGAACTCATCTATGGAGTAGCGGCAGATCCCGGAGGGGTCGGAGGCCTTCCAGGCGAACCGCCGGTAGGCACCCCGGTCGGCGAACCACAGCTCGCCGTCCACGAAGAGCGGGTCGTCGGTGACCTGCCCGATGACGTACGACGACCGTGCCGGGACGGTCAGCGAGGGACCGGTGTTGTCGACGGCCCCTTGGGCACTCGGAAGGGACAACCCAGTGGCGGCGGCGAGGCAGGCAACGGCAACCAGTGCGGCGAGGAGCGAAGCTGGTCGGCGGGTTCGGGTGCGCATACCGGAGATTTGCATGCCGTCCCGAGCTGTCAAACCCCTCCACACGGTTCTTGTCCGTCTTGGGCGATATGTCTGGTGCGGGGACTAGCCCGCAGCTGCGCGCGTGGCTGCACGACCGTTGGTACGCGAACGTTCGTGATGATGTACGTCGGGACCACGGTGTCCGGACCAAGGCGCTGGGCGCCAGTCGCCGAGACAAGCCCCTTGGACTGGCGCAGCAGGCTCTGAGGTGGGCCAGCCCGGTGGTGACGCTGGTGCGGCCGCGCAGGCGACGACCGGCGTGCACGCCGACGAAGTTCGTCGGCTCGGCTGGAGGACGAGGCGAATCGGCCGGCGGGCACGACCGACCTTCGCCCGCGGGGACAGGTGGCGACGGGCCTGACGAACTCCCCGGCGTCCACGGGCCCATGGAGCCGCCGAGTCTCAGGGCAACGGGCAACCGCGCAGCCATCGGCTCGCTCGCCGACGTCGCCGAGGTGATTGCCGGGACGCAGGGAACCCAGGTGCTGCCGTGAACACGACCCGCTAGGGAACCATCCAGTCGAGCACGGGCGTGGACTGCAGCCCGACGAGGACGCACATCAGCACCAGCAGGCCGAGGCTCCAGCCGATCACCTTGCGGAAGATGTCGCCCTCTCGTCCGGCCATGCCGACGGCGGCAGCCGCGATCGCCAGGTTCTGCGGGCTGACCATCTTGCCGAGCACCCCGCCCGAGCTGTTCGCGGACGCCATCAGCACCGGGTCGAGACCCGCATCGACCGCGGTCTGCACCTGCAAGGCACCGAACAGCGCGTTCGCGGAGGTGTCGGACCCAGTGACCGCGACACCGATCCAGCCCAGGATCGGGGACAGGATCGCGAACGCAGCGCCCGCTCCGGCGAGCCAGGCGCCGAGCGACGTGGTCTGTCCGGACATGTTCATCACGTAGGCGAGCGCCAGGACCGCCATCACCGTGATGATCGCGGACTTCAGCTCGACGTACGTGCGCCCGTAGGTCTTCAGCGCCTCGCTGGGCGACACCTTCAGGATCACGGCCGTGATGATGCCCGCGAGGATCATCAAGGTGCCTGCGGCGGGAAGCCAGTTGAAGTTGAACGTCATCGAGGCGAGCGGCTCCCCTGCGGTGTTCCGCACATCGAGACCTGGCCACTGGAACGCGTAGGTGAACGGCTTCTCCGCCAGGAACTCCTTGACCGCGGTGATGTTGGTGATCGAGAAGATCGCGATGATGACGGCGTACGGCGCGTAGGCCTTCGCGACCTCGGCCCCGCTGTCGCGCACCGGTCCGCCCCCGGTCCCAGCGGCACCTGACCTACCTCCGCCCGACGCGCCGGACACAGTCCTCTCGTCGCTCCGGGCGCCGACTGTGGCGCCCTCCGGTGTGCCTGCACCAGACCTGGGTTCTGCCGGCTCGGCGTACAGCACCTCGCTGGGCTGCCAGACACGCAGGAGCAGGACGACAGCACCGGCCGCCACCAGCGCGGCCACGATGTCGGCCAGCGGGACGGAGATGTAGTTGGCCGAGGCGAACTGTGCGAGACCGAACGCGACACCACACACCAGAGCCGGTATCCAGGTCTGCTTGACGCCACGCCTGCCGTCGACCACGAAGACCAGGACCAGCGGCACGATCACGGCCAGGATCGGGGTCTGCCGGCCGACCATCGCACCGAGCGTGTCGACGGTGAGGCCCTTGTCGTTGCTCGCACCCGACGAGACCTCGGCCAGGGTCACGATCGGGGTGGCCAGTGCGCCGAACGCGACCGGCGCGGTGTTGGCGATCAGCGCCACTGCCGCAGCCTTGATGGGCTCGAAGCCGAGCGCCATCAGCATCACCACGGTGATCGCGACCGGGGTACCGAAGCCGGCGAGCGCCTCGAGGAGCGCACCGAAACAGAACGCGATGATGATCGCCTGGATCCGCTGGTCGGGGCTGACGGTCTCGAACGACCGACGCAGCACGTCGAAGTGTCCGGAGGCCACGGTCAGGTTGTAGACCCAGATCGCGTTGATCACGATCCAGAGGATCGGGAAGAACCCGAACGCCGCACCCTCGGTGCCGGCGAGCAGGGCCTGCCCGATCGGCATCTCGAAGAGGAGTACGGCGACCACGAGTGAGACACCGAGCGAGATCAAGCCGGCCAGCCACGCCTTGAGTCGAAGGCCGCCGAGCAGGACGAACAGGGTGATGAGGGGGATGGCGCCGCACAGTGCGCTGAGGAACAGCGAGTCGGCGACCGGCTGGAGGTCTTGCTCGAACATGGCTTCTCCCGAAGTGGATGGGCGGATCAGGCCGATGGGTTGGGAACGAACGCGCTCGCGGGGGTGCCTCTGATCGAGGCGTCGATCATCTCCACGGTGTGTGCCATGGCCATGGGGCGCCCGGAGCGCTCGATGGCCGTCGTGACCTGCATCAGGCACCCGGGGTTGGCCGTCACCAGCACCTGGGCGCCGGTGGCGAGGATGTTGGCGGCCTTGCGGTCACCGAGCTCGCGGGCGGGCTCGGGGTTGAGGATGTTGTAGATCCCGGCCGACCCGCAGCACAGCTCGCCCTCGGCGATCTCCCTGAGCTCCAGCCCCGGGATCGCCTCGAGCAGCCGCCGGGGCTGGGCACGGACACCTTGTGCGTGCCCGAGGTGGCAGGCGTCGTGGTAGGCGACGGTCAGCTCCAGCGGGTGCCGGGGCGCGACCGGTCCGAGCTCGTCGAGGATCTCCGCGACGTCACGGACGCGGTCGGCGAAACCCTTGGCGCGGTCGGCGTACGCCGGGTCGCCGGCCAGCAGCTCGGCGTACTCCTTCATCGTCGAGCCGCAGCCGGCGGAGTTGACCACGACGTACTCGACGCCGGAGTCCTCGAACGTGTCGATCAGCTTGCGGGCGTAGGCCTGGCCCTCCGGCTCACGGCCGTTGTGCACCGACAGAGCACCGCAGCAGCCCTGGGTCCGGGGCACGACGACGTCGCAGCCCTCGGCCTGCAGCACCCGTGCGGTCGCCGCGTTCACGCCCGGGAAGAAGGCGCCCTGGACGCAGCCGGTGAGCAACCCGACCACGGCTCTGCGCTGGCCAGCCGCACTGATCCGCTCTGGGATGCGCTCGGGCTTGCCGAGGCGGGGTGCGAGTCGCTCCATGGCGGCCAGCTCCGGGGCCATGCGTTCCAACAACCCGGTGCGACGCATCGCCTTGTCGAGCTTGCTGGCCTGGAGGAGACGCAGTGGCCCGCGCACCAGCCGCAGCCGACGTGGGTGCGGGAACAGCGAGAACACCAGCCCACGCAGCGCCTTGTCCTTCTTCGACCGGTCGTGCCGGCGCTCGACCTGGGCGCGCGTCTGCTCGATCAGGCGGTCGTACTGCACGCCGGACGGGCACGAGGTCACGCAGGCCATGCAGCCGAGGCAGGCGTCCCAGTGCTGCACCATCGAGTCCGACATCGGCTCGCCCTCGAGGCCCTCCTTCATCAGGTAGATGCGGCCACGCGGGGAGTCCATCTCCTCGCCCCAGAACACGTACGTCGGGCAGGTCGGCAGGCAGAAGCCGCAGTGCACGCAGTCGCCGATCAGGGCCGCGTCCGGCGGGCGGTGCTCGTCGAAGGCGCCGCCCGGTGCCGGCATCCCGAGGTCGATGATGCTGCCCATCTCGCCGACGGTCGCCCTCGGTGTCTTCTCGCTGGTGCTCGTCATCGCTCAGATTCCTCCAACGAATCGGCCCGGCGCGAGCCGGTGGTCGGGGTCGAACTGGTCCTTGACCCGACGCATCAGGTCGAGCGCGGGCATCGGTCCCCAGACGTCGACGGCGGACTTGACCGCTGCCGGCGCGTCCACCACGACGGCGCTGCCACCGTGCTTGGTGCAGGTCTCTCGGAGCCGCTGCCGACCGCCACACCGCGTCGCGCGAGGAGTCCCGGCGTCGAGCGCGGCGTACACCACTCCGGTGCCGGCGGAGCCACGCACGTGCAGGCCGGTCTCCCCCGCCGTCGTGAGTACGTCGGCAAGCCCCGAGAGTGCGAACGTCAGCTTCAGGCAGGTGGCACGGTCGTCACCGGTGGCCGTGGTGTCCCAGGGGTACGTCGCACCGCCCGCCGGGTCGTCCTGCGACTCCGTCGTCTCGCCCCCGAGCAGCTTCCGTACGGCGGCTGCCCGGCCGTCGACGCCGTCCTCGCGGCCCTCGAGCAGGACGTGCACGGCCCCCCGTCCGTGCTCGGGCCACTCGACCTCGATCGCCGCGGGGACGGCCTGCCCGTGCAGCACCGCCTGGACCGCCGTCTGGGCCTGCGCCGGGTCGGCCACCGGGGTGCTCAGCCAGCGGCGCGCCACGGGCACGGGGTGCAGGCGGAAGATCGCCTCGGTGACGACGGCGAGGGTGCCGAACGAGCCGATCAGGAGCTTGCCCAGGTCGTAGCCCGCCACGTTCTTGACCACCTTGCCGCCTGCCTTGGCGACCACCCCGTCGGCGCGGACGACGGTGATGCCGATGAGCAGGTCGCGGGCGGTCCCGGTGGCGAGGCGATGCGGACCGCTGGCGTTGGCGCCAGGGTGCCGCCGATGCTGGCACCCGGGACGGTCTCGTCGAGGGCGAGACGCTGGCCGCCCTGGCCCACGACCTCCTGGAGGTCGGCGATCCTGGTCCCGGCCTGGGCCCTGACGATCAGGTCCCCGGCGGCGTGCTCGAGAACCTCGTCGAGGGCGCTGACGTCGAGCAGCACGTCGGCGCTTCTGGGAGGCAGGCCCCAGGACATCTTGGTGCCACGACCGCGGGGTACGACGGTCAGCCGGTGCGCGGCGGCAGCGCGGAGCACCTCGGCGACCTGGTCGGTGTCGGCGGGACGGGCGACCAGGCCCGGAGCGATGCCGTCCACCTGGTCCCCCGGCTCGGCGTCGCGTACGTCGGCACAGGCCGACCCGATCGCCTCGCGAGCCGTCTGGTCGAGGGTGGCCGCGCCCATGCTCAGAACACCTCCGCCAGTCCGGCTTCCTGGAGCGGGTGGGCACCCTTCTTGCGGCCGGGCACCTCGCCGCACAGTCGCGGCGTCGGGAAGATCTTGCCGGGGTTGGAGATCGACTGCGGGTCGAAGGCGCACCGCACGAGCTGCATCGTGTCGAGGTCCTCGTCGTTGTACATGCGCGGCATGTACTTCGACTTGTCCATCCCGACGCCGTGCTCGCCGGTGATCGAGCCGCCGTGCTCGATGCACAGATCGAGGATCGCGCCGCTCACCTTCTCGGCGGCATCACCGGCACCCTCGACCGAGTCGTCGAAGAGCACGAGCGGGTGCAGGTTGCCGTCGCCCGCGTGGAACACGTTCGCGACGCGGACGCCGGAGTCGCCCGAGAGGTCGGCGATCGCCTTGAGCACCTCGGACAGTGCGGTGCGCGGGATGACGCCGTCCTGGACGATGTAGTCGGGGCTGATCCGCCCCACTGCGGCGAACGCAGACTTGCGGCCCTTCCAGATCAGCGCGCGGTCGGCCGGGTCGGTGGCGAGCCGCTGCTCGAAGGCACCGTTCTCGTTGCACAGTCGCTCGACTTCGGCGTACTCCTGCTCGACCTCGATCGCGGCGCCGTCCAGCTCGATGACCAGCACGGCGCCCGCGCCGTCGGGGTAGTTGCAGTGCACCGCGGCCTCGGCCGCCTCGATCGCGAGCGCGTCCATCATCTCGACCGCGGCGGGCACGATGCCGGCGGAGATGATCGCCGAGGTGGCTGCGCCCGCCTGGTCGGTGGTCTCGAAGCCGACCAGGATCGTGCGGACCTCCTCGGGCAGCCGGACCAGCCGGACGGTGGCCGAGGTGACGATCCCGAGCGTGCCCTCCGACCCGACCACCGCGCCCAGCAGGTCGTAGCCGGGGCTGTCCGGCGCGACGCCGCCGAGCGCGATGGTCTCCCCCGCGGAGGTGACGAAGTCCGCGCCGATCACGTGGTTGGTGGTGAAGCCGTACTTCAGGCAGTGCGCGCCGCCGGAGTTCTCCGCGACGTTGCCGCCGATCGAGCAGATCTGCTGGCTCGACGGGTCTGGCGCGTAGTAGTAGCCCTCCGGTGTCGCCGCCTTCGTGACGTCGAGGTTGATCACGCCCGGCTCGACGACGGCGCGCTGGTCCTCACGGCGTACGGCGGTGATGGCCCGCATCCGCGACGTCACGATCAGCACGCCGTCGGCATGCGGCAGCGCCCCGCCGGACAGCCCGGTCCCGGATCCGCGGGCGACGTACGGCACCTGGTGCTCGGCGCAGGCACGGACCACCGCGGCGAGCTGCGCAGCGTCCTCCGGTACGACGACCAGGGCGGGCGTCACCCGGTAGTGCGCCAGACCGTCGCACTCGTAGGTCCGCAACCTGGCCCGGTCGGTGATCACGCCCTCCTCGGGCAGCAGCCGACGCGCGACCTCCGCGACGGCGTCGATGGCGGCTGTGCTCGAGACGGTGGTCACGTCAGTCCGCCTGGGCGGTGAGCCCGGCGCCCTCGATGCCGGCGACGGCGGCCGCCTCGTCGTTGTCGGAGGTGTCACCGGTGACGCCGACCGCGCCCGAGCAGCCCGCCCTCGGAGTCGCGGACCAGGACGCCGCCCGGCACCGGCACGAGCGAGCCACCGACGGCCGAGGTGACGGCGGCGATGAAGTAGGGCTGCTGCTCGGCGCGGGCCATGATCGAGCGCGAGCCCATGCCCAGCGACAGCGCGCCGTGCGCCTTGCCGAAGCCGATCTCGAAGCGCTCCGATCGACGAGCCGTCCTCGCGCTCGACGGCGACCACGTGACCACCGGCGTCGAGCACCACGACGGTCATCGGCTTGAACCCCGCGTCGGCGGCGTGCTTTCTGACTCCCGCGACGATCGTGCGCGCGGTCTCCAGGTCGAGTGCGCTCACTGGGCAGTCCCTTCGCTCTTCTTCTGGGCTCGGTGGCGGTGCAGGATCGGCTCGGTGTAGCCGCTCGGCTGCTCCCGGCCCTCGAAGACCAGCGCCCTCGCTGCCTGGAACGCCTCGCCGTCGAAGTCCGGCGCCATCGGGGTGTAGGTCTCGTCGTCGGCGTTCTGCTCGTCGACCACCTTGGCCATCCGGCGCAGGGTCTCGTCGACCTGCTCCTCGGTGACCACGCCGTGGTGCAGCCAGTTGGCGACGTGCTGCGCGGAGATCCGGCAGGTCGCGCGGTCCTCCATCAGCTTCTCGCCGGTGATGTCGGGCACCTTGGAGCAACCGACCCCGGCGTCGACCCAGCGGACGACGTACCCGAGCAGGCTCTGCAGGTTGTTCTGGATCTCGTCCTGGCGGTCGTCCTCGGACCACGAGTCCGGGTCGCCGAGCGGGATCTCCAGCAGCTGCTCCCGGTCACGACGACGGCCCTCCGCGGCCAGCTCCTCCTGACGGGCCCGGACGTCGACCTGGTGGTAGTGCAGTGCATGCACCGTGGCAGCCGTGGGAGACGGCACCCAGGCGCAGCTCGCGCCGGCCTTCGGGTGGCCGATCTTGGCCTCCAGCATGTCGGCGAGGCTGTCCGGCGCCGCCCACATGCCCTTGCCGATCTGCGCCCGGCCGAGCAGACCGCACTCGAGGCCGACGTCGACGTTGAGGTCCTCGTAGGCCTGGATCCAGGTCTCGCCCTTCATGTCGTTCTTGCGGGTCATCGGGCCGGCTTCCATCGAGGTGTGGATCTCGTCGCCGGTGCGGTCGAGGAACCCGGTGTTGATGAAGGCGACCCGCTCCCGGGCCTCGTTGATGCAGGCCTTCAGGTTGAGCGTCGTACGCCGCTCCTCGTCCATGATCCCGACCTTGATGGTCAGCGGCGGCAGGCCGAGCACCTGTTCCACCCTGGTGAACAGCTCGACGGTGAACGCGACCTCCTCGGGCCCGTGCATCTTCGGCTTCACGACGTACATCGACCCGGTCCGCGAGTTGGCCAGCTCCGACTCCCCGCGCACGTCCTTCATGCTGCCGAGCGTGGTGACCAGCGCGTCGAGGATGCCTTCGGGGACCTCGTTGCCGTCACGGTCGAGCACGGCGTCCGTGGTCATCAGGTGGCCGACCTGGCGGATGAAGAGCAACGAGCGGCCACGCAGCGTGACGTCGGAGCCGGAGGTCGTGGAGTAGGTCCGGTCAGGGTTCATCGACCGGGTGAACGTCTTGCCGCCCTTGCTGACCTCCTCGGAGAGAGTGCCGTCGTTGAGCAGCTTCCAGTTGCGGTAGCCGAGCACCTTGTCCTCGGCGTCGACGGCTGCGACCGAGTCCTCGAGGTCCATGATCGTGGAGACCGCGGACTCCAGCAGCAGGTCCTTGACCCCTGCGGCATCGGTGGAACCGATGGGGTCATCGGGGTCGACCTGGATCTCGACGTGCAGCCCGTGGTGCACCAGGACCACTCCCTCGGGAGCGTCGGCCGAGCCGCGGTAGCCGACCAGCTGGCCCGCGTCGGCGAGCCGGACGACGTCGTCCTTGACGGTCACGGCGAGCCCTTCGCCGTCCACGGCGTACGACGTGGCGTCGGCGTGCGAGCCGTCGAGTCCAGCGGGAAGTGCTCGTCGAGGAAGGCCCGGCCACGGGCGATGACCTCGTCGCCGCGGACCTTGTTGTAGTCGTCCCCGGGGGCGAGCTCGCCCTCCTGCGGGACCACATCCGAGCCGTAGAGGGCGTCGTACAGCGAGCCCCAGCGAGCGTTCACGGCGTTGGTGGCGAACCGCGCGTTGAGCAGCGGGACGACCAGCTGCGGGCCGGCGATGCGGGCGACCTCGTCGTCGACGTTGTCGGTGCTCACCTCGAAGTCGGCGGGCTCGTCGAGCAGGTAGCCGATCTCGGTCAGGAAGGCCTTGTAGCTCTCCGCGTCAGGCACGCCGGGGTGCTCGCGGTGGTACTCGTCGATGCGGGTCTGCAGCTCCTCGCGCCGGGCGAGCAGCTCGCGGTTGCGCGGCGCGAGGTCGTGGATGATCGCGTCGGCCCCGTCCCAGAACGCCTGCGGGTCGACGCCCGCGGCGGGCAGTGCCTCCTCCTCGATGAAGCGGTGCAGGCTCGCGGCGACGGCGAGCCCTCCAACCTGTACACGCTCTGCCATGCCACTCCCTCGTCTTGCCTGACTCTTGCCGTACCTTGCCCGCTTTTCCGTATTATGGAAGTGTTCGTCTCTATCTTGGAAAACTAGGCAGTCAGACCCGGCGCTGTCAACAGTTCCCGCCAGCCAGCACGACGCGCGCCGCAGGAAGAGGTGAGGGCGATGCCCGACGCCGAGAAGGCGCCGCGCCGAGACGGTGGCGTGCAGTCGGTGCACCGGGCTCTCGACGTCGTCGAGGTCGTCGCCGCCGAGGGTGGTCACCTGACCATCGGCGAGATCGCCACGGCCACCGGGTTCCCCTGCCGACCACCCACCGGCTGCTGCGCACGCTCGTCTCTCGCGGCTACATGCGGCAGATGCCCAACCGTCGCTACGCCCTCGGGTTCCGGCTGGTGCCGCTCGGCGCGACTGCGAGCTCGATGGTCGGCGCCGACACCGAGGTCGTCCTGGGTCGGCTGGTCGATGCGCTCGGCGAGACGGCCAACCTGGCAGTCCTGTCCGGCTCGCACGCCGAGTACGTCGCCCAGGTCCCGTCGCGGCACACGATGCGGATGTTCACCGAGGTCGGCCGACAGGTCGACCTGCACAGCACCGGCGTCGGCAAGGCGCTGCTCGGCCAGCTCGCCGACACCCGGGTCCGCGAGATCGCCCGTCGGGTCGGCCTCCAGCGGCAGACCGAGCACACCCTGACCACCGAGTCGGCCCTGCTGGCCGAGCTCGCCGAGGTGCGATCCCGCGGCTACGCCCTCGACGAGCAGGAGCAGGAGGCCGGCGTACGCTGCGTCGCCGTCCCGGTCGGCCCCGAGCCGATGTCATGGATGGCAGTGTCGATCTCCGGCCCGGTCACCCGGATGACCGACGAGCTGATCGAGCGCGCCGTACCCCTGCTGCACGAGGCCGGACGGCAGCTGACCAGCAGGATGCACAGCTCCGACTGACCGCGGTCCGTTTTGGTCTGCAGATGCGGGCGATGGCGGCGGTCTAGGGTGCTGGGCCGACATTCACGTGCCTCGATGACACCGTGGCGCGGGGTGTGGTGGGCTGCCGAGTGAGTTGAACGCAAGCGGCAGGACTCGAGAAATGCGGAACCAGGCAGCCAGGACCTTCGCGTCTCTGCTGGTGGCTGGCTTCACTCTTGCAGCAGTCTCACCCATTGCGACCGCGACGGCTGCCGCGCCGGTGCCGGTGTGCGAGCCGAGTTCGCCGAAGTTCGCGGCAAATTTCACCACGGTCGAGGGCGAGACCGGTCGCGTCGCCCGCGACTTCGGCACCCTGCAGTGGTCGGAGGGGCGACTCGACTACAAGATCAAGTCGGGCCACGTCATCGACCTGTGCCTGTCAGAGGTGAACAAGAAGACCGGGTCCGACATCACCGTCTCCGGGCTGCGGTTCCGAGGCCCGGCGCAGGGTTCGGAGGATTGGCCACGCCTTAACCTGGTCGGCTTCGGCAGCGCCCGTGCGCCGGTCGCACCGGACCTCGGCGCGACCGGCACCGATGCCTCGCCGGCCTTCGTTGCCGTGGGTGCGACGCTGACGCTAGCTGGTCTGGCGCTGCTCTTGAGGCGTGGCAGCCGCTCCCGGAGAGGCGGCCGGTCGATCCCTGCCGGGATTGGTCCGTCCTGACCTGCAGAGTCTGTGCAATGTCTCCGACTGGATCGGCGGGATCACGACTCCTCGAAGCGAACGGGCTCCCCTCGCTGCACCCGCTCGCGCTGGGGAACCACGGTGTACTTGGGGTCCTTCGCCGACTCCTGGCCCGCCTCGAAGACTCCGAACCGGGTGCATGCCGAACCCGCGAGCAGAGCCGCTCCCGACAGGACGGCCGCCGTGCGGCTTCGGCCGGCGAGCACGGAGCCCGCGGCTCCGGCGATGGTCAGGACCTTGGCCGCCCTCATCAGCCGACCGGCCTTGCCCTGGTGCAGCGGCTCGGCGGTGACACCCATCGTCTGTTCCATCCGGTGCTCCATCACCAGCTCGAGCACCGCCCCGCCAAGCGCCATCCGGCGGACGGGTCCGGTCTCGTGCACCGGCGAAGTCATCAGGCCAAGTCCTGCTGACGCCGCGGCTGCAGAGCCGACGAAGACGAACGGCAGCTCCTTGTACGCCGAGTGCCACGACGGCGTCGCCGTGTCGGACAGCAGCACCGCGGTGTAGGCGGCCACCGGCGGGGCGAACAGCGCGGCGAACAGGCCGGCCGGGCGGTCGACGTACGGCGCGAGTCGTAGCGGTCCGACGCGGTAGCGCGGCGGCAACATCGAGACGACCTCGGTGGCGGCAACCGCGCCGGCGAACGGACCGTAGAGCGACAGGATCCAGGTGCCGACCGACATCGGCGAGGTCAGCTTGGCGACTCGGAGCATGTTCAGGAACCGGCTCGGTTTTCCGAGGTCGTGGACCAGGGCGACCATCGAGAACGACAGCGCCCCGATGGCACCGAGGCGTGCCGATCGACGGAGTGTCGGCCGACCCGTCAGGTCCGCCCCGGCCGCGATGATCGAGGAGCCGGCGGCGAGCCCGCCCGCGAAGAGGTACGCCGGGATGTCGTTCTCCCACGGCGACGGCTTGACGATCGCTCGGCCGTAGTAGGAGGTGAACGTCGGGTCGGGAACCATCGAGCGCTCTGCCCCACCGCGGCGACCACCGCGCCGCTTCCCTGCTCCCTTGCCCTGGGGCCAGCCCAAGCCATTGCCGCGCCGGATGCGCCCACCGGCCGTGCCGGGTGTCGCCTCGATTTCCGGGCGCTCGTCCTGGATGCCCTCACGTCCGACCGAGCCGCTCACTGCCGGCTCCCCAGGAACGAGATCGCGGCCCCCGCCAGAAGGGTCGCGGCCGCGAGCCCGGCCTTGCGGAACATGTCGGGCAGGTCCTTGGTGGTCACCACCGGGTCGGGCGGGAAGCCGTAGACCTCCGGGTCGTCCATCAGCAGGAAGAACGCCCCGGCACCGCCGACGCCGTCGTTCGGGTCGTTGCCGTAGAGCCGGGCGTCCATGATCCCGGCCTCGTGCAGCTTCTCCACGCGTGTGTTGGCGCGCTCGCGGAGCTCCTCGACGTCACCGAACTGGATCGACTGGGTGGGGCACGCCTGTGCGCACGCGGGTGTCTGCCCTACGTCGAGGCGGTCGTAGCAGAGCGTGCACTTCTGGGCGATGCCCACGTTCTTGGCGCCCTCGGGGCCCTTGCGGCGCTCGATGACGCCATAAGGACAGGCCGGGACGCAGTAGCCGCAGCCGTTGCAGATGTCGTCCTGTACGACGACGGTCCCGAACTCCGAGCGGAACAGCGACCCCGTGGGGCACACGTCGAGGCAGGCAGCGTGCGTGCAGTGCTTGCAGACGTCGGAGGACATCAGCCAGCGGAAGTCCGGTCGGTCGACGGCGTCGTCCTCACCCGACTCCGGCAACATCACTTCCGGTGGCGCCATCGCGGGCATGCCGAGGTCCACGGCCTGCTGCTGGGCCTGGCGGCGCAATCCGGACTCCTGCTCCCCCATTGGCTTCTTCTGCTCGATGAACGCGACGTGGCGCCACTGGTTCGCATTCAGCGAGAAGCTGTTGTCGTACGACGAGCCGAGCATGTCGAAGTGGTCGGCCGGGACGTCGTTCCACTCCTTGCACGCGACCTCGCAGGCCTTGCAGCCGATGCAGATGCTGGTGTCGGTGAAGAACCCCTTGCGCTTGGGGCGGTCCTCGTCGTACCCCGCATCACCGGCAGGGTCGACCGGCCCGAACAGGCTGTGCTCGCCGGCCATCAGGATCCTCCAGTGGGTTTCGGGGTCTCGTCGCCGTGATCGTCGTTTCCGGCGGTCGGCCCGGTGGTCACGATGGCACGAGTGTGGTCGTCGTACACCCCGGAACGCTGCTGGTAGCCCTTGACGAGCCGCAGCAGCTCGGCGCCGTGCGGTCGACGCCCGGCTAGTACGTCGCAGGTGCCGACCTTGCTCTCCTGGATCAGCACGTTGGGGTCGAGCGAGATGCCGAACAGGTCGTTCGCCGAGTCGCCGGTGACCATGCCGCCCTGGCCCCAGTGGTAGGGCAGCCACACCTGGTGCACAGTGCGCCCCTCGACCCGCAGCGGCGAGAGCCGGTCGGTCACCAGCACGCGTCCCTCGACAGCGGCACGCGCAGTCACGACGTGGCACCAGCCGCCGTTCTCCAGCCCACGCTCTTCGGCGAGCTCGGGCGAGACCTCGACGAACATCTCCGGCTGGAGCTCGGCCAGTCGCGCGACGTAGCGGCTCATCCCACCCGCGGTGTGGTGCTCGGTGAGCCGGCTCGTGGTGAACACGAACGGGAACACCTCGCCGTGCTCCTCCGGCGGGCTGGGGTTGATCCGGTTGTCGGACCGCTCGTACTGCTTGCGGGTCGGGTTGGACTGCTGGCCGTAGATCGGGTTGCGGAACGGTGACTCCACCGGCTCGTAGTGCGTGGGCATCGGGCCGTCGATCAGGCCCTTGGGCACGAAGAGTGAGCCCTTGCCATCGCCCTGCATGATGAACGGGTCCACGCCCTCGATGCCCTTGACCCCGTCGGCGCCTTCAGGTGCGCGGTAGGACGGTGGCTTGGTCAGCTCGAAGTCGGGTACGTCGTGGCCGGTCCACTCGCCGTTCTCCCCCATTTCGGGGTCCCACCAGACGTAGGCCTTGCGCTCGCTCCACGGCTTGCCCTCGGGATCGGCAGACGCGCGGTTGTAGAGAACACGCCGGTTGGCGGGCCATGCCCAGCCCCACTCCGGGGCCACGAAGCTCTGCTCGTTGCCGGGCTTGCGCCGCGCTGCCTGGTTGACGCCGTCCTTGTAGACCCCGGTGTAGATCCAGCATCCGCCCAGGGTGCTGCCGTCGTCCTTCATCTCCGTGAACGTCGACAGCGGCCGTCCGGACTCGATCTCGTAGCCGTTGATCTCCATCAGCACGGCCTCGGCGGAAGGGTCATCCGTCTCCCCAGTGACCGGGTAGTCCCAGGTGAGGTCCAACAGCGGTCGGTCCCGCTCCTTCTCGGAGTCGGACAGCCGTTCCCGGAGGATCCGGCCGAGGTGGTAGAAGAACCACAGCTCGGAGCGGCAGTCGCCCGGCGGCTCGACGGCCTTCTCGCGCCACTGGAGCATCCGCTGGGTCTGGGTGAAGGTCCCTTCCTTCTCCACGTGGGACGCCGCCGGCATCAGGAACACCTCGGTGCGGCACTCCTCGGGCACGATCTCGCCGGTCTCGATCTCCGGAGAGTCCTTCCAGAACGTCGCGCTCTCGATCTCGAAGAGGTCGCGCACCACGAGCCAGTCGAGGTTGGCCATGCCGAGTCGTTGCGCCTTGCCGTGTGCCGACCCGACGGCGGGGTTCTGGCCGAGCAGGAAGTAGCCCTTGACCTTGCCGTCGATCATGTCGAGCGTGGTGCGGTAGGTGCCGTGGTCACCGGTGATCTTGGGCAGGTAGTCGAAGCAGAAGTCGTTCTCGGCGGTTGCTGCGTCGCCCCAGTAGGCCTTGAGCAGGTTCACCCCGTAGGAGCGTCCAGTGGCCCAGAAGCCCTTGGACCCGGGTTGGCTGATCTCCCCGATCCAGTCGTCGAGGCTGTCGGCCTGTCCCGCCGTGGGCATCGGCAGGTAGCCGGGGAGCAGGTTGAACAAGGTCGGGATGTCGGTCGAGCCCTGGATGCTGGCGTGTCCGCGCAGCGCCATGATGCCGCCGCCGGGGCGGCCCATGTTGCCGAGCAGCAGCTGCAGGATCGCGCCGGTGCGGATGTACTGCACGCCCACGCTGTGCTGGGTCCAGCCGACGCTGTAGACGAGCGCCGTGGTGCGGTCGCGGCCGGAGTTCTCGGCGAAGGCCCGAGCCACCTCGAGGAACGCTTCGGTCGAGACGCCGCAGGTGCGGGACACCGCCTCGGGGGTGTAGCGGGAGAAGTGCCGCTTGAGGATCTGGTAGACGCAGTTCGGGTGCTGGAGGGTCTCGTCGCGCTCCGGGTCGCTCTGCTCCCCCGAGCCGTGGGACTCGTGCTGCAGCGCGCTCGCTGTCTCGCGCTGCGTGGCGTGGTCCTGCTCCTCCCCGTCGTCGTCGGACGCGCCGGACCCGGCGTACTGCCAGCTCTCCGGGTCGTAGGTGCGGGTCTCCGGGTCGAAGCCGGAGAACAGCCCGTCCAGGTCCTCGGTGTCCTGGTAGTCCTCGCCCACGATCACCGCGGCGTTCGTGTAGGCCACGACGTACTCGCGGAAGTCGAGCTCGTTCTCCAGGACGTAGTTGATGATGCCGCCGAGGAACGCGATGTCGGTGCCCACGCGCAGCGGGACGAACGTGTCCGCCAGCGCGCTGGTCCTCGTGAACCGGGGGTCGACGTGCACGACCTTCGCCCCACGCGCCTTCGCCTCCATCACCCACTGGAAGCCCACGGGGTGGGCCTCGGCCATGTTGGAGCCCTGGATGACGATGCAGTCAGCGTTGGCCAGGTCCTGGAGGAACCCGGTGGCGCCGCCGCGCCCGAACGAGGTCCCCAGACCGGGGACCGTTGCGGAGTGTCATATGCGCGCCTGGTTCTCGATCTGGATGGCGCCCATCGCGGTGAACAGCTTCTTGATGAGGTAGTTCTCCTCGTTGTCGAGGGTCGCTCCTCCGAGGCTGGCGATGCCCATGGTGCGGCGGACCCTGCGGTCCTTCTCGTCGAACTCCTGCCAAGAGTCGTTGCGCGCCTTGAGCACCCGGTCCGCGATCATCTCCATCGCGGTGTCGAGCTCGAGGTCCTCCCACTCGGTGCCGTAGGGCCGGCGGTAGCGCACCTTGGTCTGGCGCATCGGGCTGGTGACGAGGTTCTTGCTGGCGGAGCCCTTCGGGCACAGCCGGCCACGCGAGATGGGGCTGTCGGGGTCGCCCTCGATCTGGATGACCTTCTCGTCCTTGACGAAGATCTTCTG
>CAVVID010000017.1:0-43931 GCA_963748185.1 uncultured Actinomycetota bacterium | reverse complement strand
GGGGCTCCGACCACGCCGGTCTCGACCGAGGACTGACGAGCCGGACCGACGCGCACGACTGACGAGTTGGCGGGATCGGTAGTTGGCCTCCCGGCCGGTCCCATAGGGTGACGCGCATGTCTCCATCGCTACCCAGCAGGGTTCTTCGCCGCCTCCGGGCCTACAACGATCCGCTGCCGCTCGAGGACTTCGAGGGCTACGACGGCTACTGGGACGAGCGCGAACGCAGCGAGGACACCGGGACGGTGCTGCCTCGCTGGCGGATCGCCGCCGCGAAGATCGAAGACGGTGCCAGCGTCCTCGACGTCGGCTGCGGGGGCCAGGCGCTTTCATGGCCTACCTCTTTAGTCGAAGGGCCAAACTGCAAGGTGCAGGGCACCGACATCTCACACCGCACGCCGTCGCGATCGCCTGCGAACACGGGCTCGACGCCTTCGCCTCCGACCCGCAGAGCGAACCCCTAGCCCGGCGAGTACGACTATGTGACCGGCTTCGAGATGATCGAGCACGTCCACGAGGCCGAGAATGTCCTGGTCGCGATGCGGGACGCCACCCGCAAGCTGCTGATTCTGTCCCTGCCGAACACCGGCTACATCGAGCACCGGCTGCGGCTTGCGGTGTTCGGTCGGTTCCCCAACACGCAGATCAAGTTCCACGCCAAGGAGCACATCCGCTTCTGGACCGGGAAGGACTTCCGGGACTGGGTGGCTCACTTCGGGTTGCGGGTCGTCCGATCGAGGGTCAGTGGGGGCCGCGGGGCATGCCGTGGCGGAGTGCCCAAGCCCTTCGCCCGCAGGTGGTCTACACGCTCGAGCGGGTCTAGCAGCCTCCGGGTCGGCGCCGATCTTATGATCCGTGGGTGTCGACTCCGGTCCTCGCGACCAAGCTGTTCGCGCCGACCCGGCGCCCTCAGCTGGTCGCGCGCCCCCGACTGATCGAGCAGCTCGACGCCACTCTCGAGTCCGGCCACCGGCTCACCCTCCTGTCCGCACCGGCCGGGTTCGGCAAGACCACCGTGCTCGGCGACTGGCTCGCTCACCTCGACCAGCTCGAGGCGCACCCCCGTGTCGGATGGCTCTCCCTCGACGACGGCGACAACGACCTGGTGCGCCTCCTGACCCACCTGGCAGCGGCCCTGCAGCGGCGTCGGCCTCGAGTCGACGCGGCAGTGCTCCAGTCGGTGCAACCCGGCTCTGCCACCGCGCCCTGACGGCGCTCGTCAACGACGTCGCCCTCGCCGGTGAGCTACTCCGGGGGAGCGGTGGGTCCTGGTGCTCGACGATTACCACGTCATCGGGGCACCCGAGGTGCACGAGGCGGTGACGTTCCTGCTCGACCACCTTCCCGACCAGCTGCACCTGGTGATGGCGACCCGGTCCGACCCGCCGCTGTCCCTGCCCCGTCTGCGTGCCCGCGGGCAGCTCACCGAGGTGCGCGCCGCCGACCTCCGGTTCACCCCAGCGGAGGCACGGGAGTCCCTGACCCAGGCGATGGGGCTGGAGCTCAGTCCCGCTGACGTGGACGCCCTCGACGAGCGCACCGAGGGCTGGGTCGCCGGCCTTCAGCTCGCCGCGCTCTCCTTGCGCGGCATCCCGGAGCCAGGTGAGGCCGCCGCTTTCATCGAGGCGTTCACCGGCAGCAACCGGTTCGTCATTGACTACCTCGCTGACGAGGTGCTGGCCCGGCAACCTGCGGAGGTCCGCGAGTTCCTGCTGCGCACCGCCGTGCTCGAGCGGCTCAACGGCCCACTGTGCGACGCCGTCACCGGCCGCGCCGACGGCACCCGGATGCTGGAGGACCTCGAGCGCGACAACCTCTTCGTGGTCCCGCTGGACGCGGACCGGTCCTGGTACCGCTACCACCACCTGTTCGGGGACGTCCTGCACGCACGCCTGCTCGCCGAACACCCGGACGAGGTGCCGGTCCTGCACCAGCGGGCCAGCGCTTACTACGAGTCTCTCGGCTCCGACCCTGACGCGGTGCGGCACGCGCTGGCGGCCGAGGACTTCGACCGGGCCGCGCGCCTGATCGAGGTAGGCATGTCGGAGCTGAGCCGAACCCGGCAGGACGCCCTGCTGGCCAGCTGGGCGCGGTCGATGCCGGACTCCGTCGTACGCCGAAACCCGGTGCTCAGCATCCTGTCCGGCTGGTCGTCCCTGATGGCCGGTGACCTCGACGCACTCGAGGCCCGGCTCGATGACGCGGAAGCGGCGCTGGCCGAAGGAGCCGCAGGACCCGGACCTCGCGGCGACGTGGGCGGACACCGACGCCCTGCGAACCGCGCCGGCGACGATCTCGGTCTACCGGGCCTCACTGGCACAGGCACGCGGCGACACGGACGGAACGGTGCTCCATGCTCGTCGTGCCATGGAGCTTGCCGGACCCGAGGACCATTTCCTGCGCGGGGCCGGGGGAGGGTTCCTCGGGCTGGCCGCCTTTGCGGCGGGGGACGTCCAGGAGGCACTGGCCATGTTCTCCGAGGCGATCCGCAGCCTGCGCGCCGCCGGGAGGGTAGTCGACGCGCTGGACAGCACGATCGTGCTCGCCGACATGTGGATCGCCGCGGGACGACCCAGCCGCGCAAGGAGCGCTCTCGAGCAGGCGCTGCAGACCGCCATCGGGAACGGCGAGCCGTACCCACGGGCCACCGCCGACCTGCACGTCGGTCTGGCCGAGCTCGACCGAGAGCTCGATGACCTCTCGAGCGCCGAAGCGCACCTGGAAACGGCGCGGGTCCTCGCTGAACGCGCCTCCATCAGCGAGAACCGGCACCGACGACCTGTAGTCATGGCCCAGGTGTACGCCGCCCGCGGCGACCACGAAGCGGCACTGGGCTGGCTCGAGCAGGCCCAGTCGCTCTACCGGCACGGTTTCTATCCGGATGTCCGCCCCATCGAGGCGATGGTGGCTCGACTGCAGATCGCCTCGGGAGACCTGGAGCCGGCAGCGACCTGGGCGGAAGAGCACGGACTCAGCGTCGACGACGAGCCAGCCTTCCTGCACGAGTACGAGCACCTCACCCTGGCCCGGCTGCTGCTCGCCCGCACGTCCGGACAGTGCCGTTCAGCTCAGCGAGGTGCTGAGCCTGCTCGAACGGCTGCACACGGCGGCCACCGACGCTGGGCGGGACGGCAGCCTCCTGGAGATCCGGCTGGTCCAGGCGCTCGCGCACCAAGCCGCAGGCGACCTGCCGACGGCCGTGGCCGTGCTGCGCCGTGCCATCGGCGAGGCGCCCGAGCCGGACAGCTACGTCCGGCTGTTCCTGGACGAAGGCGCGCCGATGCTGGCGCTCCTGCAGCACGCCGCCCAGGGACCCGGTCGGCGAGATGGTGCAGGGGCAGCTCCGCCGACTCCTCGAGCGAGCGCAGGCGCCCGTAAAGGCCGCCGAGCCGGAGCAGTCCCTGCCGGACCCGTTGAGCCAGCGCGAGCTCGAGGTGCTCCGGCTCCTCGACTCCGAGCTGACCGGGCCGCAGATCGCACAGGAGCTCTACGTCACGCTGAACACCCTGCGCACCCACACCAAGCGCATCTTCACCAAGCTCGACGTCAACACGCGATCGAGCGCCGTGCACCGCGCCCGCGAACACGGGCTTCTCTAGGCACTTTCGCGCACGCTTGTCACCACCTGAGTCACATCATGTGGTGACGCCTGGCAAGGCCTTCTCGACCTACGTTCGAGTCATCCCCGCGGCACCCGCCCCGGACCGACCAGAACAGGAACCGACATGGCGATCACACCCACCACCCTGACCCGGTCGGCCGGCGTCGCAGCCATCGCCGCCGGTCTGATCTTCATCGGCGTGCAGATCAACCACCCCCACTCCGACGTCGCCGCGGTCGTCACCACCGAGTGGGCCGTGCGCAACTCGTTCAAGGTGCTGATGGCCGCGTTCGCACTGGTCGGGATCACCGGCATGTACCTGCGTCAGGTGCGACAGATGGGTCTGCTGGGCTTGATCGGGTACGTCGTCTTCTGCGCCGGCTACCTCACCATCATGAGCGTCGCGTTCGTCTCGGCGTACGTCCTCCCGACGATCGCGGAGACCGACCCGGGCTACGTCAGCGACCTTCTCGCCGCAGCCACCAATGGGAGCGCCAACGGCGACATCGGCCTGATGCAGACCGCGTTCAACGTCTCCGGCCTGACCTTCCTGGGCGGCGGGCTCATCTTCGGCATCGCGCTCTTCCGGGCGGGCGTCCTCGCGCGCTGGGCGGCCGCGCTCCTCGCCGTCGCCAGCGTCCTGACGCTCACGCTCGCTGTACTGCCCGACTCGTTCTACCGGTTCCTGGCCTTCCCCAACTCGATCGCGATGATCGGCCTCGGCTACTCGCTGTGGCTCTCGGTGCGAACGACCGACGCCCCGACCGAGTCCGCGGTCGACAGCCCGCGAGTGACCACGGCCGCAGCGCAATGACGCAGCACACCGCCACTGCCGTCCGACCGGCCTCGCAGCGCCGGCCGGGCGTCCGGCGGCCCCGTGCCGGATGGTGGGTCCCGCCCAGCCTGCTCGCGCTTGCCGTGATCCCGGTCCTGGGCGGCGCCGGGCGGATGGTCGAGCTGCTGGGCGGGCCGGAGGCCCTACCGACGGACCCGCGCTTCGCCGCGTCACCGGTCCCGCTCGTCGTACACATCGTGGCCGCGGTCGTCTACGCGTTGCTTGGCGCGTTCCAGTTCTCCGCCCGCCTGCGCAGACGCACGTGGCACCGGCGGGCGGGACGGCTCCTGGTGCCACTGGGGCTCGCGGTCGCGCTCTCGGGTCTGTGGATGACGCTGTTCTACGCGCAGAAGGAGGGCACCGGTGACCTGCTCTACGTGTTCCGGCTGCTCGCCAGCTCCGGCATGGGCGCCAGCATCATCCTCGGGCTCGTTGCGATCCGGCGCCGCGACATCCCCCGGCACCGCGCCTGGATGACCCGCGCGTACGCCCTCGCCCTCGGCGCCGGCACGCAAGCGTTCACTGTCGGCTTCGGCGAGGCCCTCTTCGGTGAGGGCGTCGTCCGCACCGACCTGATGATGGGAGCCGCATGGGTCATCAACCTCGCTGTGGCCGAGTGGTTCATCCGCCGACCCGCCGTACGCCGGGCCAAGCGCGCACGGCTGACCCTGGCCGGTGCCTGATGACTTCCCGAGCGGTGGCTCCGGCTCTGGGCCACTACGAGCTCAGGGTCGAAGGGCACCTCGACGAGCACTGGTCGACCTGGCTCGACGGCCTGACCCTTCTCCGCGATGGGGACGGCACGACCACGCTTCGTGGGGTGGTGGCCGACCAGGCCGAGCTGCACGGACTGCTTGCGAAGGTGCGCGACATCGGCGCCACCCTGATCTCGGTCAGAAGCACGGACACGCGGAACTGCCACGATGGGCCCATGACCAGCCCGCTCGACGCGATCAACTGGCCCCTACGGACCGACCGGCTGACGATCCGGCGCGCGACGCTGGACGACCTCGAGGCGATCTGGGCCTACCGCCGGCTCGACGAGGTCACCCGCTGGCTCACTCGGGCACCCGCGACCATCGAGGAGTTCCGACCGCATCTCGAGGACCCGGCCAGTCTCGCCAAGACCCTGGTGATCGAGCGTGATGGCGAAGTGATCGGCGAGCTGATGCTGCAGATCGACGACGCGTGGGCACAGGCGGAGGTCGAGGAACAGGCGCGCGGCGTACAGGCCGAGCTCGGGTGGGTGCTGCACCCCGATCACGCCGGCCACGGGTACGCCACCGAGGCAGTCCGCGAGCTGATCCGGCTGTGCTTCGCCGATCTCGGACTGCGCCGCGTGACGGCCAACTGCTTCGCAGCCAACGAGGCTTCGGCACGCCTGATGCAGCGTGCGGGGATGCGCCGGGAGATCCACACCCTTGCTGAGTCGCTGCACCGGTCAGGGGAGTGGCTCGACGGCATGGGCTACGCCCTCCTCGTCGACGAGTGGCCAGGCGCCGTCTGAGTCGCGGCCGGACTAACGCGGCCTACTCGCGGGTGGCCGTGCGCAACCCCTGGGCGGGGCTCCACCACTCGATGACGAGCATCGTGGCCTTCTCGTCCAGGTGGGTGTGTACGACCTCAGCGATGTCGGCATAGAACAGGTCACCACCGGGCCCCGGGCTCGGGCCGGCATGGACTGCCCGCCCGGAGATCTTCGCCTCGCCCGGCCACTGCGCCTCCGAACCCTCGACCGGGTCGACCGGTGCGCTGTGCAGCGCGAACCGCGGATCCCGAATCAGGTCGGCGCCCTTGCGTGCGTTCGGCATCGAGCCGAACGACAGCTCGTCGTCGTCGAAGACCGCCTCGATCCCCGAGATGCGCGGCGACCCGTCGGCCCGCAGGGTGGCGATCGTCTTGTGCTTGTGCGCGTCGAACAGCCCACGCACCCGGTGCGCGAACTCCGGCTCCGCCCGCTCGAACTCTCCCCAGGACGTCATGCGGCCCAGTGAAGCACCGGCCACTGACATGCCCACCCCGGTGGATGAGGAGGGAGCGAAGCGAGCGTCTCGAAACCACACCCACTAACCCGGTGGTTGAGGAGCGAGCGCAGCGAGCGTCTCGAAACCACCAAGGACCTGGCTGCGGGCCTCGCGTCGTACGGCTCCTGGTCTCGTCTGTCCGCTCGCTTCGCTCGCTGCTCGACCACCCGTGGTTCAGGCCGCCCGATAACGAACGAGCCCCTGCCTGCAGCGCAGGTCAGGGGCTCGATCTCTTGGGGTGAGTAACGGGACTTGAACCCGCGACATCCGCCACCACAAGGCGGCGCTCTACCAGCTGAGCTATACCCACCATGGGTTCTTGCGAGGCAAGAGTGTAGCCGGTGTTCAGCCCTCTTCAGGCACCGGCCGCTCGCCCGTCAACGAGCCCTGATGTCGGGCCGCGATCGTCTTCGCGCCGGCCGAGTCCGGGCCGGGCGACGGCACGAACACCGCCTCCCGGTAGTACCGCAGCTCCTCGATGCTCTCCCGGATGTCGGCCAGCGCGCGGTGGTTGCCGCTCTTGGCGGGGGAGTTGTAGTAGGCGCGCGGGAACCAGCGGCGGGAGAGCTCCTTGATCGAGGACACGTCGACGATCCGGTAGTGCAGGAACTGTTCGAGCTCGGGCATGTCGCGGGCGAGGAACGCCCGGTCGGTCGCGACCGTGTTGCCGGCAAGCGGTGGGCGGCTGCCGTCGGGGCAGTGCTCCTTCACGTACGCGAGCACCTGCGCCTGCGCGTCCTCGAGGGTGGTGCCGCCGTCGAGCTCCTCGATCAGCCCGGAGCTGATGTGCATGTTGCGCACGAACTCGATCATCTGGTCGAGGGCCTCCGGCGGAGGCTTGATGACGACGTCCACCCCATCGCCCAGGACGTTCAGGTCGAAGTCCGTCACGAGCGCAGCGACCTCGACCAGGGCATCCGCCCGGATGTCGAGGCCGGTCATCTCGCAGTCGATCCAGACGAGTCGGTCGGTCACGAGGCCAGAGCCTACTCAAGCGATTTCCGACCGGTGCCTCGGCGTACGCCGTGACGGCGGTGCGCACGCCGCTCCTAGGCTGAGCGGGTGCCCCAGGAACCGACTACCGCGACCTCGCCGGACGAGGATGGTCCACCCGAGTCGAGCCGTCGCCTGCTGATCGGGATCGCCGTCCTGGGCGCGGTGTCGGCCGTGATCGCCGGTGTCGTCATCTTCTCCAGCGGCGGGTCCACGACTCGCCCCGAGGATCCCGACGCCAAGCTGCGTACGAGCGGGGAGTCGCTGGTCGTGGGAAACCCCGGAGCGCCCACGAAGGTCGTTGTCTACGAGGACTTCGGCAACCGACAGAGCCGCGAGTTCGAGATCGCCTCGCGTGACTTCCTGCAGGTCGAGGCGGCGCAGGGTGACGTGGTCGTGGAGTACCGCCCGCTCCCGCAGACCGATGGCTACTCGCTGTCGGCAACCGAGGCGTGGGGGGCGGTGCTCGAGAACGGTACGCCGAAGCAGGCGATGGCCTTCCACGACGAGCTCTTCGACCGCCAACCCGCTGCCGGTGCCGCGGCCCCCTTGGCGGCGCAGCTGGAGGAATGGGCTGTCGCCGCGGGGGTCGAGAAGGGAGTGGTGAGCGATGCGCTCGAGCAGCCCGACTCTGCCTACGTCGAAGCGGCTCGGCAGTCCGCCGGCACGGCCGGGATCAGGACCGCGCCGACCGTCCTGGTCGACGGGAAGCCGTCCGGAAAGGGGACGGGCGTGGAACTTGCGGACCAGCTCCAGCGGAAGATCCTGGCGGACTGAGGTAGCGGCCCTCGCGGCTGACATGCTGGGCGCCATGTCTGAGCTAGCCGGTTTCATCGCCCGTCTTCCGAAGGCCGAGCTGCACGTGCACCACGTCGGCTCGGCGTCGCCGCGCATCGTCTCCGAGCTCGCCCAGCGGCACCCGGGAAAGGTGCCCAGTGATCCGGCGTTGCTGGCCGACTTCTTCGAGTTCCGCGACTTCGGGCACTTCATCGAGGTCTACCTGGCCGTGGTGGACCTGATCCGGACTCCCGAGGACGTTCGGCTGCTGACCTATGAGGTCGCCCGCGAGATGGCGGAGGTGCAGCAGGTGCGGTACGCCGAGCTGACCTGTACGCCGTACACCTCGGTCGCCGTGGGTGTGCCCATCGAGGGCTACACCGAGGCGATCGAGGATGCCCGCGTCGCCGCAGAGAAGGAGTTCGGCATCGTGCTCCGCTGGATCTTCGACATCCCGGGGGAGAGCGGTTTGCCCGCCGCCGAGGACACGCTGGACTACGCGTTGAACCACGCGCCCGACGGGCTGATCGGCTTCGGGCTCGGCGGCCCTGAGGTCGGCGTACCCAGGCCACAGTTCAAGCCACACTTCGCCGCCGCCCGTGCAGCCGGCCTGCACAGCCTCCCGCACGCTGGGGAGACGACCGGGCCGGAGACGGTATGGGACGCGCTGCGTGATCTCGGCGCCGAACGGATCGGCCACGGCACCTCCTCCGCACAGGACCCCGCGCTGCTCGCACACCTCGCCGAGCACCAGATCCCGCTCGAGGTCTGCCCGTCGTCCAACATCGCCACCCGCGCGGTCGCCACCCTCGCAGAGCACCCGCTGGCCGCCTTCCGCGACGCCGGTGTCGTCGTGACGATCAACAGCGACGACCCACCGATGTTCGGCACGTCGCTGAACCGGGAGTACGAGATCGCCGCCGACCTGCTCGACCTCGACGAGACCGGCGTTGCCGAGCTGTCCCGCACCGCTGTCCGCGTCTCCTACGCCCCCGCCGACGTCAAGGACCGCATCCTCGAGGAGATCGACTCGGTCACAGGGGCCTGAACCATCCAGGCAAGTCAAAGGCCCTGGAAGCTCATACCTCCCAGGGCCGCCTTCTTTGTACGACGGGCCGGAGTCCGCACCACGCAGCGACACGCTCGGCTCGTGAACCAGGTCACGAGCGGGGTCTCACCATCCGGGAGCGGCCCTAGGCTCATGCCATGCCCGAACGCCCCGAACCGCTCGAGCCGCTGGCACCAGATCGTCCAGGAGCAGGACCCGGCGCTGCTCGACGATCTCCTCGCCGACGACTGCGTCTTCCGCTCGCCGGCGGTGCACACCCCGCAAGAAGGCAAACCGCTCACGACGGCCTACCTCAGCGCCGCGCTGGTCGTACTCGGCCCGACCCTGAGCTACCAGCACGAGTGGTGGGACGCCGGCTCGGCCGTCCTCGAGTTCACCGCCGAGCTCGACGGCCTGCAGGTGCACGGCATCGACATGCTGCGCTGGGGGAGCGACGGCCGCGTCACCGAGTTCACCGTGATGGTCCGCCCGTTCAAGGGCCTGACCCAGCTGATGACGCTGATGGCGGCGGAGCTGGACAGCTAGCGGCACGGCTCGCCAGGACTCGGGTTACGGGCAGCAGGTCGCGTCCTGGTGAGGGGCGGGGCATCCAGGTTCGCCAGACATCTTGCGCATCTGGACTGCGTCGACGCGTGCCGTCGTACTGGCGAGGGGGCCGCCGTAGGACACGACCGCGCTGCACGTCTCGCCGTCCTCGGTGACTGTGCAGGTCCGCACGGTGCCGCGGATCCACTCGCCGTCGACGCAGATGTAGACGGCGGTGGGAGGGACTCGGCTCATACCCGGATTGCCCTCTCGTCGATCGAGGAAAGTCGCCGCAGTCTTGCAGAGTGCCCGGTTCGCTCCAGGGAGAATCGCCGCACCCTCCTGTAGGTGCCAACACCGGCCTGCGGTGCCCCTGGCAGGAGTCGAACCTGCGACCTAGAGATTAGAAGGCTCTTGCTCTATCCAGCTGAGCTACAGGGGCAGTGGACCCGAGCTCCTCGAGCCTGATCCGGGAGCAAGTATGGCGCACCACGCGACACGTGCACGTACAGTCACGTTGTACCCCGAACTGAGGCGGATGCGCGGGTAAGCGGCGTGACCGGCCTGCCCCGATCGCATTCGAGGCTCTGGCGAGCATCCGACCATCGTCCTGACCAGAGTCGCCGGTGTTATGAGCGGAGGGACGGAGGCTCGGATCCGCTCCGAGGAGGCACTGCGGCTCGGGTCGGCGGGTGAGGACCTGCGCCGGTGCTTGTGTCAGTACGGCGAGCACGCTGCGCTGGCTCGGAGACTACGACGCCTCCCTCGCGGTGTTGGAACGCGGAATCCGTGAGTTTCCGGGTCCGACTCCGTGCGCGTCTTTCGCGCGCTCACTTTCCACGAGGTCGGGCGCCACGACGAAGCTCTCGCGGACTTGCTGACCATCGTCACCGACCACGCCGAGGTCACCGATCTGGGGCCGCTACTCCACCGGCCTGGCGGGCCTCGCCACCTGGTTCCTGGCGGGTCGGCCTGGCTGAGCGCCCTGCCGGTAATCGGGCTGATCGACCGGTGCCCTGCGGAGTCACGAGCGATGCGGCTCAGCCGCGCGCCTGTCGTACGGCGAGCGCGGCGACGTCGTCCTCCCGGGTGTGGTCGCGCACTGCCTCGATGATGAGCGGCAGTGCCTCTTCGAGCGACGACCGTCCGAGCTCGGGCACCTGCTCCAGCAGCCGCCGCTGGCCCTTGTCGATGTCCTCCTCGCGCCGCTCGATCAGGCCGTCGGTGAACGCCATCACCGTGTCGCCGGCGTGGAGCTCGAGGGACACCGACTCGCGCTGCTCGCTGGGCACGCCTAGAGGTACGCCGTTCGCGAACGGCAGCTGCTCGGCTCGCCCGTCGGCGCGGAGGATGACCGGCGGCGGATGCCCGGCATTGGCCGCGACCAGCTCGTTGCGGGCTGGGTCCAGGACCATGTAGATCATGGTCACCAGCTGCGTCATGCCGTACGTCGTGAACAGCAGGTCGAGCTGCTTCAGCACGACCGCGGGTGTGGGATCGACGGCGATGAACGCGCGGATCGACGCCCTCGTCTGGGCCATCGCGGCGGCGGCCGCGACACCACGGCCCATCACGTCACCGACGAACATGGCCAGCCGGCCCTCGCCGAGGTCGAGGGCGTCGAAGAAGTCTCCGCCCACCTCGGTGCGGCCGGCCGGGCTGTAGTAGCTGGCCAGCTCCCAGCCGGGGACACCCTCGCTCAGGTCGGGCAGCACGGCGTGCTGCAGCCGCTCGGCTGCCTCCATCGTCTGGCTGTGCAGCTCGGCGTTGTCGATGGCGAGGGCGCAGCGCCTGGCCAGGTCCTCGGCGAAGGCGACGTCGGACTCGGTGTACCTGCGGCCGGACTCCGCGGCCACCCAGGTGATGACGCCGTGCACCCGGCCGCGGGCGACCAGCGGGACGAGTACGGCGCTGCGCAGCTCGCAGCGCCCGAGCCAGCCGGAGGTGCTCCTCGTCCTGGGCGCCGGCGACGAGCATCTCGTCGGTCACCTCGGGCGATCAGGTTGCTGCGCCCGGTGCGCATGACCTCGCCCACGCCGCCCGGCGACTCCGGGTCGGAGGGATAGCGCTCCGCGATCTCGATCGCGAACTTCACCTTGGCGGGGTCGACGTGCTCGACGGCGAGCCGGTGCAGCCGGCCGTCCTCGACGATGTCGATGGCGCACCAGTCCGCGAACGTGGGCACCGCCAGCCGCGCGACCTTCGTCAACGTCATCTCGTAGTCGAGGTTCCGCGACAGCTCTGTCGCTGCCTCGGCGAGGAACCGCACCCTGGCCGACTGCTCCTTGGCCTCGTCGAGAGCGCGGAGGCGTTCCAGGGCCTGGGCACAGGAGTCGGCGAGGATGCCGAAGAACTCCAGCTCGGCGACGTCCAGCTTGCGGTTCCCCGGGAACGACAGGGTCACCACTCCGAGCGTGTGCCCGACCAGGTTCAACGGAAGCGCCACCATCGAGCGCTCGCCCTCGGTTGCCGTCTCGAGGTCCGGGTAGCGCTCCTGGATTGCCTCGCGACCCGTGAGCACGAGCAGCTCGCCCGTCCGGACCACGTCACCGGCGGGGGTGGCCAGGTGCCTGGAGAAGGTTGCCCACCGGTCCGGTGCCCCGTCCTTGCCGCCACGCATGCCCACCAAGGCGATCGTGTCGTCGTCGACGACCATCGAGAGGGAGGCCACCGTGGCCCCGACTGCGTCCGCGGCCTGGCTGATGACGATGTCCGTCACCGTCTGCACGTCCTCGGCCCTCCCGAGGTCGGCGGCGACGCGAGCGAGGCGGGTCAGCCGATCCTCCAGGCGGCGAGCCTCGTGACCGCGGCCGGTCGCGCTCGCATCGTCATCCACCACGCAGACGACCCCGACGATCGAGCCGTCGCGCCGCAGTGGCGTGCAGCTCACGTCCGCGGGGCGCAACGAGCCGTCCACACGGCGTACGTCCAGACGGCCGGCCCAGCGGGTCCCGCCCAGGACCTGGCGCATGATCTCGGCGAACGCGTCGCGCTCGCTCTCAGGGAGCAGGCTGCTGGCGAGGGTGACGCGAGTCGAGGTCCTCGCCGAGGAACCGGTAGAGCCGGCGTGCCGTGAGGTTGGCGAAGATGATCTGGCCGTTGGCCTCGGTCGCCAGTGCCGCCTCGCCGAGTCCGTTCAGGTGGTCGAGGTCCCCGATCCACGGTGGAACTCCGGGTATCGGCACCGCGTCATCATGCCAGGCGACGCGCCAGTGCCTAGAGGGTCTGCCCAGTTGTCCCACTCACTGGCGGAGGTCCGCCATCCAGGCCTCGATGGCGTCAGGCTCCCGCGGCAGAGCGTCGGAGAGGTTCCGGGCCCCGTCGGCGGTCACCACGATGTCGTCCTCGATCCGGATGCCGATGCCGCGCAGCTCCTCCGGCACGAGCAGGTCGTCCTCCTGGAAGTAGAGGCCGGGCTCGACCGTGAGCACCATGCCTTCCTCGAGGTCGCCTCCGGGGTAGATGCCGGTCTGCGACGGCAGCGCAGTCGTGCACGTCCATGCCGAGCATGTGGCTGGTCCCGTGCAGGGTCCACCGGGCGTAGACCCGGCTGTCCGGGGAGAGCGCCTCCTCGGCCGACACGGGCAGCAGCCCGAGGTCCTCGAGGCCGTGGGCGAGGACCGACATCGCGGCCTCGTGCGGCGCCCGGAACGCAGCCCCAGGACGCACGGCGACGATTCCGGCCTGCTGCGCCTCGAGGACCAGCGAGTAGAGGTCGCGCTGCAGCGGGGTGAAGGTCCCGTTGACGGGCAGGGTGCGCGTCACGTCGGCGGTGTAGAGGGAGGTCGCCTCCGCGCCCATGTCGAGCAGCAGCAGCTCGCCCGGCGTGACCGGGCCGGTGTTCTCGATCCAGTGCAGCGTGGTCGCGTGCCTGCCACCGCCGACGATCGAGTCGTAGCCGATGTCGTTGCCCATCGCCCGTGCGCGACGGAAGAAGGTGCCCTCGATCCATCGCTCGCCGAACTCGAGCACGCGGTCCCACTCGCGCACCGAGTCCTCGAACCCGAGCGTGGTGATGTCGCAGGCGCCCTGCAGCTCGGCGATCTCCCACTCGTCCTTGACCAGACGCAGCTCGGAGAGCACCCGGGCGAAGTCTGAGTCGCGACCGTCGTCACCGGAGACCTGGGCGTCCACACGGGGGTCGGCCCCGCGCAGGACCCGGCTCTTTGCCGCTTTGGACAGGCGGGACGGCAGCTCGTCGATGTGTCGCGTCTGCACGCCGAGCGAGGAGGAGAACTCGTTGAGCGTGGGACGGCGGCCGGCCCAGAGCTCGCCGTACTCCCGGTCCCGGAAGAACTCGTCGGTCTCCCGCGAGCTGTTCGGCCGGGCATAGAGGACCGCGTCGCCGTCCTCGATCACGAGAACCGCGTCACTGGTCTGGTTGCCGCACAGGTAGGTGTGGGCCGTCTCGGCGCGGAACCGGTAGTCGGTGTCGTTCGCGCGCACCTTGAAGCCGCCCGCCGGGATGACCAACCGCTCACCGGGGAACTGCTCGGATGAGCCGCTCCCGCCGTGCCTGCGCCTACTCCGCGACCGGGTGCGGCGGCAGGTCGAGCTCGCGTTCGGCCCAGCCCGTGCGCATGAAGGCTGAGTAGGCCTCGGGCACAGCCGGGTCATGACTCTCGACGTGGGTCTCACTGCCGTCGTCGTCGGGTCGTCGTGGGACCTGTCTCGATGTTGCTCACAGGTGCCACTCTACGACCGGGGCATCGTTACGCTACGCGCATGCAGGCACGCCGCAGCTCCACCGCGTTCACGATCGTCGTCACGGTCGTGATGCTGATCGGTGCTGCCGGGATGGGCCTGGTGCTGCTGCTCTCCGGCGCTCCGGGCGCCCTGGTGGTCGGTCTGCTGCTGGCGCTGGTGCCGGTCGGGCCGTTGATCGCCGTGTACATGTGGCTCGACCGCTACGAGCCAGAACCCCGCTCCCTGCTCGTGCTCGGCCTGGGCTGGGGCGCGTTCGTGGCGACCTCGGGCGCGCTGGTCCTCCAGCTCTTCGACAACTTGATCTTCCAGCCGACCGACCTGTCCATGACGGCGGTGGTCGCCCCGGTCACCGAGGAGGCGGCGAAGGGCCTGTTCATCCTGCTGCTGCTCTTCTACCGGCGGCACGAGCTGGACGGCGTGCTCGACGGCCTGGTGTACGCCGGCATGGTCGGCATCGGCTTCGCGTTCACCGAGAACATCCTCTACCTGACCTCGGCGTACATCGGGGAGGACGGCCAGGCCGGTGGGGTCGGCAGCGCCGTCGGCCTGTTCATCGTCCGCTGCATCTTCGCCCCGTTCGCCCACCCGTTCTTCACCGCCTTCATCGGCATCGGGATCGGCATCTCGGTGGGCGCCCGCAGCCGGGCCGTGCAAGTGCTCGCTCCGCGTGGTCGGCTACCTCGTCGCAGTGGGGGCCCACGCTGCCTGGAACGGCTCGCTGATGCTCGACGACGGCCGCAACGCGGTCACCACCTATGTCTTCCTGATGGTGCCGGCCTTCCTCCTGCTGAGCGGGTTCGCGGTGTGGTCACGACGACGCGAGGGCGCGGTGCTCACCACTGCGCTCGGCGACTGCTCCCGGCGCGGCTTCCTCGATCCCGCGGAGATCCCCTGGCTCGCCAGGATCCCTGCCCGCCGCTTCGCCCGAAGGTACGCCGAGCGGGCAGGCGGCAAGCCGGCCCGGCGGGCGATGGTGGCCTACCAGAACGCCGCCGTGGAGCTCGGGTTCCTGCACAGCCGCTACCTGCGTGGTGTGCCACCTCCCGACTTCGCGCTGATCGGACAGGAGCACGTCGAGGTGATGCGTTCGCTGCGACCCGTGCTGCTCTGGCCCCAGCCCACCGGCAACGCGCAACCTGCGCACTTTCCCGCTGTCCCGGCGGCGGGCACGCCCACGGGACCGGAGCACGACCGTGACGCACTCCGGGCACTCGCCGGTGGAGCCGCTCGGGGAGGTCAAGGCGGTCGCTGACGGCTCCGCGCAGATGCTCACCACCCTCACCACGCTCCGAGACACGCTCCGGCACGCCCGGCTGCCGCTGGAGATCCCGGGCGTGGAGGAGAGCCGCCACGCGCAGCGCGGAGATCATCGACCAGCTCGAGGACTACGTGCTGCCCCGGCTCGTGCAGATCGACGCTCCGCTGCTCGCCGTCGTTGGCGGGTCGACCGGCGCCGGCAAGTCGACCCTGGTGAACTCCCTGGTCGGCGAGCAGGTCAGCGAGCCCGGCGTACTCCGACCCACGACGCGTTCGCCCGTGCTCGTCCACCATCCCGACGACTCGGCGTGGTTCGACAAGCAGCGCATCCTCCCGGAGCTCGAGCGCACCGCGCGGGCCACCCCCGACCCGGGTGCAGTGCAGCTGGTCGCCTCGACGGCGATCCCACAGGGACTGGCACTCCTGGACGCCCCCGACATCGACTCCGTCGAGGAGCGCAACCGCAGCCTGGCCGCGCAGCTGCTCGCCGCGGCCGACCTGTGGCTGTTCGTCACCTCGGCGGCGCGCTACGCCGACCAGGTGCCATGGGGGTTCCTCAAGCAGGCCGCCGATCGCAGTGCGGCGGTGGCGATCGTGCTCGACCGCACCCCGGCCGGGTGCGATTGCCGAGGTGAGTGGCGACCTCGCGCGCATGCTCACCGCCCGGGGACTGAAGGACTCGCCGCTGTTCACCGTTGCGGAGGGGCCGCTGGACGAGAAGGGCCTGCTGCCCGCCGAGTCCGTGGCGGACATTCGCGGCTGGCTCAGTGCTCTCGGCGCTGACGTCGAGGCACGCAACGCGGTGGTCCGGCAGACGCTTCACGGCGCGGTGCGGTCGATCGCCCGTCGTACCTATGAACTGTCCGACGCCTGCGCCGCACAGGCGGACATGCAGGCGCGACTGAAGCGCGACGTGGATGCCGCCTACGACCAGGCGCTGGCGGACATCGACGAAGGTTCTGCCGACGGCACCCTGCTGCGCGGCGAGGTGCTGGCGCGCTGGCAGGAGTTCGTCGGCACCGGCGAGCTGCTCCGCAGCCTGGAGTCCAAGGTGAGCTGGCTGCGCGACCGGGTCACCAACGCGTTCAAGGGCAAGCCGCAGCAGGCCGAGCGGGTCACGGTGGCTGTCGAGTCCGGCCTGCAGACGCTGATCCTCGAGCACGCCGAGGCCGCGGCGGAGCGCGCCGAGAACTCCTGGCGCTCCCTGGCTGCAGGCAACCAGGTGCTGGAGGACGGCAAGGTCGACCTCTCCCGCGCCTCCCGGGACTTCCGGGCGCGGTCCGAGCGGATGGTGCGCGACTGGCAGTCCGGGGTCCTCGAACTCGTCCGAACCGCCGGTGGCGACAGGCGGACGACCGCACGGTTCCTCGCCTACGGCGTCAACGGCCTGTCCGTCGCTTTGATGGTCGTTGTGTTCGCCTCCACCGGTGGGGTCACCGGCGCCGAGGTCGGGATCGCGGGCGGATCCGCAGTCGTGGGGCAGAAGGTCCTAGAGGCTGTCTTCGGCGACCAGGCCGTGCGCCAGCTCGCACAGCAGGCGCGCGAGGACCTCGCGAAGCGGGTCGCGGCGCTGATGGACGAGGAGCGGCGGCGCTTCCTCGACCGGCTCGACGCCCTGGACCTCCCCACCGACTCGGCCGAGCAGCTTCGAGCGCTGGCGCGACGCATCGACGACCTTCGCTTCGCCACGGCGCGGAGCGGTTCGTGAGCGGGCTGGTAGCCGGGGCGAAGAAGGTCCCGCGGAAGATCTTCGGCCGAGAGGCGGCGTCGCTCGACGGCCGGGTCGAAGGCCTGGCGCAAGCGGTGGAGGCAGGCCGCGGACGGCTCGACGACACCGTGGTGACATCAGCCGCCGCTGTCGTGGAGCGGGCCGGAGCGCGGTTGCGCCTGTCCGCCGACCACACGGTGGTCGCGCTCGCCGGGGCGACGGGGTCGGGCAAGTCCTCGACGTTCAACGCCGTGTGCGGGCTCGACCTCGCCGCGGTCGGCGTACGCCGCCCGACGACGTCGTGGGCCACTGCGTGCGTCTGGGGCCGCGACCCCGCGGACGGACTGCTCGAATGGCTCGACATCCCCGAGCGGCACCGGGTGCTGCGCGACTCCATGCTCGACAGCGGTCAGCAGGAGAAGGCGCTCGACGGACTCGTGCTGCTCGACCTGCCCGACCACGACTCCACCGAAGTGAGCCACCACCTCGAGGTCGACCGGCTGATCGCGATGACCGACCTGATGGTCTGGGTGCTCGACCCGCAGAAGTACGCCGACGCGGCGATCCACGACCGGTTCCTGCGGCCGATGGCCACGCACAAGGACGTGATGCTCGTCGTCGTGAACCACATCGACGAGGTCCCCGAGCAACGACGGCCGAGCCTGCTCGACGACGTACGCCGTCTCCTCGAGGTGGACGGCCTGGCCGGCGTACCCGTGCTGGCAACCTCCGCCACGACGGGGGAGGGGATCGACGAGCTGCGCAGTGCCGTGGCCAAGCGGGTCAAGGACAAGGCATCGGTCCGCACCCGGCTGATAGGTGACGTCGCCGGGGCTGCCGCGCAGCTGGCCGAGCAGAGCGGTGACGCGAGTCCGCGCGAGCTCGGTTCGCGGGACCGGACCGCGCTGGTCGAGGCCCTCACCGACGCGGCCGGGGTCCCGATCGTCACCGACGCGGTGCGCCGGGCCACCACCATCCGGGCGCGACGTGCCACCGGGTGGCCGCTGACCTCCTGGCTCTCCCGGCTCAAGCCGGACCCCCTCCGCAGGCTGCACCTCGACCGGGGCACCTCCGGCAAGGACCTGATCGCCGCGGCCCGGTCGTCGATGCCGACCACCAACGTCGTGCACCAGGCCAAGGTGGAGACGACCGTCCGCGACCTCAGCGCCAAGGCAACGCAAGACCTGGCGCAGCCGTGGGTGCGCTCTGTACGCCGGGCCTCGACCTCGCGGCTCCCCGACCTCGAGGACCGGCTCGACCGGGTGGTCACCACGACCGACCTCGGGGTCTCGGGCACACCGGCGTGGTGCCGCGGGGTGCGCGTGCTCCAGTGGGTGCTGTTCCTTGCCGCGATCGCCGGTGCGCTCTGGCTCGGGGTGCTCGCCGGCACGGCCTACCTGCAGATGCCTGTTCCTCCGACTCCCGACTACCGCGGCTTCCCGGTGCCCACGCTGATGCTGGTCCTGGGGGTCGCAGCCGGCATCCTGCTGGCCCTGCTCTCGCGGGTGCTGATCTCCTTCGGGGCGAAGTCACGGGCTCGCAAGGCCGACAAGCGGTTGCGTGCCGGGGTCGCCGAGGTGGCGGAGGAGCTGGTGATCGCTCCGGTGGCGGCCGAGCTGGCGGCGTACGAGCAGACCTGGGAAGGCCTTCGCAAGGCCCGCGGCTGACCACCTCACACGCACACCGCGCTGGTGCGGGTCCTCGGTCCACAGCCTTCTCGTCGTACGACGCGAACGTGGGCGGCGGCCGCTGGACTGTCTCCACGACCGATGAGGAGGCAACTGAAGATGAACGAGAGCTATGTGACCCTGCAGGGCTGGGTCGGCGGGGACGTGGACGTGCGCGACGTGGCCGACACCCAGTGCGCGTCGTTCCGCGTCGGCTCCACGCCGCGCTACAACAAGGGCGGCACCTGGGTGGACGGACAGACGTCCTGGTACACCGTCAACTGCTGGCGTGGCCTCGGCCGGAACGTGGGGGACTCGATCAAGCGCGGTGACGCCGTCGTGGTGCACGGCCGGGTGCGCGTGGACGTGTGGGAACGCGAGGGGCAGCCGGCCTCGGTGACCTGGGTGGTGGACGCCACCTTCGTCGGCCACGACCTCACCAAGGGCACGAGCAGCTTCGCGAAGACCGCCCGCGCGACACCTCAGGACCCGCGCGAGAACGAGGCCGTCCGCGAGGTGCTGCACGCATACGACGTGGACGGACCGCAGCTGGACGCCGCAGGAGACCCGGTGAAACCCGCCGCCTGAACCCTCTGGGGTGTTGAGGAGCGAGCGAACTCACCCCGGTGGTTGAGGAGCGAGCGAAGCGAGCGTCTCGAGACCACACGGTGCAGCGGGCCGGCAGCAACCACCGGCGGTCGAGCAGCGAGCGAAGCGAGCGATCAGACGAGACCAAGTGCCCGCCGCAGGGCAGCCCGCTCGGCGACTGATCGGGGTCGATCGACCCGAATCGGCCATGACGCGTCTGGCCCGTAGGCTGGGCGAATCATGGCTGAATACGTCTTCACACTCCGCAACGTCCGCAAGGCCCACGGCGACAAGGTCGTCCTCGACAACGTCACGCTGTCGTTCCTCCACGGGGCCAAGATCGGTGTCGTCGGGCCCAACGGCACCGGCAAGTCCACCCTGCTGAAGATCATGGCCGGGCTGGAGAACGCCAACAACGGCGACGCCATCCTGGACCCCGGGGCCACCGTCGGCATGCTCCAGCAGGAGCCTCCGCTCAGCGAGGGCAAGACGGTGCTCGAGAACGTCGAGGAGGCCGTCCACGAGATCAAGGGCAAGCTCGACCGCTACAACGAGATCTCCGAGGAGCTCGCCGACCCCGACGCCGACTACGACAAGCTCCTCGCCGAGATGGGCGACCTGCAGACCGACCTCGACCACTCCAATGCCTGGGACCTCGACAGCCGGCTCGACCAGGCGATGGACGCGCTGCGCTGCCCGCCTGCGGATGAGCTGGTCGACCACCTCTCCGGTGGTGAGCGTCGCCGGGTCGCGCTGTGCAAGCTCCTGCTGCAGCAGCCCTCGCTCCTCCTCCTCGACGAGCCCACGAACCACCTCGACGCCGAGTCGGTGCAGTGGCTCGAGGGCCACCTGGCGTCGTACCCCGGTGCCGTGCTGGCCGTGACCCACGACCGCTACTTCCTCGACAACGTGGCGAGCTGGATCCTCGAGCTCGACCGTGGCCAGGCACACCCCTACGAGGGCAACTACTCGACCTACCTGGAGACGAAGAAGGACCGGCTCAAGATCGAGGGCCAGAAGGACGCCAAGCGCGCCAAGATGCTGGAGCGCGAGCTCGAGTGGGTCCGGTCCAACGCCAAGGCCCGGCAGACCAAGAGCAGGTCGCGTCTTGCGCGTTACGAGGAGATGGCGGCCGAGGCCGACCGGATGCGCAAGATCGACACCTCCGAGATCAACATCCCCGGCGGACCACGTCTCGGCGACATCGTTCTCGAGGCGCACGACCTCACCAAGGGTTTCGACGACCGGATCCTGATCCACGACCTCTCGTTCACCCTGCCCCGCGCAGGGATCGTCGGCGTGATCGGCCCCAACGGCGTCGGCAAGACGACCCTGTTCCGGATGATCACCGGCCAGGAGACCCCGGACGACGGCGAGCTCAAGGTCGGCGCCACCGTGAAGATCTCGTACGTCGACCAGAGCCGCGGTGGCCTCGACCCGACCAAGAACGTGTGGGAGGTCGTCTCCGACGGCCTGGATTTCATCAAGGTCGCCAACTTCGAGATGAACTCGCGTGCCTATGTCGCGTCGTTCGGGTTCAAGGGCCCCGACCAGCAGAAGAAGGCCAATGTGCTCTCCGGTGGTGAGCGCAACCGGCTCAACCTCGCGCTGACCCTGAAGATGGGCGGCAACCTGCTGCTGCTCGACGAGCCCACCAACGACCTCGACGTGGAGACGCTGTCATCGCTCGAGGACGCACTGCTGGAGTACCCCGGGTGCGCCGTGGTCACCTCGCACGATCGGTGGTTCCTCGACCGAGTGGTCACCCACATCCTCGCCTGGGAGGGCGACGACGAGGACTCCGGCAAGTGGTTCTGGTTCGAGGGGAACTTCGCGTCGTACGAGGAGAACAAGATCCAGCGCCTCGGCCCCGACGCCGCCCGGCCGCACCGCGTGACGCACCGCCGCCTGACCCGCGACTGACCTGCGCCTGGCCGAGACCTCAGCGGATGTCGGCGTCCTCGGGCTTGTCCTTGAGCAGCCGGTCGCTGACCTCGTTGAAGATCCTGCCGAGCGCGGCGAAGTCCTCGCGCGAGGCGATGTCGACGAGGTGCTTGCGCACGCCGCGCACATGGGTGGGGGCGGCCTCGACCAGCTTGCGATAGCCGGCGTCGGTCAGCACGGCCTCCACCCCGCGGCCGTCGGACTCGCACGGCTGGCGGCGTACGAAATCCGCCTCCTCCATGCGGGCGATCGTGTGCGTCACCCGGCTCCGGGAGTGCGACATCGACTCGGCCAGGAGCGCCATCCGCATGCGCCGGTCCTCGGTCTCGGAGAGGCGGACGAGCACCTCGTACTCCGTGAAGGAGATCTCGTGCTCCTCCCGCAGCTCACGATCGAGCTGATGCTGCAGGAGCTCGGTGCCCATCACGTACGCGCGCCAGGACCCCTGCTCCTCCGAATCGAGCCAGCGAATCTCTCCCCGAGAACCCATGGCGGGAGTGTAGGGGGAGCCGTCCAGACATTTCTTGACGCAGACACGGAATATTCGGCCATAGCGGGTAGTTGAATGCTGTATTACCGGACGGCGGGACCGCCGCCCCGAACCGACTGTGAGGACTGATCGCATGAGCATCACCACCGACACCGGCTTCAGCACCGACATCGTGGCTGGCACCTGGACCATCGACCCGAGCCACTCCGAGGTCGGGTTCACCGTCCGTCACCTGATGAGCAAGGTGCGCGGCCAGTTCACCAAGTTCGAGGGCACCCTGACGACGACGGGCAACTCCCTCGCGGACACCCGCGCCGAGGCCACCATCGACCTGAACTCGGTCGACACCCGCGACGAGAAGCGTGACGCGCACCTGCGCTCCGCCGACTTCTTCGACGTGGAGAACAGTGGCCCGATGACCTTCAAGGCCACCGACTTCGACGGCAGCACCGCCACCGGTGAGCTCACCATCAAGGGCGTCACCCGTCCCGTCGAGCTCGACGTCGAGTACCTCGGCCTGGGCGAGGACCCCTGGGGCAACCAGCGCCTCGGCTTCGAAGCCACCACAGTGATCAACCGCCAGGACTTCGGCGTGACCTTCAACATCCCGCTCGACGGCGGCAAGGTCATGGTCGGCGACAAGATCAACATCCACGTCGCCGTGGAGGCCGTGCTCAACCAGGCCTGAAACCTGGCCGACCCAGTCCCAGTCCGCTGAAGCGTCGCGGATGAAGGGCTGGAAACCGCTGAGGCGTCGCAGATGAAGGGAAGATCCTCTTCATCTGCGACGCCTCACTGCGTTTTACGCCTTCATCTGTGACGCCTCGGCGAATGCAGGGGTCAGGAGATGCGCTCCAGGATGAGCGCCATGCCCTGGCCGCCGCCGACGCACATGGTGATCAGGCCGGTCGACTTGTCGTGCCACTTCAGCGAGTTGAGCATCGTGTTCTGCAGGCGGGCGCCGGTCATGCCGAAGGGGTGACCCACGGCGATCGAGCCGCCGTTCACGTTCAGCCTGTCGATGTCGATGCCGAGGTCCTGGTACGACGGCACCACCTGGGCCGCGAACGCCTCGTTGATCTCGACGAGGTCGATGTCGTCGATGGTCATGTTCGCGTGCTTGAGCGCCTGCTTGGTGGCGTCCACCGGTCCCAGGCCCATGATCTCGGGAGAGAGTGCACTGAGGCCGGTCGAGACGATGCGGGCGAGCGGGGTCAGACCCAGCTCGCTGGCCTTCGTGTCGGACATGACGATCACGGCGGCAGCACCGTCGTTGAGGGCGCAGCAGTTGCCCGCCGTGACGACGCCGTCGGGCCGGAACACCGGCTTCAGGTCGGCGATGGCCTCGTAGGTCACACCCGCGCGCGGACCGTCGTCGGCCGTGACCTCGGTGCCGTCCGGGGTGGTGACCGGGGTGATCTCGTTGGCCCAGAAGCCGTCCGCGATCGCCTTCTCGGCGAGGTTCTGGCTGCGTACGGCGAACTCGTCGAGCTCCTTGCGGTCAAGCCCACGGAGGCGGGCCACGTTCTCGGCCGTCTGCCCCATCGCGATGTAGATGTCGGGGAGCTGCCCGTCCTCCCGGGGGTCGTGCCAGTCCTGGCCACCCTGTGCCTGCTCGTCGGTCCGCTTCTGCGCTTCCTCGAACTGCGGGTTACGGGTGTCGGGGATGTGGTCGGAGGTCCCCTTGGCGAACCGGGAAACCGTCTCGACGCCGGCGGAGATGAAGGCGTCACCCTCGCCGGCCTTGATCGCGTGAAACGCCATCCGTGAGGTCTGCACCGAGGAGGAGCAGTAGCGGGTGATCGTGGTGCCGGGGATCTCGTAGCCCAGCAGTGTCGAGACCACGCGGCCCATGTTGCTGCCGGACTCGCCACCGGGCAGTCCACAGCCGAGCATGAGGTCGTTGATCGTCGCCGGGTCCAGCTCGGGCACCTTGTCCAGCGCCGCCTTGATGATCGTGGTGCTCAGGTCGTCCGGTCGGAAGTCCTTGAGCGAACCCTTGTTGGCGCGGCCGATGGGGGAGCGTGCGGCCGAAACGATCACTGCCTCGGGCATGTGGACCTCCTGGGGTCGATGGCTCGGGATGAGCCGGGGTGAAGATGGGGCGACGGTTGACACCGCATGAACGGCACCGGCCAGCCTAAGCCACCGCTGAGGCGTCGCAACTTGCGGCCGAAAACCCGGTGAGGCGTCGCAACTTGCCGCAAGACGCGACGCCTCAGCGTTGTTTGTCCCGCAAGATGCGACGCCTCGACGTTGTGCTCCTGCCTACCTGAGACGATCTGCCGGTGTCGCACACCTACGAGTGCCCGTTGCGCTGGGCCGACCTGGACCTGCTCGGACACGTCAACAACGTGACCTACCTCGACTACATCGAAGAGGCCCGCGAGGCGCTCTTCGAAGGGCTGCCTGCCGGAACGGCGGCGGTGAGCCGCTACCAGGTGGACTTCGTCAAGCCGCTCGTCTTCCGTCGTACGCCGGTGCTCGTCGACTCATGGGTCACCGATGTCGGCGACGACGAGGTGGCGCTCGCCCACGAGGTGTACGACGCACCAGCCGACGGCGACTCCGAGCGGACGACGTACCTCAGAGCCTCGACCGTGCTGGCCCACCGGCTCACCGCCGAAGAGCGCGCCATCGCCGAGCAGGCGACCGGACCCGCGCACGAGTGGCGACCACTCCTCACCGAGGAGCGACCGGCCGGTGGGGTCTACGACCTCACCGTGCGCCGCACCGATCTCGACGAGCGCGGCGAGGCCCGTGCGAGTGTGTTCTTCGAGTACTTCCAGGAAGCCCGCATCCGCTACCTGATGGACCTGCACACCCGTGGCGAGCGCTGGACCCAGCACGTCATCGCGCGTACCGATATCGACTACCTGGCGCCGGTGCACCACCGGCAGCAGCCCTACTCGGTGCACTCCTGGGTCGGACATCTCGGCAGCCGGTCGTTCACGATCCGCTCCGAGGTCCGCGACGACGACCGGGTGCTGGCGAGCGCGGCCGTGGTGATGGTCGCCTTCGACATGGAGACGCAACGGACGACCGAGATGGCGGCAACCCAACGCGAGCGGCTGGAGCAGGAGCTGCGCTAGCCAGGCCCCGGGTGGACGTCCTCCATGGTGTTCACCATGAACTGGGCGGCGTGGGTGACGTAGTCCCAGAACTGTTCGTCCTGCTCCGGCGTCAGCTTCACCTCGTCGAGAGCGTCTCGGAAGTGCCGAAGCCAGTGCTCCTTCGCGGTGGGGGTCACCGCGAACGGCGCGTGCCGCATCCGAAGCCGGGGGTGGCCACGTCGGTCGGAGTACGTCGTCGGCCCGCCCCAGTACTGCTCGAGGAACATTGCGAAGCGGTCCTCGGCGTCGGTGAGGTCCGCCTCCGGGTACAGCGGCCGCAGCACCTCGTCCTCGGCGACACCTTCGTAGAACCGCTTGACGATGGCGCGGATCGTCGGGCCGCCGCCGATCTCGTCGTAGAAGGTGCTCATGGCTCCATTGTCGCAACCGCCATTAACGCAGCGCGGTCAGGTAGCGGCGGGCGTTGTCCAGGTCGCGCCGACGGGCCTCCCAGGTGATGCCGACGACCAGCAGCGCCAGGCCGACGCCCCCCAGGACGATCCAGCGGGGCACCGCCTCAGCCACAGGCTCGAGGTGGCGGAGAGCGAGGATGCCTGTCGTCAACGCCCCGAGCGCGAACGGCGCACCGAGCCGCAGCAGGACGCCCGCAGCGAGCACGAGTACGCCGCCAGCCGCGATCAGCGCCCCGCGGACCGAGACCGGGTCGCCCAGCGCGAGCAGCAGGCTGGGCAGCAGGGCGAGGGTGAGACCGCTGCCGAGCGCCCGGAAGCTGCTGGACTCCCGGTCGGTGTGCAGGCGCCAGGCGCCGACCGCGATCAGCAGTACGGCGGCCGGAAGCGTGTAGAGCTCGGGAGCCTGCACGTCCTCGACGACCCGGATCACGGTGGCGAATCCGAGCGCGACGGCGCCCAGCCAGCCGAACAGATCCCGGTCACGCGTGGTCACGGCGATCACGCAGACGGCGGTGCCGACGATGGTCAGGGCCATCGCGCTGGTCACCGGGTCGAGCGAGTAACCGGTGGCCACGACGGCCAGCGCGGCTGCGGCCGACTCGAGCGCGACCCGGGTGGAGGTATGACGGGCGAGCGGCGCTGCGAGAAGACCGACCAGGCCGGCGTACGCCGCCAACGCGAGCGTGCGGGCCTCGGTGTCGGCCTCCATCACGAGGCCCCAGGAGATGAGCGCCCAACCGCCTGTGAGCGCGGCCAGCGCGGCAGCCAGACCGGCAGAGGCCGCGGCTCCACTCCACTCCCGGAGGGTGGCGCCCGCCACGAGCCCGAGGAAGAGCACAGTGGTTGCGAGAGCCGTGAGCAGGTCCTGGGCCGAGGCGGCGTACAGCGTGACGAAGGCGAGGTACGCCGTCGCACAGCTGCCGAGGACTGCGGCGAGGGTCTCGTCGCGGGACCACCAGGCGGCGCCGGCCGCAATGGCGGTCGCCAGACCCGCGGCCAGGACAGCCGCCCACAACGGGGGCTCCAGCTCGAGGACCACCACGAGGCCACCGAGTGCGAGCACGGCAGGTGCGAGTGTCCCGACCACCCACGTCGCGGCACGACGTGGCTGCGAGGGGAAGTGGCGCAGCAGGCTGGCCCCGGCAAGCACCACTGTGAGCGCGACGACTCCGGCCGTCCACGCGGCTGCGCGCCCGTCCACCGTGGTCAGGGTCAGGTCTATCGGCATCGAGCCGCCGGAGTCCAGGACCGAGAGCGCGGGCCAGGGCCCAGCAGCGAGCAGCAGTCCCAGCAGGCACACGCCGAGCGCGGTGAGAGCGGCGGCCCCTTGCGCCCAGGCGCGCGGAGCGAACGCGGTGACCAGCCCGAGGGCCCCCAGCGTGGCGCACACCAGGAGCAGGTCACGGGTGTCCGTGCCGATCGTGGCCGGTGCGTTGACCAGGAGCACGAGCGGGACGAGGGCCAGGCCGGCAGCCACGGACCTCACCTCCTGCCGAAGCCAGGGGAGGTGCACGACGACCGCCGCGAGGAGCGCGGCGGCGAGAAGCGGCCATCCGCGGAAGTCGGCCCACCACTCGCCCAGGCCGGCCGTCTCGACCGAGCGGTCCAAGCCCACCCCGAGCAGCACCAGCCAGGATGCACCGGCCAGCGCCCCCAGCCCGTACGCCGCCAACGGCACCAGGCTGCGCAGGAGCACGAACGCACCGGCCAGCAGGGGGATCGCGATCGTTGTCCCGATCGCCGGGTTCGCCGCGTCCCACGCGTTCGTCGAGCAGAGTGCCAGCCCACCGATCACGGCGACTCCCTGGACGCCGTAGAGCTGGCCGACCTCCTGGCGTCGAGCCCACACGCCGACCCCGACGCCCATCGCCAGCAGGGCGCCACCGACCAGCGCGGCGGTGCCGCGCGTCGACAGGACATCCAGACCGACCAGACCGGCCGACTGCGCTGCGAGCAGGTCGACCGTGAGCATCCCGGCGACCACGAGCCAGAACGTCTCCGCCGCTGCGCGCAGCCCCTTGCGGGAGAGCACGACGGACACAGTGGCGAGCATGCCGGTGAACACCAGCAGCACCACGGTGCGGCCGGTCAGCCCCAGCACGTTCCAGGTGACCGCGATGAAGACGATCGCCGCCACCAGCAGGCACAGGCCACCGAGGGTGAGCAGCACCACCGGCACGGACGCCGACGGGAAGCCGGCTCGGCTTCGGCTCCGGCTGAGGCCGGAGCTGGGTCCCGGGATGGGTCGGGTAGGCGATTTCCTTGGTCGTTCCCTGGGGCTGCGCCTGTCGGCTGAGCGTTGGGCTGCGGCGGCGGCTGCGCCTGCGGCTGCGCCACGGGCTGTGCCTGGGGCTGTGCCTGGGGCTGCGACTCCCGGCGGAGCCGCTCGATCAGCCCGTCCGCCATGACCATGGCGTCCCACAGCTGCAGCGCCAGCGGGCCCCGGACCTGCAGGCCGCATGCCGTGCAGGTGACCGTTGGGTCAAGGATGCCGCGGCAGTCGGGGCAGATGGTGGTGTCGACGAGTCTGCTCATGTGCCGATCGTCCCGCGTGGGCCCCTGCCGCCGCGTCAGGCTCGCGACTCATCTCCGCCTGAGTACACCTACTCAGATCCGGGCCAGCGAGCGGCGGCTAGTGCGCAGGCGGAGGCTCCGCGGGGCCGGCTGAGGCACCAGCACCGGCGCGAGAATCTGACTGGGGATCGGCGCCGGCGTCGTCGGTGACATGCGCGCTGCGGGCCTCGCCACCCTGCTCGCGGTGCCAGACGACCCGCTGCGGCATCGGGATCTCGATGCCCTCGTGGTCGAAGCGGCTCTTGATGCGCGCCCGCATCTCGCGGGCGACCTGCCACTGCTCCATCGGAGCGGTCTTCAGCGTCACCCGCATCACGACGGCGTCGGGGGAGAGGTCCTGCACGCCCCAGATCTCCGGCTCCTCGATGATGACGTCCTTGTAGTCCTCGTCCTCCCAGAGCCCGTGGGCGACCTCCTTGAGGATCTCGCGCACCCGGACCAGGTCCTCGCCGTAGCCAACACTGATGTCCAGCACCGTGCGGGCCCAGTTCTGGCTCTGGTTGCCGACGCGCAGGATCTCGCCGTTGCGGACGTACCAGACGGTTCCGTCGACATCCCGAACACGGGTCACCCGCAGCCCGACGTTTTCCACCGTGCCGATGGCCTCGCCGAGGTCGACGGCGTCGCCGACGCCGTACTGGTCCTCGATCATCATCATCACCCCGGACAGGAAGTCCTTGACCAGGTTCTGGGCGCCGAAACCGATCGCCAGCCCCAGCACACCCGCGCTGGCCAGGATGGGGGCCACGTTCACGCCCACCTCGGAGAGCACCATCACGAACGCGATGCCGAACACCACCGTGGTGGTGATGCTCTTCAGCAGGCTGCCGAGGCTCTTCGCGCGCTGGGCCCGGCGGTTGAAGGTCTGCTTGGCGCCCGGGAGCGGGGCCGTCTCCGCGCGCCTGACCACCCGGTCGATGGCCCTTGCGGCGAGCCACCGCACGATCATGGCCCCGAGGACGATCACCAGGATGGCCAGCGGCTTGCCGATCAGCCACGTGGCGCCGTGGGCGAGGGTCTCGTTGCCCGTCCAGTCGTAGACGGTCGCGCACGTGTAGCTGCCGCTGTCCTCGCAGGTGGCGGGCATGTCGAACATCCCGTCAAAGAACGATGTTGGCGAAAGCATGCCCGCGAGGCTACGAGGCACAGGTGACACGGACCAAGCCGACACTGGCTATCCTTCATGTGTGCCTACTCACGACATCGTTCGCCGCCTCCGCAGGGGCCTGCTGGCCCTGTCCGTGGCTTGCTCAATCGTCCTCGGTGCAGCGCTGGTCTCACCCGCCTCCGCCGACCAGCCCGAGGGATGGGAGTCGGTGCCGGCCGTCTCCGCGTTCGAGTTCGTGATGTTGCTGCTGGTCATTCCGCTCTCTCTGGCGTTCGTGATCATCCTGCTGACGCTGGTGCCCCTGCTGATCAACGACCGCGGCTACCAGCCGGGCCAGTCCTGGCGCAGCCAGACCGAGTGGTTCGGCGGTCCCACCAAGGGCGTCAAGGCGGCCGACGAGGTCACGACAGAGCAGATCGAGGAACGTTCCAAGGGCACCGGGGGCACCAGTGGCAGCTGGTGAGGCCTTCTCCTCCGCCCAGGAGGCAGAGATCGACCGGGCGATCCGCGGCGCGGAGATGTCCTGCCGCTTCGAGTTCTCGGTGTACGTCGGCGCGGTCGACGGTCCCACCGAGCCCTATGCCAGGCGGCTGCACGCCTCGCTGTCCTCACCCGACCGCAGCGTGCTGATCCTGGTCGACCCGGCAGCGAAGAAGTTCGAGGTGATCACCGGCTCCGCCGTACGCCGCGCGCTGAGCAACGACGCCGTTCGCCTCGCCGCCGCCAGCATGCAGTCAGCCTTCGCCCACGGGGATCTCGTCGGCGGCATCAAGCACGGTGTGGGCCAGCTGGCCGAGGCCGCTCGCCAACCCGTCACCCTGCACGAGTAGTCCGCTCAGCCGCGAGCGTCCATCTCCTGCCCCGCGAGGTAGCGCTCGACGTCTGCTGCTCCCTCGCGCGCATAGCGCTTCGCGGACGCGTTCGCCCGGGATTCGTGCAGCCAGGCGCTCACCCGCTCCAGCAGCTCGGGTGACGCCAGTGGACGCGGGAAGAGGAACTCGAGCGCCGTCGACGCCCGCTGGGTGCCCTTCTGCTCCCACAGCGTCTCGGCGACCTCGAGGTACTTCTCCAGATAGGGCCGGAGGACCTCCTCCTGTCCCGGCTGCATGAAGGCGAGCACCACGCTGCGCTGGGTCTCGTTCGGCACGTCGTCGCGGACGACGGCGATCTGCCAGGCCTCGGCCTTCGCCTCGGCCGTGGGGCGAGCGGCGCGCGCGGCCGCTGCACGCTCCTGGCCGGAGATGGTGTTGTCCCGGCGCAGCTCGCTGGCGATGCGCTCGTCGTCGGCGCGGCCGGCGCGGGCAAGGCCGGCGAGCATCGCCCAGCGCATGTCGGTGTCGACGGTGAGTCCGTCGAGGACGAGGGAGCCGTCGAGCAGGGCCTCGAGCTCGTCGAGTGCCTCGTCCGAGTTGGCGGCCGAGGCGAACGCACGCGCGTAGGTCAGCTGGTGGTCACCACCGGGCTCGGCCTCTTCCAGCAGCCGGCGAAGACCTTGCTCCCACTGCTTCTTGAGCTCCGCCCGGTTGGCCGGTGCGGAGAGGTTGTTGACGGCCTGTGCGGCGTACGACGGGATCCGGGCAGAGCCGAACGCGTCGGTCTCGGCCGCGATGTTCCCGAGCACCAGGTTGACGAAGTCGGTGGCGCTCATCTCGGCGTCGCGGGTCATGTCCCACGCGGCGCCCCAGCACAGGGCTCGAGCGAGCGAGTCGTCGAGCCGGGAGAGGCCGCCGATCATGGTCGCCAAGGAGCGCTCGTCGAGACGGATCTTGGCGTAGGTGAGGTCGCCCTCGTTGAGCAGCAGCAGGTCCGGCTGGCGTACGCCGACCAGCTGCTCGATCTCGGTGCTCTCGCCGTCGACGTCCACCTCCAGCGACGTACGACGGACCAGGCGCTCGACACCCTCGGCGTTGGGCACGAAGTCGTAGAGGCCGATGCCGATCCGGTGACGACGCAGCGTTGGGTACTCCACTGGCGCGGTCTGCACGACCGACATGGAGCTGTAGTTGCCCTCGTCGTCCAGCTCGAACCGCGGTGTCAGCGTGTTCACGCCGCTCGTCTGCAGCCACTCCTTCGCCCATGAGTCCAGCTCGCGGCCCGAGGACTCCTCGAGCGCCCGGAGCAGGTCGCTGAACTCGCTGTTGCCGAAGGCGTGGCGCTTGAAGTAGCCACGCAGGCCGGACAGGAAGTTCTCCAGACCGACCCACGCCACCAGCTGCTTGAGCACCGAGGCGCCCTTGGCGTAGGTGATGCCGTCGAAGTTGACCTCGACGGCCTGCAGGTCATAGTTGTCCGCCGCGATCGGGTGGGTGCTGGGCAGCTGGTCCTGGCGCAGCGCCCAGTTCTTCCGGGCGTTGGTGAAGCCGGTCCAGGACTCGTCGAACTCGGTGGCTTCGACGGCAGCGTGGTAGCAGGCCCACTCGGCGAAGGACTCGTTGAGCCAGAGGTCGTCCCACCACTTCATCGTGACCAGGTTGCCGAACCACATGTGCGCCATCTCGTGGAGGATCACCGAGCAGCGGAACTCGTAGAACGACCGGTCCTGGCGGCTGCGCGGGAGGTACTCGTCACGAAGCGTGACGGCTCCGGCGTTCTCCATCGCGCCCATGTTGTACTCCGGGACGTACAGCTGGTCGTACTTGTGGAACGGGTAGGGGAAGTCGAAGGCTTCCTCGAAGAAGTCGAAGCCCTGCCGGGTCAGCTTGAGCAGCTCGGCGGTGTCCATGTGGTCGACCAGCGACTGGCGGCAGTAGTGCCCGAGCGCGATGTCGCCGTACTTGCCCTCGTAGGTGTCGAACTCGGCGTGGTACTCGCCCGCGATCACCGCGGTGATGTACGTCGGCATCGGCTCGGTCTGCGGGAACCGCCACACCGCCCGGTCGTCATCGAGCTGCTCCGGCTCGGGCGTGGGTGCGTTGGAGACCACCCGCCAGCTCGCGGGGGCGGTGACGTTGAAGGTGAACACGCTCTTCAGGTCGGGCTGCTCGAAGGTCGCGTAGACGCGGCGGGCGTCCGGCACCTCGAACTGCGTGTATGTGTAGACGCGGTCGTCGGCGGGGTCCACGAAGCGGTGCAGTCCCTCGCCGGTGCGCGAGTAGGGGCAGTCGGCCTGCACGACGAGCTCGTTGCGATCGGCGAGGCCGCTGAGCCGGATCCGGTTGTCGGCGTACACCTCGGCCGGGTCCAGTGCGGCCCCGTTGAGGGTGATCTCGTGGATCGTGGCATCGAGAAGGTCGGCGAACGTCTCGGCACCGGGCTCGGTGCAGGTGAACGCGATCCGGGTCGTCGTGGCAAAGGTCAGCTCGCTGGTGGTCAGGTCGAGGTCCACGGTGTAGGAGTCGACGCTGAGCAGCCGGGCGCGGGTCTGCGCCTCATCGCGGGTCAGGTTGGTTCCGGGCATGCCCGGCATCATGTCACCGCGTCACGCAGCGCAAACAAGGTGTTCAGGACCGGTGCGCTCTCGGGATAGGCGGCCGGCGGGACCGGCGCAAGTTTGTTGCTTCCCGCAACGGGAATGATCCAACCGACGTCGAGGTTGGGGTATTTATGAGCAATTCACACGCAGACTTCTGGTTCGACCCGCGCTGTCCCTTCGCCTGGATCACCTCTCGCTGGATCCTCGAGGTGGAGAAGGTGCGCGACATCGACGTCCGCTGGCACGTGATGAGCCTGGCGTACCTCAACCAGGACAAGGACATCTCCGAGGACTACCGCGAGATGCTCAAGACCGCCTGGGGTCCGGTGCGCGTGCTGATCGCTGCCGAGCAGAAGTACGGCAACGAGGCGTTGCTGCCGCTGTACACCGCCATGGGCACTCGCATCCACCTCGAGAAGCAGGACATCACGCGCGAGATGATCGAGGCGTCCCTGCTGGAGGCCGGGTACGACGTCGAGCTGGCCGACGCCATGGACGACACGTTCCTCGACGAGGCGGTCGCGAAGTCACACCACGAGGGCATGGACGCCGTCGGTGACGAGGTGGGCACGCCGACGATCCACGTCAACGGCGTCGCTTTCTTCGGCCCGGTGCTGACCAAGGCCCCGCGCGGCGAAGAGGCCGGCAAGCTCTGGGACGGGTGCGTCGCCGTCGCGTCGTACCCCTTCTTCTTCGAGCTCAAGCGCAGCCGGACCGCCGAGCTCGACTTCTCCTGACGGCCTGACGCACGCAGCGGCGGGTCAGCCGCCGTAGGTGGCGGCCGTGGTGGCGACCATTGCCGCCGTGACCGCAGCCTGGGCCGCCACGATGGAGTCGCGCACGGCCTTGGCGGCCCAGTCGCCCTCGGCGATCTCCTTGGCCCGTTTCTTCACCTCGCGCGCCGGCGCGCCCTCGCGGTCCACGATCTTGTGGGCGAGGTCGAGGGCGGACAGCACGGCGATGAGCGCCGCGGTGCGCTCGGCAGGCGTCACCCCACGGAGCAGCGTGTCACCGAGCTCGCGTCGTACGCCGGCCTCGTGGGTGCTGTCGACGGCAGGCCAACGAGTCCTCGGGATCAGCCCGAGCACCCGCTCCTCCCGCGGCTCGACGATGCCGCGCTCCCGCAGCCGGTCCAGCAGCTGGTCACGCCGCCGCTTGCCCAGCCGCCCGACGAGGTCCTCCGCCGTCCGCTCCTTCTCGGCGACCACCGACAACGCCTCGGTGAGCACCGGGTCGGCCGGCGCGGAGAGGCCGGTGGGCTGGACCTTCGCGCGCGCCCAGAGGCCTGATCCCTTGACCACCTGCACGGTCTCGGCCATCGCCAGCTCGACGAGCAGTGCACCGCCGATGCCGGTGTCGAGGTAGCTGCTGTTCGTGAGCCTGCCCGACTCGTCGTCCAGGAGCAGCAGGACGAGGTCCTCGGCGATCAGGGTCGTCATGGCCCGAGCCTAGGTGGCCAGTGCCTCGGTGGTCCTGGTCGCGCCCTTGGTGCCCCGAGCTGGAAGTCCTTCACGGTCCCCGCGGCCCAGGCACGCACATCGCTGCGTTCTCGTCACTCGACGTGGCGCTGCCACGCCTTCGCTCCTCGGCCTTGCGCTGCACGCACCTGAACCACGGCTACCGACAAAGGACCTCCAGCTCGCGGCACCTAGGATTCCCCGCATGAGTCGAGTCCTGTCCGCCGTCGCCTGGCCCTACGCCAACGGGCCTCGCCACATCGGCCACGTGGCCGGTTTCGGGGTGCCCTCCGACGTCTTCAGCCGCTACATGCGGATGGCGGGCCACGACGTGCTGATGGTCTCCGGCACCGACGAGCACGGCACCCCGATCCTGATCGCGGCCGACGAAGCGGGCGTCAGCCCGCAGGCGCTCGCTGACGAGAATCACCGCGTGATCGCGGAGGACCTTGCGGCACTCGGGATCTCCTACGACCTCTACACCCGCACCACCACGCGCAACCACACCGCAGTGGTGCAGGAGATGTTCACCGGTGTCTACGACAACGGCTATTTCATCGAGAAGACCACGTTCGGTGCGAGGAGCCCTTCGACCGGGCGCACCTTGCCCGACCGCTACATCGAGGGCACCTGCCCGATCTGCGGCTACGAGAGCGCACGCGGCGACCAGTGTGACAACTGCGGCAACCAGCTCGACCCGGCCGACCTGGGGAACCCCCGCTCGCGGATCAACGGCGAGATCCCGGAGTTCGTCGAGACCCAGCATTTCTTCCTCGACCTCCCGGCGCTGGCCGATGCACTCAAGGAGTGGCTCGACGAGCGCGAGGCGAGTGGGACGTGGCGGCCAAACGTGATCCGGTTCAGCCAGAACATCCTGGAGGAGATCCGTCCGCGCGCGATGACCCGCGACATCGACTGGGGCATCCCGGTCCCGTTGGACGGCTGGCGCGACGACCCGACCAAGCGGCTCTACGTCTGGTTCGACGCGGTCATCGGCTATCTCTCGGCGAGCGTCGAGTGGGCCCGTCGTACGGGCGACTCGGATGCTTGGCGCCGCTGGTGGAACCCGCCGGCGGAGGGAGAGGACCCAGCCCTCGCCTACTACTTCATGGGCAAGGACAACATCACCTTCCACAGCCAGATCTGGCCTGCCGAGCTGCTGGCCTACTCGGGCCACGGGGACAAGGGCGGCTCGCCCGGGCAGTTCGGCGAGCTCAACCTCCCGACCGAGGTCGTCTCCTCGGAGTTCCTGACGATGGAGGGCAAGAAGTTCTCCTCCTCGCAGCGCGTGGTCATCTACGTCCGCGACCTGCTCAGCCGCTACCAGCCCGACGCGTTCCGCTACTTCGTCGCCGCTGCCGGGCCGGAGAACCAGGACTCCGACTTCACCTGGGCCGAGTTCGTACGCCGTACCAACGACGAGCTCGTGGCCGGATGGGGAAACCTGGTCAACCGCACGGCGACGATGATCGCCAAGAACTTCGGCGAGATCCCCAGCGCGGGCGAGCTGACCGAGACCGACCAGGCCCTGCTCGACCACGTCGAGTCGACCTTCGACACGGTGGGGGACCTGATCGGCCGGCACCGCCAGAAGGCCGCAGTCGGCGAGGCGATGCGTGCGGTCGCGGAGGTGAACAAGTACGTCTCGGACTCCGAGCCCTGGAAGCTCAAGGGCGAGGACGAGCGAGCGCGCCTCGGCACGGTCCTGCACGTCATCGCGCAGTGCGTTGCCGACCTGAACACGATCCTGTCGCCGTTCCTCCCGTTCTCGGCCAACGCCGTCGACGCCGTCTTCGGCGGAACGGGCGAGGTACAGCCGATGCCCCAGCTGCAGGAGGTCGACGACCTCGACGGTGGAGCGGGCTACCCGATCCTCACCGGTGACTACACGTCGGCGGCGCGCTGGGAACGGCGCGCGGTGGTGCCGGGCACACCGGTCGAGAAGCCGGCGCCAGTCTTCACCAAGCTCGACCCGGCCGTCGTCGACGAAGAGCTCGCTCGGCTCGTCGCGCCATGACCGCGCAGATGTACCTCCCCCGGTTCTTCATCAGGCAGCGGCTGACCATGATGGTCAACCGCTACGAGATCAACGAGACCAACCCCGACGGCTCGCCGGGGCGCCTGATGGCGGTCGCCCAGCAGAAGCGGATGGCGTTCAAGGAGCAGGTCACGTTCTTCAGCGACGACCAGCGCACGGTGCCGGTGTTCTCGTTCCAGGCAAGGCAGATGATGGACCTCGGCGCCGTGTACGACGTACGCGACGCGGGCGGTGTGCCCCTCGGTGAGTTCCGCAAGGACTTCGGCCAGAGCCTGCTGCGCTCGACCTTCCACCTCAAGGGACCGGGCCTGGATGCCACCGGCCAGGAGCGCAACCAGCTGGTGGCGATCCTGCGCCGCTTCATCGACTTCCCGTTCTCGTTCCACTTCGAGTTCAAGGACAGTGCCACCGGTGCCTTGGTGATGAGCTCGGAGCGGCAGATGTCCCTGCGTGATCGCTACGTGGTCACCGTCCCGGACGAGCGCCTCGACTTCCGTCTGGCCGCTTCGATGGCGGTGGGGCTGGACGCTCTCCTCGCTCGTTGACCGGCCCGCGACCGGCCCGCCGTCGTCCTCGGGTGGCTTCCGGCAGCCAGTAGTCCGGGTCCTCGGTGAGCACGCGCGCCCGAGTCTTCTGGCGGTAGCGCCAGATCTGGACGAGGCCCAGTCCCCAGAGGAGGTACTGGAAGCTCATCGCCCAGCGGAAGGCCTCCGGGGTGTAGTCGTTCCCGGAACCCGGCGTCTGCCAGTCCAGGATCAGGCCGACGGCGACGACGAGGATCAGGCTGGCCAGGAACCCGCCCTGGTTGATGATCCCGGTCGCACTGGCCAACCTCTCGGAGGGGTTCGAGGTCCTCCCGAGGTCGAAGCCGATCATCGAGGCGGGGCCGCCGACGCCCGTCACCACGACGAGGACCAGCAGCATCCACAGCGGTGCCTCGCCCGGCCAGGCCAGGACCACCGTCCACACCACGACGATCGCCGACACGATGCCGAGGACGAGATTGGAGCGGTGCCACGGCCGCACGGACACCCGCCAGCCGAGCACCGGCCCGGCCGTCATCACCGCGATCACCATCACGGTCAGCAGGAGGCCGGCGACCGCCTCGCTGCGTCCTTCTCCCCGGACGAAGAACGGGTAGCCCCAGAGCAGGCCGAGCACGGTGGCGCTGAACTGGGTGGAGAAGTGCATCCAGAAGCCCAGCCGGGTGCCCGGGTGCTCCCACGACGCGCTCAGGCTCTTCCGGATGGCGGTCAGGGACATTGTCGGGCCGCGCAGCGACCGGCTCCCCGGCGCATCGTGCACGACGAGGAGCAGCGCCACGATGAGCACCAGACCGAAGGATGCCGCGAGCAGGTAGGACCGCGTCCAGCCCAGGTGGGAGAGCGCCCAGGTCATGGGTACGGCGGCCAGGATCGCGCCGGACTGGCCGAGCACGCCGGTCAGCTGGGTGATCACCGGGATCTGGCGCGGGAAGAACCAGGTGTTCACGAGCCGGAGCACGCAGATGAAGGTCATCGCGTCGCCGAGCCCGACGAACAGCCGGGCCACCAGAGCGAGGAAGTAGGAGTCAGCGAACGCGAAGCCGGCCTGCGCGAGGGTGAGCACCATCGCACCGACCAGCAGCACGCTGCGTGACCCGAAGCGGTCGACGAGCAGGCCCACGGGGATCTGCATTCCGGCGTACACCAGCAGCTGGAGCATCGTGAACGTGGCCAGCTGGGAGGCGCCGATGTCGAACCTGTCTGCGGCGGCCAGGCCGGCCACGGCCAGCGACGAGCGGTGGAACACCGCGAGCAGGTAGACGAGCAGCCCGACGACCCAGATCGCATACGCCTGGCGCGTACGGCGCTGGGCACCCTCGAACGGGTCCGGGTCACTCCTCGACATGGGCAAAGCATGCCTGAGCGATCCGGCCTGTGGCCCTCGACGTTGGTTCGTCGGGGTCTCCGCGGCCCAGGCACGCACATCGCTGCGTTGGCATCGCTCGGAAGACGCCCGGTATGCCTTCTCGACGCCGCCTTGCGCTGCACGCACCTGAACCACGGACACCCTCGACGAACCTCCGCCGACGACCACTAGCCTTTCCCCATGCGCGTCCACCTCGGCTCCGACCACGCCGGCCTCGAGCTCAAGGAGCACCTGGTGGGCTGGCTGCGCGAGCAGGGACACGAGCCGGTCGACCACGGACCCTTCCGCTACGACGCGTTGGACGACTACCCGGTGTTCTGCCTCCGCGCGGCCGAGGCGGTCGCGTCCGACCACGGCAGTCTCGGCGTGGTGATCGGCGGGTCCGGCAACGGTGAGCAGATCGCGGCCAACAAGGTCCGCGGCGTCCGGTCCGCCCTGGTGTGGAGCGACCTCACCGCTTCCCTCGCGCGCGAGCACAACGACGCCAACGTCATCTCCATCGGCGGGCGGATGCACTCGCAGGACGAGATGGCCCGCTTCATCGGGATCTTCCTGGACACCGATTTCACCGGCGAGGAGCGGCACGCACGCCGGATCAGGATGCTCACCGACTACGAGGCGACCGGGGTCCTGCCGCCGTTGCCCGAGTCGGCCGCGGGCCTCGGCCCCAATGCCTGAGGGGCACACCCTCCGACGCCTGGCGAACGACCTCTCCGCTGCGTTCGCCGGCGGACCGGTCAGGGTGAGCAGCCCCCAGGGCAGGTTCGCCGCTGATGCGTCGCTGGTGGACGGTCAACCGATGCTGGGTGTCGTCTCGTCGGGAAAGCACCTCTACATCGAGTTCGCGGGAGACCGCTTCATCCACGTCCACCTGGGCCTGATCGGCAAGTTCGACGTACAGGACGGGCCGCCCCCGGCCCCGGTCGGCGAGGTGCGTCTCCGCCTGCAGAACGAGCGGGCGTACGCCGACCTGCGCGGTGCCACGGCCTGCGAGCTGGTGACCGGCGAGCAGCGCACCGTCGTACTGGATCGCCTGGGACCCGACCCGCTGGATCCCGACGCCGACCCGGCGCGTGCCTGGGAACGGATCCGCCGCAGCCGGGCGCCGATCGGGGCGCTGGTGCTCGACCAGGCGGTCTTCGCCGGCGTCGGCAACGTCTACCGCGCCGAGGTCCTGTTCCGGCACCGGATCCATCCACTGCGGCCGGGCCGGACGCTGCGGGTCGGGCAGTTCCGCGCGATCTGGGACGACCTCGTCGAGCTGATGCACGAGGGCGTGCGCACGGGCAGGATCGACACGGTCCGTCCCGAGCACACCCCGGAGGCGATGGGCCGGCCGCCACGGGAGGACCAGCACGGGGGAGAGGTGTACGTATATCGGCGTACCGGCCAACCGTGCCTGGTGTGCGAGACCAAGGTGCGCACCCAGGTGTTGATGGGACGCAATCTGTTCTGGTGCCCGCGTTGCCAACCCACGTTCCGCTCTCGCGCCGTAGGGTAAGACGCACAGGGGTCACGAACCACCACGAACGCCCACGAACCCCACCCGGCACAATGCGCCCCAGACCCCGGCGCTGTCCCGGAACCGACCCCAGCCCGAGTCCGACGATCGAGCCCAGCCACCAACGAAGCCGGAGACGACCTTGCCCACCCGTCACGCACGCCCCTGGCAAGGCCTCGGCCTGCGCTTCCGGCGCGAGATGGCCACGTCCGACCGCCCGGCGCTGTTCTTTCTCGTCCTGTTCACCGCGGCGTGCACGATCAGCGGTCTGTTCTACCCCGACTTCATGCCGTTCACGACGCTGTTGCTCCCGATGTTCCTCGGGAGCCTGTGGCTCGGGCCACGGTCGTTGCCATGGTTCATCGTCTTCGTGTGTGCGTGCGTCGTGGTGCTGCTGCTGGACCAGGACTCGGTGAGCACGCGGACCCTTGCCCGGGCCGGGGTCACCTTCGCGATCGCGTTGCTGATCATGACCACGTCCTTCGGCCGCAGCCGGTTGGGTGTCTCCGGTCCGCGAGGCGAGTCGATGTTCGTCGACCTGCGCGACCGCATCTCCAAGCAGGGCAACCTCCCGGAGCTGCCGCCGGAATGGCTCGTGGAGGCCGTGGCGAAGTCAGCTGGCGGCACCTCGTTCGCAGGCGACTTCATTGTGGCGAGCCGGTCGGACGAGGACCGCCTCGACCTGGTGGTGGTCGACGTGTCCGGCAAGGGCGTCGAGGCCGGGTCCCGCGCGCTGTTCCTCTCCGGCGCGTTCAACGGCATCGTCTCCGCGCTTCCGGGTGACCGGTTCCTGCCCTCGGCCAACAAGTACCTCCTCGGTCAGCAGTGGGGAGAGGGCTTCGCCACCGCGATCCACCTCCACCTCGACCTGAGCACCGGGAACTTCGAGCTGCGCAAGGCCGGCCACCCGCCGGGCGTGTGGCTCCACGCCGGTAGCGGTCGCTGGGAGGTGCTGAACTCCGACGGTCCGGTGCTCGGGTTGCTCGACGACGCCGAGTTCGACTGCGTGCGGGGCCAGCTCGCCCGGGGAGACGGGCTGCTGATGTTCACCGACGGTCTCGTCGAGACCGCCCAGCGCGACATCTCGATCGGCATGGACAAGCTGGCGGGCCTCGGGGAGCGCCTCGTGCAGCAGGGGTTCGACGGTGGTGCGAAGCGGCTGATCGACACGATGGAGCAGACCAACGACGACCGCGCCCTCGTCGTGGTGCACCGGCGATCGGGAGGATCAGCCGGTTCGTGACCGAGCGTCCCGCTGTGGCACGATGGTCCCCGCCCTCGCGCCGAGAATGAGCGGGGGCGTGCGCGGATGTAGCTCAATGGTAGAGCCTCAGTCTTCCAAACTGATGACGCGGGTTCGATTCCCGTCATCCGCTCTCAGGAGCCTTCTGAGCAGCAACCAGAGGGCCTCCTGGCGGGGCGTAGCGTAGTGGCTAGCGCGCCTGCTTTGGGAGCAGGAGACCGCAGGTTCGAGTCCTGTCGCCCCGACTGTTGCACCGAACATGCACCGACTGCAGAGCCCGACCAGCAGCACCCAACAGACCCAAGGAGACACCAGTGAAGAGCGCCGTCGAGACGCTGAGCCCGACCCGGGCCAAGATCACCGTCGAGGTGCCCTTCGAGGAGCTCAAGCCGAGCCTCGACGCGGCGTACCAGGCCATCGCGAAGCAGATCAACATCCCCGGATTCCGCAAGGGCAAGGTGCCGCCGCCGGTCATCGACCGCCAGGTCGGCCGCGGGACGGTCCTCGACGAGGCCATCAACGACGCGCTGCCCAAGCTCTACGTGCAAGCGCTGCAGGACAACGACCTGCAGCCGCTCGCGCAGCCGGAGATCGACGTCACGAAGCTCGAGGACAACACCCTGTTCGAGTTCACCGCGGAGGTCGACGTCCGGCCGACCATCGACATCCCGTCGTACGACGCGCTGAGCGTGCAGGTGGACGACATCGCCGTCTCCGACGAGGACGTCGACGACGAGGTCGACTCGCTGCGGGAGCGCTTCGCCACCCTCAAGGACGTGGACCGTCCCGCCGCGGACGGCGACATCGCGACCATCGACCTCAAGGCCACGCGTGACGGTGAACCGGTCGAGGGTGGCGAGGTCAGCGGCTACTCCTACAAGGTCGGCTCGGGCGACATGCTCGAAGGGATCGACGACGCGCTGCGCGGCCTGAGCGCCGGCGAGCAGACCACGTTCACCTCCCAGCTCCTCGGTGGGGACCTGTCCGGCCAGGACGTCGAGGTCTCCGTCTCGTTGAGCGCGGTCAAGGAGCAGGAGCTCCCCGAGCTCGACGACGAGTTCGCCCAGACGGCCTCGGAGTTCGACACGATCGAGGAGCTGCGCCAGGACGTCACCACCCGGCTCGAGCGGAACAAGCGCCTCGAGCAGGCCGCTGCCGCCAGGGACGCCGTGCTCGAGCAGCTGCTCGACAGCTCGGAGATCCCGCTCCCCGAGGGCGTCGTCGCCGAGGAGCTCGCCGGTCGCCGTCAGGAGATCGAGCAGCAGCTGACCTACGCCGGCATGACGATGGAGCAGTACCTCGACAATGAAGAGCAGACCATCGACGAGTTCGAGGCCGAGCTCGAGAAGCGCGTCCGGGACGCGATGGCCTCGCAGTTCCTGCTCGACGAGATCGCGAAGGCCGAGGAGATCGGGCTCGAGCAGGAGGAGCTCTCCGAGCACCTGTTCCGCCGGGCCCAGCAGTCGGGCCAGAACCCCGACGAGTTCGTCAAGCACATGGTCGAGCACAACCACATCCCCGAGATGGTGGCCGAGGTCGTCCGCGGCAAGGCCCTCGCACAGATCGTGGAGAGTGCGACCGTCACCGACGAGTCCGGCAACCCCGTGGAGCTGAAGAACCTCAAGTCCGACGGGACCATCGGGGACCCCGAGGCCGAGGCGCAGGCAGCAGCCGAGGCCCGCGCAGCTGCGGAGGCGGCCGAGGCGGCTCGCACCGAAGAGTCCGTGGAGACCAAGGGCTGACCTTTTCGGCGTGTCCGTTGACCACGCGGACAAACTCAGTGAACACTTGTGCACTGTGACTGCGAATGCGAGCGTCCTGGACGCTGCGGCCCTTGCTGCCGACTACGCCGAAGACCTGATAGTCGGAACCGTCCGGGACGTGCACGGCGCCGTCGCCGGGCGCGTACACGGCGTCGGTGACTTCATCGGCGGGGGGACCACGTTGCCCCACCGGATGCACGACGGCATCTCCAAGGCCGTCTTCACCGGCATCAGCGCAGGGCTCAAGGCCTCGGCCAAGGGCATGCGCGCCGCCGGCCGCGCGGGTATCGCCCCGGGGATCGACGACACCCCCCGCGGTCGGTTCGTGGTGGCCGCCGTCAACGGGCTGATCGGCGACCGCCTGCGCGACGAGGGGTCCAACCTGGCGTTCGACATGGGCGTCCGTGTCGCCGGTCGCGACATCTCACTCGACCGCGACGGGGTCGCAGCCGCGTTCCCCAAGGCCACCGACAAGGTCGTCGTGTTCGTGCACGGGCTGAGCGAGAACGAGGCCTACTGGAACCGCACGGCGCGGCCCAAGCGGGAGGTCCCGCAGCGGCGCAGCTATGGCGACCGGCTCGAGGACGAGGGCTGGACCCCGGTCTACGTCCGGGTCAACACCGGGTTCCCGATCGCCGAGAACGGCGTCGCGATGGCGGCCCTGCTCGACCGGCTCGTCCGGTCCTGGCCACTCGACGTACGCCGCCTCGCACTCGTGGGCCACTCGATGGGGGGCCTGATCCTGCGTGCCGCGTGTGCGGTGACCACCGACAGCGAGGACCCGTGGACCGACCTGGTCACCGACGTGGTCTGCCTGGGCACCCCGCACCTCGGAGCGCCACTGGAGCGGGTCGTCGACAAGGGGGTCCGCGTGCTCGGCGCCCTGCCTGAGTCGGCGCCGTTCGGCCGCATCCTGGAGTACCGCTCGACCGGCATCCTCGACCTGCGCCACGGGTTGGCCAGTGACGTGCAGAACCTGCCGAACGCCCGCTACCGCCTGGTCGGCGCCACGCTGACCCGCTCCCGGCGATCGGTGACGTCCGCGACGATCGGTGACTACCTCGTGCCCTACGCCTCGGCGATGGGGCGACCGCGACGCGGGGAGGCGATGTTCCCGGGAGCGGAGACGCTGCACGTCCCGAGTGCTGACCACTTCGACCTGCTCAACCACGATGACATCTACGCTGCCATCCGGGGTTGGCTGCTGGACCGC
>CAVVID010000016.1:0-72832 GCA_963748185.1 uncultured Actinomycetota bacterium | reverse complement strand
TCGAGCAGCGAGCGAAGCGAGCGATCAGACGAGACCAATTGCCGTACGCCGAAAAGAGGCCTCAACCCCACCCACCCATCAATGAGCAAGCACGTTCACCACATGCCCATCCGGATCCCGCACGAAGAACCGCCGTACTCCCCATGGCTCGTCGGTCAGCGGATGCACGATCTCCGCGCCGCGCTCCACGGCCAGGGCGTACGCCGCCTCCACGTCGTCCACCTCGATGGAGGCAACCGGCACGACGGGAGCCGTGGCGTCCTCGCTCATCAGGCTGATCTGCACCTTCGGGTTGCCCGGCTCGGCCAGCGTCGTGATCCAGCCCATGTCCATCACCACCTCCAGCCCGAGGACTTCGACGTAGAACGCCGCCGCCTCCGCCGGCGAGCGACTCTCGAGGTCAGGAACGATCCGGGTGACAGCCATGGCATCACCGAAGCATGTTCCTTGTCCGGAGTCACCAATACGGTGGCCGCATGACCAACGACGACACCTGGTGGGAGCCGCCGTTCGCCGGCACCGAGGCAGAGCACCTCGTCGGTGCGCTCGAGCGCCTCGCACTCGTCGAAGACCAGACGTTCGGTCCGAAGCTCAGCGGCACCCCGCTCGGCGCTCTGTGGGACACCAGGGCCCGAGATACAGACCCCGACTGGGACTTCAGCTCAGCCGCCACGACACCCCGGAACAGCTCTACGAGCTCTGGGACAGCACCGTCGAGCGGTCCCGGGCGACACTCGACAAGGCGCTGGCCGAAGGCGGACCCGACCAGCCGATCCACATCTCCCTGCCCGACGGCACCCATCCCAGCCTGCGTCGGCTGCTCTGCGACCTGATCGAGGAGTACGGCCGGCACACGGGCCACGCCGACCTCATCCGCGAGGCCGTCGACGGTCGGGTCGGCGAGGACCCTCCGGCTGGCTGGCGTCCTGCGTCCAACAGACCGAGCCCGCCCAGCGAGACGTCGTACGACGAAACCCGCGCGTGATCCCGCACCACTAGCCTCGACCCATGTTCAACAAGATCCTGGTTGCCAACCGTGGCGAGATCGCGATCCGTGCCTACCGGGCCGCGACCGAGGCCGGCGCCCGCACGGTGGCCGTCTTCCCCTACGAGGACCGCTGGTCCGAGCACCGGATGAAGGCCGACGAGGCCTATGAGATCGGCGAGCGCGGCCACCCCGTGCGCGCCTACCTCGACCCGGAGGCGATCGTCGAGGTCGCGGTGAAGGCGGGTGCCGATGCGGTCTATCCGGGCTACGGCTTCCTGTCCGAGAACCCACATCTCGCCGAGGCGTGCGCCAACGCCGGCATCACCTTCATCGGCCCGACCGCCGACGTACTCACGCTCACCGGCAACAAGGCGCGGGCGATCGAGGCGGCCAAGAACGCCAACGTCCCGACCCTCGAGTCCGTGCCACCCAACGACGACCTCGACGAGCTGATGGAAGCAGCGAAAGGGCTGGACTACCCGCTCTTCGTCAAGGCGGTCGCCGGTGGCGGTGGCCGTGGCATGCGCAAGGTGGACGAGGAGAAGGACCTCAAGGACGCGATCGACACCTGCATGCGCGAGGCCGAGGGAGCGTTCGGCGACCCCACCGTGTTCATCGAGCAGGCCGTGGTCGACCCGCGCCACATCGAGGTGCAGATCCTCGCCGACGCCGAGGGCAACGTGATCCACCTCTTCGAGCGCGACTGCTCGGTCCAGCGGCGGCACCAGAAGGTCGTCGAGATCGCGCCGGCGCCCAACCTCGACCCCGACCTCCGCGAGCGGATGTGTGCGGACGCCGTACGGTTCGCGACCGAGATCGGCTACCGCAACGCCGGCACCGTGGAGTTCCTGCTCGGCGCGGACGGCGACTACCACTTCATCGAGATGAACCCGCGGATCCAGGTCGAGCACACCGTGACCGAGGAGGTCACCGACGTCGACCTCGTGCAGTCCCAGCTGCGGATCGCTGCCGGCGAGACCCTGGCCGACCTCGGCCTCGACCAGGACTCGATCCGGCTGCGCGGTGCCGCGCTGCAGTGCCGGATCACCACCGAGGACCCGACGAACGGCTTCCGGCCCGACACCGGCCGGATCACGACGTACCGCTCCCCCGGTGGCGGCGGCGTCCGCCTCGACGGCGGTACGACGTACACCGGCGCCGAGGTCTCCGCCCACTTCGACTCGATGCTCGCCAAGCTCACCTGCCGCGGGCGCACCTTCGAGCTGGCGGTGCAGAAGGCCCGCCGGGCGGTCGACGAGTTCCGGATCCGCGGCGTGGCCACCAACATCCCGTTCCTGCGCGCCCTCCTCGACGAGGAGGACTTCATCGCGGGGCGGCTGAACACGAGCTTCATCGACGACCACCCCGGCCTGCTGACCGCTCGCCCGACCGCCGACCGCGGCACCCGGCTGCTCACCTGGCTCGCCGAGACGACGGTGAACAAGCCGCACGGCGAGCGGCCGGTCAGCGTCGACCCGGCGACCAAGCTGCCCGACATCGACCTCGACGTCCCTGCCCCCGACGGCTCGCGTCAGGACCTCCTCTCGCTGGGCCCGGACGGGTTCGCGCGCGCCCTGCGCGAGCAGACGACGCGTCGGCGTCACCGACACCACCTTCCGCGACGCGCACCAGTCGCTGCTCGCCACCCGTGTGCGCACCCGCGACCTGCTCACCGTCGGCGGTCACGTCTCGCGGATGACACCCGAGCTGCTCAGCGTCGAGGCCTGGGGCGGTGCGACGTACGACGTGGCGCTGCGGTTCCTCCACGAGGACCCGTGGGACCGGCTCGCCAAGCTGCGCCAGGCCGTGCCGAACATCTGCCTGCAGATGCTGCTGCGCGGTCGCAACACGGTCGGCTACACGCCGTACCCGACGGCCGTCACCAACGCCTTCGTGCAGGAGGCCGCCGAGACCGGCATCGACATCTTCCGCATCTTCGACGCCCTCAACGACGTCGAGCAGATGCGCCCGGCGATCGAGGCCGTGCGCGAGACCGGGACCACCATTGCCGAGGTCGCGCTCTGCTACACCGGCGACCTGAGCAGCCCGGACGAGAAGCTCTACACCCTCGACTACTACCTCGGCCTCGCCGAGCGGATCGTCGACGCGGGCGCGCACGTGCTCGCGATCAAGGACATGGCCGGACTGCTGCGCGCCCCCGCGGCGCGCACCCTGGTGACCGCGCTGCGCGAGCGCTTCGACCTGCCGGTGCACCTGCACACCCACGACACCCCCGGCGGCCAGCTCGCGACCCTGCTCGCCGCGATCGACGCCGGGGTCGACGCGGTGGACGCGGCGTCCGCATCGATGGCCGGTACGACGTCCCAGCCCGCGCTCTCCGCCCTCGTCGCCGCCACCGATCACTCGGACCGCGAGACCGGGCTCGACCTCGACGCTGTCTGCGCGCTCGAGCCCTACTGGGAAGCAACCCGCCGCGTCTACGCGCCTTTCGAGTCCGGGCTCGCCTCACCGACCGGCCGCGTCTACACCCACGAGATCCCCGGCGGCCAGCTCTCCAACCTGCGCCAGCAGGCGATCGCGCTCGGACTCGGTGAGAAGTTCGAGCAGATCGAGGACATGTACGCCGCCGCCAACGACATCCTCGGCAACGTCGTCAAGGTGACCCCGTCCTCGAAGGTGGTCGGTGACCTCGCGCTGCACCTCGTGGCCGTCGGCGCGGACCCGAAGGAGTTCGAGGAGAAGCCCGGGAAGTTCGACATCCCCGACTCGGTGATCGGCTTCCTCAACGGCGAGCTCGGCGACCCGCCCGGCGGCTGGCCGGAGCCGTTCCGCAAGAAGGCCCTCGACGGCCGGAAGTGGAAGGAGCCCGTCGGCGAGCTCACCGACGAGCAGGCGTCGGGTCTGGAGGGCACCACCCGTCGGCAGACCCTCAACGAGCTGCTCTTCCCCGGGCCGACGAAGGCCTTCGACGAGGCCATCGCGACCTACGGCGACGTCTCCGTGCTCGACACGGCCGACTACCTCTACGGCCTGCAGTCCGGCACCGAGCACGTCGTCGAGATCGAGGAGGGCAAGCGCCTGATCCTCGGGCTGCAGGCGATCAGCGAGGCCGACGAACGCGGCTACCGCTCGGTGATGTGCACCATCAACGGTCAGCTCCGTCCGGTGAACGTCCGCGACGAGTCGGTCGAGTCCGCCGTAGCCGCCCAGGAGAAGGCCGACCCGAAGGACGACAGCCAGGTCGCCGCCCCCTTCGACGGAGTGGTCACGTTGCAGGTCGAAGAAGGCGCCTCCGTCGAAGCCGGAGCGACAGTAGCCACGATCGAGGCCATGAAGATGGAAGCCTCCATCACCGCCCCGAAAGCAGGCAAGGTAGAACGCCTCGCCTTCACCGGCACCCAACAAGTAGAAGGCGGCGACCTCGTCCTCGTCCTTGGGTGGTTGAGGAGCGAGCTCTCGACCTCGTAACCGGTGGTCGAGCAGCGAGCGAAGCGAGCGATCAGACGAGACCAGCGAGTGCCGCAACCACCGGTGGTCGAGCAGCGAGCGAAGCGAGCGATCAGACGAGACCAAACGCCGTACGCCGAAAGACAACCTCACCCCAGCTCGCGGCTTTGCGAACCACCAGCCTCTCCCCGTCCGCAGAGACAACCTCCATCTCCCGCGGCACACCCTGCGTCGCACCCTCGCTCAACGTGATCAGGTCCCCCTCGAGCGCCCAGCTGCCGGAGGCCTCTTCGGGAACATCCCTGGCGCCAAGACCCGCCTCCGCAAACGTGCCGTCCTCGCGCAGCTCGAACCCCATCCGGCCTCGCGCAGGAGGCAGCACAGCGTCCGCAGGACGAAAGACCATCTCGTCCTCGGTGTCCTCCTCGTGCACGTGCACCCAGCGCCCGACCACCTGGTCCTCGGTCGTGGTCACGAGGCGGCTACGCGCTCGACGAATGACTTGCGCGGACCGGCCAGGCACGCGTTCATCCGCGAGACCTGCCCGGCGGTGAACATGAACATCGCCGCGTCGTCGGTGTAGTCCATGTAGTTCATGAACATGTCGCCGTTCGGTCCGTTGCTGCAGCTGATCTTGGGCCACTTCGGCTTGCCGGTGTTGGGCCCCTCGCAGTTCGGTGTGTCCGGGACGCGGTCGCCGCCGCTGCAGTCGAGGGTGTCGCCCCAGATGTGGCGCAGGTTGAGCCAGTGCCCGACCTCGTGGGTCGCGGTGCGGCCCAGATTGAACGGCGCCTGCACGGTGCCCTCGGTCCCGAACGCGGTGTTCAGGATCACCACGCCATCGGTCGCCTTGGGGCCGCCGGGGAACTGCGCGTACCCGAGCAGCCCGCCACCGAGCGTGCACACCCAGATGTTGAGGTATGTGTCGGTGGGCCACGCTCTCGAGCCGCCCTTGTTCGCCCGCTTCACGTCGTCGCCGGCGCCGAACGAGTTGCGATGGGTCTGCACCCGCACGATCCCGTCGGTCTTCTTGCCGTCGGGGTCCTTCGTGGCGAGCTGGAACTTGATCTTCGGGTCGGTGACGAGGCCCTGCCACGGTGCCGGCACCTTGGACTTGTCGGGGTTCGTGGCCCGGTAGTCCTTGTTGAGTGCGGTGATCTGGCTCCGGATCTGAGCCAGGCTGATGTTCTCCTTCGGCTTCTTGTAGACCACATGCACCACCGTCGGGATGGTGATCAGCGTGCGTACTGCCTTCTCCGCCTCACCCGAGGTGATGGCGCGGCTGGTGAACTCCTCAGCCCGCCGCTGGTTGTTCCGGAAGGACGGACTCTCCTCCAGCAGCCGCTCGTACTCCTGCATTGCGGCACATTGACGACGCCTTGCGGCCATGGCACTACCTCCCCGATAGGTGGACCGCCACGCCTACAAGGGCCCCGGTCCCTTGCCAATGACCTTTTCGGACGGCTCCGAACGTGTCAAGGAATAGGGCCACGACTGCCTAGACCATTGCCGCCCGGTGGTTGAGGAGCGAGCGCACCTCCCGGTGGTTGAGGAGCGAGCGAAGCGAGCGTCTCGAAACCACGGCCGGCAACCCCCCGGTGGTCGAGCAGCGAGCGAAGCGAGCGATCAGACGAGCGACCACCGGTGGTCGAGTAGCGAGCGAAGCGAGCCTCGCAACCACCCGGGGATTGCGGTCAGCCCCAGTTCTCGGCCTTCGTCAAGCAGAACGGATGCCCAGAAGGATCAAGCAACACCCGCCAGGTCTCACCCGGCTGCGGATCAGCCACAGTCGCGCCGAGCTCAACAGCAGCCTCCTGCGCGGCATCAAGATCATCGACAGCCAGGTCGAAGTGGAACTGCTTGCTGCCGTTCTCGTTCGGCCAACCCGGCGCGACGTACCCCTCGACCCGTCCGAACCCGAGCGCGTTGCTCGGACCGGTGAGCATCGCGTAGTCGCCCTCCGAGTACGTCACCTCCCAGCCGAGCATTCCCGACCAGAACGCAGCGCTGGCTGCGGGATCCGCGGTGTCGAGGGTGACCATGGCAAGGCGGGCGACGGCGGTGCTCATCGGGTTCTCCTTCTCAGACGTGTCTTGTCAGCCAACCCTCTTACGATGAGGACGTGCCCGATAGGAGAAATGCGTCAGAGTGGCTCCAGCCCTCGGTGTTCATCCAGGAGGTGCGGCATCGTCCCGCGCCCGATGCGCGCCGACGACCCGGAGTGGCAGTACGTCAGCATCCGCCGCCTCGCTGCCTTCATCGAGCACTCCATCGACCACGGTCTCCAGTGGGTCGTCTTCGAGCCGAACAACGAGCAGCTCTGGGACCGCGTCCGCGAGCAGGTCGCGGAGTTCCTGACCACGCTCTGGCGCAACGGCCGCCTGGTCGGTCAGACGGTGGACGACGCGTTCTTCGTCAGGTGCGACCACACCACGATGACGCAGGACGACATCGTCAACGGCCGGCTCGTCGTCATCATCGGCATCGCGCCGGCACGACCCGCCGAGTTCGTGATCTTCCGCATCGGCCAGTGGGCCATCGGCTCGGGCGACCCCGACGACCCCGACGACGACTGAGCGGCTCGCCTCGTGCCCGAACCGACCCGCACACCCACGTCGACCAAGGCCGGCGTACTCCGCCCCGACCAGTTCGCCCGCCACGTCCACCTCGAGCGCATCGAGTGCTCGCCCGACCTCACTCCTTGGGTGGAGAACTACTGGTCGCTGCGCTGGGACCTGCCGCCCGGGACGTCGTACGTCAGCTCCACGCTGCCGCACCCCGCCTGCAACCTCAGCGTCGAGCGAGGCCACCAGCGCGACGAGGTCGGCGCCGATCCCGTCGTGGTCACCGGCGTCGTGACGAAGCGCTTCGACGTCACGATCCGCGACGCGGGCTGGGTGTACGCCGCGAAGTTCCGCCCCGGTGGCCTCGCCGCCCTCACCGGTGTCAACGCCCGCGACCTGCGCGACGCCACCGTCCCGGCCAGCGACGTCCTCGACCCCGCCACCACGGACGCCCTCCGCGAGCTCGGCCCCGATGCCTCGACCGACGAGGGCAAGCGCCACTTCGACGCCACGCTCGGCCGCCTGGCCACGACTCCGTCCGACGACTACCTGCTGCTCCTCGACGTCATCGCCGCGATGCTCGACGACCGCTCGCTCCTCAAGGTGGCGCAGGTCGAGGAGAAGTGCGGAGTCGGGACCCGCACCCTCCAACGCCTCTTCGAGCGCTACGTCGGCGTGAGCCCCAAGTGGGTCCTCTCCCGCTACCGGATGCACGACGTGGTCACCGACCTCGACGCCGGCTACGGCGGCTCGCTGGCCGACCTCGCCGCGAAGTACGGCTGGTTCGACCAGGCCCACTTCACCCGCGAGTTCAACGACCTGGTCGGCGTACCGCCGGGCGCCTATCAGCGCCAGAAGCACGGGAGTTCGGGCCCAGCCCGATGAGTTCCGTACGGCAGAGTGGTCCAAGGTGTCGACGACCGCAACAACGTGGGGAGCAGCAGTGACGCAGATGGTCCGGGTCCACAACTTCGGGGTGTCCAGCGACGGGTACGCCGCCGGGGAGGGCCAGAGCCTCGAGCGCCCCTTCGGCCATGCCGACCCGATGGCGCTCCTGAGCTGGGCCGGCGGCACGGCCAGCTGGCCGAACCGGACCGACCCCGGCGGCAGCCGCGGCGTGGACGACTACATGGTCCGCGACTTCCACCGCAACATCGGCGCCGAGATCATGGGACGCAACAAGTTCAGCCCCCATCGCGGCCCCTGGGCCGACGAGGAGTGGCAGGGGTGGTGGGGGCAGGAACCGCCTTTCCACACACCGGTCTTCGTGATGACCCACCACGAGCGGCCGTCCTTCACCCTGTCCGACACGACCTTCCACTTCGTGAACGGTGACCCCGCGACAGTGCTGGAGCAGGCTCTCGAGGCCGCCGACGGCAAGGACGTCCGGCTCGGCGGTGGCGCCAACACCGTGCGGCAGTTCCTGGACGCAGGGCTCATCGACACGCTCCATGTCTCCGTCGCACCGTTGGAGCTCGGTGGCGGATCCAGGCTGTGGGAGTCCCCGGACGAGCTGCTCGACCGCTACAACCGTGACGTCGTACCCAGCCCCAGCGGCGTGGTCCACCACCTGTTCTGGCGCGACTGACCCAGTCGCAAGTTCCCCCCTCCCCACAGAAAGTTCCCGGGGAGACGTCATGCGCGGGTGCCGGAGGTGTCTTCGGCACATCAAGGTCCACCAACGAGACGCTGACATGAGCACACCACCTGCGCAGATCGAGCACTGCCGCACGCCCGAGGAGGGGCCCATCGATGAGCTATCGCCACCAGTGCATCGCCGTCGTCGCTCTCGGGGTGGCCGGCCTTCTTCTGGGGTCCTGGTTCCTCGGCGAGCACACCCCCAACGTGTTGGTGCTCCTGGTCGGCGCTCTGCTCCTGGCGGTCGTCGCCACGCAAGCAATGCTGGTGGGGATCCTGATGCTGGCGAACCGGCACGAACGGGCGCGGGCCGCGGATCCATCCCGCTGAACCCGACCGGAGACCAGCGCACCCGTGGGCGTCAGTTCCGGATCGGCCGTAGTGTTCCCGACATGGGCGCCATCGACTCGGCTGAAGCCGTGGGGGATGCCGGCGATCAATCCGCCGTCGCGGCGCTCATTCCGACGGTCCGGCGCATCGTCTACTCGCGCGTGGGCGACACCTCGATGGCCGAAGACCTCGTCCAGGAGACGCTGGTCAAGGTGCTCGGGGCGGCCCCTCGGGTGGAGACCGGGATGCTCGAGCCCTACGCGATCGTCACCGCCCGAAACGTCGTTGCCTCGATGTGGAAGGAGCAGGATCGTCATCGGCGCAACCGACATCGGGTCGTGGACCTGTCGCCTGCGGAGGCGCCTGACGAGGACCTGCTGAAGCGCGAGGAGGGGGACGCCGTCTCGGCGGCATTGGCGCGCTTGTCCGAGCGCGAGCGACAAACCCTGCTCGCGCACGAGGTCTCCGGGCAGGACACTCGCTCGCTCGGGGAAGACCTGGGCATGACGGCCGGCGCAGTCGCCGCGCAGCTGAACCGCAGCCGCGCTCGGCTCCGGGTGGAGTACCTCCTGGACCCTCCAGGATGCCGAGCCTCCGACCGAGAGTTGTCGAGCGGTCCTGTTCGCGTTGTCCGTCGGCGATCGGCGACGACAGCGAGAGGTTGATGCCGCCCGGCACCTGCTCGAGTGCGACCTCTGCGCTGAGTTGAGCCTTCCGCTGATGGGCCGCCGGCAACGTAGCGAGGACGAGGCGCAGGTCCCCATCAAGGCCGATGCCGACATCGTCCTTGCGCGTCGGAGTGCCCGCGAGCTGGCGGGCCGCCTGGGGTTCTCCGCGACGGACCAGACGTTGATCGCCACGGCCGTGTCCGAGATCGCCCGCAACATCGTGCGGTTCGCCGGCAGCGGCGAGGTGCACCTCGAGCTCGTGCAGGAACCCAGACGCGGGTTGAGAATCGTGGCGCGCGACACCGGTCCAGGGATCGCAGACGTCCCGCGCGCGTTGGAAGACGGCTACAGCACGTACGACGGCTTGGGGCTCGGTCTGCCGGGTGCTCGACGGTTGATGGACGAGTTTTCGGTGGTCTCAGAACCACAGCGAGGCACCACCGTGACTATGACAAAGTGGCGATCTGAAGGGAGACCGTGATGGACGAGACACCTGTTCTCGACGCTGACGACAAAGAGGTTGAGGCGCTCGACGACGATGCCCAGCAGCTGTTGCCACAGCTGGTGGCGCACCTGCGTGAGCACCGCACCCGTCTGCGGCAGGAGTGGGCCAGCCGGATCCAGGACGCGCATCTGCTGGAGGCGATGACTCAGCAAGAGATGGCGGCGGAGACGACATCGGTCTACGACAACTACGTCGAGGTGCTCGAGACCGGCAGCGTCGAGGCCCTGCAGCACTACGCGCGGGACCTGTCCGAACGGATCATCCCCCGGGGCGTGGAGACGCACGAGGTCGTCGGGCATCGTGCTCCTGCTGCGCGACGTACTCGCTCGATCGCTGTTCAAGAAGTACCAGGCTGACTTCGCTCTGCTGAACCGCGTGCTCGACGCCTACGAGCCGGCCGCCAACCGCATCGCGAACACGGTCGCTGTCAGCTTCGTCCAGGAGCGGGAGCGAGTGATCCGCCAGCAGCAGGACTCCATCCGCGAGCTGTCCACGCCTGTCCTCGTCGTACGCGAACGGCTGCTGATCCTGCCGATCATCGGCGTCCTCGACACCGAGCGAGCGCGGCAGCTGACCGAGCAGCTGCTGACCGCCATCCGCACCCATCGCGCCAAGGTCGTGGTCATCGACATCACGGGGGCGCCGGACGTCGACGAGGCCGTGGCCAACCACCTCGTGCGCACGGTGGACGCGTCGCGCCTGATGGGAGCGAGTGTGATCATCACCGGGCTGTCCCCCGAGATCGCCGAAACGCTCGTCACCATCGGGGTCGACCTCAGCAAGATGAACACCGTCGGGGACCTCCAGGGCGGGCTCGAGGAAGCCGAACGGCTGATCGGCTACTCGTTGAGCCGTCAGGACGGGTTGGTGGAGTAGATGGACACGGGGCCGGCACTTGTCTCCATCCTGCGACAGGGCCCCTACCTCATCGCGTCCATCCACACCGCGCTCGACGACTCCCAGATGGTTCGGTTCCAGAAGGACCTCATCCACCAGATCGGGGAGCACCGCTCCAGCGGCGTGATCATCGACGTTGCCGCCCTGGACGTGCTGGACTCCTTCGGCTCGCGAACGTTGAGCAACATCGCCGAGATCGCCAGGCTGCGCGGGGCGACCACGGTGATCGTCGGCATCCAGCCCAAGCGTTGCCTTCGCCATGGTCGAGCTGGGCATGGACGCGAGCGCACTGCAGACTGCGCTCGACCTCGAAGAGGGCCTCGCCCACCTCGGCCGCCGAAGGGGGAGGCCGGCTGCTTCCGGCGCAGCCACAGCCCACGTGAGCACGTCCGAGCTGCAGGACCTCAAGCGCGACTACCGCGCGGCATTCCTGCGCTACCTGCTCAGACGTGAGGAGGCGCCGCTCCATGTCGGCTACGAGCTCGGCCGGTCGGCGGTAGCGGGAGGACTCAGCATCCTCGACATCGCCCAGGTCCACCACGAGGTGCTTCTCGAAGTACTCCGCGACACTTCAGCCGATGACCTCAGCGGCGTCGGCACTGCGGCATCGGAGTTCCTCGTCGAGGTGCTCTCGACGTACGACATGGCACACCGCGGAATCCTCGGTTCCGGTGGCGCCAGCGGCGAGCTCCGCTAGCGCACCTCAGTGCACCGCAGTGACCCGCGTGTGAGCCGCCGCGCGAGGGCTCGGTATGCCGGGCGCAGCGCGCTCGGCCCGGGCACCGGCCTCCTCGACCATCCGGGCCGCGATCTCGCGGACCTTGATGTTCGTGTGCGAGGAGAGCTCGACGAGGTGCGCGAACGCCGCCTCCGCGGTGAGGGTCTTCTCGTGCATCAGCAGCCCGATGGCCTCCGCGATCGTCGTACGGGTGCTCAGAGCCTCGTTGAGGTTCTTGATCTCCGCTCTGGCCAGCTCGAGCGCGATCGCCGGGTCGGCAGCAGCTGACCGTTGGCGGGCTTGCTCGTCGACGCAGGTGAACGCCACCGCCATGGCGATCCGATCGGCGACGGGTTGGTAGGTATCGAGCACCCGGTTCAGCAAGCCGAGGTCCGGCTGGTACTTCTCGATCAGGGCTCGACCCAACACGTCGTGCAACCGGAACACGACGGCAAGGGCCTCCCGGGGCTCAACGCCCCGCGCGATGATCCGCTCGGCCAGGTCGCGCGCGAAGTGCTGCGAGGCCTCGATGTCGCCGGCCTGCAGCACCTGCAGGTGGTCGTCGTACACGGACATCGTCACCAGATCCCGCTGCTGGAACGACATCGCCTCGAGCAGGTGCGCGCCGTGGATCCGCGTCGCCCACTCCCGGCGCAGTCGGGTGCGGGCCGCACGCAGGTCCGCAACCAACAGGGTCAGGACCTGTTCAGTGTCGCGACCCACCTCCGTTGGACCTGCGGCGGCCGCATCAGCACGTGCTGCCCCGTTCAGCACGCTTCCCCCCGGGACTCGGAGATTGGCGCCCGACGTGCCCTCCCCAGACTTGTCGGACGCCCTCTCCCCGAGGCCCACCACGGTGGCTCCGTGGAGGCAGAGGCCCTGTGACCGCTCTGGCAGTGGGGGGCAGCCAGCGGCCACAGGGCAGATCTTGAGCGGGCCGAGTGTGGGCACGCATCCTCAGGCCGACCGAGGATGACTGTGTTTCTCGCATATCGCGCTCCCTGTGCCCATGCTCATGAAGCCCTGCTTTGGACCTCTCGCACCTGATACGCCTTCACCCCGGCGGCATGACGTGAGCCCACATGCCTGCGCGTTGAAAACGGCGGGCCAGCCGCGCGTCATGCATTCGCGGCACAGGCGTCCGACGTCAGGTGGTCGAGCCGCCTCCCACACCAGGTGGTCGAGCAGCCTCCGACACCAGGTGGTCGAGCAGCGAGCGAAGCGAGCGGACAGACGAGACCACACGCCGCAAGCCGAGGTCAGCTCAGCCGGCGTACTAGCGCCGGGGCGTCATATGTCGCGACGCGCGAAATCGACTCGACCCGATGAGCCCTTCGGGCACCGGGTCGAGCGTCGAGACCTATTCGGTCTCGGTGATCAGGTGAAGATGCTGACGCCGCCCGGGCCGACCAGCAGCCCGACGACGATGAGCAGGATGCCGAACAGCACCTGCCCGCGAACAAGGGTCACGATGCCGCCGATGACGAGCACGACCGCGATGATCCACAAGATGGTTGCCATGACGTTCCTCCCAGAACACTGATGATGTCTCAGTACTAGCAGCACGGCGGCTGTTCACCTCGGCGAAGCGCGGGCAGGCGGGTCGTTTCCGTTTACGGGATGGCCTCCGTGAATCTGCCCAGGAGTACGCGCAGTCACGCCCGACAGGATGGCCGAAAGTGGGCGGCCGTGCGTGTCAGCCGGCGATGTCGACGGTCGCTACCCTGCGTGTGCGGTGGTACTCCCACTCCCCGGCCACCACGAACGCGATTCCCGCGAGCAGGCCGAGATAGGGCCAGGCACCCGGCGGTGAGGCCGGCGGTGGCTCGGGGATCGCCGCGGCTCCCGCCGAAGAGAGCAGCACCAGCATCGCGCCGGTCACCCAGAGCGGGAGCCGCCATCCCGGTGCCCGGAGTCCGGCAACCAATCCCAGCAGAGGTACGGCGAGGGCAGTGTTCGCGATGCCGGGGTAGAACGGTCCGTCCGGCCCCGCGGCCTGATAACGGTCGATCATCTCGACGGCGTACACGGTCAACGGCGCGGCCATTAACAACGCAAACGGGACCAGCACAGGGGAGAACCCGGGTCGACCCGGCCGCCAAGCGGCCGTCCGGGTCGGGTGAAGCAGGCCGAGCATCAACAGCACGGCGCCGAATCCAACGTAAAAGACAAGGTCCTGTTCCCGGGCGAGCGCCCCGCCGATCGCCAAACAGATCCCCATGGCGACCGCCTGCTGAAAGGCGGCGATCCGTTGGGGCGCCTGCCACAGCATTGCTACGAAGGCTCCGCACCAGCCCAGGGCAAGCCACGGCACGTGGACGAGGATGGCGAGTCGACCGTCCGGTGTGAGCCCGGATCCATCGGGCAGTTCGTCACCGACGAGCAGGCCCAAGGATCCCATGGTCAGGATCGATGTCACGATGGCCGCGAAGGCGGCGACGAGGGTGAACGCGATGCGTCGTGGCTTCCCCGCGGAGGAGGGCTGCGCGATGGGACGGGACGTGTCGATGTTGCTCACTCACGCAGTGTCTGAGGTGCGCTGTCACGATTGCAACAGCCACCGGTCCCGTTCGCAGCATGACTGTCCCGGGACGGTGGGTCGGCTCCGAGTCCGGCATCGCGGGCGCGCAAGACGACTCGCACCCGGTCAGACGTCCGCAGCTTCCGAAAGGATCGCGGACACCACGTTGCCAATCGTCTTTGGGCTGAGCCGAGGCGCGCAGCATGAGGGGGACCGGGTGTCCGCACATGCCGCGATCCGCGCGCTCATGCCGATAGCCGGAAGGCGTTCGGCTCCGGGTCCTACGGCTCGCGGAGAAAAGCGCCACGCGCACCCCGGGGTACGGCAGGGCCACTCTCTCGATAACATCCGTGGCCGAGAATCAGCAGATCTGTAAACGGACGTTCTCGAGACCCCAGAGCTACGCTGAAGCGAATGCGGTTGAGAGCTTCAGCAGCGCGGTTGCAGATTCAGGACAGGCAACGGACGTTCAGGCCCCGAAGCGGATGAGACGGTGGCCGATCAGCGCTGATCCTCACTCGGAGGTGCCGGAGCGTCCTAGGCGCAACGTGAGAGTTTGTGTTACTCCACGCATCCTTCAACCTTGCGGCGCTGGCAGTGGTTCGAGCGCTCAGAGCAGACCACCACCTGAGTGGTCTGCACCGGGCTGGCGCAAAGGTCGGACCGCCGCGCACTCTGTGCGCAGAAGCACCGCTCGGCCGCGTCGGAGTCGCCCTCGCGGCTCGGTCCAACAGGGGGTTGAGTGCGATGTCATCTGGGTTCTGGCGCTGGACGGCTACGCGAAACGCGCGTCGTGCCGCAATCATGGGAACAGTCGGGGCGCTGGTGATCGGCGTCGGGGTCGCGACAGCGACTCCGGGCAGTGGTGGCCAGATCACCGCGTGCTACCAGAAGAGCACTGGGGCGATGCGTGTCATCGACACCGACGCCGGTCAACAGTGCACCAAGAGCGAGGCACCGCTGACGTGGTCGACGGGTTCCTCCGCCTTGCCGCCCGGCTCGGTGAGCGGTGGACCGGGCGGGGTGGTGGTCGACGACTCCTTGACCAAGGACGATCTGGCGCCGGACTCGGTGGAGTCGAGCGAGCTCGCCAATGGTGCTGTGGACACCGGCGCCCTGGGAGCCGATGCGGTGACGTCGGCGAAGATCCTGAACGGCGAGGTCGGCACGGACGAGCTGGCCGGCGATGCGGTGACGTCGGGCAAGATCAAGGACGGCGAGGTCGGCACCGGCGATCTGGCCGGCGACGCCGTCACGTCGGGCAAGATCAAGGACGGCGAGGTCGGCACCGATGACCTCGGCACCGGCGCGGTGACCACCGGCGCCCTGGGGGCCGATGCGGTGACGGCGGCGAAGATCCTGAATGGCGAGGTCGGCACGGACGATCTGGCCGGCGATGCCGTGACGTCGGGCAAGATCAAGGACGGCGAGGTCGGCACCGGCGATCTGGCCGGCGACGCCGTCACGTCGGGCAAGATCAAGGACGGCGAGGTCGGCACCGGCGACCTGGGCACTGGCGCGGTGGGCACCGATGAGCTGGGCGACGGAGCCGTCACCTCGGACAAGGTCACCCCGAACTACGTGAACTGGACCAATGGGGTGCGAGTTTCTTTGCCTGGCCCGACACTGACAGCGGGGGGGCCCGCGACGCTGAACGTGGGGAGCAACCACAAGCTCCTGATCAGTGCTCAGTCCCAGCTCACCTGCACCACGTGCACCGGCGGCGACGAAGTCGCCCTCCGGTGGCAGGTGGTCGAAGACCTTGGCGCAGGTGTCGAGGGGCCCGTCAGCTTCACGTACGAGTCAAAGGTGACCACGCCCTCCCCGACCACACCGGTATCCGTCTCGGCGGTCATCCCCGCATCCGGGGCCAGCGGGGCGCACACGTACAAGCTGAAGGTGTACTACGTCCCCAACGGTGAGACGGTGACGTCGACCAACGAAACGCTCTCCGTCATCGACCTCGGCCGCTGACACCCGCTGATTCCCAGCTGACCCGGGCTGACCCGTGCACCCAATCCGCACGGGTCAGCCGGAACTCACCCCGTCGGTCGTGCTGTGGTCCGGCAAGTCGTGGTGTGCTCGCGCGGGAGGGCACTGGTACCCCTTTGGGTCGGGGCGAGGGTGAGCTCTCCGACCTGTGGCGCGAACGGATGCTCATGCGGGGTCGGACGCGCGGGCATCCGGACGACGGACCACACGATTCGCTATGACCGCTGAGGCCATGCTTGGTCCTCATAGCAGCTGATGAGCCGGTGCCAGCGTTCACGGCCTACACCCGCCCGGCAAGATGAGCAGGACACCCGCCCATCCAGGAGGCCTCGCGTGACCCAACTCAGTCCCGTGCCCATCACCCGGGCTGCCGTCCGGTGGTCCTTGGGGCACGCTCTCCCCCGCACGCTGCTCGAGCGGGCGGCCAAGCAGGGGGATCTGCATGGGCGGATGTTCGTCGCTACGCAGTCCAGTGATCTCGCTGAGCTTGAGCCGGTGCTCGAGGAGCTGCGGACGCATCGTCCGTTCTACAAGGGCAAGTTCGCGCACGTGAGTGTCGACAACGCTGCTGTGCGGGCGCTGTTGTCCAACCCGGATGCCGGGTCCGCGATCATCCCGACGGACCCCGACGGGCGGCTGGCCAAGCTGCAGGCGTGGGCGATGCAGGACGCGCCGCTCGGACCGCTGACTCCGCCGTCCCTACTGGTGACGGAGCCGCCGGACCACACTCGATACCGCAAGCTCGTCTCGCGCGTCTTCAGTGTCCGGGCGGTCGAGAAACTGCGGGAGCGCACGCAGCAGATCGCTGACGACCTCCTCGAGAAGATCGACCCGAGCAGTCCGACCGACATCGTGTCGACGTACTGCAGCCTGCTGCCCGTCACCGTGATCGCCGAGATCCTCGGCGTCCCGGAGGAGGACCGCGAGAAGGTGCTCCGGTTCGGGGCCGCGGCCGCGCCGAGCCTCGACCTGGGCATCCCTTGGCGGGAGTTCCGCCAGGTCGAGTCGGCGCTGCGCGAGTTCGACGAGTGGCTGACGCAGCACCTCGCCACCGTGCGTCGCAACCCGGGCGACCACCTGCTCAGCCAGCTCGTCGCTGCCCAGGAGGGTGGCGTGGGCCTCACCGACGAGGAGCTCAAGTCGACCGCCGGGCTGGTGCTCGCGGCCGGCTTCGAGACGACCGTCAACCTGCTCGGCAACGGCATCGTGCTGCTCGCCGGTGACCACGAGCAGCGCAAGCAGCTCACCGAGCGCGAGGACTTCTGGCCCAACGCGGTCGACGAGGTGCTGCGGATCGACCCGCCGGTGCTGCTCACCGGGCGCGTCACCATGGCCGACACCGAGGTCGAGGACGTCCCGATGCCGCGCGCATCCGTGATGGTCGCGCTCCTGGCCGGCGCCAACCGCGATCCCCTGGTCTTCCCGGAGCCCGACAAGTTCGACGTGACCAGGGAGAACGCGCGCGACCATGTCTCCTTCTCCGCCGGGCGGCACTACTGCCTGGGCGCGGCGCTCGCGCGCATGGAGGGCGAGGTGGGGCTGCGGACGTTGTTCGAGCGCTACCCCGACCTCCGCGTCGAGCAAGGAGGCGTACGACGGCCGACCCGCATCCTGCGTGGCTACGAGAAGCTCCCCGTCACCTTGAGCCCCGAACCAGCCTGACGAGTCAGGACAGCAGGGCGGTGACCTCGGGCGAGGTGTAGAACGGCTCGAGCTCGGCCCGGACGATCCGCTCGAGGTCGCCGGACTCCCGCAGCGCGTCGACGGCGCCCGGCGCGATCCGCACCAGGTCGGCGACGATGTCCTCGCGGCTGAGGTCGAGCTCGTCGAGCAGCTCGGTCGGGGTGTACCCACCGAACCGCTCGAAGAAGGCATCGACGATCACCTCGCCGAGGACCGCGACGTGCTCGTCGGCGACGGTGGTGACCGCCAGCTCGTGCACGGCGTCGACCACACCGGCGATCTCCTCGCGCGTGGCATGGCGGCTCAGGCCGGACACCCGCTCCTCCGCCACCAGGTCCCAGACGTCCAGGATCGCCTCGCGGGTCGTGGGGTCCCTCAGCGTCTCGATGACGATCCGGTTCAGCCGGCGTACGGCGAACGTGCCGCCCTTGCCCATGCTGTCTGTGATCAGACCCTCGAACTGCTTGTCCGCCGCGCCCATCACCTTCGACGCCGCACTCGTCCCGAACGACATCAGCGAGCCCAGCCCGGGCACCTTGTCGGCGACCGCCTTGTTGGCCTGCAGCACCTCGCCGACGATGCGGCCCATGAACCGCGACGCCACCGTGCCGACCTGCGGACTGGCGACCAGCCGCTCCAGCGCCCGCTCGAGCACGGGGTTCAGGGCCAGCAGCTCGTCGACGAGCACCTCGACCCGCTCGCGCTCGACGAGCTCACCGAGCACGAACGGCTCGGCAGGTCCGTCGTAGATCACGTCAGTCGCCATCTCGACGATGCCGCTGACCGCGGCACTCCCGGGAACGGTGGCGAGCGCCCGCACCACGATGGCCTTGATCGCCTCGCGGTCGACGAGGTCGTCGATCGGATGCTTGCCTGTGGCCGCGAAGAGCTCGTCGGCGAGGCGAGTCACCGTCGCCGTGAGCTGGTCCCCGGTCAGCCGGTCAACGTGGTAGGCGACCTGCGCGTCGAGCAGCTGCTGGGCAAGTGACTCTGCTGGCACGGCACCGGTGGACACGGGGAAACCGTACGGTCACCGCTCCTCGCTAACCTCGCCGGGTGACCCACACATTCAAGATTCCCGGGTTGGTGCTCACCGACCACGTCCTCCAGCTGCCTCTCGACCGTGGCCGCAACGACGGGGAGACCATCGAGGTGTTCGCCCGCGAGGTCGCGGCTCCCGACGGTCGCGATCGCCCGTTCCTGCTGTTCCTCCAGGGCGGTCCCGGGCAGGAGGCCAACCGACCGACCGGACGCCCCTCCGCACCCGCGTGGCTCGAACGCGCACTGCGCGACTTCCGGGTGCTGATGCTCGACCAGCGAGGCACCGGCCTGTCCACGCCGTACGGCGCTCCGGGGAGCACTCCCCCGGCCGATCCCGCAGCCGACGCCGAGCGGCTCACGCACTACCGGGCGGACGCGATCGTCCAGGACGCCGAGGCCTTTCGTGAGCACCTCGGCGTCGAGCAGTGGAGCGTGCTCGGGCAGTCGTTCGGGGGCTTCTGCTCGCTGCACTACCTGAGCGTCGCCCCGGACAGTCTCCGCGAGGTGTTCTTCACCGGAGGCGTTCCACCCATCGGCCGGCCCGTCGACGACATCTACTCGGCCACCTTCGACACGATGCGGCGGCTGAACCAGCGCTACCACCGGCACTTCCCAGAGGACGGCGACCGGCTCCGGCGACTGCTCGACCTCTGCGACGAAGGTGAGGTGCGCGGCTCCCGACGGCACCCCGATCAGCCGTCGCCTGATGCGCACCATCGGCAACCTGTTCGGCAAGGACGGCGGCGCCGAGGCGGTGCACTACCTGCTCGAGCGCGACCCACGGTCTCCGGCGTTCGCGCACGACTGCGTTGCGGCCTTCCCGTTCGACGAGCGCAACCCGCTCTACGCGGTCATCCACGAGTCCAGCTATGCCGACGGCGTACCGACCCGATGGTCCGCCGAGCGCGTCCAGCCCGACGACTTCCGCGGCGACTCACAGCTGCTCACCGGCGAGCACCTGTTCTCCTGGCACTTCGAGGACTACCCCGGCCTGCAGCCCTACCGCGAGGTCGCGGCCATCGTGGCCGAGCAGGAGTGGCCCCGGCTCTTCGACCCAGCGGTGCTAGCGCAGGTGGACGTCCCGTGCGCTGCTGCGATCTACGCCGACGACCCGTTCGTCGACCGGCAGTTCTCGGAGGAGGTGGCTGACCTGCTGCCCGGGATGCGCCCCTGGCTCACCGACGAGTTCCTGCACAACGGGCTGGGCAGCGGCGGTGACCGCGTGCTCGACCGACTGATCGGCCTCACCCGCGGGACGATCTAGCGCGTCTCAGCTCGCCAGTTCAGTTAGTCGGGGTCAGCGGGACGGTGACGACCTTCTCCGGGATGTTGCCCTTGTTGAACGCCAGTCGCTTGTAGCTCAGGAAGAGCGGAGCGTCGGTGGTGCCCTCCAACGTGAAGGCGAGCCAGCCGCTACCGCGCTTGCCCTGGCCGACCTCCCGGAACGGCGGGTATCCCGCGTCCCTCATCTCGGTCTCCACCATGGACGTGGGCACCGCGGCCCGAGGGTCGTTCTTCTTGGTGGAGAGGCGGAAGTCGCCGTCGGCGAGCGAGGCGAAGTACTTCTTGCCGGCCTTCGCCTTGATGTTCACGAGCACGAGCTCGGTGTCCCCGCCCTCCTCGAGGCCCGACATGGTCGAAGGGAACGGGAAGTTCCGCACGACCTTGACGACCTTGATGGTGTGGCCGAACCGGTCGTCCTCGATGGCCTTGGTCTTGACCTTGTCCACCTTCATCGGCGCAGCCTTGCGGCTCTTGCTCGGCGTGGGGGTGCCTGCACTCTGCGCCTTGTCGGCCTTCGACGGCGGGTCGTCGTCCCCACCACATCCGCTGACGCCGAGCAGCAGCGTGGCGGCGAGGACCGAGACGAGGGCGCGACGCATGAGGAGTTCCTTGAGCTCGGTGGGTGCGTGAGCGAAGAACCTAGCGGAAGAGGAACCAGCTCGAGCGCAGGCCGAACCGCGAGCGGAACTCGTCGCCGGTCACGACCACGTTGGCCTTGCTGCCGTCGAGAGTCAGCCGCTCGACCCGGCCGTACCAGTCGCCGTGGCCGTCACGCTGGGTCACCACCGTGCGCTTCAGGGTGCCCAGGCGCGGCCAGGCCCTCTGGATCGCCCCGCGGGTGACGGTGGTGTGCCAGGTGTGCACCGGGTTGCCGCTGTAGTTGTCGTACTTGTCGGCCTTGGCGACCAGGTAGGGCCTGCTCCCCTTCGAGAGCCAGCCGCCGCTGCTCGAGCCGAACTGCGTGAACGCGGGCTTGCCCTGGTAGGTCAGCACCTGCTTCAGGGTGGCGCCGACGGCGGCGTTGCCGCGGGAGTCCTCGGCCGCCAGTCCGCCGTACACCTGGCACGAGGTGGTGTCGCAGGTGTGGTAGCTGCGGGTGGGGTGCTCGGCCCGGTCGAACGCGGCGTACGTGCGAGCGGCGACGGCCTGCGCGCGCACGGCCGCGGCCTCCCATGAGGTCGGCATCTCGCGCGGGACGACGCCCTTCACCATGTCGTCCAGCGGCAGCGCGTTGATCGTGTTCGAGCCGTCCAGCCGCAGCACGCCGCGGTAGGCGCGCGTGGTGCCATTCAGGCGAAGGGTCACGCGACCGGGCCGGTAGAACTCACTGGCACCGCTGAGTGCCTTGCCGCCGGGCTTGTAGGTGTGCCAGCTGCCGTTGTAGTAGTCGAGGACCGTCTTGCCACCGACCGTGCGCAGCCGCCACGTCGTCGTCCTGGCAGGCGTCGGCAGGAGGTACGACGGGCTGCCGCCCATCTTCCGGACCCGCAGGCCACTGGCCGGGACGACGCGGACGTCGTTGTCGGTGTCGGCCGTGATCAGCACCCGGATCGTGCGGCCGATCGAGGCGACCGACAGACCCGGGTAGTAGAAGGCGAGGATCTGCCGGTGCGTGAGTCCCTTGATCGCGGCCCCGCGTGCGCCGTACTGCGACATCCCGTGGCCGTGGCCGTAGCCGTGGCCGGTCAGCTTGAGTACGCCGTTGGACGGCACCGCGTAGGCCTGGGAGACCGTGCGCGAAGCCGAGACCGGAGACGATGCGACGAGCAACGTCGCGAGCACCGTGAGCCCCAGCGCCGCGGCCGAGAAGCAACGTGTCGAGCGTGACATCTGGGACCTCAGTGACCGGTGGGACGAAAGCGAACTCGCCCATTATTGGCACGCCGAACGGCTATTTGTCGCTATTCCTGAGAGGTTATGAGAATGCAGCCCGAATTACATTGTTGTGATTAAGGCGGGGATTTCCGGAAGGATCTAACCGGGCATGTGGTGCAGCCGGCGCGCCGCCTCGGCCACCGAACCGCTCATCGAGGGATAGATCGTGAAGGCGTGCGCCATCTGGTCGACGGTGAGCGACTCCGCGACCGCCACCGAGATCGGGTGGATCAGCTCGCTGGCACGCGGCCCGACCACCACCCCGCCGATGACGATGCCGGTCGTGGGTCGGCAGAACAGCTTCACGAAGCCGTCGTGCACGCCCTGCATCTTCGCGCGCGGGTTGCCGGCCAGGTCGAGGCGCACGGACTCGGCCTCGATCTCGCCCTCGTCGACCGCCTTCTGCGTCCAGCCGACGGTGGCGATCTCGGGGGCCGTGAAGACGTTGGAGGAGACCTGCTTGAGGTCCAGCGGCGTGACGGCGTCGCCGAGGATGTGCCGCATCGCGATCCGGCCCTGCATCGCGGCCACGCTGGCGAGCATCAGGATTCCGGTGCAGTCGCCGGCGGCGTACACCCCTCGGGCGGTGGTCCGGGAGACGGCGTCGACCATCACGAAGCCGCCCTCGTCCAGGGCCACGCCGGCCTCCTCGAGCCCGAGGTCCGCGGTCTTGGGGGTCGAGCCGACCGCCAGCAGGCAGTGCGAGCCGTTGACCTTGCGTCCGTCGGTGAGCGTCACCGTCACCTCGTCGCCATCGCGCGTGACCGACTCCATCCGCGACTTCGACAGCACCTCCATCCCGCGGCGCTTGAGCACTTCCTCGAGGACGTTCGCGGCGTCGGCGTCCTCGCCGGGCAGCACCCGGTCGCGCGAGGAGACCAGCACGACCTCGACGCCGAGGGCGTTGTAGGCACTGGCGAACTCCGCGCCGGTGACGCCGGAGCCGACCACGATCAGCTTCGAGGGACTCTCGCTGAGGTCGTAGACCTGCTCCCAGGTGAGGATGCGCTCGCCGTCCGGCTCGGCGGTGGGCAGGGTTCGAGGCGCGGCACCGGTGGCCAGGAGTACGGCGTCGGCCTCGAGCGTCTCCGTCCCACCGTCGTTGCGTTCCACGACCACCTTGCTGGTGCCGTCGAGCCGTCCTCGGCCGACCACGACCTGGATGTCCTCACGCTCGAGCCGGCGACCGATGTCGGCTGACTGGTCGGCAGCGAGCTTCTTCACCCGCTCGTTGATCCGGGCAAGGTCGACGGTGACGTGGTTGGCCGCGTCGCCCTCGTGGTCCTCGAAGCCGACACCCAGCTCCGGCGCTCCGGAGAGGTCGGTCATCAGCTCGGAGGTTGCGATAAGCGTCTTGCTCGGCACGCAGTCGGTCACCACGGCCGAGCCGCCCAGGCCGTCACTGTCGACCACGGTGACCTCGGCGCCGAGCTGTGCCGCCACCAGGGCCGCCTCGTAGCCGCCTGGTCCGCCGCCGATGATCACGACGCGGTTCGCCTGCCCGAAGTGAGGTGTGGTCACGCGCTCATTGTGTCGCACGTACGCCGCCCGCCGTCGACCCATAGTCTTGCCCGCGTGACCTTGCTGTACGCCGCCTACGGGACCAACCTCGATCCCGCGCGGATGAGCGAACGGTGCCCGCACTCCCCTCTCCGCGAGACCGGCTGGCTCGAGGGCTGGCGGCTCACCTTCGGCGGCGAGGACCACGGCTGGGACGGCGCGCTCGCCACGATCGTCCAGGACCCCTTCGAGCAGGTCTTCGTCGCGATCTACGACGTCACCGACGAGGACGTCACGGCTCTCGACGGCTGGGAGTCCGCCGACACCGGGCTCTACCGCAAGACCAAGGTGCGCGTGTCCACCATGAACGCGGAGGTCGTCGCCTGGGTCTATGTCCTCGACGCCTTCGAGGGCGGCCTCCCCTCCGCCAGCTCCCTCGGCACCCTCGCCGACGCAGCCGAGGCCGCCGATGCCCCCGCCGACTACGTCGCCGCCCTCCGCTCGCGACCCTGTCGCTCCAACTTCAGCGGCTGACCCGCGACCACTACTCTCGCCACGTGACCCAGACGTACGCCGAAGAAGCAGCCGAGGCTGCCCGTGTGCTTGCCGAGAAGACCGGGGTGGCGCACCACGACGTCGCCCTGGTCCTGGGGTCGGGGTGGCTGCCGGCCGCCGAGGCACTGGGCGAGGCCACGGCCGAGATCAGCACCACCGACCTGCCCGGCTTCGCGGCACCCGCGGTGGCCGGTCACGCCGGCAAGATCCGGTCGATCCGGTCGGGCGAGAAGAACCTCCTCGTCTTCCTCGGGCGCACCCACTTCTACGAGGGCCTCGGCGTACGCGCGGTGGTGCACGCCGTACGCACCGCAGCGGCGGCCGGCTGCGGGAGCGTCGTACTCACCAACGGGTGCGGCGGGCTCGACGAGCGCTGGTCCCCCGGCACGCCTGTGCTCATCCGCGACCACATCAACCTGACCGCCGCCTCACCGATCGAGGGCGCGAACTTCGTCGACCTCACCGACCTGTACAGCCCACGGCTGCGCGAGCTCTGCCGCGACGCCGACCCCGAGCTGGACGACGGCGTCTACGTCCAGCTGTCCGGGCCGCACTACGAGACCCCGGCCGAGATCGGGATGATCCGCGCCATCGGCGGCACCCTCGTCGGGATGAGTACGACGCTCGAGGCGATCGCCGCCCGCGAGGCCGGGATGGAGGTCCTCGGGATCAGCCTGGTCACCAACCTCGCGGCCGGGATCAGCGGCGAACCGCTCGACCACCGGGAGGTCCTCGAGGCCGGAAACGCGGCCGCCGGCCGGATGGGCGAGCTGCTGAGCACGGTCATCCCGCAGATGTGACGACGTCCGCCCGTCGAACCACCGTTGACACGCATTGCACCGACCTATATCGATGAGGTCCACAGGACCGTTGGAGGGACTTAGATGACCGACAAGGACGACCGCGAAGAAAGTGGCGGCGGCACCGAGACCGACGCCGACACCGACGAGCAGCAAGAGCAAGAGGCGACCTCGACCACGGAGAAGGACACCGTGATCAGCGGCGACGAGGACGACACCGAGGGCAGCAGCGACGAAAGCGAAGAAGGCGACGACGACGCCGACGACGGCAAGTCCAGCCAGGGCCTCAAGCCCGGCGAAGAGCCGGACGAGGAGACCAAGAAGGAGATGGAGGAGGAGCGTGAGAAGCGCCTCGATCCAGACAACCGGCCGGAGGGCGCCGAGGTCGACAACACGCAGCGCGAGTTCGACGTCGACAAGGGACAGTTCAAGGACTCCGAGGACTACGACGAGAGCGAACCCGCCCCGTTCGCGGACCCGGAGGACCCGAACACGGACGCGGAAGCCGGCGACGCCGACGACAAGAGCGACTCCGACGACGACAGCGACGACGACAAGGCTGACTCGGACGACGACAGCGGGGACGACGACAGCGCTGACGACGAGGCCGACTCCGACGACAGCTCCGACGACAGCGACGACCAGGCCGACGACGACACCGACGAGGACAAGAGCTGAGCGTCCTCCTCACCGGTTCCGCGGGCTCGATCGGCACCGTGCTCGCCCCAGGGCTGGCTGCCCTGGGGCACACGGTGATCGGCGCCGACCTTCCGGGCAAGGGCGCCGAGGTCGAGCTCGACTGCACCGACCCGGTGGCCGTCGACGCGGTGGTCGCCGAGACGCGCCCTGACGCGGTGATCCACCTGGCGGGCATCCCGAACGAGACCTCGTTGCCCGCGGCGCTGGAGTCCCACGTGATCACGACCGGTGCCCTGCTCGAGGCGAGCGTCCGGCACGGCGTACGCCGCTTCGTCTACGCCTCCAGCAACCACGCCGTCGGCCGCACCCCGCGCGCGACGCAGGTCGGTGTCGACGTCCACGGCCGGCCGGACACCTTCTACGGCGTGGGCAAGGTGGCGGCCGAGGCCCTGCTCCGGCTGTACGCCGACCGCCACGGGATCGACGCCATCAGCACCCGGATCGGCTCGTTCGGCCCGCGGCCCACCAGTCGCCGGCAGCTGAGCACGTGGCTCTCACACCAGGACGCCGTCCGGATGTTCCACGCCGCCCTCACCGCGCCGGCGCCCGGATACGCAGTGCTCTACGGCATCTCCAACAACACCCGGGCGTGGTGGGACCTCGAAGCCGGCCGGGCCCTGGGCTACCACCCCGAGGACGACGCCGAGCAGTTCGCAGCCGAGATCGAGGCCGTCGCCGAGAACGAGACCGACCGCGCGGAAGCCGAGCATGTCGGCGGCTCCTTCGCCACGTCGCAGTTCGAGCGACCAGCGTTCGACTGACGCGTTTGGGCGGTTGCGCAGGCCCCGCTACGTTGGGCGGCATGGCTAACACTGAACTCGGGGGCAACCCCGCACACACCGTCGGAGAGCTGCCTCGCGTAGGCGACAAGGCTCCTGACTTCACCCTCGTCGACGCGGACCTGAAGGAGTTCAGCCTCTCGGACCTGCCCGGCCGCAAGGTGCTGAGCATCTTCCCGAGCATCGGCACCGGCGTCTGCCAGGCCGGCGTGCGCAGGTTCAACGAGCTTGCCGCTGGTCTCGAGGACACCACGGTGCTCAACGTCTCGATCGACCTGCCGTTCGCCGTCAAGGACTTCTGCGCGGCCGAGGGCATCGAGGGCGTCAAGGTCGGCTCCGCGTTCCGGTCCACCTTCGGCGACGACTACGGCGTACGCCTGACCGACAGCAAGTTCGAGGGGCTGCTCGCCCGCGCCGTGGTCGTGGTCGACAACGACGGCAGCGTGCTGCACTCCGAGCTGGTCCCGAGCATCAGCCAGGAGCCCGACTACGACGCGGCCGTCGCCGCCCTGGGCTGACCCCGCTCGAGCAACGCCCGCAGTCCCTGCTCGGAGCCGCGCATCATCCGGTGGTGGTTCCACACGAGCAGCGGGCGTGCGACGTACGACGCCAGCACCATCAGCCAGGACTCGGCGCGGACCTCCTGCTCGAACCGCAGCGAGGTCACGCCGGGACCGGTCTCGACGAGGTGGTACCTCGCGAACCCGCGGATCGGACCGTCGATCTGCACCTCGAGCAGGTCGACCGCCCGGCTCTTCGCGGTGAGCACCAGCTCGAGGTCGTAGGGCAGCGCCGAGCGGCACACCACCAGCGCCCGTGTCGTCGTCGATCTTGCCGACCCCGCGCACCTGCAGCCACCAGTCGCAGTAGTTCTCGAGGTCCACCAGCACGCCGTGCACCCGTTCCCGCGGCGCCTCCAGCGTGAACGACGCGGAGAACCGGTAGCGGCGCGGCTGCATCCGCACAGTATGTCGAGCACCTCGGCCGTGCGGAGCTTGGCCTAGCGTTGACCCATGACGCAACGCCGTGCCGGGGCTCTTGCTGCGGCCGGCGTGCTCCTCTTCTGGGTCTGCGTGTTCGGAGCGGGAGCCATGGTGGACGGCTACTCGGCGCGCGAGGACTTCATCTCGAGCCTGGCCAGCCGAGGGTCATCGGTGGCAGTCCTCGGAACCGCCGCGTTCCTGGCCAGCGCCGCCGCACACCTTGCGACGTCGTGGGCAGTGTTCCGGGCCTGGCGGGCGTGGGTGCTCGCATCGCTGCTGTTCCTCGCTGCGCTGGCAACGCTTTCCGTTGCGGCCTTCCGCTCCTCCTGCCCGCAAGGCCCGGCCGGGTGCTCGCTGGACCAGTCGTCCGCCGCCGACTGGGTGGAAGGCGTGCACGGGATCTCGGTCGGTCTCTACGAGCTGTTCGTCCTCGCGGCCATGCTGACGCTGGCGATCGGCTCCCGCCGGAAGGCGTCGCGGTGGTCCCGCCGGCTCGGCACCGCGAGCCTGGTGTTCGCGGTCGCATCAGCTGCTGCTGATCGCGCAGACCGACGGCGACCACATCGGTTTCTGGCAGCGCCTGTGGATCGCGAACAACCTCGCCTGGCTGCTGGTCGTGGCCCGGGCGGCCACGCGGGAACCCCAGGTCCGGCACTAGCCTCGGTTCCATGAACGACCACTCCGCCTGGCGACCCCACCGACCTGCTCGACCGCGCCCGCGCCTGGGCAGCCGAGGACCCGGACCCGGTGACCAGGGCCGAGCTCGAGACGCTGATCGAGGAGGGCCCACGGACGAGCTCGCCGACCGCTTCGACGGCACGCTCGAGTTCGGCACGGCCGGTCTGCGCGGCGCGCTGGGCGCGGGCCCCAACCGGATGAACCGGGTGGTGGTGCTGCGCACTGCGGCCGGGCTGGCGGCGTACCTCAGTCGACCACGGGGCCTCGACCAGGTTCGACCGCCGACGAGGGCGCGACTCCGTCGTGATCGGGTACGACGCCCGCCACAACTCCGACGTGTTCGCCCGCGACACCGCCGAGGTGATGACCGGCGCCGGGCTCAAGGCGTACGTCCTCCCCCGGCCGCTGCCCACGCCCGTGCTCGCCTTCGCCATCCGCGACCTCGGCTGCGTCGCGGGGGTGATGGTGACCGCGAGCCACAACCCGCCCCAGGACAACGGCTACAAGGTCTACCTCGGCGACGGCAGCCAGATCGTCCCGCCCGCCGACGCGGAGATCGCCGAGCAGATCGCCGCGGTGGGCCCGGTCGCCGACATCCCGCGTCCCGAGTCCGGCTCCGGAGAGGAGGCGGACATCGAGGTCGTGGGCGACGAGATCCTGGACCGCTACCTGCGCACCGTCGTCGCCCTCGCCGGAGGCGGCCCGCGAGAGCTGAAGATCGTCTACACCCCGCTCCACGGCGTCGGCGGCACGACGGTGGCCACCGCGCTGAAGCTGGCCGGGTTCGACGAGCCCCACGTCGCCACCGCCCAGGCGGAGCCCGACCCGGACTTCCCCACGGTGTCCTTCCCCAACCCGGAGGAGCCCGGGGCGATGGACCTCGCGCTGGCGCTCGCCGAAGAGGTCGACGCGGACATCGTGGTGGCCAACGACCCCGACGCCGACCGGTGCGCGGTCGCGCTGCCCGGGCCGCACGGCTGGCAGATGCTGCGCGGCGACGAGGTCGGCGCCCTGCTCGCCCAGCACCTGCTGAAGCTGCGCCGTGAGGGCGTCTACGCCACCTCGATCGTGTCCTCCTCGCTGCTGGGGAAGATGGCGCTCGCCGAGAAGCAGCTGTACGCCGAGACGCTCACCGGCTTCAAGTGGATCGGCCGGGTGCAGGATCTCGCCTTCGGCTACGAGGAGGCGCTCGGCTACTGCGTCGACCCCGACCCACGTGAAGGACAAGGACGGCGTCTCCGCGCTGGTGATGGTGTGCGACATCGCCGCCCGCGCGAAGGCGGCCGGACGCACCCTGCGCGACCTGCTCGACGACATCGCCCGCATCCACGGGCTGCACGCGACCGACCAGCTGTCCGTGCGGATGGACGACCTGGCGGCGATCCCGGCGGTGGTCGACCGGCTGCGCGACCATCCCCCGACATCGCTCGGCGGGCTCGCTGTCGTAGGGGTCGACGACCTCTCGCAGGGCTCGAAGGACCTGCCGCCCACCATCGGCCTGCGGTTCCGGCTGGCCGACAACGGCCGGGTGATCGTGCGCCCGTCCGGGACGGAGCCGAAGATCAAGTGCTACCTCGAGGTGGTCGTGCCGGTCGAGGAGGTCCGGGTCGGCTCGCGACACGGGACCGACGAGGTGGACGCCGCACGCATCTCGGCCGTCGGTCGCCTTGACGCGATCAGGAGCGACCTGCAGGCGGCCGCCGGGCTCTGTAGACGCCGTCAGTTGTATCGTTGATGGCCTGTTGCTGCGCGTCGCCGCGCAGGCCGGCACGCTGGACGACGCGCTGGATGGCCAGGTCGCGCTCGTCGGGCTTGGCGACGAAACGATCCCCTTCAGGCCCTGGGTCTGGGCCGCGGACTCGAAGGTGAAGTGGCCGTAGCCGAACATCCGGCCCAGCAGCGGCTTGACCACGGTGATGTCGAGGATCCGCCCGAGCGGCATCGTGGCGAGCGAGCGCGCCAGCCACGCCATGGACCCGGAAGACGCGCATGTTGGTGATCACGAAGCAGTCGAGGTGGAACGCCAGCGCTCGGATGGTTGCGTACCCCAGCAGGCCGAAGCCGATCACGAGGGGGAGCCAGGCGACGTCGGGGTCGGAGAACAGGAACATCGCGAACGCGACCAGCGCGAGGTAGCCGATCAGCATCGGGATGATGTAGACGACCCAGTGCTTGCGCACGATGTCGACGATGTCCTCCCCCTCGTCACGCAGCAGGTGACGCCGGATGTCGGGTTCGGTGAAGGTTCGTTTCAGCCACCCCACGGGGTCACCTCAGTTGGTGATCGACTGGAAGAACTCACGCAGGCTGTTGAACAACGTGGAGAGCACGTCCCAGATGGTGCTTCCCGCCTCCTGAGCGCTGTTGGCCAAGCCGTTCGGGTCCTGCACCAGCCAGAAGCCGAGGAACAAGATGACGAGGAGTCCTACACCCTTCTTCAGCGCGCCGTCCATGTGTGCTCCTTGTGTCCGAGGAAGGAATGCGGACGCCTCAGCGAACGCACGACACAACTATTTCTACCAAGTCTGTCCGCCATTTGGAACGCGGCGCGCTCGTAACGACTTGCGCAGGACCGTGGGGCGGGCCGGCTCGAGAGTCCGGCTCAGGCTCCCTATTTGTTCGGCGGATCCGGGGTCGGGGTCCCGGCCTCGAGGCTCTCCAGCAGGAGGTCAGCCGCGGCGTACGGATCGCTGTCACCGGCCACCACCTCCGCGGCGAGCTCGTCGAGCGCGGCGTTCTCGTGCACCCCGCGCCACTGCTCGCGCAGCGCAGTGACCGCGATCGCCTCGATCTCGTCGCGGGCCCGGCGCAAGCGGCGGGCGTCGAGCTCGCCGCTGGCGCTGATGTGCTCGAAGTGCCGGCCGAGGGCGGCCACGACCTCGTCGATGCCCTCGCCCTTGCTGGCGATCGTCTTCACGATCTCCGGCTTCCACGCCCCCTCGGGACGCTCGGCCAGCGCCAGCATCGAGCGCAGCTCGCGGCGTACCTGGTCGGCACCGTCGCGGTCGGCCTTGTTGATCACGTAGAGGTCGCCGATCTCCAGGATCCCGGCCTTCGCCGCCTGGATCCCGTCGCCCATGCCGGGGGCGATCAGGACCATCGTGGTGTCGGCCATCGCCGCGATCTCGACCTCGCTCTGGCCCACGCCCACGGTCTCGATCAGGATCACGTCACAGCCGGCAGCGGCCAGGACCCGGAGGGCCTGCGGCGTGGCCCACGAGAGACCGCCGAGGTGCCCGCGAGTGGCCATCGAGCGGATGTAGACGTTCTTGTCGAGCGCGTGGTCCTGCATCCGCACCCGGTCGCCGAGCAGCGCGCCACCGGAGAACGGGGAGGAGGGGTCCACGGCCAGTACGCCGACCCGCTTGTCCTGCTCACGCAGGGCGGTCACCAGCGCCGCGGTCGAGGTCGACTTCCCGACGCCCGGAGGCCCGGTGAGCCCGATGACGTGCGCCCGACCATGACAGCCGGCGTACGGCGCCAGCCCGGCCATCACCTCCCGCAGCAGCGGGGAGGCGTCCTCGACGAGCGAGATCAGCCGGGCGACCGAGCGGGCGTCCCCCGACCTGGCCTTCTCGACCAGCTCGGGGACGTCACCCGAGGAGCGCCTGCTCAGGAGGCGGGCACCTTGACGATCAGGGCGTCACCCTGGCCACCGCCACCACAGAGCGCGGCCACACCGGTGCCGCCGCCGCGACGCTTGAGCTCCAGCGCGAGGTGCAGCACGATCCGGGCGCCGGACATGCCGACCGGGTGGCCCAGGGCGATGGCACCGCCGTTGACGTTGACCTTCTCGTCGGGGATGCCGAGCTCGCGCGCCGAGGAGATGCCGACGGCGGCGAACGCCTCGTTGAACTCGACGAGGTCGAGGTCGTCGACGCTGGCGCCTTCCTTCTCCAGCGCCTTGGCCGTGGCGGCGGCGGGCTGCAGCTGCAGGGTCGAGTCGGGGCCGGCGACCTGGCCGTGGGCGCCGATCTCGGCGAGCCACTCCAGGCCGAGCTCCTCGGCCTTCGCCTTGCTCATCACCACGACGGCGCAGGCGCCGTCGGAGATCTGCGAGGCCGAGCCGGCCGTGACCGTGCCTTCCTTGCTGAACGCGGGGCGCAGCTTGCCGAGCGACTCGGCAGTGGTGTCACCACGGACGCCCTCGTCCTCGCTGACGACGATCGGGTCGCCCTTGCGCTGCGGGATCTCGACCGGCACGACCTCTTCGTCGAAGAGGCCGTTCTTCCAGGCCTTCGCAGCCTTCTGGTGCGACTGGGCGGAGAACTCGTCCTGCTCCTCGCGGGTCAGGTTGGCGCCGGCGGCGTTGCACTCCTCGGTGAGCAGGCCCATCGCCTGCTGCGTGGTCTGGTCGAAGAGGGCGTCGTAGGCCATCGAGTCGACCAGCTTGGTGTCGCCGTACTTGGTGCCCTCGCGGGACTTCAGCAGCAGGTGCGGCGCGTTGGTCATCGACTCCATCCCGCCGGCCACGATGATCTCGTGCTCACCGGCACGGATCAGCTGGTCAGCGGTGGCGATCGCGTTGACGCCGGAGAGACAGACCTTGTTGATCGTGATGGACGGCAGCGACATCGGCAGCCCCGCGGCGACACCGGCGGTCCGGGCGGGGTTCTGGCCCGGCTCCGGCCTGGATGACCTGGCCCATGATCAGGTAGTCCACCTGGTCGCCGGAGACGCCGGCCTTCTCGAGCGCAGCCTTGATCGCGACGCCGCCGAGCTCGGCCGCGGAGAGGCTCTTGAGTCCTCCGAGCAGGCGACCGATGGGTGTGCGCGCTCCCGCGACGATGACGGATGGCTGGCTCGCTGACATGGGACTGCCTCCTGTAGAGCAAGTTCGGGTCTTTGCTGACAGTACCCAGCAACGGGTCCGGGCAGGAGGGGGGTCCGCGCCACGGCCGTGTACGACCCGTCACACCCCGTCGGACGATAGGTTCGGTTGCCATGGACTCATCACGCCTCGTGCCGGACCTGGTCGAGAACATCGCCGAGCAGTTCCCGGTGCACCGCGGTTTCTTGACCCAGGCCGTCGATGGCGCCACCGACGAGGAAGTCCGCCAGCTCAGGGCCTATATCGAGTTCTGCCTCAGCAAGGGACTGACTCTCGAATACCTCGCGGAGTGCTACCTGACCATTCTGGCTGACACGATCGAGGAACAGCTGTACTTCCGCGACCATGGCAACTACCGGCACTCGACCTTCGACGAGGTGGCCGCGTCGGTCTACCACGACCGGGACTACATGGACCGCTACATGTACGGCCTGGCCATCACCAACTTCCTGTGGCCCAACCACGTCGGAATGGCGCGGTTCTTGCGCCAGTCCATGCCTCGTGGTCGCGGCGGCCGCTACCTGGAGGTAGGACCCGGCCACGGCTTCCTGCTGCTCTCCGCCATCGAGGTCGGCGGCTTCGACGAGCTGCTCGCCGTCGACCTCTCCGCCGCGAGCGTCGAGCAGACCCAGACGATCGTCGACCACTTCCACCCGGACGCCCCCGCTCGCGTCGAGGAGCGGGACTTCCTCCAGGCCAGCGACCTGGAGCCCGGCTCGTTCGACGCCATCGTGATGGGTGAGGTGCTCGAGCACGTCGAGCAGCCCGACGTGTTCCTGCGCCGTATCGCCGAACTCGCGAAGGACGACGCCTACATCTTCATCACGACCTGCATCAACGCGCCGGCCGTCGACCACATCTACCTCTGGCGCACGACGGACGAGCTGGAGGAGATGATCACCGCCAACGGTCTCGAGATCGTCGAGCCGCTGCGCCTTCCCTACGAGGGCAAGTCGCTCGAGGAGTCACGCGAGCACAATCTGCCCATCAACGTCGCCTACGTCCTCGCGAAGGCGTAGACCTCAGCGCTTCTCGCCCATCAGCTCGACGACCAGCCCGGCTCGGCGCTGCACGAATGCGATTGTCGAGTCGAAGGTCACGGCGTACGTCGGCTCGACCAGCAGTACCGCGTCGTTCTCGAGCTCGCGCGCCAGCGACGCATCGAGGTCCTCGACCCAGAAGCAGAGGTGGTCCAGCCCCCCGCCGCGCGCCAGTCGGGCCGAGATCGGCGACTCGTGCCCCTCCAGAGGTGCGACCAGCTCGACGTCGACGCCCTCGGGCAGCCGGATCAGCGCACACGTCACTCCGAGCAGGTGGTCGTCGGTCGGGCCCACCACGAGCTCGCCGCCTGCGTCCTCGAAGCGGCGTACGGCGCCGGGCATGGCGCGGACCACGTAGCCGACATGGTGCAACCGTGGTCCGGTTCTCTCGTCCTGTCCCATCACCGCCCCATCAGTAGCCCCCGTAGACGAACTTGATCGCGCTGCTCGAGGCCCAGGCCACCAGCAGCAGCACCGCGGCCAGGCTGAGGCCGAGGACCAGCTCGACGGCCAGCCGCGCGAGCAGTCCGCCCGCGGAACCCTGCCACCGCGCGGCGGAGTCCACTACCTGGGTCTTCTCGGATGAATCGCTCATGGCGCCTCACATTCGGTCCGGTGGCCGCGTCGTTCGAGCAGGGCGCACAGGTCGCCCGTGAGCAGCTTGACCTCGGGGATCGGGTCGAGCTTGTGGATTATGTCCTTGTACGGCGCGGGAGGAACCCGGTCCTGGAGTCCCTTCGGATCGAAGACCACGCGGTCGTTCGTCTCGTCCTTCGTGGTCTCGGCGAGCAGCTGCTGAAGCTTCCGGATGTGGCGCGTGCCCTTCGGCTCGGCGAAGACCTGCGGCGCGATTGCCGGCATGTAGAAGTACGTGTCCACGCCCGCGCGCCGCGCGGCCGCGAACATCTCCTGGAGCACCCGGTTGTTCAGGGACGACTCGGAGCTCACCCCGCGCTTCAGGATGCTGAGCTGCTTCGTGATGAGCGAGGAACCCCTCGGCGCCGCACTGTAGTTCTCGTGCCAGAAGTCCACCGGCCTGCGCAGTGCCAGCTTCCCCAAATCCGACAGCGGCGGCTCCGTGCCGCCTGCCACCTTGTCCAGGAAAGACAGGTTCGAGGTCTTCGCGGTGAGCTCGGTTCCCCAGTAGAGGCGGTCGTTCACAGCACCGGAGACGCCAGACAGCGCCCGCCACCCCACGTCGCCCGGGCCGACCAGTGAGGCAGCCACGGGCCAGCTCGACGGAGGCCACATGCTGCCGCGGGCGATCTGGCCGTCCAGATAGCCCCACTGCTGAACGGCCAGGTCGTTGAGGACCCACACCGGGTTGAGGCTGATCACCACCATGTCTGGCTTCGCGGCGAGGGCGCGTTTCAGCGCGGCCAGCTCGTCGGCAAGGCGGATGGCGTTGAGGAAGTAGATGTCGGTCGTCGTACGCCGGCCGTCGACCGTGCCAATCCGGTTGTTCACGAGCCCCGGGATGACCGCACGCTGGCCGGGCTCGACGCCCACCATTTCGGAGCCGCCGATCCAGGCGATCCGGAAGGCCCGGCGGTGGTTGGTGGGCCGGAAGCCACGGGTGTCGCCCAAGGGCAGGCTCACGACGCGTGAGTGGTCGGCGCCGATGACGCGGTTGTACGGCGAGATGCTGGAGTCACCTGGGTGCGGTGGAACCAGCGTCGCGATGAGCAGACCGAGCGCGACGAAGCAGGCGATCCGCACGAGCGACCACGTGGTGGGGACGTACCCGAGGACTCGCTGGAGCCTAGCCAGCAGTTGGTCGGCCATCACGGCAGGAGCCTTTCGTAGAACTCGGACAGCTGCGAGAGATCGAGCAGGAGCAGGGGCAGGCTGATCAGGTAGTACACGAAGAACACCATCGTTGCACGAACGCGTCGAACCAAGGGACGGTCGGCCGGGACCGGGTGACGACTTACCCAGACACGGTGCAGCACCAGCCCGGCCGAGTGGTAGATGCCGAAGAGCACCAACGGGATGCTCAGGCCGTGCCACATGGCGATCACCATCATGGTGGCGACGATGGCGAGGTACTGCGTGCGCGCACGCATGCCGCCCATCGGGACGAACACGTTGCGCTGGGCGAACCTGGTCAGGCTCATGTGCCAGCTGTTCCAGAAGTCCTGGGGGTTGGTCTTCAGATAGGGGTTGTTGAAGTTCGGCGCCAGCTTGAAGCCGAGCAGGCGGGCGGTCCCGATCGCGATGTCGGAGTACCCGGAGAAGTTGAAGTAGAAGTACCAGGCGTACATCGCGAGCTCGAGCCAGTACTCCAGCCAAGTCCCCGAGTGGGTGCCGAGCTGGAAGACGTCGGAGCTCGTGCGCAGCAGGTAAGCGAACAGGAACACCTTGACCGCGCCGATCGCGATCCCGAGTACGCCGCTGAGCGTGTCCTGCGGGCTCCAGCGCACCCGCTGGCGCAGCCCGGGCTCGATCTCGGTGTACTCGATCACCGGGCCGATCACCTGGACGGGCGGGAAGAAGCCGAACGCGAACTGCTGGAGCGCGTTCAGGGGTTGGAGGATCTCCAGTCTCACCTTGATGATCTGGTCGACCGCCCGGAAGGTCGCGAAGCTCAGGCCGATCGGCAGGATCAGGTTCCTGACCCTGTCGATCGCGCCGAGCCAGGAGCTGATGTCGTTCACGGCCGTGTTCATCCGCAGGTTGAACTCGGTGACGAACCACTCCGGCGAGAGCTTCCAGACAACCATCGGCGCGAGCGCGAGGACGATCAGGACAGTCGTCCACACCCAGCTGAAGCGGCGATCGCGGAACAGCGTGGCGGCGTACTGCAGCACGAGGATCAGGGCCCAGAACAGTCCGTAGAACAAGAGCAGTCTCGGGGCGACGAGAAAGATCAGGTAGGCACCGGTCAGGCCGAGCAACAGTTGGCGGAGCCAGCTCCAGGGCGTCAGGAAGTAGACGGGAAGAACAACGAGCAGGAGGACCAGCAGATCCGAGAAGTAGACAAGCGGATCGCCGTCAAGCATCGCGCTCGATCGTGACGTGGTCCGGCGCAAGAGCCAGGGGCAGCGCCGCCTCGTAGCGTCCTTCGCCCGCCTCGACGAAGCCCAGGTCCGGGTAGAAGGTGGCCACCTGGGAGTTCTTGGCGGTGGGGACGTAGGACCCCTTCATCGAGGAGGCGCCTGCTACGACAGCGTCGTCGGCGATGCACTGCATGATCGCGTCCTCGACGCCACGTCGGAGCACCCGGCAGCTCATCAGGAAGGTGTCGACCTCCCACGCCTCGGCGTCGGCCGCCACGATGGCGACGGCCACCAGTCCGTAGCTGCCGAACCGGTCGGACACCTCTGCCGCGTACACGCGGTGGTCCGCGGACCCGATCAGCGACGCGACCTCGGCCTCGTCGCGGCGGATCGTGGTCAGGTTGAACTGGTTGGTCTTGTTGATCAGCTGCGTCACGCGGCCCACGTGTGAACCTTCCGGCCGGAACACACGCACGGTCAGGCCCAGCGTCGCCAGGAACTCCTCGTGGGACTGCGCCTGGGAGGCCGCGGCCTTGCGGCCGACCTCGACCTGCATCATGCTCGTCCGCTTGCGGTCCTCGTCGGAGACCTTGGCGAACCGGAAACCCTCCAGCCCGGCGCTCAGCGCCGCGATCTCATCGGGTTCCTCGGTCACCTTGAGCAGTCCGACGCCGGGGAGTCGCTGCCGGACCTCGTCGAGCTCGACCTCGTTGTCGTCGATGAAGATGAAGCTGTCGACGCCGAGGTTCAGCTCCTCCGCGAGGCTGACCAGGTTGTCCGCCTTGCTGTTCCAGTCGACGCGCATGCTCGCGAAATGGGTGCGCTGCAGCACCATGTCGCCCTGGCGTGACTCGAACACCTCGGCCACGTCCGCCTCGTTGTTCTTGCTCAGCAGCACCAGGAGCGCGCCGTTCGCGACCTGGTAGGCCAGGCCTTGCTGCAGGGCGCGGAAGCCGTTGCCCGGGAAGCTGTCGCCGATCAGGATGCCGTCGGCACCGTCCTCGCCGACGATGCCGCCCCACAACGTGTTGTCCGCGTCGACGGCGAGCACCTTCGGGGTGGGCGTGGTCAGGCTGTTCAGCGCCTCGCCCAGCAGGCGGCCGAAGGCGCGCGAGAAGGAGCTCGCGAAGGGCTGGCGGTACATCAGGTCGTTGCGGGTGTCGTAGGCGTGGTCGACACCATGGGCGTGGACCAGGGCGTTGAGGTCCACCAGCGTCACCGGTGCGTCGCCCAGGCCGTCCAGGAACGCCTGCGACCAGACGTCCGTGCAGGACGGTCAGGCGGACGCTGCTCCGGGTGTCGAGCGGATCCAGCCAGGGAAGCACCGGCACGGGCGGTGTGGTGACCACTACGGGGATGCCGGCGCTGGTCGCTGCCTGAGCGGCCAGCGCCCCGAGCTGGCGGACGTCTTCGACGAGCGCGGTGGGGTCACCCGACTCGACGATCCACTCCACCAGTGACTGGGTGAAGACGTCCTCGATCCGCCACAGCACCAAGAGCTGGTCGGGCTTGGCACCGAGGCTGCCTGCGGGGTCGAGCAATGTCTGGTGCAGTTGGTTGAAGTCGGCCTCGAGAACCTCGGCACCCTCGCCACCGGCGTACGCCGCGAGCATCGGGCGGTAGAGCGGGGTGGGAGTGAAGCTGGCCGCGACGCCGATCCGAGATCGTTCGACGTTCATCGGGTGGTCAGATGCCCTCGACGCCCTTGGCGCGCAGGACGGTGCGGGCCAGGCCGATCGAGCGCATCTTCATGATGTCGGCGGTCTTCAGCCGCACTTCGAAGGCGTCCTCGATCAGGGTCACCATCTCCATCGCGGCCAGTGAGTCCCAGGCGGAGGTGTTGTTCGGGCTGGTCTCGTCATTGAGCTCTTCCGCGGGGATGTTGAGGCCCGTCGAGAACAGCTCTAGAAGTCGGTCGGACATCGCAGATCACTCCTGGGGGACGACTTCGGCGGCCGTCAAGGTAGCACTCAGCACTCCCCTCCCGGAGCGCTGGCCGTCCCTCGCCGAGAGCGTGTCGAGCACGTCACACCCCGTTGAGGGTTGGGTGCACCTGGGCGAGGATGCACCCCATGACTGCACCGACCCCTGCGCCGCTCGACATCCCGGCCCACCTGTTCACCTGCATCGACCACGTGGGGATCGCCGTACCCGACCTCGACGCCGCGACCGCGATGTACCGCGAGAAGTTCGGGATGGAGGTCGTCCACGAGGAGACCAACGAGGAGCAGGGCGTGCGCGAGGCGATGGTCGCCGTGGGTGACTCCGGCTCGTGCATCCAGCTGCTGGCGCCGCTGAACGAGGAGTCCACGATCGCCAAGTTCCTCGACCGCTCCGGACCGGGCCTGCAGCAGCTGGCCTACCGCGTGACCGACGTGGAGCAGGTCTCGGCGGTCCTGCGCGAGCGGGGCTTGAGGCTGCTGTACGACGAGCCGCGCCGCGGGACCTCTGACTCCCGGATCAACTTCATCCACCCCAAGGACGCTGGCGGCGTCCTCGTCGAGCTGGTGGAGCCTTCCTCAGGGCACTGAGAGGCGCTCTCACGGGCCATTCCTTGGAAGATCCGATGGCCTGAATTCGGACCTGCGTGGTGCAGTAGTGGTGAGCACCCACGACCAGCAGGACGGATCCCTCGATGACCACCACGCCTCCGGACCCCAGCGACGCTCCTGAGAACGGTTCGGGCGAGACGACCAAGCGCGACGCCGCGGTCCTCGAGCGGGCCCTGTTCGAGATCAAGCGGGTCCTCGTCGGACAGGACGAGATGGTCGAGCGGATGCTGGTCGGGCTGCTCGCCCGCGGCCACCTGCTGCTCGAGGGAGTGCCCGGCGTCGCCAAGACCCTCGCAGTGCGAACCCTGGCCGACATCACCGGCGGCAGCTTCGCCCGGCTCCAGTTCACCCCGGACCTGATGCCGGGCGACATCGTCGGAACCCGCGTGTGGCGACCGTCGTCCGAGTCCTTCGACACCGAGCTCGGGCCGGTCTTCGCCAACATGGTGCTCGCGGACGAGATCAACCGGGCGCCGGCCAAGGTGCAGTCCGCCCTGCTCGAGGCGATGGCCGAGGGGCAGGTCAGCATCGGCGGCACGACGTACGCCCTCCCCCAGCCGTTCCTCGTCCTCGCCACCCAGAACCCGATCGAGTCCGAGGGCGTCTACCAGCTGCCCGAGGCGCAGCGGGACCGGTTCCTGATGAAGGTGGACGTCCACTACCCCGACGAGGCGCAGGAGCTCGCGATCCTGCAACGGATGAGCGTCAACCCTCCGCGGGCCCGCGAGGTGCTGACCGCCGCCCAGGTGCTGGAGCTCCAGGCGGCGGCGGACCGGGTCTTCGTGCACCACGCCGTGGCGCAGTACGCCGTCGCGCTCGTCGTGACGACGCGCGAACCGGCGCGAAGAGGGCTGCCCGACGTGGCCCGGCACATCGAGTTCGGCGCCTCCCCTCGGGCGACCCTCGGGCTGGTGGCCGCGGGCCGCGCGCTGGCGCTGATGCGTGGGCGTGACTACGTCCTCCCCCGCGATGTCGCCGACGTCGCCGCAGACGTGATGGCCCACCGGCTGGTGCTCTCCTTCGACGCCGTCGCCGAGGGCGTCAACCCGCGGCAGATCGTCGACTACCTCGTCTCGGTCGTGCCGCAGCCCCACATCGCGCCGTACGACAAGGCGCCGGAGCGAGCGGGCGCGGGCGCGGCATGAGGACGCTGGCCGAGTCCAGCCACGCCTTCGCCGCTCTGGACCTGACCGTCCGCAAGCGCCTGGCGGGGCTCCTGCACGGCGACCACGAGGGTCTCCGCCTCGGTTCGGGCAGCGAGCCGGACGAGGTGGTGCGCTACCGCCCTGGCGAGGACGACGTACGCCGCATCGACTGGAACGTGTCGGCCCGGAGCGCCGAGACCCACGTCTGGCGCACGCGGGCACAGCACGAGGTCGAGACCTGGGTCCTCGTCGACGAGACCGCGAGCATGGACTTCGGCACGGTCGAGGTGGAGAAGGGCGACCTCGCCACCTGGGTCACCGGTGCGGTCGGCCTGCTCAGCGAGGGGCCGGGCAACCGGTTGGGCGTGGCCCACCTCCGTGGGGACGGCGTGGCCTGGTCCTCGCCCCTCCCGCCCCGCCGTGCTGCCGTGCGGGCCATGCAGGCTCGTCCCGCAACGACTTCCAGGGAGCCTGCCTCGGGGTCCGCTGTCGGTCTCGGCGAGGCGATCGCCGTCCTCGACGCGCGACACCGACGGCCGGGGGTGCGGGTGGTCGTCTCGGACTTCGTCGAGCCCGACGGCCGGACCGAACGGCCCTTCCCCTGGGAGGCGGCGTTGCGGCGCCTCGCCGTACGCCATGACGTGCTCGTGGTCGAGGTGGTCGACCCGCGCGAGCTCTCCCTGCCCGACGTCGGTGCCGTGGTGCTCGTCGATCCCGAGACCGGTCACCGGTGCGAGGTCTGGACCTCGCTCCCGCGGATCCGCGAGCAGTACGCCGCCCTCGCCTCCTCGCACCGCACGGCCGTGGCCGAGGCCGTCCGCGCCTCGAGGGCCCACCACCTCCCGCTCTCCACCGACCGCGACTGGGTGGTCGACCTGGCCCGCTTCGTGAACCACCAGCGGCTCCCCCGGCACGGCGGACGACGCCCCGGGAGTCCTCGATGACGCTGCTGATCCCCCTGGTGGCTGCTGCTGCTCCTGCCGGTGGCGCTCCTGGCCGGCGCCTACGTCTTCCAGCAGCGGCGGCGCAGCCAGTACGCCGTCCGGTTCGCCTCGCTGCCGATGCTCGAGCGGCTGGTCCCGCGCCGCCCGGGCTGGCGTCGCCACACACCGGTCGTCGCCATGCTCTTCGCCTTCGCCCTGCTCGCGCTGGCGACCGCCCGACCGGAGATCGACATCCGGGTCCCCCGCGAACGGGCCACCGTGCTCGTCGCGATCGACGTGTCGCTCTCCATGAAGGCCACCGACGTCGAGCCCAACCGGCTCGACGCCGCTGCCGATGCGGCCACGAAGTTCGTCAAGGACCTCCCGGCCGGGTTCGATGTCGGCCTGGTCACCTTCGCGGGCACCACCAGCGTGCTGTCGCCGCCGACCGCCGAGCGCGAGGCCACCATCGCCGCCCTGAAGAACCTTGCCCTGTCCGAGCGCACGGCGATCGGCGAGGGCGTCTTCACCTCGCTGAAGCAGGTGCAGTCGATGACCCCGGCCAAGGGCGACAAGCCCACGCCCGCCCACATCGTGCTGCTCTCCGACGGCACCAACACGACCGGCCGCTCCCCCGAGGAGGCCGCTGTCGCCGCCGAAGAAGGCCGACGTGCCCGTGTCGACGATCGCCTACGGCACGCCGGACGGGTTCGTCGAGGCGGAGGGCCAGCTCGTTCCGGTGCCGGTCGACGAGGAGACCCTCGCCACCCTGGCCGACAGCACGGGCGGGGGCACCTACACGGCGGAGAGCGGCGACGAGCTCGACGAGGTGTACGGCGACATCCAGTCCTCGATCGGCTTCCGGACCGAGCCGCACGAGATCACGCCGTACCTGAGCGCTCTCGCACTGCTGCTCGGGTTGCTGGCAGCCGCCCTGTCGCTGCGCTGGTTCGCCCGGTTCCCCTGACCACCAGCGGCGGACGGGGAGCAAGATAGCGGCATCCGGCTGCTGCACGAGCCGCGCTGTGTCACCTCGGGCGCGCGGATCACCTCATCCATGCGAAGGACGCGGGCGGAGTGCTCGTCGAGCTGGTCGAGCCGGCGACCGCGACGCACTGACCGCTCGGAGGTTCAGGGACGCATCAGGCCCGACTCGTAGGCGACGATCACGGCCTGGACCCGGTCCCGCACGCCGAGCTTGGCGAGCACGGTGCCGACGTGTGTCTTCACCGTCCCGGGCGCCACAACGAGCGCCGCGGCGATCTCGGCGTTGCTCATCCCCCTGGCCAGGAGCAACAGCACCTCACGCTCGCGCTCGGTCAGTCTCGAGAGCTCGCTCGACTCTGCCGACCGGATCGGACGATGGTCCCGGAAGTGACCGACGACGGCCCCGGTGACGGCGGGGTCGAGCCGCCCCTGACCGCGGGCCACGGCCGCGACCGCCTCCAGCAGCGCCTCGGCGCGAACATCCTTGAGCAGGAACCCGCTGGCGCCCGCGGCAAGCGCCCCGAAGACCAGGTCATCACCACCGAACGTCGTCAGCATCAGGACCTTCGTGTGCGGCAGCTCGGCCACGATCTGGCGCGTCGCCTCGATGCCGTCCAGCGACGGCATCCGAATGTCCAGGAGCGCAACGTCCGGCCGGGTCCGCAGCGCCTCGCGGACGGCTGCGCCGCCGTCACCCACCTCGGCGACGACCTCGAATTCGTCGCGCACGCCGAGCATCGTGACGATGCCCTCGCGGACCAGCTGTTGGTCCTCGGCGACCAGGATCCTGACAAGTGTCCCCATCACGCGCTCACCCCCCTGTGGGGAACGCGGGCCGACACCCTGAAGCCACCGCCGGCGCAGGGACCCGCCTCGAAAGTGCCGCCCAGCGCCTGTGCACGCTCGCGCATGCCGATGATCCCCCGCCCACTCGAGGGACCGCTCGCGGGAGCAGTCACCGGCTCGTCGTTCTCGACCAGCACGCCCAGGCCTTGTGCCGAACCGTCGAGGCGCACCCGCGTCGGCACGCTGCCCGCGTGCCTGACCACGTTCGTCAGCGCCTCCTGGACGATCCGGTACGCCGCCAGCCCGACCGCATCGGACGGGGCTCCGTCGTCGGCGAGCAGGTCCGGGGGGTCGCAGTCCAGCTCGAGCGGCAGCCCCGACTTCCGGATGCTGTCGACCAGCGTCGGGATGCCGGGCAGACCCTTGGGTGGTGCCAGCTCGTCGACGGGTGCCTCTCGCATCACGCCAAGCATGGTGCGCAGCTCACTCAGCGCCGAGCGCCCAGACTCCTCGATGCCCTCGAACACCTGCCCGGTCCGGCCGGCCTCACTGCCGAGTCTCAGGCGCTCTGCCCCTGCCTGGACGACGATCATCGTCACGGCGTGCGCAACGACGTCGTGCAGCTCGCGGGCGATCCGGTCGCGCTCCCGCTGCGCGCTTTCGGCGGCCGCCGTCCTCGCCTCCACCTCGAGCAGGGCGGCCCGACCTGCATGGTGCGCGGCCTTGTCCTCCCGGCGGCGTACGAAGGTTCCCGTGGCCCAGGCGCCGGCCCACAGCATCCACGGCCAGAAGTCACCGGAGTCCCCCTCACCGGTGACCACCCAGGCCGCGACGGTAGTCACCAGGGTCGCCAGCCCAACGGGGATCACCAACCAGCCACGCAGGCGGCTGGCTGCGCTGAAGATGGCCACCAGGACCGGGAAGATCGACTGCTGCGGGGAGAACTCTCCGGTGGCCACCAGGCTGGTGCCGAGGTGCGCCGTACACACGACCACCGCGACGATCCCGCTCCAGCGTTGCCGCCACGCGAGCGGCACTGTCATTGGGACACTCAGCACGAGCAGCGCCGCGTGCGGGGTCATGTCCGGGTTGGGCACGATCTCGATGACGAGAAGCAGGAGAAGGACCGCTGCCAGTGCGGCGTCAGGCACGGTCCATCCGCCGGGGGCTCTCCCGGCGGCCCATCGACGGGCCGGCTCGCTCACGTGAGCAATCTAGTGTCGCGGCGGGCCCACCCGCATCGGCACAGAGGCATAGAAGAGGCACCACCGGCTCGACCATTGGTCGCAGACCAGGTCGAGTCCCGCGGCCGATGTCTGCCGACGCCTGGCTTCCTAGCGTGGAGCCATGAACACTCTCAGACGAACCTTCATCGTCATGGCCGTTTCCTGTGGCGCTGCCTGGCTGGCCAAGATGGCAGCCATTGCAGCGAACGGAGGGTCCGGATCGACCCTGATCGGAATCCTGTGGGGGATCGGGATGGTCACCTTCCTGCTGGCTGCCGCGACGGGGACCGCACTGCTCCTCGCCAAGGCGCCGGTGTGGGCCCGCATCGCCGCAGGCGTGGCCGCCGTACCGGTGTCGTTCTGGCTCCTGGACGTGCTCGGCCTCGCCATCAAGAGCGTCTACGTCTCCGACAGCTGGTTGCGCGACGAGGTGGCGCTGATCGTCGCCGGCGTGGTGTTCGCTGCGATCGGGCTCCGCCTGGCGCGTACGTCGACCCGCACGTCGGCCGGCTCGTCGACCCGGCAGCACGCCTGACTCGAGGGACTGATCCGGGGCATGATCCCTGGACTGGGCTATGACCTCTCGCACACTGGTGCCCACCCGGCGTTACCGGTCGGTATCTTGTGCGGCAGCCATCGGCCCCGTACCAGGAGATGACAGTGCAGCAGATCCTCGACGCCATCATGGCCGGCGACACCTCTTCGGAGGACTACGCCAACCTCGAGCTTCCCGAGTCCTACCGCGCCGCCGTGGTGCGCAAGGACGAGGTCGACATGTTCGAGGGCCAGGCCAGCAAGGACAAGGACCCGCGCAAGTCGCTGCACATCGACGAGGTGGCGCTCCCCGAGCTCGGCCCGGGCGAGGCGATCGTCGCGGTGATGGCCAGCGCCATCAACTACAACACCGTGTGGACCTCGATCTTCGAGCCGGTGTCGACGTTCTCGTTCCTGGAGCGCTACGGCAAGATGTCGCCGCTCTCCAAGCGGCACGACCTGCCCTACCACGTCGTCGGCTCGGACCTGGCGGGCGTCGTGCTCAAGACCGGCCTGGGCGTGCACTCCTGGAAGCCCGGCGACGAGGTCGTCGCGCACTGCCTGTCGGTCGAGCTGGAGAGCCCCGACGGCCACAACGACACGATGATGGACCCCGAGCAGCGGATCTGGGGCTTCGAGACCAACTTCGGCGGGCTGGCGCACCTCGCGCTGGTGAAGTCCAACCAGCTGATGCCCAAGCCGGACCACCTCACCTGGGAGGAGGCTGCGGCCCCCGGGCTGGTGAACTCCACTGCCTACCGCCAGCTCGTCAGCCGCAACGGCGCCGGGATGAAGCAGGGCGACAACGTGCTGATCTGGGGCGCCAGCGGTGGCCTCGGCGGCTTCGCGACGCAGTACGCCCTCAACGGCGGCGCCACCCCGGTCTGCGTGGTCTCCAACGAGGAGAAGGCCGCGATCGCCCGCAAGATGGGCGCCGAGCTGATCATCAACCGCTCCGAGGCCGGCTACAAGTTCTGGAAGGACGAGCAGACCCAGGACCCCAAGGAGTGGCGTCGCTTCGGCAAGGACATCCGCGAGCTCACCGGCGGTGAGGACGTCGACATCGTCTTCGAGCACCCCGGCCGGGAGACCTTCGGAGCGTCGGTGTTCGCCGCACGCAAGGGCGGCACGATCGTCACCTGCGCCTCGACCAGCGGCTACATGCACCAGTACGACAACCGCTACCTGTGGATGAACCTCAAGCGGATCATCGGCTCGCACTTCGCGAACTACCGCGAGTCCTGGGAGGCCAACCGGCTGATCGCCAAGGGCATGATCCACCCGACCCTGTCGAAGACCTACTCCCTCGACGACGTCGGCCAGGCTGCCCTCGACGTACACCGCAACGCCCACCAGGGGAAGGTCGGCGTGCTCTGCCTGGCGCCCGAGGAGGGCCTCGGCGTACACAACGAGGAGCTGCGGGCCAAGCACATCGACAAGATCAACGCGTTCCGCGGCGTCTGAGTCCACTCGTCACAACCGTCACATCGGCCCCACCACACCCGCTGGCACCAGCACTGCTGACTGTGCGTGCGACTTTTTTCAGGCTCTCGGCGCGTCGGACGAGTCGCGATGGGAAACGCCCCACCCATGGGCGACACTGGCGGCGTACGTCGGATCGCCGAGCCGGATTTGAGGAAGATTCATGAGCAACCAGGGCCTGTCCATCTTTGACAACGAGCCCGAGGACTCCGGGGACGAAGTGACCCAGGTCATTCCCCGGGGCGACCAGGGGAAGTCCGGGGCGGAGCAGTCGCCAGCCGGCCCGAAGAGCGCCATCAGGGTCGCCGAGAAGCCGGCACCTGCCCCCGCGCGACCCACCAGTGCAGAGTCCCCCACCCGAGAGACCCCCGCGGCGCGCCCCAAGCCGGCGGCTGCCCCCTCGGGCCGGTCAGCGGACCAGTCAGCGGACCAGCCTGCAGCCAAGGCACGGGTCCTGCCGCCGCCGCAGCCGGCCGTCAGCCCACGCCGCCGGCCCAGCCACTGCGCCAGCCGACCCAGCCCCCGAGCCTGCCGACCGTCCGCCGAGGCGGCTACGACACCGACGCCGTGGACCGCTTCGTGCGCACGACGACGGCGGAGAAGGCCGGCCTCGTCGCCAGCCTGACCGAGGCCCAGAGCCGGCTGAAGGCACTCCAGTCCGAGGTCGAGAGCGCTGCGCCAGCGAGGTCGACGAGAACGAGAACCCCACCTACGCCGGGCTCGGTGGCAGGGCCAGCGAGATGCTGCGCCTCGCCGAGGAGCAGGCAGCGGAGGTCCTCGACGAGGCCAACGCCCAGGCCGCCCAGATCCGGGAGCAGGCCAAGCGCGACGCCGCCGCGGTCAAGTCAGAGGCCGAGGCGGACGCCGAGGACATGCGCGTCGTGCAGACCCGTGAGCTCGAGGAGACCCGCAACCGCACGATCGCCGACATCGAGGCCCACCGCTCCCGGGCGATGGCCGAGGCCGACGACCACCTCGCCAGCGCCAAGCGCGAGGCCGAGCAGCACCGGCTCGCGGCCGAGCAGGAGACCAACGCCCTGCGCACCAGCACCGCGCGCGAGGCCGAGCAGGCCCGGGCCGCTGCCGAGCGTGAGGTCCAGGAGGCCCGTCGCGAGCTGGCGGTGGAGAAGGAGCGCCTCACCCGTGAGGCAGCCGAGCACCACGACTCGGCGGTCGCGGAGACCCAGCGCCTGGTCGACGAGGCCGAGCAGCGCGCGAACGCTGCCGAGCAGCGGGCACGCGAAGCCACCGAGGCGGCCACCGCCCACCGGGAGCAGTCCGCACAGGAGGCCGAGCAGCTGGTCAGCCGTTCGCGTCGCGAGGCCGAGCAGATCGTCAGCGCGGCCAAGAAGCAGGCCGACGCGCTGCGCAACAGCGGCCACGCCGACTCCGAGCGCGAGCTGCAGGCCCTCAAGGCCGAGGTCGACCGCCTGAGCCGCCGCCGCGACTCGATCACGGCGCAGCTGTCCGCGCTCCGCGACGTGGTGGCTGGGTTCGGCAACGACGACGAGAGCTGACGTGGGGGATCCCGGGTCCGGGCGAGGCCCAAGCGGGAAGGCTCGCACCGAGCACCCCGGCCCGGATCCGGGGACCCTCCGCACAACGTCGCGTCTGACGAGCGCACCAAGACCTCGCCGGTCCCCGACCCGGGCGCTCCAGACGGGCCACAGGCCCAGCGCCGTCACGGGACCTGGAACCACAACCCGTTCGTCACCGGCTTCATGCTGGCCGCCGGCGCCCTGCTGGCCTGGTGGCTCGGCGGGCTGATCCTCCGCGCCAGCTCGGTGATCGTGCTGATCGTCGTCTCCCTGTTCATCGCCTTCGGCCTGAGCCCGGTCGTCGAGTGGCTGATCCGCCGGAACGTCCGCCGTCGATATGCGGTGCTGCTCGTCGCCCTCGGGTTCCTCGCCGCCCTGGCGCTGTTCGTGCTCGCGATCGCGCCGGTGGTGGCCGACCAGGTCGCCGCGCTGACCAAGAACGCGCCGGACTACTTCGACAAGCTGCTGCACAACCGGCAGATCGAGCGCTGGGACCGAGCAGTACGACATCGTCAGCAAGGCCCAGGACTACGTCACCAGCGGCAAGATCACCCAGGGCCTGTTCGGCGGCGTGCTCGGGCGTGAGCCTGGCGATCCTGGCGCGCTCGGCAACGCGTTCATCGTGATCGTGCTGACGCTGTACTTCCTGGCCACGCTGGACACGGTCAAGCACGGCCTCTACCGCCTGGCCCCCGCCAGCCGTCGCGGGCGGGTGGAGAGCCTCGGTGACCGGATCCTCGACGGGATCGGCGGCTACGTCTCGGGCGCCTTCCTGGTCGCCCTGTGCGCCGGCATCACCTCGCTGATCTTCCTGTTCATCGTCGGCCTGGGCGAGTACGCCGTGGCGCTGGCCGTCGTGGTGGCGCTCCTCGACGTGATCCCGATGATCGGCGCCACCCTCGGCGCGGTCATCGTCAGCGCGATCGGGCTTCGCCACCGACGTACAGGTCGGGATCGCCTGCATCATCTTCTACCTCGTCTACCAGCAGCTCGAGAACTACGTGATCTACCCGCGGGTGATGTCGAAGTCGGTGGACATCCCGGGCTCGGTGACCGTGATCGCGGCCCTGGTCGGGGCCAGCCTGCTCGGCGTCATCGGCGCCCTGCTCGCCATCCCGACGGCCGCCGCCATCCTGCTGCTCGTGCGCGAGCTGGTCCTGCACAAGCAGGACCGCCGCTAGCGACGATCAGTCGACGAACCGGCGCAGCACCTCGATGAAGACCTCGGGCCGCTGCGAGTGCACCCAGTGGCCGGCGCCCTTGATCGTCACTCGCCGGTTGGTCGGGAACCACCGCTCCATCTCGTCGGCGAGCTCGTCGGTGATGTAGTCGGAGTCCCCGCCCGCGACCCACAGCACCGGCCCGTCGTACGGCGCCTCGTCGGCGAGCTCCTCGGCCGGCCAGCCCGTGACCTCGGCCAGCTCCTCCCCCAGCACCTCGAGGTTGGGCTGCCAGCGCCAGCCGTCGCCCTCGCGCCTGAGGTTCTGCAGCAGGAACCCGCGCACGGTCTCGCTGGGCACTGCCTCGGCGAGCGCGTCACTCGCCTGCGAGCGGGACTCCAGGGCGTCGAGGTCGAGACCGCGCATGGCCTTGATGTAGCCGCCGAACTCGCCGGCCGAGCCGTAGTCCACCGGGGCCACGTCGACGACGCACAGCCGCTCGACGCGCTCGGGGTGGCGCAGCGCGAGGACCATCGCCACCTTGCCGCCCATGGAGTGCCCCACGAGCGTGACCGGCTCGTCGGGCAGCGCATCGGCGACCTGGTCGGCCATCTCGAGGTAGTCGAAGTCGTCGGGCCACGGCGACCGGCCGTGGTGCGGCAGGTCGAGGAGGAGCACCTGGTGGTCCTCGGCGAACGCCTTCGCGATCGAGGTCCAGTTCTTGCCCTGGCCGAAGAGGCCGTGGCAGAAGACGATCGGCGAGCCGTTCTCGCCGTACGTCGTGGTGTGCAGGGTCACCGCGGCATTGTGTCGCGCTGCCCCGTCCGCAGCGCGACCAGGGTCCTCCGCGGAGGGCCGGACCGAGTTGTCGGCTCAGGCCGACCAGCGCACCGACTCCTCGACGATGTCGGCGAAGGCGTACACCCCGCGCAGGTCGTCACGCCGGGAGAGCAACGTGCTCACCCCGTGCTTGTGCCGGATCGCCAGATCCGTCTGGGCGGACTCCTTGAACGGGCTGGCGAGCTGTTCCTCGACTGCTGCGATGTGGTCCATCACGGTCCCCTCCGTGCCTGTGGGCGAGGCAGGAGCGTGGCAGGCCGACGTCACCGGACCGTTGACGGCCGGTTACCGGCAGGTCACAGCGACAGGATCCGAAGGCTCTAGAAGTCGAACCCGTCGAACATGCCGCCGATGCCGTCGAACATCCCGCCGATGCCGTCGCCGATCGAGCCGATCCCCTCGCCGAGGCCCTCCCCGATCGCGCCGATGCCGTCGCCGATGCCGTCGAACCCGCCACCGAAGAGCATGCCCATGAACATCATGTCCATCGGGCCGAAGCCGCCGAAGTAGCCGGCGGCGTAGGGCTGGTAGGCGCGGCCGCCCTGGAAGTAGGGCACCCGGCGGTTGCCGACCATCACCTTGCGGATGTCCGGCTCGGCGCCGGCGTGGATCCGCTCGGCATCGAGGATGCAGGCGGGTACGTCGCGGGTCGCACCGCCCGGAGGCGTGTACGGCACGTCCTCGACGGACAGGCCGTGGCGCGGGTCGAAGAAGCACGGCGGGCGGCGGGTCGGCAACGGCTGGCCGTCGACCCGGGCTCGGACGCAGGCCATCGCGTAGCGGGCGTCCTCGAGGGTCTCGGTGACGATCTTGACGTGCTCCGGCTCGGTGATCGTGTCCGCGGCCTTCTTCGCCGCCTCGTACTCGTCCAGCGCGCGCTGGTAGTCGGCGTTCGCGCCGGGGTCGAGCGGGCGACCGGCCAGCTCGAGGTCGAAGAACTGCAGCTCCTCACCGAGGGCGGTGACGTCCTCGAAGGCGAGCTTGCGCACCGGCTCCAGCTCGGCCTGCTTGCGCTCGAGGGCCTTGCGCTGGTTCGCCTTGACGACGCTCCGCACCACGACGGCGGCGATGACCAGCACGACCAGGAAGATCACAAGCTCCATGCCGCAAGATTACGTGGCTGCACCCAGCGAACCCGCGCGCCGGCCGCGGTGTCGGTCAGCGGCTGCTGTAGTCCCGGAAGCCGCGCTTGGTCTTGCGACCGAGGTAGCCCGCGGTGACCAGGTGCTCCAGCAGCGGCGCCGGCGCGAAGCCCGGCTCCCGGAACTCCAGGTAGAGCTCGCGCTGGATCGCCAGCGACACGTCGTTGCCGACCACGTCGAGGAGCTCGAAGGGGCCCATCGGGAGCGCACAGCCCTGCTTCATCGCGGTGTCGATGTCGTCGGCCGTGGCGTAGTGCGCCTCCAGCATCTTGATCGCGTCGTTGAGGTAGGGGAACAGCAGCGCGTTCACGATGAACCCGGCCCGGTCGCCGCAGGAGACGGCCACCTTGCCGATCTTGGCGCACAGCGCGCGGGTCGTCTCGGAGACGTCGTCGCTGGTGGAGACGGTGCTGACCACCTCGACCAGCTTCATGATCGGCGCCGGGTTGAAGAAGTGCATCCCGACGACGTCCTGCGGGCGCTTGGTCGCCTGCGCGCACTGGATGATCGGCAGCGAGGACGTCGTCGTGGCCAGGATGGCGCCCGGCTTGCAGATCTCGTCGAGGTTCTCGAACAGGGTGGTCTTGATCTGCAGGTCCTCGGCGATCGCCTCGACGGCGATGTCCACCTCGGCGAGGTCGTCGAGCGAGGTCGACCCGGTCAGCCGGCCGAGCACCTGCTCCTTGGCGGACTCCTCGAGCTTGCCGCGCTGGATCGCCTTGTCCAGCGAGCGCTCGATCGTGTCCCGTACGGCGTCCACCTTGGCCTGGGAGCGGCCGACGTAGATGACGTCGTACCCGCTCTTGGCGAAGACCTCGACGATCCCGGTCGCCATCGTGCCGGTGCCGACCACGCCGACCTGGTTGATCTCGTGGCGCAGCTGCGGCTTGTCGTCGGCCGAGGGCGACTTCTCGTCGGCCACGATCGACCGGGCTGTCGGCGCCCTCGTAGGTGTAGAAGCCCTTGCCGGTCTTGCGACCGAGCAGGCCCGCGGTGACCATCTGCTTGAGGATCGGCGCCGGGGCGTGCAGGCGGTCCCGGCCCTGGCGGTACATCGTGTCCAGGATCTCGTACGCCGTGTCCAGGCCGATCAGGTCGAGCAGGGCCAGCGGACCCATCGGGTAGCCACAGCCGAAGCGCATCGCCGAGTCGATGTCCTCGCGGGAGGCGTAGTGGTTCTCGTACATCGAGACCGCGTGGTTGAGGTAGCCGAACAGCAGCGTGTTGGCGATGAAGCCCGCCTTGTCGCCGCAGACGACGGGGTTCTTGCCGAGTGCCTGCACCAGGCTCTGCGACGTCCTCGAGCACCTCGGGGGCGGTCACCACGGTCCGCACGATCTCCACGAAGCCCTGCACGGGCGCGGGGTTGAAGAAGTGCACGCCGATCACCCGGCCGGGGTGCGAGGTCGCCGAGGAGATCTCGGTGACGGAGAGCGAGGAGGTGTTGGTCGCGAGGATCGTGTCCTCGGAGACGATGCCGTCGAGCTGCTTGAAGATCTCCTTCTTGACGTCGACGGACTCCACGACCGCCTCCACCACGAGGTCGGCGTCCTTGAGCTCCTCCAGCGAGGTGGTGAACGCGGACCCGGCCGTGCAGCTCCTTCTCGTCCTGCTCGGTCAGCTTGCCGCGGGCGACCGCACGAGCCGTCGAGTGCTCGATGTGCTGCCGGCCGCGGTTGACGCCGTCATCGTCGACCTCCACGCCCACGACGGAGTACCCATGACGGGCGAACACCTCCGTGATCCCGGCACCCATGGTGCCCAGTCCGACAACGCCGATGGTCTTGAAGTCACGTGCCATGGGCCGCATCCTGCCACGGCCCCCCGGGGCCCCGATTGTGTGTCCGCTCACGGGAACGAGCCGCTTGCGAGGAGCGTGGCTGTCACCTGCTGACAGCCAGGCTCCTCCTAAGGGTTGTCCACAGACGCGCGCCGTCCCCGTCGCGACTTCCAGCCGGCCGATGCATCCTCCCCGGAGTGCGTCAGAACCCTCTCGTCGAGCAGTCAGGCGTGATCTCGCGAGCCCAGGCGCAGGCGAACGGGCTCACGCGAGGCGGATGTCCGCCGCCTGCTCCGGCGGCGTGAGTGGGTTGTGGTCCATCCCGGCGTCTACGTGAACCACACCGGCGAGCTGACGTGGCTCCAGCGGGCATGGGCTGCCGTCCTGTTCGCCTGGCCGGCCGCCCTGAGCCACGACTCGGCACTGCGTGCCGCCGACGGCCCGGGCAAGCACACGGAAGAGGTCATCCATGTCGCCGTGGGACGCGATCGCAGGATCACCGCGCCTTCCCGGGTATGCATCCACCGGATGACGCACCTGCACGACAGGACGCAGTGGAACCTCGGCCCGCCGCGAGTGCGCTACGAGGATGCGGCACTCGACGTGGGCATCGCTTCATCGACCGATCTCGCAGCCCTGGGCGTGGTTGCATCCGCGGTCCAGTCCCGGCGTACGACGGCCGCGCGGATGCTCGCCCGACTCGACGCCCGCCTGCGCACGCCTCGACGAGCCTGGCTGGAGGGCGTCCTGGAGGACGTGGCGACAGGGGCCTGCTCCGTGCTCGAGCACGGGTTCCTGAACCGCGTTGAACGAGCTCATGGCCTCCCGCGTGCCGAACGGCAGCCCCGTGCGACCGCGACCCTGGGGGTGGTCTACCGCGACGTCGAGTACGAGACGTTGATCGTGGAGCTCGATGGTCGCCTGTTCCATGACTCTGCCGCCCAGCGTGACCGAGACATGGACCGTGATCTGGATGCGGCCGTCGATGGCCGGACGACGATCCGCCTGGGCTACGGCCAGGTGTTCGACCGGCCCTGCGCCACCGCGCTCCGGCTCGCGGCCCTGCTTCGCCAGCGTGGGTGGCGAGGATCAGCCAGGCCGTGCGCAGTCGACTGCCCTGTAGGACCCTCTAGGAGGAGCCTGACTGTCACCCAGTGACAGCCAGCCGCCTCCTTAGCTCAGGACAGCTCGGCGACCAGCTGGGTCACCTCGTCGGCGCAGCCCCAGCTGAGGGTCACGCCCGCTCCGCCGTGGCCGTAGCAGTGGATCACCCGGCCCTCTGCCTCCAGGCGCACCGATGGGCGCACCGGGCGCAGGCCCACCCGGTGGCCGACCACCTTCGCGCCGGCGAGCTCGGGCACCAGCCGAGTCGCCCGCTGGAGGATCTCGGTCGCCGTCTCGGGCGACGGCGTACGGCTCCAGTCGCCCTGCTCGTCGGTGCCGCCGACGATCACGGTCCGCTCCCGCGGCACGACGTACGTCGGACCGGTCGCATCCACCCACCAGTGGTCGAGATCGACGCCGTTCACCACGACGACCTGGCCGCGCACCGGCCGGACCTCCTCGTCCCGGCGAGACGTCGAGCGCCGAGACCGGCGCAGTTGACCACCACGTCGTCGCTCTGCGGCAAGCGAGCCCATGCTGATCCGGGTCAGCGTCCCGCCGAGCTCGGCCAGCCGGTCCCGCAACCACTGCAGGTAGACGGGCATGTCGATGACCGGGCTGGTGAACGACCACGCGTCGGCGTACCCGGACGGCGGAGGGACGCGATCCAGCTCGCGGCACCGCGGTCATCCACCAGGGGTCCTCCGCCGGCTCCTGCAGCACCTCGGTGCCGGGCAGCATCCGCACGCCCGCATCCTCGCCGGCGAGCGCTGCGAACGCCGCATAGGACTCCTCGGCCCACGCGGTGACCCGGTCCTGGGGCAGGGCCAGGTAGGGATACCAGAGCGCTGCCGCCACGACCGAGGTCGTCTCCAGCGGGAGGTCCCGGGCCAGCACCTCGACCTGATGGCCGTCCTCGGCCAGCCGGACGGCACAGGTCATCCCGATGACCCCGGCTCCGACCACGATGACTCTTCTCGGCCCACGCCCCACCGCGCCAGCATGGCAGGTAGATTCTCGGCTCGTGAGAATCGTCGTTGCCCGCTGCCAGGTCGACTACGCCGGGCGACTGACGGCACACCTGCCGATGGCCACGCGAGTGCTGATGCTCAAGTCCGACGGCTCGGTCCTGGTGCACTCCGACGGCGGCTCCTACAAGCCGCTGAACTGGATGAGCCCGCCCTGCACCGTGCGCGAGGGCACCACCGAGGACGGCCAGGTCGAGTGGACCGTCGCCGCGAAGTCCGGCGACAGCCTGCGGATCCTGATCGAGGAGGTGCTGCACGACTCCAACCACGATCTCGGCATCGACCCCGGCCTGCAGAAGGACGGCGTCGAGAAGCACCTGCAGGAGCTGCTCGCCGAGCACCCGGCGACCCTCGGCGAAGGGCTGAGCCTGGTCCGGCGGGAGTTCCCCACCGCGATCGGTCCGGTCGACCTGATGTGCCGCGACACCGAGGGCCGCTCGGTCGCGGTGGAGATCAAGCGACGCGGCGAGATCGACGGGGTCGAGCAGCTCACCCGCTACCTCGAGCTGCTGAACCGCGATCCCCTGCTCCGTCCGGTGCGCGGCATCTTCGCGGCCCAGGAGATCAAGCCGCAGGCGCGGGTGCTGGCCACCGATCGCGGCATCGCCTGCGCGACGATCGACTACGACGCGCTGCGGGGCATGGACAACATCGAGGACCGGCTCTTCTAGCCGCCGAGCCTACTTGGCGATGGCGCTGACATTGCCCGACGTACCGCTCCAGTTGCCGGAGGTATCGAGCGCGTAGACCTTGTACGTGTACCTACTACCCGTGACCAGGCCGATGTCGGTGTACGACGTGACCTTGCCGAGCAGCTTGTACTTCGCGTTGGCGCGGAAGAGGTAGTAGCTCTTCACGCCGACGTTGTCGCTCGAGGCAGTCCAGGTCAGGCTGATCTGCTTCGTGCCCGGCGGTGGCGCGCAGCCCGGTGGGTGCGGTGGGCGCCGTGGTGTCCGCCGGAACCGCCGCGCTCACGCTGCCCGATGCGGCGCTCAGGTTGCCCGCGGCATCCTTCGCCCGAACCGTGTAGGTCGAGGTCCTCCCGAGGGGAGGCGTCGTGTCGGTGTACGCCAGCGTGGAGCTGGTCCCGACCGCGACGCCCGCCCGGTAGATCGTGTAGCTCTGTACGCCGACATTGTCGGTCGACGCTCGCCAGGTGAGCCTGACCGTGAAGCCCGACAGGGTCCTGGCCAACCCGGAAGGTGCGCTCGGGGCAGTCGTATCCACGAACGACCGGGTGACGGTGTTGCTCGCCGGTCCCTCGATGTCGGTCGTGTCGAACGCCTTCACGTAGTACTGGTGGGCAGAGTTCCCGACCAGCGCGTTGTCGGTGAAGCTCGTCACCGACGAGGACATCGACGTCAGCGGCAACCCGTCGCGGTAGACGACGTAGCTCTTCACGCCGACGTTGTCGGTCGCCGGCTTCCAGCTCAGTGCCACGCTCTGACTTGTGGAGACCGCCTTCAGCTCGACCGGGGCCGTGGGTGCCGTCCGGTCGGGGGTGGTCAGCGTGGCCGGCCCGCCAGATTCGCTGGCGTTCCCCGCCGCGTCGACGGCAGTCACCCGGTAGGTGTAGCCGACACCGTCGTCGAGCCCCTCGTCCAGCAGGCTGTGGGTCGCACCGTCCACTGTGTCGACCAGCGCGCCGTTGCGGTAGACGCGGTAGGCGTCGACACCCGCGTTGTCGGTGGCGGCGGTCCAGCTCACGCTCGCACCGTCGGTCCCAGCGAGCTCGGCGAACACGTCGGTCGGCGAGGTGGGCGGGGTGTCGTCCCCTGCCTCCAGGCTCACCGGCTCGCTGAGCTCGCTCTCGTTGTCGGCCGCGTCCAGTGCGCTGATCCGGTAGGCGTAGGTAGCGAGGTTCGTCAGGCCGGCGTCGGTGTGGCTGCGTGCGCTCTTGCCGAGCGTCACGATGGCGTCGTCGCCGCGGTAGACGCGATACGCGGTGACGGCTCCATTGTCTGTCGAGCCCTCCCACGTCAGGGTCGCCTGGCTCGGCCGGCCCCAGGTCGCGGTCAATGCGGTCGGCGTCGTCGGCGCCTCGTTGTCGGTGTTCTCCACCGTCACGGACACCTGGGCGGAGGTGCCGACGTTGCCCGCCTCGTCGCTCGCCCGGAGCCGCAGAGTGTGTGTCCCGTTGGCGACCGTGGAGGTGTTCCAGTCGAAGGAGACGGCCCCGTCCGCCTCCGGGATGCCGGAGGCGACGGCGTCACCGTCGACGAGCAGGTCGACGGACTCGACCCCCTCCTCGTCGGAGGCCGATCCGGTCACGGGCACCGTGCCCGCGACGGTGGCACCGTCCTCCGGGCTCGCCCCGGTGACGACGGGTGCAGTCTGGTCGACCGGTTCGGGGACCGCCGTACCCATCAGGAGCGGGTCGTTGGCGAAGGCGTTGTAGTGCTCCTGCTCGACCGGGTCCGCGATGTGGTCCTCGGTGAAGCGCACCCGGTCGTCGTGACTGCTCGAGGTCCAGTTGTCCCAGACGACATAGGCCTTCAGCTTCGGGAAGACGTTGTTCTGCAGGGCACGACGCGCCTCGTCGTACATCGCGTACGCCGCCGTCTGGCTGCTGCCGACGTACCCGAACTCGCCGAGGCCCCAGGCCTTGGAGAGGTAGTCGTGCTCGGCGTCGCTGTTGGCGGTCAGGTAGTTGTAGAACGAGCCGACAGTCGCGTCCATGAGGCGTTCTTGGGGTAGGGGTCCCACATCACCCAGTCGACGTAGTCGTTGCCCGGCCAGAGGTCCTTGGTCAGGCAGTGGCCGGTCACGTAGCCGGTGTAGTTCATCGCCCACACGACGTTGTCGACGCCGAGGCGTCGAACCGGCTCCGCACGTTGTGCCACATGTTGACGTAGTCGGCGGTCGACCCTGCGGTCCCGTTGAGTGACATGGTCGGACAGCTCGGGGAGCCACCGGACGCGATGTTGCCCTCTGGCTCGTGGTAGATCGTGAGCATGATCTTGGTCGTGCCCAGCGCCTTGATGCTGTTGGCCATCGCGTCGATCTGGGTGTTGACGGTGGCCGTCTGGCCGTTGGCCAGGTCCCACCGGTAGGACGGCTTCCAGTTGATCAGCGCGATCGTCGCCGGCCTCCTGGCCAGGGTCACCATGTCGCTGCTGAGCGACTGGCCCGGACCGGCGTACGCGTGCACGATGTCCAGCTGGCGGCCGATGCGCGCCTCGTGCTCCAGCATTCTCGTTCGGAATCCGCTGCCAGTGCCGTAGTTGCCCGACTCCGCGCCCAGCCAGGGACGGCAGGAGTTGACCAGCTTCGCCGAGATCATGCAGACGGGTTCGGCCGCGTTGGAGGCCGGAGTCGAAGGGGAGCTGCCGACGGTCAGCACCGAGACGAACAGACCGAGCACCGCAAGCAGCACGAAGCGCCCGGGCCTCTTCTCCGGTCGGGCGCTCCCGCAAACTACGACGCATGGATTCCCCCGTGGGTAAGGCAATCGGCTCGCCGATTCCCCGAGGAATGCGTGCTTGTTCTGTTTACGTCAACGGGGTGGGTGTAGCAATACAGTGCCCACGCCACGGCCGATCGGAGACGTCACAGAAACCCCATCGCGGCGCTTATCGTCGTTTATCCGCGTCCCTGGGCCAGTTGCTGGTCTAGGGGACGGTGTCCGGGTCCGGGTCCGTGTGTTTGCCCGTGTCCACTTCGGGGTCCGTGCTCGCCTCGCAGCCGGACGGAGCGGGAACGTCATCCGGAAGGTGGTCCCCTCCTTGCCGCTGCTGACCACCTCGATGGTGCCCGCGTGCGCCTCCACGATGGCCAGGGCGATCGTCAGCCCCAGCCCGGCGCCCGGCGTCTGCTGTGCCACCGCCGTCGGGGTGCGGAAGAGCCGCTCGAAGAGCTGGTCGGGGTCCTCGACGCCGATGCCGGACCCGGTGTCGATCACGTCGATCGTGGCGGTGTGCCCGACCGCGTGCAGCACCACGCGCACCCGCCCGCCGGCCGGGGTGAACTTGATCGCGTTGGAGAGGAGGTTGTCCATGGCCTGGCCGAGCCGGTCGCGGTCGCCGTACATGGCTACGGCGGTGCCGGGTGTCTCGAGGGACAGCGCCAGCCTCGCCTCCTCGGCGCGCGGCATGGCCGCCTCCACCGCTTCGCGCACCACCCGCTCGAGGTCGATCTCGGCGGACCGGATCGCCAGCCCGGACTCCTCGATCGCCACCAGGGTGAGCAGGTCGTCGACCAGTCGCAGCTCGCGCTCGGCACTGCGCATGATCACCGAGAGGAACCGCTGGCCCTGCGGGCTCAGCTCCTCGAGGTCGGTCATCAGCTCGCTGTAGCCGATCATCGAGGTCAGCGGGGTGCGCAGCTCGTGGGAGACCGTGGCGAAGAACTCGTCCTTGACCCGGTCGGTCTCCTCCTGCATCCGCCGGCGCTCGGAGATGTCGCGGACGGCGGCGGAGACGAGCAGTCCCTCGTCGGTCTCGAGCGGAGAGAGGGTGACCTCGATCGGGAACTCCGAGCCGTCCTTGCGGCGCGCGTGCAGGTCGCCGGCCAGGCCCATCGGGCGGGTGCGCGGTTCGCTGACATAGCCGTTGCGGAAGGCCATGTGCATGCCGGAGTAGCGGTCCGGCACCAGGATCTCGACCGGCTCACCGACGAGCTCGGCGCGCTGGTAGCCGAACAGCTGCTCGAGCTGGGCGTTGACCAGGACGATCGCACCGTCGCGGTTGACGATGACCATCCCGTCGGGCGCGGCCTCGAGCAGCCCGCGGAAGAGCTTGGTCTGGCGGTACTTCTCGTTGGGCTCGCGCAGCCCGATCGCGACCAGCGGACCCCGGTCGGTGACGACCGGCGTCATCGAGAGGTCGACATGGTGGGAGACCCCGCTGGAGTGCTTGATCCGGGCGTCGCGGACGGTGACCTCGATCTTGTTGGCCAGCACGGCGTCGACTGCGACTCGCTGGAAGTCGTGCATGGCCTCGCGGCCGAAGTCCTCGACCGTGTGCCCTGTCATCGCCTCGGCGGGGATGCCGACGATCTCGCTGGCTCCCGCGTTCGCGAACAACACCACCCCGTCGGCGTCGACGATCACCAGTGCGTCGTCGGACTTGAGCACGTGGTCCGACAGCGCGCCGTACTCCCACTCAGGGGTGTCCTGCAACTGCTCCATGCATCGATCCACCTTGATCGTCGACCCGAGGCGGTTCGGCAAGGGCCGGCCGCACCTTTGACGTCGTCTGCACACTACGACGAGCCGGGCTCGGAGGTGGGCAACCGACGGGCAAGTCCGGATTGACCGAGCCGGAAACTAGACCAGCTGGTGTGCAGCCCGGATCGCGCTCACGATTCCTGCCATTGCCTGGGTCAGGCTGAAGTCCTTGGGGGTGAACACCTCGGCGACACCCATCTCCTTGAGCTTCACGGCGTCGCGCGTCGGGATGATCCCGCCGACGATGACGGGGATGTCCTCGATGCCGGCGGCCCGCATCTGCTCGAGCACGTCCGGGACGAGCTCCATGTGCGAACCGGACAGGATCGAGAGCCCCACGCAGTGCACGTCCTCGGCCACCGCGGCAGCGACGATCTCCTCCGGGGTCAGCCGGATCCCCTGGTAGACGACCTCGAAGCCGGCGTCCCTGGCTCGTACGGCGACCTGCTCGGCGCCGTTGGAGTGTCCGTCGAGCCCGGGCTTCCCGACGAGCAGCCGCAGCCGTCCACCGATCTCCTCGCCGGTGGCCCGCACCTGCTCGCGTACCTCGGTGAGCTCCTTGCCGGCCTCGGCCACGCCGACCGCGCCGGACACGCCGGTGGGTGCCCGGAACTCGCCGAACACCTCGCGCAGCGTTCCGGCCCACTCCCCCGTGGTCGCCCCCGCTCGAGCTGCGACGAGGGTCGCCTCCATCAGGTTGTCGTCGGTCTTCGCGGCATCGGCGAGCGCCGTCGAGCGCGCGGTCGACCTCTTCCTGGTCACGCTCCTCGCGCCAGGCCTCCAGGCCGGCGATCGCCGAGCGCTCGGCCTCGGGGTCCGCTGCCTGGATCGCGGCGTCGAGGTCCGCGGTCAGCGGCGAGGGCTCGGTGGTCTCGAACCTGTTCACCCCGACGACGATGTCCTGGCCGTTCTCGATGGCCGATCGACGGGCGGAGTGGGAGCTGACCAGCGCCTGCTTCATGTAGCCGGACTCGACGGCCGCGATCGCTCCGCCGAGTGCCTGCACCCGGTCGATCTCCGCGCGGGCGTCCTCGACGAGCTGGCCGACCTTGGCCTCGATCACCTTCGAGCCGTCGAAGATGTCGTCGTACTCCAGCAGGTCGGACTCGAAGGCCAGCACCTGCTGCAGGCGCAGCGACCACTGCTGGTCCCAGGGACGCGGCAGGCCGAGGGCCTCGTTCCACGCCGGCAGCTGTACGGCGCGCGCGCGGGCGTTCTTGGACAGGGTGACGCCGAGCATCTCGAGCACGATCCGCTGGACGTTGTTCTCCGGCTGGGCCTCGGTCAGGCCGAGCGAGTTGACCTGCACGCCGTAGCGGAAGCGGCGCATCTTGGGGTCCTGGACGCCGTAGCGCTCGCGGGTGATCTCGTCCCACAGCTCGACGAACGCCCGCATCTTGCAGGTCTCCTCGATGAACCGGACGCCGGCGTTGACGAAGAACGAGATCCGGCCGACGACCTTCTCGAAGTCGTCCGGGGCGACCTGGCCGGCGTCCTTGACCGCGTCGAGCACGGCGATCGCGGTGGTCAGCGCGTAGGCGAGCTCCTGCGTCGGCGTCGCCCCGGCCTCCTGCAGGTGATAGCTGCAGATGTTGATCGGGTTCCACTTCGGGATCTCGTTGACGGTGTAGGAGATGACGTCGGAGATCAGCCGCAGCGAGTGCTCCGGCGGGAAGACGTAGGTCCCGCGGGAGAGGTACTCCTTGATGATGTCGTTCTGGGTGGTCCCGGCGAGCTGGTGCGCCACCTCGAGCGGCTCGAGCTCGGGGTTCTGCTCCTCGGCGACGACCTGGTAGAGCGCGAGCAGCCACATCGCGGTGGCGTTGATCGTCATCGAGGTGTTCATCTCGGTCAGCGGGATGTCCGCGAACAGCCGGCGCATCTCACCGAGGTGCGGGATCGGCACGCCGACCTTGCCCACCTCGCCGCGGGACAGCGGGGAGTCCGGGTCGTAGCCGGTCTGGGTCGGGAGGTCGAAGGCCACCGAGAGGCCGGTCTGCCCCTTCGCGAGGTTCATCCGGTAGAGCTTGTTGGACTCGGTCGCCGACGAGTGCCCGGCGTACGTGCGCATCACCCAAGGTCGGTCCTTCTCGGGCCTCGCGGCGGGATTGTCGCTCATGTGGGTGAGGGTAGGCCCGCGGGAGCGCCCGCGGTAACCGCTGTGGACTCTCTCACCCTGCGGCATGGGTCACACCGGGGCGACCAGCGGTCTCCTCGGTAGCGGGCTCAGGCGTTGCTCGGCTGCCAGCCCGGTTCGACTGGGAGCATCGAGCGCAGGTGGGAGAGGTGCAGCAGCCGACGGAGCCCGGGCGACCCACCCCGCAGCACCACCTGCTGACCAGCTCGCTCGGCGGCGCGGTTGGCGACCGCGAGCATCTTCAGCGTGGTCATGTCGACCGACTCGACCTGGGCGATGTCCACGTAGACGTCACCGTCGCACTCGTCCAGGAGTCGGTAGACGGCGGTGCGCACCTCGCCGATGCACCGCACGTCGAGCGAGCCCGAGAGCTCGAGCGTGCTGCCTCTGGTCGTCTGCTCCATAGAGCGCCTCCACTGAATTTGCTACCCAATATCGAGCCTGACGACACTTTTGCGTATCGTGATTCGCCGATATTGGACAGACAAACCCGTGCTGGTAGGGGACTTTCCGGAGCAAACCGCCGGTCATGGCGGTCTAGACAGATATTCGTATTACGTCGGCCCCGACCGCCGCGAGCGCCTCGGCGAACATCGGATAACCGCGGTCGATGTGCTGGGACTCGGCCACCTCGGTGGTCCCCTGGGCCGCGAGCCCGCCGAGCACGAGGGCGGCACCGGCCCGGATGTCGTGGGCGATCACCGGAGCGCCGGAGAGCATCGGCACCCCGCGTACGACGGCATGGTGGCCGTCGGTGCGCAGGTCCGCACCCAGCCGGGCGAGCTCCTGGGCGAACATGAACCGTGCCTCGAACACGTTCTCGGTGATCATCGCGGTGCCGTCGGAGACCGCGGCCAGCGCCATCGCGAACGGCTGCAGGTCGGTCGGGAAGCCCGGGTAGGGCAGCGTCGCGACGTCGAAGGAGGTCAGCCGGCGATGGGCTCGCACCGTGAGGCCGGTCTCGGTCTGCTCCACCTCGGCACCCGAGGCGACGAGCTTGTCCAGCACGATGTCGAGGTGGTGGGCGACGCCACCCTCGATGTGCAGCTCGCCTCCTGCGATCGCCGCCGCGAAGACCCAGGTGCCGGCGACGATCCGGTCCGTGACCGTCCGGTGCTCGACGGGCTGCAGCTCCTCGACCCCCTCGATCACCAGGGTGGACGTGGAGATCCCGTCGATGCGGGCGCCCATGGCCTCGAGCATCTGGCACAGGTCGACGATCTCCGGCTCGCGGGCGACGTTGTCGATCACCGTGGTGCCCTTGGCGAGCACCGCGGCCATCACCAGGTTCTCGGTGGCCCCGACCGAGGGGAAGTCCAGCCACAGGTTGGCGCCGACCAGACCCTGGGGCACCTCCGCCACGACCTGCCCGTGCTCGATGCGTACGGCGGCCCCGAGCTCCTGCAGCCCGCGGATGTGCATGTCCAGCCCGCGTGACCCGATCGCGTCGCCACCGGGCAGGGCGACGCTCGCCTTGCGACACCGGGCGACGAGTGGACCCAGCACCGCGATCGATGCGCGGAGGCGGCGTACGAGCTCGTAGGGGGCCTTGTGGTCCAGCTCCTCGGGGACATCGATCGTCACCCGGCCGGCGGTGGATCCACTGGTCGGGTCCGCGTCAGTGGGATAGAGGATGTCGACGGTGCAGCCGAGCTGGCGCAGCAGCTGGCCCATCACCGCGACGTCGAGGATGTCGGGGACGTTGTGGATCACCGAGCGACCAGGGGCCAGCAGGGCGGCCGCCATCAGCTTCAGGGCGGAGTTCTTGGCGCCCCCGACGTACACCGTCCCGGCGAGCGGCCGGGTCAGCGGACCCTCGGAGACGACGCGGAAGCTGCCCATGCGCGTCACTCTAGTGAGCGGGCCGACCCCGCACGCAGCCGTGTCAGCACCCGACCCTAGGGTGGGGCCATGGTGAACCTGACTCGCATCTACACGCGCACCGGTGACGGCGGCAAGACCCGCCTCGGCGACATGAGCGAGACCACGAAGACCGACCTCCGGCTGCAGGCGTACGCCGATGTCGACGAGACCAACGCCCACATCGGGCTCGTCCTGGCGACCAGCAGAGGTGGACGAGGACGTGGCCGAGGTGCTCACCCACGTGCAGAACGACCTGTTCGACGTGGGAGCCGACTTCTGCACACCGGTCGTGGAGAACCCGGAGTACCCGCCGCTGCGCATCGAGGCCGACTACATCGATCGGCTCGAGGGCTGGTGCGACAAGTACAACGAGGAGCTGCCCAAGCTGCGTTCGTTCATCCTCAACGGCGGCACGGCCGCAGGGGCCAACCTGCACGTGGCCCGCACGGTGTGCCGGCGTGCGGAGCGCTCGGCCTGGGCGGCGCACGTGGAGTACGCCGACACGATGAACGTGCTTGGCGATCAAGTACCTCAACCGGCTCTCCGACCTGCTGTTCATCCTGGCCCGCTACGCGAACCGAGCCGACGGCGACGTGCTCTGGGTGCCGGGTGGCGAACGCGGCGACCTTCCGGAGAAGGACTGAGAACAAGGCCTAGTGGCAGACGTTGGTGCCGCTGTCGGTGAACGACTGGCCAGCCACCGGGACGAACTGCCAGTCGTAGCTGCCGCTGTGCAACGTGAACTTCAGCACGCCGAACGCGGTGCCGTTGCGAACCTCGCTGTTCGGCGCGGGGGTAGCGGTGAAGCCGTAGTGGCTCGCACCGCCCATCCCTGCCACGAACGAGCGCACGCCAGCGGTGGTTTCGAGCACACCTTGTGGGCTCATGGGAGCGAACCGCTCGTAGTTGTGGTTGTGGCCGGCGACCACCACTTCCGCGCCGAAGTCGTACAGGGCCTGGAACAGCGGCCGCGTCGCCAGTGTCCCGGTGTGGTTCTCGCTGGAGGTGAACAACGGCTTGTGCCAGTACGCCAGCGTGCATGATCTAATGCTGGCCGCCAGGTCGCTGCGCAACCAGGTCTCCTGTGCCGAACCAGCCACCATGCTGATCTCGGAGTTCAACGACACCACGTGCCAGTCACCGAGGTCGTAGGAGTAGTAGCCCCTGTTGGCCGGACCGGCCAGCTCACCGAAGTACCCGAAATAGCCCGCGGCTCCCGAGGTGTTGTACTCGTGGTTGCCCGGTGAGGGCCTCGTTCGCGCCTTGTGCCTCCCCCAGGTCGGCTCGTAGTAGGTGTTGAAGTCGGCCAGGGTGCCGTTCGGGTACGCGTTGTCGCCCGTCGTGAAGACGGTCCCGGGAATGCCGTCGAGCACGGCTGCCGTGGCCGAGTCGCCGGCGGAGGAGTTCGCGATGTCGCCTGCACCGACCAGGACGGGATCACCTGATGGCGGCGCCGTCCCTGTGACGAACACGAGCTGAGGAGCCAAGGATCCGGATTCGCGCGAGTCGAAGGCCGCGCCATTGCTCTGGGTCGTGGTCACGCCGATCGAGTAGGTGCCGTTGCCGGTGATCTTCCCGGTCACGTCGAGCTCGACCCACGTGTTGCGCGCGACCGAGCCCATGGAACCCAGGGTCACACCGTCGATGGCGGGCTGGGAGTTCCAGGTGGCACCGGTCTCGGTCCAGGACGTGTTGCTCATCAAGCGGTAGGTACCGCCGCCGGGGCTCTGCGCGTCCGTCACGTTGTCGACGTGCATCCGCAGCTTGGCGCTGGTGACCGGGCCGGTGAGACCGCTGACGTTGAACTTCATCAAGATGCGTCTGTTCGGAGAACTGTCGAGCCAATAGTTGCCTCGCGTACCGAAGTTTGTGCCTGGCGCATCGCTGGCCACGTAGGTGTCGGCGACCGGGGCGGCAGTGATCGTGGCGGCGGACGCCGGCGGCGTCACGGTGCCGACGAGAGCAGCGATGCTGGCGGCTGTGGCGACCAGCGCACCGGCAGCGAGTTTGCGTGTGTGCATCGACTGCCCCTCTCCTGTGCGGTCACACTCCTTCATTCCGCGAGGTCGAGCAAGGGTGCAGGCTGCCGGTCTTTACCGGTCGGGGCCGCGAGATGAGGGTGCCGGGCCCGATCAGCCCTGGGCGGCGCCCGCGATGTTGACCATCCACCGGATCCCGAACCTGTCGGTGAACTGGCCGAACACGTCGCCCCAGATCTGCTGCTCGAGAGGCATCTGGATCTCGGCGCCCTCGGTCAGCTTGTCCCAGTAGCCGCGCAGCTGGTCCGCGTCGTCGCCGCTGAGACTGACCGTGATGCTGCTGCCGCTGGACGGCTCCATGCCCGGCGGCGTGTCCGAGGCCATCAGCGTGAACCCGTCGGGAGTCTCGAGGTTGGCGTGCATGATCTTGTCGCCGTCGGGTCCGGCATCGCCGTACTCGCCGAACGTGTTCACCACGAGCTCGCCGCCGAGTGCCGGCCTGGTAGAACTCCATCGCCTCGCGGGCGTTGCCGTCGAACGTGATGTACGGGTTGAGCTTTGACGCCATCAGCTGGTCCCTTCCCTGGGTCGTTTCTCGCAGGGTAGGACCGAGCGCCGACAGCCGTCGAGAGGCAATCCGGCGGTTCAGCTCCCGAGCTGATCCCGGCTACCCGGGAAACCTGCCCCTATCGGGAGGGGCGCGAGCCCGGAGGGCCGGCCTCGAGCCAGGACTGCAGGCCGGTGAGCGAGCTCGGGCCCATGGCCAGCTCGACCTCACCGCGCGGGGTCGAGCACATCACCACCACGTGCCCGCCGTAGAGCGCGTGCTCCTCGGAGCGGCGGGGCTCACGCTGGGAGACGAAAGTCAGGTCGTTGCGCCCCCACGACCAGGTCGGCCGCGGGAGCGGCGAGAAGATCCGGAACCACTCGAGCGAGTCCTCGCGGTAGCGCCCCAGCCCCAGCACCCAGCCCTTGCCGTTGGGCTGGTTGGCGTCACGGACGCTGAGCTCGAAGGTGCCGCCGTGCCGGGAGAGCACCCGGCGTCGTACGACGAGGAGAGCGCCGAACAAGACTGCCAGGAGCAGCACGACACCAGCCGAGTCCAGCAGCCATTGCCATACCGGCATCTATCCCTCGTTCCGCCGCGCGTCCGACGCGTAGAAGGGACAGCCTAGGAGATGCCCGGGAACGCACCGAGGACCACCCCGGCAACCGGTGTGGTCCTCGAATGCGTTCAGAGTCTGATGTCGGTCAGGACGCCCTCTCGGCGGCCTTGACGCGAGCCTCGAGTCGTCTGACCTCGGCGTCGTGGCGGTCCTCGTCGCCCGTCGCCCTTCGCCTCGTCGAGCTCCCTGCGGGCCTGGTCGGCGTCGATGTCCGAGGCCATCTCCGCGTGGCTGGCCAGGATCGAGACGCGGTTGCCGGCCACCGAGAGGAACCCCTCGTCGACCGCAGCCACCCACGACTCGCCGTCGGGGGTCTCGACCTCCACCACACCGGCTGCCAGCAGCGACAGGATCGGCATGTGGTTGGCCAGGATGCCGATCTCGCCGCCTGCAGTCCGGGCGTTGACCACCGTGGCCTCGCCGGACCAGACGAGCCGGTCAGCCGCGACCAGCTCAACCTGCAGGGTGTCGTCGCTCATGAGTCGTCGTCAGCCTTCTTGTCCTCAGAGTCGTCGGAGTCGTCGTCCGAGTCGTCATCGGACTTGTCGTCGGACTTGTCCTCGACTCCTCGCCCGAGTCGTCGTCCGACTTGTCCTCGGCCTCGTCGAGTCGTCTCGGACTGGTCGTCCGACTCGTCGCTCGAGTCGTCGTCGGACTTGTCCTCGGACTTGTCGTCGGACTTGCCGCTCGACTTGCCGCCGCGAGTCGTCGCTCTGACCCGTCTGCTTCTGGATCTCGGCCCACTTCCGGTCGACGTCGTCGAGGCCACCGCACATGAAGAACGCCTGCTCGGCGACGTGGTCGTAGTCACCGTCGGCGATCTTGTTGAACGCCTCGATGGTGTCGCCGATCGGGACCGTGGACCCCTCGAGACCGGTGAACTGCTTGGCGACGTAGGTGTTCTGCGACAGGAACCGCTGGATGCGGCGCGCGCGGGACACGATGACCTTGTCCTCCTCGGAGAGCTCGTCGACACCGAGGATCGCGATGATGTCCTGCAGCTCCTTGTTCCGCTGCAGGATCTGCTTGATCCGGATCGCGCAGTCGTAGTGGTCCTTGCCGATGTACTGCGGGTCGAGGATCCGCGAGGTCGACGTCAGCGGGTCCACCGCCGGGTAGATACCGAGCGACGCGATCTCTCGCGAGAGCTCGGTGGTCGCGTCGAGGTGCGCGAACGTGGCCGCGGGAGCCGGGTCGGTGTAGTCGTCGGCCGGCACGTAGATCGCCTGCATCGAGGTGATCGAGTGACCACGCGTCGAGGTGATCCGCTCCTGGAGCGTGCCCATCTCGTCGGCGAGGTTGGGCTGGTATCCCACCGCGGACGGCATCCGCCCGAGCAGCGTGGAGACCTCGGACCCGGCCTGGGTGAACCGGAAGATGTTGTCGATGAACAGCAGCACGTCCTGGCTCTGCACGTCGCGGAAGTACTCCGCCATCGTCAGCGCGGACAGCGCGACGCGCAGCCGGGTGCCCGGCGGCTCGTCCATCTGGCCGAAGACCAGCGCGGTCTGGCCGATGACGCCGGCCTCTTCCATCTCCACGATCAGGTCGTTGCCCTCACGGGTGCGCTCGCCGACGCCGGCGAACACGGACACACCACCGTGGTCCTTCGCGACTCGGGCGATCATCTCCTGGATCAGCACGGTCTTGCCCACACCGGCACCACCGAACAGGCCGATCTTGCCGCCCAGGACGTACGGCGCGAGCAGGTCGATCACCTTGATGCCGGTCTCGAACATCTGGGTCTTCGACTCGAGCTGGTCGAAGGCCGGTGCCGGGCGGTGGATCCCCCAGCGCTCCTGCACGTCGAGCTCTTCGCCCTCTTCGAGGTTGAGGCAGTCACCGAGGGCGTTGAACACGTGGCCCTTCGTGACGTCGCCGACGGGCACCGAGATCGGGCCACCGGTGTCGCGCACCTGCGCGCCGCGGACGAGTCCGTCGGTCGGCTGCAGCGAGATCGCGCGCACCATGCCGTCACCGATGTGCAGCGCCACCTCGAGGGAGAGGATCTTCTGTCTCCCCGAGGAACTCGAGCTCGACCTCGAGCTTGTTGTACATCTCGGGCATGTCGTCGACGGGGAACTCCACGTCGACGACGGGACCGATCACGCGTGCGATCCGTCCGACACCGCCCTGGCCCTCGTCGGTCTTGGTCTCTTCAGCAGTCGCAGTCATTTCTCTCACTCACTCCCAGCGTTGGCATCGGCAAGCGCGTTCACGCCACCGACGATCTCGCTGATTTCCTGGGTAATGCCGGCTTGGCGGGCCTGGTTGGCAGTTCGGGTGTACTTCTTGATCAACTCGTCGGCGTTGTCCGTCGCGGACTTCATCGCCTTCTGGCGCGCCGCGAGCTCGGAGGCAGCGGCCTGCAGCAGTGCGAAGAAGATGCGGCTCTGGACGTACTTGGGGAGCAGCCCGTCGAGCACCTCTTCGGGTGACGGCTCGAACTCGTAGAGCGGGAGCACCTCGTCGCTCTCCGGCGCCTCCTCCCCCTCCACGACCTCGAGCGGGAGCAACCGGATGTCACGCGGTTCCTGCGTCAGCATCGAGCGGAACTGGGTGAAGACCACGTGCACCTCGTCGACACCGGGGGGCAGCTCACGGTCCTCGCCGTCCTCCTCGATGGTGCGGCGCTCGGGCTCGTCGTTGAGGAACGCGCCGATCAGCGCGTTCCCGATCGCCTCGGCCACGTCGTACGTCGGCTGGTCGCTGTGCCCGCTCCACGACTCGATGATCTCGCGGTTGCGGAACTTGTAGAACGCCTCGCCCTTGCGCCCGGAGACGTAGGTGTCCACGTCCAGGCCCGAGTCCTCCAGCCTGGTGCGGAGCCGCTCGGCCTCCTTGAGGACGCCCGAGGAGTAGGCGCCGGCCAGCCCGCGGTCACTGGTGATCACGAGGATGGCGGCCCGCTTCGGGTCCTCCGGCTCCGTGGTCAGCGCGTGCTCGACGTTGGAGTACGACGCCACCGCGGAGACGGCCCGGGTGAGCTCGCGGGCGTACGGCGCGGCGGCCTGTGCCCGTTGCTGCGCCTTGATGATCCGGGACGCCGCAATGAGCTCCATGGCGCGCGTGATCTTCTTCATCGACTCGGTCGACTTGATCCGCGCGCGGTACTCACGAAGGGATACGGCCATGCGCTTACCCCTTCTTCTTCTGCTTGACGATCTGCTCCTGGTCGATGTCCTCGTCCTCGAGGGCCTCGTGCTCCTCGTGGCCGGCCTTGATCGACCCGCCCTCGCTGGTCTCGAACTGGTCGAGGAAGTCGTCGTAGGCGCTCTCGACCGACTTCTCGGTCTCGTCCTCGAACTTCATCGTGTCCGCGATGGTCTCGAGGACGTCCTTGTGCGAGCGGCGCAGGAAGTCCAGGAACTCCTGCTCGAAGCGGAGCACGTCGTCGGTCGGCACCCTGTCCAGGCGCCCGGAGGTGCCCAGCCACAGCGAGACCGTCATGTCCGGCACCGGGTACGGCGAGTACTGCGGCTGCTTGAGCAGCGCCATCAGCCGCTGCCCGCGGTCCAGCTGCTGGCGAGACGCGGCATCGAGGTCGGAGGCGAACATCGCGAACGCCTCCATGGCCCGGAACTGCGCCAGGTCGACCTTGAGCGAACCCGGTGACGGTCTTCATCGCCTTGGTCATCGCCGCGCCACCGACGCGCGAGACCGAGACACCGACGTCGATGGCCGGACGCTGGTTGGAGGCGAACAGGTCGGACTGCAGGAAGATCTGGCCGTCGGTGATCGAGATGACGTTGGTCGGGATGTACGCCGACACGTCGTTCGCCTTGGTCTCGACGATCGGCAGCCCGGTCATCGAGCCGGCACCCATGTCGTCGGACAGCTTCGCGCAGCGCTCGAGGAGACGGCTGTGCAGGTAGAAGACGTCTCCGGGGTAGGCCTCACGACCCGGCGGACGACGCAGCAGCAGCGACACGGCGCGGTAGGCCTCGGCCTGCTTGGTCAGGTCGTCGAAGATGATCAGGACGTGCTTGCCGTCGTACATCCAGTGCTGGCCGATGGCCGAACCGGTGTACGGCGCGAGGTACTTGAAGCCGGCCGAGTCCGACGCCGGGGACGCCACGATCGTGGTGTACTCCAGCGCGCCGGCCTCCTCGAGGGCACCGCGCACCGCAGCGATCGTGGAGCCCTTCTGGCCGATCGCGACGTAGATGCAGCGGACCTGCTTCTCCGGGTCCTCGGTCTCCCACCACTGGCGCTGGTTGATGATCGTGTCGATCGCGATCGTCGTCTTGCCGGTCGACCGGTCGCCGATGATCAGCTGACGCTGGCCGCGGCCGATCGGGGTCATCGAGTCGATCGCCTTGATGCCGGTGGCGAGGGGCTCGTGCACCGACTTGCGAGCCATCACGCCGGGCGCCTGCAGCTCGAGTGCGCGACGGCCCTCGTCCTCGATGTCGCCGAGACCGTCGATCGGGTTCCCGAGCGGGTCGATCACGCGGCCGAGGAAGTTGTCGCCGATCGGCACCGAGAGGATGTCGCCCGTGCGACGGACCGTCTGGCCCTCCTCGATACCGGCGAAGTCACCGAGGATCACGACGCCGATCTCCCGGGTGTCGAGGTTCAGGGCGATGCCCTGGGTGCCGTCCTCGAACTCGAGCAGCTCGTTGGCCATCGCCGAGGGAAGGCCGCTGACTCGCGCGATGCCGTCGCCGGCCTCGGCAACCCTGCCGACCTCCTCCTTGCTGGCGGCGGAGGGCTTGTAGTCCTCGACGTACTTCTGGAGCGCGTCCCGAATCTCCTCCGGACGAATCGAAAGCTCCGTCATCTCTGTGCCTCTTCCCTGGTTTCTCGGGTGTGTCAGTTGTCTTGGGTGCCGCTCATGCCCGGCGGGGCGTGGTCAGCCTGCGAGCTTTCGTTGGGCGTCCTCGAGCTTGCTGGCGACGGTGCCGTCGATGACGTCGTCGCCGATCTCCACCCGGATCCCGCCCACGATCTTCGGGTCCTGCACGACCAGCAGATGGATCGCGGTGTCGTACTGCGAGCCGAGAGCGTCGGCCAGCCGGCTGCGTTCGTCGTCGGAGAGCTCCCGGGCGGCGTACACGGTCGCGATCTTCTGGCCGATGGCTGTGTGCTGCGGTGTGCTGGAACATCTCCAGCGCGCCGTCGATGGCGCCGTGCCGACCGGCGGCCGCCTGCTCGACCAGCAACATCGTGGCGGGCAGCAGCTTCCCCCCGAACAGGGTGCGCAGCAGCTCGCTCTTGTCCGACGCCGATCGCGACGGGTCCGAGAGTGCCGTTCGCAGACCGTCCGTCTGGTCGACGACTCGACGGACCTCGAAGAGCTCGTCACTGATCTTGG
>CAVVID010000015.1:0-70708 GCA_963748185.1 uncultured Actinomycetota bacterium | reverse complement strand
CGCGGACCAGCATCGGGTCGGACGGCACCGACTCCAGCACGGCCAGGGCCTCCTCGATGCGGCCCACCATGCCCAGGCCGAACGCTTGGGCAGCATTCGTCGAGTCGGCGAGGTCGGGCGGAAGGCCGAGCGCGAGAGCCTCAACGGCCCATTCCGCGGCACCCAGCCCGTCAGCACGCATGTTGTGCAGCTGGGACAGGATCGCGGCCAGGCTGCCCAGATGGTCCGTGGACAGCTGGTCGCCCCGTGACCACGCATCCGTCGCGAGCGACTCGGCGGCCTCCGGCTCGCCTGCGAACCAGGCAAGCCTTGCCTGCAGATACACCCGCCTCGCGGTCGGTGGGGTGGCCTCGAGATCGGCAGCCAGGGCCTTGACCGTCGCCAGGTCGCCGTCGATCAGGAACAGGTTGACGGCGTCGAGCAGTCTTTGGTCGGACGCGGCGCCAGCGCTTCCCACACGGCTTGCCTTGAGGGCGAGCTCGGCAGCTGCGTGGGCGTCGCCTCGAGCCAGGTTCGCTGCGACAGCAGCGGTCAGCCGATCCGCCAGATCGTCGTCCGGGCCGTCCGACGCGGCGACCAGGTGAAGGAGGGCGGCGTCGCCGCTGAGCAGCTCCCCGGCGCGCGCGTGCAGGGTTGCTCGGGCATGGGGTCCCAGGTCGTCGTACACCGCGGCACGCACGAGGGGATGCGAGAAGCTGACGGTCCAGCCGCGCGGACCCTCGGTCGGGATCAGGATGGCCGGCGCACGGCTGAGCTCCTCCAGGGCTTGCTGTGGGTGCTCGACGTCGGCGACTGCGGCCACGAGGTCGGTCAACGAGCCGTCTGGCAGCAGGGCCGCGGCCCTGGCCAGTCGCTGCGCAGTCTCGGAGTGGGTGGCCAAGGTGCCCGTCACCAGGTGCGCGTACGACGGCGGCGCAGGCAACGGGTCGGCAGCGAGAAGCTTCTCGGTCGGAAGCTCGTCCAGCAGTGCCCGGAGGTACAACGGGCTGCCGTCAGTGTGCTGGCGGAGCCGTGCCGCAGCGGCACCAGTCCCGTTCCCGGGTCCGAGGCCCTGCGCCTGGACGAGCTCGAAGACGTCGGCCTCGCTCAGGCCATCGACGTGCAGCCGGTCCCCGTGTGCGTCAGCAAGCCGGAGCAGCCCAGGTGGAAGCCGCGAAACCTGGTCGTCCCTGGTCACGAAGATCGCCAGCACCGGGTCGGCCGCCAGCCTCCGGAGAGCGAACGTCAGCGCACCCAGGGAGGCGGCATCGGCGAGGTGGGCGTCGTCCACGACGAGCGCTGTCGCGTCCCGATCGCCGAGCCGGTCGAGGTCCTGCAGCACGGCAGCCCCGGCGGCGAACGGGTCTTCCCACGAGCCGTCCGAGGTGCCGAGCAGCTGGCGGGTGACCCCGAACTGGAGAAAGGTCTCCGACTCGTCACCCGAGGCCTTCAGGGTGCGGACATCGCGCAGCCCGTCCAGGAAGGTCGAGACCAGCGCGCTCTTGCCGATGCCAGGTGGTCCGTCTACGACCACCGTGGAGGGTGTCCCCGAGACCGCGTTCGAAAGACGGCCGCCGAGCCAGTCCCGCTCAGCGGCGCGCCCGACGAACAGTGGCATCGGCATCTGGAGTCCTGCCCAGTGGTTCAGGAGACAACGGCGTCCGTCACCACGTTACGCCGTACGACGGGTGCCGGTCCTGAACCACTGAGCGCGACGCGGACCGAGATCGTGGCTGCGACCAGACTGAGTACCACCAGCGACACCGCGCCCACAGTCGGTCGGTCCGCCACGTCGAACAGCGCCATCAGCCCGGCGATCGATGCCAGGCAGACGTAGACACCCGAGTGCAGGAGCTGGCACCAGTGGCGCTGGACCTCGACACCGAGGCGCATCGGCTTGCCGTCGAACTTGCCGGGGGGACGCCCGCCGGTGAAGAAGGTCTTGTAGGTCTCGATCGAGAGGACCGACAGCCCTGCGGCCGCGAAGGTCAGTGCGACCCAGTCGTGAGTGAACGGAAGCAGCATGATCGTCCAGGCCGTGGCGACCACTGGGCTGCGCAGGAACTTCCAGCCGCTGAACCCCTCGACGGGTGCGTCCTTCCAGGCGCCACCCACGGCGGTCAGCCATCCGCCGATGCCACCGACCAGCACCAACACAGGCAGGGATCCGCCGCCGGCGGGTTGCAGCGCCGCGGCAGCCAAGGCCATCACCACGACCGCGACGAGGACGCCGGTCCCCATCAGGTAGCGGGAGAGCTGCCCGTCGACGGTCCGTCCCAGGATCGCGATGCGCATCGGGATCGCGTAGGCGTCCTGGTTGTCCTCGCGCAGGAACGACTTCCACAGCTCAGTGGCCAGACGTTCGACCGCATAGATCAGGCCGACGAACACGAGCGGAGCGAGCGTCGTCTCGAGGTCCGTCAGTAGGGCCAGAGTCATGGCAGCCACGAGGGCGAGCACGATCGTGCGAGCGAAGCTGATCGGCTTGAACCCCTCGAACGGCGAGTCCTTGTAGGCGCCCCAGGTCGCCGCGTGGGTCCCGGTCAGCAGGGCCAGGAGGACGACGTACGTGATGCTCATCGTCCTGCCCCTGCCATGCACTCCTGCGTCGGGCGAACCTGTTTCTCGGCACAGGGCGCGAGCCGTGCGATCTCGCGCAGGCCCACTGCCAGTACGCCGAGGCCGAGCAGCTGCACGACCATCCCGCCGGGCGAGTGACCGGGAACCTCCCCGAAGACGAACGCCCCGAAGACGATGGCGACCAGCACGCCCACGACGTTCACCACTGGCATCGAGAAGGCGAGGGGTGCGATCTGGTAGGCGCGCTGGTTGATCGCCGTACCGATGATCCCGGCGCCGACGAGAGCAGCAACGAGCACGGCCAGCAGACTGAGCGGGACCCGCTCTTCGAAAGCTGCGCCGACGAGCTTGAGCATTCCCGCAGAGATCCCGAAGAGGCACCCCGCGGTGGCCCCCAGCAGGCCGGCATGGATCCGGTCGCGACCCCGGAACCACCGGCGGCCGGCCGCGACAGCGGCCACGGCGAGCAGGAGCCCGAGCGCCGTCATCGCAATCGCGACCGCCCTGCGGGGAGCCGCCTGGCCGGGAGCGAGCGTGACACTGGACAGGTACGTCGCCAGTCCGACTGCGGTGATCGCGACCGCCCACAGCTCTCGGGACAGGGGCAGCTTGCGCTCCAGCGCCGCCCGGACCGGGATGGCGAGCACCAGGCCCACCAGCAGGAGCGGCTGCACGAACGCCAGCGAGCCCCAGCGGAGAGCGCTGGCGTGGAGCAGCATGCCGATGAACGACAGCAGGGTCCCCGTCAACCACCAAGGGTTCCGGGCCAGGTGCAGCAGTACCCGGCCCACCTTGGACACCCCTCGCGGAACACCCGAGGCGGCACGGTGCTGGAGGGCGTTGGAGACAGCGAAGGCACACGCTGCACTGAGGGCGATCACGGCCGCGAAAGTCGCTTGCTGGTCCATCGGAGCACCGGTCCTTGAGTGGTTTCGGACTCCGCACGCTATGGATCCGGACCCACCCAGCACCTCGGGCGAATTCCCGGGATCGGCCGACCTCTCTATCCCACCTGTCGACCCCGTTTGTCCCCGCAGGCGCGTAAGGCTTACCTTACTTAGGCACCCCATACTTCTTCGGAGACGACGATGACCTCCTTCCCCTTGGGGAACTACCTGATCGGCCTGCGCGAGGGGCTCGAAGCGAGCCTGGTCGTCGTCATCCTGATCGCCTACCTGGTCAAGACCGACCGTCGCAAGATGCTCCCCTGGATCTGGGTCGGGGTCGGCATCGCCGTACTGGTCTCGCTCGCCTTCGGAGCCCTGCTCACCTACGGCCCGCGGCGCCTGACCTTCCAGGCGCAGGAGGCGATCGGCGGCATCCTCTCGATCGTTGCGGTCGCCTTCGTCACCTGGATGGTCTTCTGGATGGCCAACCATGCCCGGGGCATGTCAGGTGAGCTGAAGGGCAAGGTCGACCTGGCCGCAGAGGCCGGTTGGGCCAGCCTGGCCTTCGTTGCGTTCCTCGCCGTCGGGCGGGAAGGGCTGGAGACCGCGCTGTTCCTCTGGTCGGCGACCCAGGGCGTCACCGACTCGAGTGGCTCGGCCACCGCACCGTTGATAGGCGCACTGCTCGGCATCCTCACGGCTGTGGCGATGGGTTTCGCCTTCTACAAGGGCATCCTGAAGATCAACCTGTCGAAGTTCTTCACGTGGACCGGCGCCATCCTGATCGTCGTCGCGGCTGGCGTCCTTGCGTACGGCGTGCACGACCTGCAGGAGGCCGGCATCCTCCCCGGGCTGAACAACCTGGCGTTCGACGTGAGCAACCAGATCCCGCCCACGTCCTGGCTCGGCACCATCCTCAAGGGGACCCTGAACTTCTCCCCCGCCACCACCTGGCTCGAAGCGATCGCGTGGGTCGGCTACCTCGTCCCGACGATGACCGTGTTCCTCCTCCGGATGCGCAAGCAGCGTCCACCCGCACCCTCCAAGCCGGCAGCCCAGCCGGCGAAGATCTCCTGACCGAAAGGCTCCACCACTGTGAACCGACTGCTCACCGCCGCCTGCACGTTCGCCCTCGTGGCGACGTCTTCCGCGTGCAGCCTCACCGAGTCCAACGAACCCTCCTCGGGAGGCAAGGCAGGCAAGATCACCGTCGAGTCCTCCGCGGATGCCTGCGAGCTGACTGCCGACAAGGCAGCGTCGGGCAACGTCTCGTTCAAGGTGAAGAACACTGGTGACGAGGTCACGGAGTTCTATCTGTACGCCGAGGACGGCATGCGGATCATCGGCGAGATCGAGAACGTCGGCCCTGGGCTCTCCCGTGACCTGGTGGTTCGTGCCGCCCCCGGCACCTACGTGACCTCCTGCCGCCCGGGCATGACCGGCAAGGGCATCCGCTCGGAGTTCAAGGTCACCGACTCCGGCAAGAACACCAACATCAAGGGCGTCGACCAAGCCACCATCGACGCCGCCACCAGCCAGTACGCCGCCTACGTCAAGGACCAGGCCTCGCAGCTCGTCGGCGAGACCGCGAAGTTCACCGCGTTGTACAAGGCCGGCAAGGACGACGAGGCCAGGGAGCTGTTCCCGCACGCCCGTGGCTACTGGGAGCGCATCGAGACGGTCGCCGAGTCCTTCGGCGACCTGGACCCGAAGATGGACCTGCGCGAGGCCGACCTCGAGGAGGGTCAGAAGTGGACCGGTTGGCACCGGATCGAGAAGGACCTCTGGCCACCGGCGTCGGGCTACAAGCAGCTGACGCCGGCCGAGCGGGCGACGTACGCCGATGACCTGGTGGCCAACACGAAGATCCTCGACAAGCGGGTGCAGACGCTCGACTACACCGTCGACCAGATCGGCAACGGCTCGAAGGGGCTGCTCGACGAGGTGGCCGCCGGCAAGATCACCGGCGAGGAGGACATCTGGTCGCACACCGACCTCTATGACTTCCAGGCCAACGTCGACGGTGCCCGGGTCGGGTACGAAGGCCTCAAGCCGCTGCTCGAGGTCAAGGACCCCGAGCTGTCGAAGCAGATCGAGGCGGCGTTCGACGCGTTGCAGGTGGAGCTGAACAAGTACAAGGTCGGCGATGACGACTTCGTCTTCTACGACAAGGTCACCGAAGCACAGCGCAAGGAGCTCTCGGACGCGGTGAACACCCTGGCAGAGCCCCTCTCCAAGATGACGGGAGCCATCACTCTGTGACCGAACCTCCCAAGGGCTCACTCTCGCGACGGCGGCTCCTCGGAGTCGCCGGCGCGGGAGCGGTCGCGGCCGGCGCAGCGGGCGTCGGCGGCTTCGCCTACGGGAAGGAGTCCGACGGGACCGACGGTGTCCACGGCGTCGACCAGGCGAGGTACGACTTCCACGGAGCCCACCAGGCCGGGATCACCACTCCCGCACAGGACCGGCTGCACTTCGCCACGTTCGACGTCACCACCGACTCGCGCGAGCAGCTGGTTGCGATGCTGCGGAACTGGACCGAGGCAGCACGCGCGATGACGGCCGGCAAGTCGGTCGGGGAGTCCGTGGCCGCGCCGTACGACGCTCCGCCGGAGGACACCGGGGAGGCCCTCGGACTCAGCGCCTCCGGCCTGACCCTCACGTTCGGCTTCGGACCGACCCTGTTCGAGAAGGATGGGAAGGACCGCTTCGGCCTGGCCGACCGCCGACCGGCCCAGCTACGCGAGCTCCCACACTTCCCGGCCGACAACCTCGACCCGGGGCGCAGCAACGGGGACCTGTGCATCCAGGCCTGCGCGCACGACCCCCAGGTGGCCGTGCACGCGATTCGCAACCTGGCGCGGATCGGGTTCGGCACGGTGGCGATGCGCTGGTCGCAGCTCGGGTTCGGCCGCACCTCCTCCACCTCGACCCAGCAGGCGACCCCGCGCAACCTGCTCGGCTTCAAGGACGGCACCGCCAACCTCAAGTCAGAGGAGCTCAAAGAGGTCCAGAAGTTCGTCTGGGTGGCTGAGGACGACGACCCGAGCGCCGCGTGGCTTGCCGGGGGCTCCTACCTCGTTGCCCGCCGCATCAACATGCGCATCGAACCGTGGGACCGCACCAGCTTGCGAGAGCAGGAGCTGCTGGTCGGCCGCAACCGGCAGGAGGGCGCACCGCTGTCCGGGGGCACCGAGTTCACCGAGCCCGACTTCGAGCTGGAAGGACGCGACGGGCCGCTCATCGCGGTCGACGCGCACGTGCGGCTGGCCCACCCGAAACAGAACAACGGCGCGAAGATGCTTCGCCGTGGCTACAACTTCACCGACGGCGCCACCACGCTGGGGCGGCTGGACGCCGGCCTGTTCTTCATCGCCTTCGTGCGCAACCCCGACGAGCAGTACATCCCGATGCAGACGCAGCTGTCCGGCAAGGACGCCCTGATGGAGTACCTCCAGCACACCGGCTCGGGCCTGTTCGCCGTGCCGCCCGGTGTGCAGTCGAAGGACGGCTTCATCGGCGACGGACTGTTCGCCCGCGCCTGAGCGGTCAGGCGACCGTCTCGAACTTCATCCCGGCCTTCTGCAGCCGGGCGAGGAGGTTCTCGGCCATCGCGGTGGCCGTGGTCACCTGACCGGAGGTCTTCGGGTTGTCGTCGAGGGCCAGGCAGAGAGCGGACTCGGCCAGCATCTTCGCGGTCTCGGTGTAGCCGGGGTCCCCGCCGGAGACCCGCGTGTGCACGGTCTTCCCGGCGCTCTCCCCGACGAAGTCCACGGTGAACCACGAGCTCGCGCGGCGCGCCTCCGAGGGGCCGTCTCCCTGCTTGATCCTGCTCTTCAGGAAGTTGCGCAGCGGCTTGATCTGCGCGGCGACGGCCAGACCGGAGACGGCAGCCACACCACCCACGGTGTAGCGCAGGGTCTTCAGCCCGGCGTAGTGGCTGTAGCGGAAGTCGGGACCGTAGGACTCGAGTGCCGCGCCCGACCGGGCAACCACGAACGGGTCGATCGTCGGCATCGGCAGCAACCAGAACCCCAGGCTCTTGTCGCGGTGCGGCTTGCCGGCCACGGCCCGGGACTTGCGCCCCTCGGGACGACCCTCCTTCTTGCGCCGGGCGAGCATCGCCTGCCGCATCTGCTTGGCCCTGCTGATCGCGCCCATGGCGGAGTGGAAGGTGCCACCGGAGGCCATCGCGCCGGCCCGCACCACGCCGCGCAGCTTGATCGGGTGGTCGGGTCCGAGCTGCTGCACGGTGTAGTAGGCGCCGATGTCGTGCGGGATGGAGTCGAAGCCGCAGGCATGCACGATCCTGGCGCCGCTGGCGACGGCGCGGTCGTTGTGCTCGAGGTACATCCGGTCGACGAACTCCGGCTCGCCGGTGAGGTCGACGTAGTCGGTGCCTGCGGTCGCGCAGGCGGCGACCAGCGGCTCGCCGAACTGCAGGTAGGGACCGACCGTGGTGACCACGACGCGAGTGGACTCGGCCATGGCCCGCAGCGAGACGTCGTCGGAGCTGTCCGCCTCGAGCAGGGGCAGCTCGGTGAGGGCCGGGTCGATCTTCGCCAGCCGCGCACGCACCGACTCGAGCTTGCCCCGGTTGCGTCCGGCCAGGGCCCAGCGCAGGTCTGCGGGGGCGTGCTCGGCCAGGTAGGCAGCGGTGAGCTCACCGGTGAAACCGGTGGCGCCGAGGATGACGACGTCGTAGTCGCGGTCGGCTGCGGCGCCTGGCTCGGGGGCGGAAGGATCGGTGGCCGGGTTCTCAGCGGGCAAGGGTTTCTCCTCGTGCACATCGGGATTCTCCATCCTCGCTCATGAGCTGGCACGGGAACCGACCGGTCTCGCCGTGCGTCACAGGCGCATGAGATCTCCCTCGAAGTCGGTCCTCGGCGGTGGCCTGCTCACCGCGTTCGTCCTCGGTGGCCTGGTCACCGCAGCAGTGCTCGCCGACCCGGGCGCACCTCCGGCCCGAGCGGCCGAAGGGCTGACCCAGTTCGACAGCTGTTCGGAGCTGCAGTCGTGGTACGTCGAGCACACAATCGACCAGGTCGGTCCCTACGGGTGGGGCGGCGGCCGGGCCTGGACCGCGCGAGAGCCCGGCACGATGGAGGACTCATTGCCCTCCAGTGGCGAGGACGGGTCGTCCTCGGAGCCAGAGGCTCTGTCCTCGAGCCCCACCGGGGAAGCGGTTGCCAACGGGGAGACCGGCACGAACACCCAGGAGGCCGGCGTCGACGAGCCCGACGTGGCCAAGACCGACGGACGGATCGTCGTACGCCTCGTGGAGGGGAAGCATCTCGTGATCACCGACGTGAGCGGTGAGTCTGCCCGCGAGATCGCCGACCTTGCGCTCCCGTCCGGCGGCCACGCCACCGGGCTGCTGCTCGTGGACGACCACGTGATCCTGACCGGCGACCGCGGCTACAACACCTTGCTCGAGGACGACGGGATGGACCGCGCTGTCCCTGCCTCCGGCACCGAGCTGTACGACGTCGACGTCTCCGACCCGGCCAACCCGCGGCTGGACAGCCGCACCAGCTGGGCGGGACGGCAGCTCTCGCTCCGGCAGTACGACGACACCGTGCGTCTGGTCACCTCCACCGGCCTGCCGCAGCTGCCCTTCGTCCAGCCCCGGTCCGCGTCGGACTCCCTCTTCGGCTCCGGAGGGCTCAGCGAGGACGAGGCCGAGGAGCGCAACCGCGAGATCGTCCGGAAGTCGACCGTGCAGGACTGGGCACCGGGTCTCGACTGCAGCGACGTCTACCACCCGCGGACGTGGTCGGGCTCGGAGACGGTATCCGTCGCCACGTTCCGCCCCGGTGCGGTGGATGCTGCGAAGAAGGTGGCAGTCACTGGCGCCGGCAACGAGGTCTACTCCTCGGCGGACCGGCTCTACGTGACCGCGACGGACTGGGGTGACCGGGTGCCGATGGACCGGCCGATGGCGAGTCCGGAGGGCTCCGACTTCCGGGCGATGCCCCCCACCCGCACGCACATCCATGCCTTCGCGCTCGAAGGCGACTCGAGCCGATACCTGGCCTCGGGCGACATCAACGGCACCATCAAGGACCGCTGGTCACTCGACGAGAACGACGGGCACCTGCGGGTCGCCGTCTCGTGGCCGGGTCGCGGCGGGGTGACCGGCGAGAACGGCGTCGTCGTACTCGACGAGCGCGGTGATCGGCTGGAGAAAGTCGGCGAGCTGCGCGGCCTCGGCGTCGATGAGCAGATCCAGTCGGTGCGCTGGTTCGACGACCTGGCCGTCGTAGTGACGTTCCGGCAGACGGACCCGCTCTACACGATCGACCTGAGCGAACCCACGAGCCCGCGAAGGCTGGGCGAGCTGAAGATCCCGGGCTTCTCCTCCTACCTGCACCCGATCGGGGACGACCGGCTGCTCGGCCTCGGCACTGACGCCGACCTCGACGGACGCACGCTGGGCGCGCAGGCAGCCGTGTTCGACATCAGCGACCGGACCAGGGCGCGTCAGGTCGGCAAGGTCACCTTCGGCGAGAGCATGCTCGGCGCGAGCCAGGACCCACACGCATTCACCTGGCTCCCCGATGCCGACGCGGCGATCACGACCCTGCAGACCTCAGGGGTGACCTCGGGTGCGGAGCCGGGCACCGAGCCGGGCGCGGTGCCGGACCCGTCCAGCACTCAGCCGGGGAACCAGATGATCCTGCTCCGGGTCTCCCCGTCCGGCGAGCTGACCACCGAACAGCTGCCCTCGCCCGGAGGGTACGAGCAACGCTCCCTCCCGCTCGCCGACGGCCGGGTGGCCCTGACCGGGTCGAATGTCACGATCATCGAGGTCCGCTGAACATCGCCGACCGGGGTCGGCGAATTAGCGGGAACAGGAAGCCTCGTGGCCCTCCCACCTCCGGCGTATTCTCGTCCGCATGTGCCGAAACATCCGAACCCTGCACAACTTCGAGCCTCCCGCGACGAAGGACGAGGTGCATGGGGCCTCCCTGCAGTACGTCCGCAAGATCAGCGGGGCCACCAAGCCCTCGCAGGCCAACCAGCACGCCTTCGACCAGGCAGTTGCCGAGGTCGAGGCGGCCACCCGGCGCCTGTTGGATACCTGAGCACCAACGCGCCGCCGAAGAACCGCGAGGAAGAGGCCGCCAAGGCGCGAGCCAGGGCTGAGCAGCGCTACGCGCGTGTCTGACCTGGTCGACCTTCCTCTCGACGCCCCGCTAGACGGGCGGGTCGTCGTCGTCACCGGCGCCGGCCTGAGCACCGACTCCGGCATCCCCGACTACCGCGGCCCCGGCGCCCCGGTGCGGCGACCGATGACCTACCAGGACTTCGTCGGCCATGCCGACAACCAGCGCCACTACTGGGCGCGCGCCCACCTGGGCTGGTCGCGGATGGGCTCGGCCGAACCGAACGACGGGCACCGCGCTCTCGCCCGGCTCGAGGCGGCCGGCCGGGTCTCGTACCTGATCACCCAGAACGTCGACGGTCTGCACGAGCGTGCCGGGCACCAGCGGATGGTCGCGCTGCACGGACGCATCAGCGACGTCATCTGCCTGGACTGTGGCGGCCGCACCCACCGCACGGTCATGCAACGCCGGCTCGGCGAGGCCAACCCCGGCTGGCTGGCCGAGCACGCGGGAGCCACGGTCAGGCCGGACGGCGACGTCGAGCTCGAGGAGACGGCCCGATTCGTCGTACCCGGGTGCGACGGGTGTGGCGGACGGCTCAAGCCGGACGTGGTCTTCTTCGGGGAGAACGTGCCCAAGCAGCGCGTGGAGCGGTGCTATGCGGCCGTCGACGACGCCGACGCCCTGCTGGTCGCGGGCTCGTCACTGACGGTGATGTCCGGCCTCCGCTTCGTGCGGTACGCCGCCAAGGCCGGCCTGCCGGTCGTCATCGTCAACCGTGGCGTCACCCGGGGCGACGAGTTCGCCACCGTGAAGATCGAGGCCGGGTGCAGCGAGTGGCTGGGCCAGTGGGCAGCCGAGGCCAGCGAGGCTCAGGCGGACGTGACGAAGATGTGCTCGGCTGCCTCAGGCACGATCTCGGCCGTCTCACCGGAGCTGCCCAGCAGCACGCCCTCGGGTGTGGAGATCGCGGCGATCACCTGACCGGGCATGGCGCCGGCGCGGCGCAGGGCACCCATCAGGACCTCGTCCTTCTGCATCTCCTCGCTGATCCGCCGAACGCGCACCCGTCGTGAGTCGGCACCGACCGAGCTGCTCAGTGTCTCGACCCCCTCGCGGAAGCTCTCCGAGGCGTCCAGCTCGCCGAGCTCGACCAGGCCCGGGATCGGGTTTCCGTACGGCGACTCGGTCGGGTGGTCGAGCAGCTCGAGCAGCCGGCGTTCCACGGTCTCGCTCATCACGTGCTCCCAGCGGCACGCCTCCTCGTGCACGAGCTCCCAGTCGAGCCCGATCACGTCGGTGAGCAGCCGCTCGGCCAGCCGGTGCTTGCGCATCACCCGCATCGCCAGGGAGTTGCCCTCCTCGGTCAGCTGGAGGTGCCGGTCGCCCTCGACGGTGACCAGGCCGTCACGTTCCATCCGGGCCACGGTCTGGCTGACCGTGGGCCCGCTCTGGTGGAGCCGCTCGGCGATCCGGGCGCGCAGGGGGACGATGCCCTCCTCCACGAGCTCGTAGATCGTGCGGAGGTACATCTCAGTGGTGTCGATCAGGTCGCTCACCCGCCCATTGTTGCCCATCGGTCCACGCAAGACGCCTGGGCAGGTTGCCGGTTGGGCGCGCCGGGCCATTCACCTGAGTAGATTCCGCGTGTGAGTCGTTCCCGAGGTGCCACGGCGCTGGCCCTGGGCTCCGTCGTCAGCGGACTGCTCGCCTACGTCTTCTTCGCCCTGGTCACCCGCGCTCTCGGAGCCGAGGCTGCAGCGCCGGTGGCGGTGCTGTGGACCTACTGGAGCTTCGCCGCGGCAGCGCTGACGTTCCCGCTCCAGCACTGGACCGTACGAGCGGTCGTCGCCGCGGGTGGGGAAGGCCCAGTCAGGAAGGCAATGCCGCCGATCGCGGCGCTGACCCTGGCGATCGCCCTGCTGGCCGGCGCCGTCACCTGGTTGGCCCGGGACACCCTCTTCCACCGGGACGGCTGGAGCTTCCCACTGCTCGTGGTCGCGGTGACGCTCGGTTCGGCGTTCCTCGGCGTCGTGCGGGGGATGCTGACGGTCCGGGACCGGCTGGCCGCAGTAGGCATGGTCATCGTCGCCGAGAACGCCGTGCGCTGCGTCATCGCAGCCGTGCTGATGGCGAGTGACGTCACCGAGTCCCGGTACTACGGCCTCGCGCTCGCTGTCGGAGGTGTCGTCGGGTTCGCGTGGCCGTCGGTGCTGCGCGTGGGCAGGACCGGTCGGACCGACCAGCCGTGGCTCGCCTTCCTCGCCGGGGCCTCCGGAGGACAGGTGATCTCGCAGACGGTCCTCACCGGCGGGCCGGTCGTCCTGGCCCTGCTCGGTGGCACTCCTGCCCAGGTCACCGGGCTGTTCGTGGCGCTCGCGCTGTTCCGGGCGCCGTACACGCTGGCTCTGGGTGTGGTCTCCCCCGCGACCGGAGTCCTGACCCGGTTGGTGGTCGCCGAGCAGCACGGTGCGATCCGCCGGGTCCTCGCGGCAATCGTGGGGGTCACCGCGCTCGGCGCCGTTCTCGCCGCTGTCGTCGGCTGGTTCCTGGGCCCCGACCTGCTGCGGCTCGTCTTCGGTTCGTCCATCGAGGTCTCCGCGATGGTGTGCCTGTTGACCGCCGTCGGCAGTGCCCTCTCGATCGGCACCCTCATGCTTTCGCTGGTCGCGATGGCGCACGACCGCTCGCACACGACCCTGCGCAGCTGGCTGGTCGCCGCCCTCGCTGCGGCCGTGACGATCGCGGTCGGGCCGGGCGAGCCGCTGACCACGGTGACCGTCGCGTTCCTCGTGGCCCAGCTGGTCGCGTTCGCGACGTTGCTCACCGAGCAGCTCGTCGCCCGGCCGCACGTCGCCAGGCCTCGTTGAGGCTAACCCGGATCCACCGGTGGCCGCCGTCGCGAGCGTCACCAGGTGGGTGTGCTGGCAATGGCGTCCGGCGCGAGGGCAGGCTGGAGGCCTGTCGAGCGTCGGCAACGCAGCCAGCGCGCCCGCATGGTGAGGCGTAGCAGGCGGAGACCGGTGGATCCGGGTTTACTCCAGCGAGGCGTTGTAGCGCGCCAGGGAACGCACGAACGCGCTGAGCTCCTCGTCGCTCCAGCTCTCCAGCCGAGTGGTGAGCTGGTGCCGTCGGGCCTGCGCAATGGTGGCCAGGCGACGACGGCCCTCCTCGGTGACCGCCAGGATCATCGCGCGGCGGTCCTCCGGGTCAGGGCTGCGCTCGATCAGGCCGAGCTCGACGAGGGCCTGGACCTGGCGGCTCACAGCTCCCTTGTCGACGGAGAAGATCTCGACCAGGGCGCTGGCCCGCTGCGGCCCGGAGTCGTTGAGCGCAGTCATCATCGAGTACGCGACCGGCGACAGGTCGGGGTCGAGCATCCGGGCCCGTTCCGCGATGACCCGGCGGATGCGTCGTACGAGCACACCCATCTCGTGCTCAAGGGCCTGCAGGGTCTGTTCCTCCGCCACGGGGGTCAGCCTATAGAAGCAGCGACCCGCAGGCGTGGCTCGTGATGAGCCGCTCCGGCGGACGTTCCCGGATCACCTGCGGGTCGGGTGACTGCTTGTGGATTCACCAGCTCGCTCACGCGACAACAGTCGGTCGCTTCACGATGTCTGCCGGTGGGCTGCTAGCGAGCAGCCACCTCACGCGTCCTAGAAGAACTCATTCCTCGGACCACCTCCTTTCCCGTGTGCGACAAAGGTAGGCCGCGCGGTCCCGGGACTCAATGACTTTTTCGAGGACGGCTGCAGGGTCCGGCGGACCACGGTCGGCGGGCGTGCCTTCCGGGCTGTCATAGGTTTGGCGCGTGGACGACGAAGCACTGACCGTGGCGGTCACCGGGCCGACGGGCGAGATCGGCAAGACCTTCATCCGGTCCCTCGAGAAGGCCGACGGAGTCGGAGAGATCCGCGGGATGGCCAGGCGGCCCTTCGACCCGGCGTCGTTCGGATGGCAGCGCACCCGCTACGTGCAGGGCGACATCCTCGACCGGGATGCCGTCGATGAGCTGGTGGCCGGCGCCGATGTCGTCGTACACCTGGCCTTCATCATCTTCGGCGACGCCGAGGAGACGCAGAGTGTCAACCTCGAGGGTTCGCGGAACGTGTTCGCGGCCACGGCGGCCGCCGGTGCCCAACGCCTCGTGTACACGTCGTCAGTGGCGGCCTACGGGTTCCACACCGACAACCCGCAGCCGCTGGACGAGGACGTGCCCGCCCGCGGCAGCGAGAGCCTGTACTACTCGGCGCAGAAGGCCGAGCTCGAACGTGCCATGACCGAGGCGATGGCCGACGCCGAGACCGAGACCTACGTCTTCCGGCCCTCCATCGTCGGCGGTCCGGACTCGCCGATCCTGATCGAGAACCTGCCCTATGTGCAGGCCGCGGCAGCGCTGCCCGACGCCGTACGCCGGGTGATCGGCAAGCTCCCGACCCCGGCACCGGTCCTCCCTGACTTCGGGGTGCCGCTCCAGCTGGTGCACGCCGAGGACGTCGCAGCGGCGCTGGTCGCCGGCGTGCTCGGCCGAGGCGCACCGGGGATCTACAACCTCGCTGCGCCTGGCGAGATCACCCTGTCGGACATCGCCCGCGAGATGGGCTGGAGCAGCGTGAAGCTGCCGAAGATCGGGGTCGACGTCACCGCCCGGGTGCTGGAGAAGCTGCCGTACACCCCAGCCGCCACCGACTGGATCCAGGCGCTGCGGGTCCCTGTCCTCATGGACACGGCGCGTGCGCGAAAGGAGCTCGGCTGGGCTCCGGAGTACGACGCGCTCGCGACGTTGCGCGAGACGATCGCCGGTGCCCGGGAGAGCGCGGAGCAAAGCGCAGCCCCGGGGTCGGTGTGAGCGCCCGAGCGGCTGGGTAAGTAGCACCCATGAGCGAACAGCAGGCCGACGAAGAATCCGTGGAAGTCCCCCAGGACACCGGAGCCGACGCACCCGACCCGAGCAAGTCCGACGACTCGAGCGGCTCAGGCGACTCGGGTGGATCCAGCGACTCCGGGTCCAGCGATGCCGCGGGCAGCGACTCCGACGAGGCGGGAGGAGTCTCCGACGCGCAGCTCCCCGAAGACCTGCAGGCGACCGAGGACAACCCGCTGGCGCGCCACCCGAAGCAAACCGGCGACGAGGACGACAAGATCGGCGCCGACAGCGAGACGGGGAATGCAGACGACCCGTCAGCGGCCATGACCTACGGCGAGGACAGCGACGACGACACGCCGACAGCAGCGCCAACAGCAGCACCGGCAACGACGAGAGCGCCGACGAGGACTCCTGAGCGGACGCCGGCCTAGCCGGCGACTGCCGCGGTGAACTGGGCGTTGTAGAGGCGGGCGTAGGCGCCGTCTCTGGCAAGCAGCTCGTCGTGGGTCCCCTGCTCGACGATCGCGCCGTCCTCCATGACCAGGATCAGGTCGGCGTCGCGGATCGTGGAGAGCCGGTGGGCGATCACGAACGACGTACGGTCGGTGCGCAACGCCGCCATCGCGTGCTGCACGAGCAGCTCGGTGCGCGTGTCGACCGACGAGGTCGCCTCGTCGAGGATCAGCAGCGCGGGGTCGGTCAGGAACGCTCGCGCGATCGTCACCAGCTGCCGCTCCCCCGCGGACAGGTTGGACCCCTCCTCGTCGATCACGGTGTCGTAGCCGTCCGGCAACGAGTGCACGAATCGGTCGACGAAGGTCGCCTGGGCGGCCTCGAGGATCTCCTCCTCGGTGGCGCCCGGCCGGCCGTAGGCGATGTTGTCGCGGATCGTGCCCTCGAAGAGCCAGGCGTCCTGCAGCACCATGCCGATCTGGCTGCGGAGTGCAGCCCGCGGCATCGCGGTGATGTCCACGCCGTCGAGGGTGATCCGCCCGGAGTCCACGTCGTAGAACCGCATCACCAGGTTGACGAGTGTGGTCTTGCCGGCGCCGGTCGGTCCGACGATCGCGACCGTCTGGCCGGGACGCGCCACCAGGGACAGGTCCTCGATCAGGGAGACCTCGGGGTCGTAGGAGAAGGCGACGTGCTCGAAGCGCACTTCGCCTCGACGGGCACCGGGAGCAGCAGGTTCACCGTCGGCGTCCGCCGGCTCCTCGTCGGCGTCGAGGAGCTCGAAGACGCGCTCGGCGGAGGCGACCCCCGACTGCAGGAGGTTCATCATCGAGGCCACGGTGGTCAGTGGCTGGGTGAACTGACGGGTGTACTGGATGAACGCCTGCACCTCCCCGAGCGAGAGTGAGCCGGAGGCCACCCGCAGGCCGCCGATGACGGCGATCACCACGTAGTTCAGGTTCCCGAGGAACATCATCGCGGGCATGATCAGCCCCGAGACGAACTGGGCGCCGAAGCTGACCCTGTAGAGCTCGTCGTTCTCCTCGGCGAACGTCTTCTCGACCTCGGCCTGCCGACCGAACACCTTGACCAACGCGTGGCCGGAGTAGGCCTCCTCGATCTGCGCGTTCAGCTGGCCCGTACGACGCCACTGCGCGACGAACTGTCCCTGCGAGCGCTTCATGATCGCCCGCGTCAGCAGCAGCGACAGCGGCACCGAGATCAGGGCCACCAGCGCGAGCATCGGCGAGATCCAGAACATCATGCCGAGCACGGCGACGACTGTGAGCAGCGAGGTCATCAGCTGGCTCATCGTCTGCTGCAGGGTCTGGCTGACGTTGTCGATGTCGTTGGTGACGCGGCTGAGCAGCTCGCCGCGCGGTGACCGGTCGAAGTAGTTCAGCGGCAGCCGGTTGATCTTGTCCTCGACGTCCTGCCGCATCCGGTAGACGGTGTTCTGCACGACCCGGTTCAGCACCAGGCCTTGCAGCCAGCCGAGCACGGAGGCAGCGGCGTACACCGCGAGGACGAGCATCAGTACGTCGCCCACAGCGGCGAAGTCGACGCCCTGACCCGGCGTGATGTGGTCCATGCTCGCGAGCATGTCGGCGACCTTGTCCTGACCCTGCTGCCGCAACCGCTCGACGGCCTCGGCCTGGGTCACGCCGGACGGGATGTCGCGGCTGAACAGTCCGGAGAACACCAGGTCGGTCGCGTGTCCGAGGATCGCGGGCCCCACGGACATCAGGGCGACGCTGCCGATCCCGAGGAGAACAACGGCGATCGCCTTGGCGCGGTCGGGATGCAGCTGCCGCACGAGGCGCTTGGCTGAGGGGACGAACGTCATCGCCTTCTGCCCGACCATGCCGCCGCCCATCGGCCCACGGCCGGGGCCACCTTGCGGCGCCTCGATCCGTTCGGTGGCCTCGAAGCCGGCCTTCTTGTCCTTCACCGCGACGGAGGCAGCGGGGTCCCGGGGCGTGGAGTTCTCGCTCATGCTGCCTCCTCCGCCGTCATCTGCGAGGTCACGATCTCCTGGTACGTCGTGCACGTCTCGAGCAGCTCCTGGTGGGTTCCGCGCCCGACGACGCGGCCGTCCTCGAGCACGAGGATCAGGTCGGCGCCGATGATCGTGGTCACCCGCTGGGCGACGATCAACGTCGTGGCGTCACGGGTTATCGGAGCCAGGGCGGCGCGCACGCGTGCGTCCGTCGCGAGGTCGAGCGCCGAGAACGCGTCGTCGAACAGGTAGATCCCGGGCCGGCGTACCAATGCACGCGCGATGGCGATCCGCTGTCGCTGGCCACCGGAGAAGTTGGTGCCGCCCTGGGTCACGGCGGAGTCGAGCCCGTCGGCCATCGCCTCGACGAAGTCACGCCCCTGGGCGATCTCCAGGGCCTCCCAGAGCTCCTCTTCTGTGGCGTCGGGCTTGCCGTGGAGCAGGTTGCTGCGCACCGTCCCGGAGAACAGGTAGGCCCGCTGAGGCACCAGTCCGATCTGCGACCAGAGCGCCTCCGGGTCGACCTGGCGTACGTCGGACCCGCCGACGCTCACCACACCGGAGGTCGCGTCGAACAGCCGGGGCACCAGGTTCACCAGCGTCGACTTGCCGGCGCCCGTTGACCCGATGACAGCGACCGTCTGCCCGGGACGCGCGGACAGGGAGACCTCCGAGAGCACCGGGGAATCCGCGCCGGGGTAGGAGAAGGTCACGTCCTCCAGGTCGAGCCAACCGCGCCGAGCCGGGTCCGGGAGCTCGGGGTGCTCGGGTGTCGGGACCGAGGTGTGCGTGTCGAGCACCTCCGCGATCCGGTCTCCGCACACCGACGCGCGCGGCACCATCATCAGCATGAAGGTCGCCATCATCACCGACATCAGAATCTGCATCAGGTAGGAGAGGAAGGCGGTCAGCGCACCCACCTCCATCTGCCCGTTGTCGACGCGTTGCCCTCCGAACCAGATCACCGCGACGCTTGAGACGTTCACGACGAGCATCACGAGCGGGAACATCGTGGCCATCCACCGGCCCGCCCGCAGGGCGACGTCGGTCAGGTCGTCGTTGGCCTGCCCGAACCGTTTGGCCTCGTGGGGCTCGCGGACGAACGCTCGGACGACGCGGATCCCGGTGATCTGCTCCCGCAGCACCCGGTTGACCTCGTCGATGCGCTCCTGCATCTTGCGGAAGTTGGGCACCATCCGGCTGACCACGAGGCCGACGCTGAGGAACAGCGCCGGCACCACCACGGCGAGGATCCACCCCAGCCCGAAGTCCTCGCGCAGCGCCATGACGACGCCGCCGACCATCATGATCGGCGCGGACACGGCGATGGTGCAGGCCATCAGCACCAGCATCTGCACCTGGGTCACGTCGTTGGTGCTGCGCGTGATCAGTGACGGCGCACCGAACTCCTGCACCTCGCGGGTGGAGAAGGTGCCGACGCGCTGGAACAGGTCGCGGCGCAGGTCGCGACCGAGGCTCATCGAGGTGCGCGCTCCGAACCACACGGCAGCCACTGCGGCAACCACCTGGAGCAGGGCGACGGCGAGCATCACGCCGCCGGTCCGCATGATGTAGCCGGTGTCGCCGGTGGCCACGCCCTTGTCGATGATGTCGGCGTTCAGGCTGGGCAGGTAGAGCATCGCCACCACGCCGATGAACTGGAGCACCACCACGGCGGCGACGAACTGGCGGTAAGGCGCGAGTCGCTCGCGCAGCAGGGAGTACAGCATCAGGGTTGCTCCCTCCTCAGCACGCCGTTGAGCACCAGGTCGGCGATCTGGGTGGGTGTCAGGCTCGGCCCGAGGCCCAGCTCGAACCGCCCCGCACCGAAGATCAGGCTGCGCAGGGCCGCAGCGGCGACGCCGGGCGAGACGCCCAGCTCGTCGCGGTGGGCCTCGAAGAGGCGGGTGAGGCGATCGTTCAGCTCGGCCTGCGCCCGCACCACGAAGGCCGGCGGACCCGGTTTGCCCGGCGGGCGTCTTGTGGTGGTCGTGCTCGGCCATCAGGTGGCTCCGCGCCGCCATCATCACCGACATCGTCAGGTGCATCCGCTCCTGGACGCGTTCCGTGGCGACCACGACCTTCTCGCCCAGCGACACCAGCCCCGACATCGCGTCGTCGAAGTCACGCTGGCCGTCCGCGGGGTTGATCGCCTCCTCGGCGGCCGCCAGCATCAGGCTCCGCTTGTCCGGGAAGACCCGGAAGATCGTTCCCTCGGCGATGCCGGCCGCCTGGGCGATCTCGCGTGTGCTCACCTCACCGCCCTTCTCGACGATGAGTGGCACCAGCGCCGCCACGATCGCCTTGCGGCGGTCGTCGGCTGACATCGCGGTTGCTCGTGGGGTCACCCGGAAAAGTTTAGGTGAGTGAGCGCTCACTCACAAACGGTTTCTTGTTGTCCAACTCAACCGACCTCACGGGGCCAGGCGAGAAGTGACCCAGCGCTCCCCGTCCCGGCGGTAGACGAGCCGGTCGTGCATCCGGCCCACGCGTCCTTGCCAGAACTCCACCAGGTCGGGCCGCACGCGGTAGCCGCCCCATTCGGGCGGCAGGGGTACGTCGTCCGAGTCGGCGAATCGCTCCTCCACCCCTCGATACATCTCGTCGAGCTCCGCCCGCGACGCCACCTCCTGCGACTGGGGAGATGCCCAGGCGCCGAGCTGCGATCCTCGCGGCCGGGAGCCGAAGTAGCCCTCGCTCTCCTGCTGGGAGACCCGGGACGCGGTGCCCTCGACGCGGACCTGACGCTGCAGGTCGTGCCAGGGGAACAACAGCGAGACGGCCGGGTTGGCCTCGATGTCCTGCGCCTTGCGGGAGCCGTAGTTGGTGTAGAACACGAAGCCCCGCTCGTCGATGGCCTTCAGCAGCACCAGCCGCGTCGACGGCCGCCCCTCGGCCGAGACGGTCGTGACCACCATCGCGTTGGGCTCGTGCAGGCCCGCCGCGACCGTGTCGTCGAGCCACCGGCCGAACATCTCGATCGGATCCGGTGCCAGGTCAGGGGTGTCCAGTCCGCGGTCGCCGTACTCCCGCCTCAGCGCCGCCAGGTCCGCTCCGGTTCGCCTCTCGCTCATGGGAGTGAACCTAACCGGACCGCCAGATGGCACCGAGGAGGTGACGTGCGGACCGCGAGTGGGCATGATGTGCTGGTTCGCTCGTCCACGGGGTGCAGGCAGGGCAAAGAAGGAGTCATTCACATGACCGAGGTCCACCACGGCCTGGAAGGCGTAGTCGCCTTCGAGACCCAGATCGCCGAGCCGGACAAGGAAGGCTCGGCGCTGCGCTACCGCGGGGTCGACATCGAGGAGATCGTCGGCCGGATCCCCTTCGAGAAGGTCTGGGGACTGCTGATCGACGGGACCTACGAGCCCGGGCTACCCCCGGCCGAGCCCGTGAACATCCCGATCCACACCGGCGACGTACGTGCCGACGTACAGGCCGGCGTAGCCATGCTCGCCCCGATGCTCGGGTTCCAGCAGACCTATGACATCTCCGACGAGCAGGCCCGCACCGACCTGAGCCGGGTCGCGGTGATGGTCCTCTCGTACGCCGCGCAGGCCGCGCGCGGCCTCGGCCTGCCGATGGTGCCGCAGAAGGAGGTCGACGAGGGCAACACCCTCGCCGAGAGGTTCCTGATCCGCTGGAAGGGCGAGGCCGACCCGAGCCACGTCAAGGCGATCGATGCCTACTGGAGCTCTGCTGCCGAGCACGGCATGAACGCCTCCACGTTCACCGCCCGGGTGATCACCTCCACGGGTGCCGATGTTGCCGCGGCGTTCTCCGGCGCGATCGGCGCGATGAGCGGCCCGCTGCACGGCGGTGCGCCCGCCCGGGTGCTCACCATGATCGAGGACGTCGAGAAGAGCGGCGACGCCAAGGCCTACGTGAAGAAGCTGCTGGACGACGGCGAGCGCCTGATGGGCTTCGGGCACCGCGTCTACCGCGCCGAGGACCCGAGGGCCCGGGTGCTGCGGCGCACGGCCAAGGAGCTCGACGCGCCTCGCTACGAGGTCGCCGAGGAGCTGGAGAAGGCCGCGCTGGCGGAGCTGAAGGAGCGTCGGCCCGACCGCGTGCTCGAGACCAACGTCGAGTTCTGGGCCGCCATCGTGCTCGACTACGCCGAGGTTCCTTCCAACATGTTCACCTCGATGTTCACCTGCGCCCGGACGGGTGGCTGGTCGGCCCACATCCTGGAGCAGAAGACGACCGGTCGGCTGATCCGGCCCTCCGCGATCTACACGGGTCCGGGCGAGCGTGCCGCCAGCGACATCGAGGGCTGGAACGACGCCTGGGGCAAGACCGACGCCTCCGACGAGCCGGTCGCCTGAGCCCGGTGGATCCGGGCTGAGCACGGGCTCGGTCAGCGCTTCGGCAGCCTGCCGTCGTAGAAGCTGGTCTTGCCGTAGCCGCCGTTGCGGTTCAGTGAGATGTGCATGTGGTCGCGGTGCCGCAGCGTCGTCGAGCACTGCCTGAGCGGCTTGTTCCTGCACGAGGAGCTGCGATAGGGCTTCGGGCTGAACTGGTCGTACGACGCCCACATCCGGTCGTTCCAGATGATGTACATGATCCCCATCCGGCGAGCCAGCTCGTGCCGCTGACCTGAGGAACCGGTGGCGATCACCCGCTGGAGGAACTTGTTCGCGCGGGCGCGATCGGTGGTCGACTTGGCGTTCAGCATCCAGTCGACGGCCCGACCCTCCTTGTGCTCGGAGACCGACCGCCCCGCGCAAGAGCTGGCGATCCGACCCTGACGACCGCCGTAGCTCCACTCGGCCCAGCGAAGGAGGACCTTCGCGCCGGGCTTGGCCCAGGCCGAGCACTTGGTCTGGGGCTGGTAGCTGGAGTAGGCCTCCACCGGCCTGGACGCCGCCTGGGCCGATCCGAGCAGCGTGAGCGAGGCCGCGATGGCGATCAGCACGGTCAGCAGGCGCTTGGTCATTGCACGAGGGTAGGTGGCAAACCGGGCGATTTGTCCGTTTTCCTGAGATGACTACGCCCAGATCGGCCCCACCTGCGGATAGACCGACGTGAGGGAGCTCCGGATCTGGGCCAGCCGCGGGATGGGCTGGTCATCCGGGTTCACCTCGAAGCTGGTGTCCAGCAGCATCCGGCGGCCCCAGGCGACGACTGGTTCGAGGTCGAGGTCATCAGCGTCGGCGGCGAGCGAGCGCACCCAGTCGCGGCGCCCGTACGCAAGGTCACCACCGATCAGCACCAGCTGTACGTCGGTCGGGGTGGAGGCGCACACCGACTCGTAGGCGTCGTCATCCTGTGCCGCCAGCACCACGACGTCCGCCGCCCGGCCGACCTCGAGCCGGCCCAGCTTCGCCCCCAGCCCTGCGACGTCGGCTGCGTCCGAGGTCACCATCGCGACCAGCTGCCGGGCCGTGGCCGGACGACCCTGCTCGACCAGCTCCTGACGGGCGACCTTCATCTCCGCGAGCAGGCTCAGCGATCCTGACGGCAGCCAGTCGGCACCCAGCGCCACCGGGAGCCCGACATCGACGGCGTCAGCGATCCGGGTGGTCTCGCCGTACAGCCTCAGGTTGGACTGCGGCGACCACACCATCCGCGCGCCGGCATCCTTGGCGTTGCCGAACTCGGCGCGAGTCATCGCGGTCCCGTGGATGATCACCGTCGCCGAGGTGAGCGCCCCGAGCTCGACGAGGTGCGCGAATTCCCGCTGCGACCGATCGTTGTCGCGCATGCCCTCGGCGAGGTGCAGGTAGTAGGCGTCCACCTCCCCGGCCTTGATGGCGTCGAGCACCTTCTGCATCTCCGGGCCACCCCGCGAGGTCAGGCTCGTCGGCAGGTCGATCGACGCCCGGGCGCGGTGCTCACCAAAGATCATGCCGTCCACGTTGCGCACCATGGACTCGCGAGAGCCCTGGGAGGTCCGGCTGGCGCCCTGGATCGCGGTCACTCCCCCGACCAGAGCCCGGATCTCGGCGTACCGCAGCTGGGTCCCCTTGGGCAGCTGCGGGATCAGCGCGTTCTGCGGGTTGCGGACGAGCTCCTGGTAGGGCTTGCTGCCGCGCCAGGAGTATCGGTTCACGTAGGTCCTGGGTGGCTCCCACGGCGCGAACACGTTGAACTCGGGGTGCCCGTGCAGGTCGAGCATCCCCGGCATGATCACGCCGTCGGTCTGGATCGCCAGCAGGCCTCGCGGCTTGCGTTGCGTGATGGCAGTGATGGTGCCGTTCTCGATGCGCACCCAGCCCTTGCGCGCACCCTCCGGGGTGATCACCCGGCCACCCAGCGCGATGGCCTCCTTCGGCAGCGTCTTCGGCCGCTGCTCGGTACGACGCCAGGTGCGGGTCCCCTCGAGGGACTCCGGCATCCCTTCGAGATAGGCCCGGGTGAACGGGTCGTCCGCGCGCTTCGTGCTGGCCATGGCTCCCCCGTCGTTCGTCGACCTTCTCCCCAGTCCTACTCGCCCGTGGCCAGCGTCGACAAGAGGCTCCGCGCCATGCACCTGGAGAGCGGCTCGTCGCGGTAGAACCCGAAGCCGGGCACAGGCGCGTAGCCCGACGACTCGTAGAGCGAGATCGCCTCCGGCTGGCGGGTCCCGGTCTCGAGCACCATCACCTCCGCCCCCGCGGCCCGGGCGGTGTCCTCGAGGTGGGCCAGCATCGCGCGGGCCAGTCCGCGGCGCTGGGCACGAGGCACGACGTACATCCGCTTGATCTCGGCGGTCTGGGTGGTGCCGGCCACCTCGATGTCCGTACGACGGCGCCAGGCACCTGTGGCCACCGGGATGTCGTCGAGGTAGCCGACGAAGAACGCGCCCATGGGCTCCTCGAAGTACGTCGGCTCGATGGGCGTCTCGTCGCGACTGCCGTAGCGGCGTACGTACTCCTCCTGAACGTCCTCGACGAGCAGGGCGGCGTCGGGATGGGTGATCGGCACCCTCTCCACCCGCCACCCGGGGATGTCCACCATGGCTGACAGAATAGGGACCGTGACTCACATCGTGCTGCCCGACGAGATCAAGCCCGCCGACGGACGGTTCGGCGCCGGACCCTCCAAGGTTCCGGCCGGCGCCCTCGAGGCCCTGGCTGCGACCGGCACCTCCCTGATGGGGACCTCCCACCGTCAGGCACCCGTCCGCGAGACCGTCGGCCGCGTCCGCGAGGGGCTCCGCGAGCTGTTCTCGCTCCCCGACGGCTACGAGGTGGTGCTCGGAAACGGTGGTGCCACCGCCTTCTGGGACATCGCCACCTTCGGCCTGATCAGGGAGAAGAGCCAGCACCTGAGCTTCGGTGAGTTCTCCTCGAAGTTCGCCAAGGCCGCCGCCGCGGCGCCCTTCCTCGCCGACCCGTCGGTGATCACCAGCGACCCCGGCTCGCTGCCGGTGCCGGTGGCCGAGGAGGGCGTGGACGCCTACGCCTGGGCGCACAACGAGACCTCCACGGCCGTGATGGCGCCCGTTCGCCGGGTGGCAGACGACGGCTCCCTCGTGCTGATCGACGCCACGTCCGGTGCAGGCGGCCTGCCCGTCGACCTGAGCCAGGTAGACGCCTACTACTTCGCGCCGCAGAAGTCGTTCGCCTCCGACGGCGGCCTCTGGATCGCGCTGATGTCCCCTGCTGCGCTGGAGCGGGCGGCCTCGATCGCCGCCGGCGACCGCTGGATCCCGGCGTTCTTCGACCTGCCCACCGCGATCGACAACTCGGCGAAGAACCAGACCTACAACACCCCGTCGGTGGCCACGCTGTTCCTGATGGCCGAGCAGCTCGACTGGATGAACGGCCAGGGCGGGCTCGAGGCGATGGTCAAGCGCACGACCACCTCCTCCGATTCGCTCTACGGCTGGGCCGAGCGCACGTCGTACACCACGCCGTACGTCGAGAACCCGGAGCACCGCTCGCTCGTGATCGGCACCATCGATTTCGAAGAGTCGATCTCGGCCGACCGGGTCGCAGCGACGCTGCGCGCCAACGGCATCGTGGACACCGAGCCCTACCGCAAGCTCGGCCGCAACCAGCTCCGGATCGCGATGTACCCCGCGATCGAGCCCAGCGACGTCGAGGCCCTCACCGAGTGCATCGACTACGTGGTCGAGCGGCTCTAGCTGTTGGGTGGTGGTTTCCCACGGTCCCGTGGGAAACCGTCACTTCCCGTGCGTTGCAAAGCACGGGAAGTGCAAGTTTCGCTAGGTACCGTGGGAAACTGCGGCCGTAACCAGCTCGTACGCCGGAGCGTCGTACGCCACGATCCGGGCCTCCTCGACGTTCGTCTCGGTCGAGCTGATCGTCTCGACCGCGGCGTTGACGGCGTCCTCGCGCGGCCAGCCGTAGATGCCTGCGGAGACCAGCGGGAAGGCGATCGTGCGCGCGCCGAGCTCGTCGGCGACGGCGAGCGCGTTGGCGTAGCAGGAGGTGAGCAGCGAACGGTCCCGCTCCCCCGCGCTGAAGTTCGGCCCGACGACGTGGATCACCCAGCGGGCGGGCATCTCCCCGGCCGTGGTCCAGCCGGCCTGTCCCGTGGCGAGGCCGTCCGGGAACCTCCGCCGGCAGTCCTCGAGCACAGCCGGGCCGCCCGCCCGATGGATCGCACCGTCGACACCACCGCCGCCGCGCATCCGTCGGTTGGCGGCGTTGACCACCGCGTCCACGTCCTGGGTGGTGATGTCGCCCTGTACGGCGATGACTCTCATCTTCTCCACTTCCTCCTCAACGCCACGCCCGCCCCGATGGCGAGGCTCACAAGCGCAGCCGCGGCGACCCACCCCAACCAGGTGGTGGTCTGGTGTGCTTCGCCGCCATCTTCCACGGCGACGCCGCCAGGCGGATCGCCAGCCGCCGGCGAGGCGGACGCCGTGGGCGCCTGCGGGTTGCGCATCGTCCGAGCGACAGCGGCGGGGATCGGCACCTCGTAGACCGGAGTGCCGGCACCCTCGGTGCTGATCCGGATGCGGCCGTTGGGCCCGACCGAGATCGCCTCGCCCTGCCGCTGCCACGGCAGCGCGAACGAACCCACCGGGTCGAGGTCGGGCAGCGTGTAGACCGTCGCCTGCTGCAAGCTGCGCACCACTACGTGTCGGCCGTCGCGGAGCAGCGCTGCGTCGGTGACGTACCCGCGCACCCTGCCCATCCGTTCGAGGGCGTTCACGCCACTCGACTGCAGTCGCTTCGGCGCGCGGTAGACGGTCCCGCCGCCGAAGGTCTTGGTGATCACGTGCAGGCGCCCGGTGCGGTCGGCGAACAACGACTCCGCGTCGTGCGGCCCGTCGGGATAGGAGAACCGGAAGCTGCGGGGCTCGACATCGAGGTCTCTCCGTCCGACCTCGACCCGGTGCACGGTCACCTCTGCGCGATCGCGGTCGTTGTCACCGATGTCGGCGACGTACACCTCGTTCGGTCCGGCGGGCGCGAGCGCCTCGACGTCGGTGACCTCTCGGCGGAAGTCGGTGAGGCCGACCGTCTCGCCGCTCTTCGGGTCGAGCACGAAGACCCGGGAGGTGTCCCCCGAGTCGTTGACCGTCGCCATCACCGAACCCAGGTCGGCCAGCCCGCTGGACTCGAAGATCCGGTCGTCGCGGAGGTTGAACACCTTGTGCGCACGCTCGTCGGCAGTGGGCGCAGCGGCCGCGGCTGTGGGTACGACGACCCCGGTGAGGAGCATGCCGACCAGCACCAGCCGGTGGATCACCGGCCGGTCTCCAGGTCGAGCAGCTCGGCGAGAGCAGGACGCAGACCCCATGTGGACGTGAGGGTGTCGTACTCCTCGCGGGCCTTCGCCTGCGGCTCCGCGCCGGTGCGCACAGCACGAACGAGGGTGTTCCGCGGGGTGTGCTTGCTGTCCACGAACTCCACCACCTCGACCCGGTAGCCGACCAGCCGGAGGATCGAGGCCCGCAGGGCGTCGGTGAGCGTGTCGGCCAGCCGCTCGCGCAGAATCCCGTCACGTGTCATGGCGGCGTACCCGGCCGGCGCCGGCGCACGACGCAGCTGCGCGGAGATGTCGTGGTGGCAGCACGGCGCCGCGAGCACCAGGTCGGCCTCCCAGTCCACGGCCCGCAGCAGGGCGTCGTCAGTGGCGGTGTCACACGCATGCAGGGCGAGTACGACGTCCGGCCGCTCCCCCAGCGTCACGTCCCTGATCCCGGCCGCGACGAACGAGATCTCGCCGGCGAGCCCGAGCTGCTCGGCGAGCTCGGTGTTGTGTCGCCGGGACTGCTCCTTGACGTCGACCCCGACGAGACGCACCGGGAACTGCTCGTTGAGCCAGGCATGCGCAGCGAAGGTCAGGTAGGCGTTTCCGCAACCGAGGTCGACCACCCGCAGGGGGTCCTCCGGCGTCGGCGTGCGCAGCTTGCCTGACGAGGTCGCATCCGCGATGGCAACTGCGAGCGCTCGAAGGAACTCCTCGACCTGGCGGTACTTCGCCTGGCGCGACGGCTTCACCCGGCCCTGCGCGTCGGAGATGCCGAGCGCTCGCAGCACCGGATGGTCCTCGGGCAGAAGGCGCTGCTTGGTGTTGTCGTGCGAACGCTGCGGCGTCACCGGCTCGGCGCGCTCGCTGGTGTGCAGCAGCGGCTCGCCCTTCTTGGTGACCCGCAGCTGGTGGGTGTGCGTGGTCGTCTCGACGTGCCAGTTGGCGAACGGCTCGGCGAGCAGCTCGTCCAAAGCGACAGCCGCATCCTTCCGGTTGGTCACGTGCGCCTGCGTCTCGTCGTACGCCGTCACCTGGAGGTGGCGGCCGGCCTTGAGGTCGACGTACCTGAGCTCGATGCGGCGCCAACTGGGCGACGGCTGCCCGCGCCGCCGACCCGAGGCCAGGGCGCGCACGAGGTGCTCGTCGTCCAGTACGGCGTCGCGCAGCTGGGCGAACGCAGGTAGGAGTTCGTCGGCCATCAGCAGCGGAGCCCTACTTGGCCAGCGCGGCGATCACGACGATCAGGATGAGCCCGCCCAGCGCAACAGGGATGACGAGTCGTCGGTAGCGCGGGTTCATGGTTCGGAGTCTAGTGCCGCGGCCGCCAAGGTTTGCCGGCCGCGAGCGTCGTCCAACGCGTGCGATGGCAAGGCGCCGGAGGGAAGGCGGGCCGGCGGCCCGTCGACCGAAGGCAACGCAGCCAGCGTGCGTGGTGGGCGGCGCGTAGCAGGCAAACGTTGGTGGACGGGGTACTAGGCGCGCGGCACTAGGCGGAGGCCGCCACCGGCTCGCGGTCGACGACCACACGGCGGTTGAGCAGCCCCTTGCCGCGCGTGAACACGGCGACCGAGACCAGCACGCCCAGGATGGTGAGGCCACCGCCGGCGATCAGGGTCCAGCGGGCGCCGAACATCTCCCCGATCCACCCGATGAACGGCGAGCCCAGCGGGGTGCCGCCCATGAACACCATCAGGTAGAGCGCCATCACCCGACCGCGCAGCCCCGGCGCGGTCGCCAACTGCATCGTCGTGTTCGCGGCGGTGATCATCGTCAGCGCGGTGAAGCCGAGCAGCGGGACGATCAGCATGAAGGTGAAGTACGTCGGCATCAGGCCGGCGAAGATCTCCACCACGCCGAAGACCACAGCGGCGCCGGCCACCAGCCGCAGCCGGATGCGCGTGCGGCGGGCAGCCATCAACGCACCGGTGAGGGATCCGATGGCCATCACGGAGCCGAGCAGGCCGTACTGCGTGGCGCCCTGGTGGAACACCTGCGTCGACATCAGCGCAGAGGTCATCTGGAAGTTCAGCCCGAACGTGCCGGCGAAGAAGACCACCGAGAGGACCAGCATCAGGTCGGGACGGCCGCGCAGGTAGCGCACGGCATCGCCGATCATCCCCTTGTGCCGTTCCTCGCGGGGGCTGGGGTTGAGGTCCGCGACGACCATTGACCGGAGCGCGAAGATCACGGCGACATAGCTGAACGCGTTGAGCAGGATCACCCAGCCGGTCGCGGCCACGCCTCCACCGAAGGCACCGATCAGCAGGCCGGCAAGAGCCGGGCCGGCGATGCGCGAGGCGTTGAACGAGGCGGAGTTGAGGCCGACTGCGTTGGACAGCTCGTCGGGCTCGACCATCTCGCTCACGAAGCTCTGTCGGGCAGGGGCGTCGAACGCCGAGCCGACGCCGAACATCAGCGCGAGGACGTAGACGTGCCAGACCTCGACCGTGCCGGTGACCGCGAGGACCCCCAGCATCAGGGCGGTCACCGCCATCACCGACTGGGTGACTTGCAGGAGCCGCTGCTTGGGGAAGCGGTCCGCGATCAGGCCGGCGTACGGCGAGAGGAGCAGCGCGGGCAGGAACTGCAGCCCGGTGGTGATGCCGAGTGCGACACCGTCGTTGGTGGCGAGCAGCACGACGAGCCAGTCCTGGGCTACGCGTTGCATCCAGGTACCGGTGTTGGACACGACTCCGCCGGTGGCGTACCGGCGGTAGTTGCGGTTGTGCAGGGAACGAAACGTGGGACTCAAGAAGCGGTTGCCAATCTCTGGATCAGTGGAGCGGCCTCGCGCAGGAGGGCGCGTTCTTCGGGGGTGAGCTCGCGGAGGCGCTGGGCGAGCCAGGCGTCACGGCGACGCCGGTCGGCGAGGATGTTCTCCCGGCCCTTGTCGGTGATGTCGACCAGCACCTGCCGGCCGTCGCTCGCGTTGGCCCGGCGTACGGCGTACCCCTCGTCGACGAGGCAGTTCACCGTGCGGGTCATCGAGGGCGGTTGCACGCGCTCGTGGGATGCCAGCACGCCGATGGTGCACTCACCCTCGCGGAAGAGGATCCCCAGCGCGCTCATCGCAGCGACTCCCAGCGGGTTGTCGGGATGGCGCTCGTTGCGGAGCCGGCGCGCAAGCCGCATCACGGAAAAGCGCAGCTCACTGGCCAGCCCGGAGGCTGTGCGCGAGGCAATTTCAACGGTGGGAGTCATGTTACTTAGCCTAACTCATTACCAATGCTAACTATTCCGGGCTGTGCCGCCGGTGGGTCGCCTACGGCGGTGGACGCGCAGCCAGACATGCGAATGTCGCGGGAAGAGACATCCGGGCGTTCAGCAGCCCCACCAGCGACATTCGCATGTTCGGCTACGCGTCACGGCGACCAGGCCAGGCCGACCCGGTCAGGGTGAGTAGTTCAGGTGAGCAGGGCGGTGAGGGGGGCGATCGCGAAGTAGACCAGGAACAGCGCGCTGATCACCCACATCAGCGGGTGGATCCGGGCAGCCTTGCCGAGGACCAGCTTGATCAGCACGTAGGCCAGGAAGCCGGCCCCGATGCCGACGGTGATCGAGTAGGTGAACGGCATCAGCACGATCGTCAGGAAGGCCGGGATCGCAATCTCGACGTCGTCCCAGGCGATGCCCTTGACCTGCTGCATCATCAGGAAGCCGACGAGCACCAGGGCGGGTACGGCGGCCTCGCTCGGGATCACCTTGACCAGCGGGGACAGGAAGATCGCGAACAGGAACAGCACACCGGTCACCACCGAGGCCAACCCGGTGCGCGCGCCCTCGCCCACGCCGGCGGCCGACTCGATGTAGGACGTGTTCGACGAGACACCACCAGCACCGCCGGCAACGGCCGCGAGGGAGTCCACCACGAGGATGCGCTGCGTGTTCGGAGGCGCACCTTCCTCGTCGAGCAGGCCTGCCTCCGCGCCGATCGCGGTCATCGTGCCCATCGTGTCGAAGAAGTCGGCCAGCATCAGCGTGAACACCAGGAGTACGACGCTGACGAGACCCACGGACTCGAAGGAGCCCAGCAGGTTGAACTCGCCAAGGGTGCCGAAGTCCGGCGCGTCGAACGGACTGCCCGGCAACGACGGCACGGTCAGCGCCCAGCCCGTCGGGTTCTTCGCGCCACCCTGGCCGATCCCGGCGATTGCCTCGACCACGATCGCGATGACGGTCGTCGCCAGGATCGAGATCAGGATCGCGCCCTTGACCTTGCGCACCCACAGGGCGATCACCAGGACCAGACCGATCACGAACACCACAACCGGCCAGCCCTGGAGGCTGCCCCCGTCGCCGAGCTGGACCGGAACGGTCGACTTGGCTGCATCCGGCATCCGCCGTACGAAGCCCGCGTCCACGAAGCCGATGAACGCGATGAACAGGCCGATGCCGACGGAGATGGCGATCTTCAGCTGGGCGGGCACGGCGTGAAAGACCGCTTGCCGGAAGCCCGTCAGCACGAGCACCAGGATCAGCACACCCTCCATCACGACCAGTCCCATGGCGTCGGCCCAGGTCATCTGCGTGGCGATGGAGACGGCCACGAAGGCGTTCAGGCCGAGCCCGGTGGCCAGCGCCAGCGGGTAGTTGGCAACCACACCCATCAGGATCGTCAAGACGCCGGCGACCAGCGCCGTACCTGCTGCGATGGCCGCGAGGTTGCCCGGCCCTTCACCGCCGAGGAGGTTGCCGTCGGCGTCCGGCACGAAGCCGAGGATCAACGGGTTGAGCACGATGATGTAGGCCATCGTGAAGAAGGTGACGACGCCTCCGCGAACCTCCTGGCCGATCGTCGAGCCGCGGGCGCTGATCTTGAAGAACTTGTCCACGCGCGGAATCCAACCACGGACCCTGCGGGGCCATGTCACGGGCGGGTTAGATCGCGGAACCATTAGATTGGACAGATGCTCCCCGAGGACGAACAGCCGATGGTGCACGAGATCGGCAACCGCACCTACCTCGTCGCCGACGTGGAGCCCCTCGACCTCGACGGCGTCCGGACGATGCAAGTGGGCACCGCGTTGTGGGCGCTCGCGTTCGTGCTGCTGCTCCCGTTCTACGACCAGCTGCAGGAGGCCGACCATCTGTGGTGGCTGTGGACCTGTGTCGCCGGCTTCGGTCTCGGTCTGATCGGCTGGGACCACTGCCGCCGGCGCCGCAACACGCGCCGCGAGGTTCAGGCGCAGATCGAGACTCCGACCCAGCCCGAGGAATGAGCGATGGTCAGGGCGATCTACTTCACCGCCACCACGCTGGACGGCTTCATCGCTGACGAGCACGACTCGCTGGCCTGGCTCTTCGAGCAGAAGACGGACGAGGGCGGGCCGGCGGGCTACGCGGAGTTCATCGCCGGCATCGGCACGATGGTGATGGGCGCGACGACGTACGCATGGCTCGGCGACCACCTGCGCAGCACCGGCGAGAAGTGGGAGTACGACATCCCCTGCTGGGTGTTCACCCACCGCGAGCACGAGCTCCTGGGCGACGACATCAGGTTCGTCGCGGGTGAGGTGCGCGAGCACCATCCCGCGATCGCAGAGTCAGCAGGTGGGCGCGACATCTGGGTCGTTGGCGGGGGCGACCTGGCCGGTCAGTTCGCCGATCTTGGGCTGCTCGACCAGATGGTGGTCTCGATTGCGCCGGTCACGCTCGGAGCCGGACGCCCACTGTTCCCGCGCCGGCACAACCTGAAGCTGGTCGAGCTGGGCCGCAACGGGGACTTCGCCATGGCGACGTACGACGTCGTCGGCGCGCGCACCGACTGAGCCGGAACGGGTTCAGAACTCTTCGTAGTCGTCAACGCTGACCGTGTCGAAGACGTGATCCGGGAGCGGCGGGGGCAGCTGCTTCTTGCGGAGCTGGGCCTCGGAGTGGGCGCCGCAGCCGTGGTCGAAGGAGACCACCCGGCCGTCGTCGTTGGCGAACTCGTTGGCGCAGACCCCGAACACCGTCGAGAGCGGGCCCTCGAGGCGCAGCAGGAAGCCGCAGCCGATGCAGCGGCCGGGCGCGGACTGGGCCAAGGCGGACTCGGGACCCTGGTCGCTGTCGTACCAGCGCTGCGCGGCGAGCTCGCGTCCCTCGATCGACAGCACCCGGGACCTGCCGAGGCCGATCTCGTCCACGACGTCGAGCTCCCAGCCGTCGGGCTTCTCGCCGGTGAGGTAGGCCGGCACCAGCCGGGGGTCGTCCTCGTCGGTGGGCAGGAGGTCACCGGGCGAGAGGTCGCCCGACTGAATCCTCTCCCGCCAGGGCACCCACGCCGGAGCGATGATGGCGTCGTCGCCGGGCAGCATGACGACCTCGTCGATCGTCACCGCGGAGTCGCCCTCGACATGGGCGACCGTCACCGCCCAGACCCAACCGGGGTAGCCGTTCTCGCGGCAGGCGAACTGGTGCGTCACCACGCCCTGGTCCTCGGGGCTCGCGGTCAGATGGTCTCCGACGACGGCGGCGCCGACCTGTTCGACCAGGGCGGCGCGGGCGGCGTCGACCGCTTCGAGAGCGACCGGGTCGGCTGTGGGTATCACGCCGACGATTGTCCCTCATCGGCATGGGCCGTGTCTGCTCGGCCACCCGGTTGGCAGGATGTGGACATGGAGGAGCAGCGGGCACCGGGGCCAGCGCCCGGCCCGGCGCCCGAGCCGGAGCCCGGCCAGGCACCGGGCAGGACGCCCGGGCGTGGCCGGCGTGCGGCCGGTGCAACCGGGCGCGGCATCCGCCGCACCGGGAAGGCGACCGGCTCGGCTGCGTCGTACACCTTCCGCCAGGCCCGACGCGCCTCGCGCGCGGAGGGCGCGGGCGACTCCGGGCTCTACCGGCTGATCGAGCTGCACGCCTTCAACGCCGCCGGAGACGCTGCCGTGGCCGTCTCACTGGCAGGCACCCTGTTCTTCGCCCAGCCCGGCGAGGCGCGCGGCCAGGTTGCGCTGTTCCTCGGCCTCACGATGCTCCCGTTCGCCATCGTCGCGCCCCTGATCGGGCCGTTCCTGGACCGGTTCAGCCACGGGCGCCGATGGTCGATCGGCGCCACGATGGCGCTGCGCGCGTTCCTGTGCTGGCTGATGGCCGACGCAGTGGCCTCGCAGTCGGTGGCGATGTTCCCGACGGCGCTGGGTGTCCTCGTCTCCTCCAAGGCGTACGGCGTTGCCCGGGCGGCCACAGTCCCGCGGCTCCTGCCGGAGGGACTCACCCTGGTCAAGGCCAACAGCCGGATCTCGCTTGCCGGAGTCGTCGGGGCGGCGATCTCCGCACCGCTCGCGGCCCTGGCTGCCACCTTCGGGTCCCAGTGGTCACTGCGCTACGCGTTCGTCGTGTTCGCCGGAGCGACCATCCTCTCGATCCTGCTGCCGGCCAGGGCCGACGCCCACGCAGGCGAGCTGCCGGTGAGCATGAGTGGAAAACCGAACAAGTTCCGCGTCCCTCCCGACGTGGTGTTCGCGCTGCGGTGCAACGCCGGGCTGCGGATGCTCTCGGGCTTCCTGACGATGTACATGGCCTTCCTGCTGCGCCAGCATCCGCTTCCCGGCTGGGAGAACCGGACCACCCTGCTGATGGGGCTGGTGATCGGCGCTGCCGGGCTCGGCAACACCATCGGCATCGGGCTCGGGTCGGTGCTGCGCAGGCTGCCGCCACACGTCACGGTGGTGGTCGCACTGCTCGCCGACGCCACCGCAGCCGTCGTGGTGGCGATCTTCTACGGGCTGGCCTCGGCGATCGCCCTCGGGCTCACGGCAGGGGTGGCCCAGGCGATGGGCAAGCTCGTGCTGGACGCCACCGTCCAGCGCGACGTACCGGAGCGGCATCGCACCTCGGCATTCGCCCGCTCGGAGACCCTGCTGCAGCTGTCCTGGGTGATCGGCGGGTTCATCGGCATCGCGCTGCCGCTCAAGATCGGGGACAACGTGGTCCCGGAGCTCGGCCTCGGCGTGCTCGCCGTACTGATGGTCAGCTGGACCGCGTTCGTGCTGATGAAACGCCCCAGTCAGCGCCCTCAGCCGGCTGGCTAGAGGTCGAGCTCGTCGGCGAGCCCGCGCAGCAGCTTCGCCGTGGGCTTGGCCGTCTTCGGCTCGGGGTATCGGCCGGCGCGGTAGGCACCCTCGACGCCCTCGAGCAGGCGGATCAGGTCCTCGACGATCCCGACCATGTCCTCGGGCTTCTTGCGCTGGGCTGCGCGACGGTTCTGGGAGACCGATGCCGGGGCATCGAGGATGCGCACCTGGTGCGCCTGCTCACCCTTGCGGCCGGAGAGGATGCCGAACTCGACCCTGGTGCCGGCCTTGAGCGTGGTGACCCCGTCGGGCAGGGAGGAGTTCCGGACGTAGACGTCTTCCCCGTCCTCGCGCGAGAGGAACCCGAAGCCCTTCTCGGCGTCGTACCACTTGACCTTTCCGGTGGGCACGGCACTGCCTTCCTGTTCGTGTGCTGGTTTGGGCGGCGCGCGATCGGCGCAGCGAGTGCACAGCGTACGCCGAGCGCGGCGAGCGTTGCGAACGACTTCGGTGGGTCGAGATCAGCGGTCCGTGAGCCGCCACCTCGGCGTGAACGTGTCCAGCCAGTCCGGGAACAGCGAAAGGTCGGAGAGCACCACGTCGGTCCCGGCCTCCTCGAGCTCTTCGCGAGTGCTGCCGCCCGTCAGCACCGAGACGCTGGTGATCCCGGCGGCTCGGGCGCCCTCCACGTCGTGCACGTGATCGCCCACGTAGACGTCCGCTCCGTGCCGGACCAGGACCTCCCCCTTGCCGGCACCCCACACCCGGCCCTCGACCACGTCCACGTCGAGGCCGAGGTGGTCGACGTGCAGCTGGGCGTTGGGGGTGTGCTTCCCGGTGACCAGCACGATCCGCCCGTCGTGACGTCGTACGGCGGCAAGCGCCTCGGCGACGCCCGGGAACGCGGGCGTCGGACTGATCGCGTGATCGGGGTAGATCTCGCGGAACCGGTCAGCCGCCGAAGAGATCTCCCCGGGCGCCAGGTGGGGCTCGAGCAGGAGGTCCAAGGGCGGCCCGAGGTTGGCAGTCATGTCCGAGGTCGGGAACTCCACCCCGAGCTCCGCGCCGAGCGCGTCCAGCGTCGCGGCGAACCCCACGACGGTGTCGATCAACGTCATGTCGAGGTCGAACCCGACCACCAGCCGATCACGCACGAACCAAGCCTACGAGGCAGCAACCGACGGGGGGCGCAGTCCCTTGCCCGGCGTACGGTCCTTTGGTCTCGTCTGATCGCTCGCTTCGCTCGCTGCTCGACCACCTGGAGTTACGGCCCCAAGCTTCGTCTGATCGCTCGTCCTCAACCACCAGTGGTTTGCCCGTACCCCGCGTTGCACCGCAACCACCGGTGGTCGAGCAGCGAGCGAAGCGAGCGGACAGACGAGACCAGGTTCCGCAAGATGCGACGCCTCAGCAAGCACCCGGTGTGGTTACGAGCGGTTGAAGAGTGCCTTGGCCAGCATCGGGGTGTTCGGGAGGCGAGGTAGGAGCGTGGCCTGGAACGCGTGGTAGATGTCCGGCTTTCCCTGCCAGGTGTGGCTGCTCGGCTCGTTCGTCGGTGACAGCTCGTGGTGCCAGGACCCACGCTCGGGGTCGCGGAAGCACTCCTGAATGTGCTTCCACCACGTCTCGTACCACTCGCCGTACGACGGGTCCCCCGTTGCCGCATGGAGCGCCGCAGCCGCAGCCGTGGCCTCTGCCGCGACCCAGTGCATCCGCTCGCGTACGACGGGCCGGCCCGACCAGTCGACGGTGTAGACGAAACCGTCCGCGCCGTCCACTGCCCAGCCCTCGCGAACGGCCGCGTCGAACAGGCTGCGCGCGTCATCGAGGAGCCAATCGGGCGCCTCATCACCAAGTGCGGCGTGCAGATGGATCGCGAGTCGGGCCCACTCGAGCCAGTGGCCGATCGTCGCGCCGTACGGCCGGAACGGGTGCGCCGGCTCGTCCACGTTGTAGTCCAGGATCGGGGTCCAGCTCTCGTCGAAGTGCTCGGGGATGCGCCACGCGTGGCTCGCCGCGAGCTCGTGCACCACCCGGGTCAGGATCCGCAGCGCTCGGTCCCGCAGGCTCGCGTCGCCGAGGACATCTGCGGCCGAGAGCAGCGCCTCGACGCTGTGCATGTTGGCGTTGACGCCACGGTAGGAGTCGAGCATGGAGAACGACTCGTCCCACTGTTCGACGACCATCCCGAAGTCGTCGTCCCAGAAGCGGTCGAGGAGCACGGACAGAGCGTCGTCGAGCAGCTCCCGGCCACCCGGTCGCCCGGCGGCCGTCGCGCTGGCCCCGGCGAGTACGACGAAGGCGTGCTCGTACGCCGTCTTGTCCGTCGTGGTCGGTCCCCCGGCGCCGACCTTCGCGTACCACCCGCCGTGCCCTCGGTCGCGGAACCGGCCATGCAGTGCCTCGACACCATGATCCGCGAGTGCGGAGCACCCCGGCCGGCCGAGCAGGTCTCCGAGTGAGTAGACGTGCGTCATCCGGCAGGTGATCCACAGCTCGACGGGTCGGTCGAGCTCGGGTGTGCCGTCGTCGTCCAGCCAGGCGAACCCGCCCTCGCGGTGGCGTGAAGCGCGGCCGAACTCCAGCAGGCGGTCACCCTCCGCCTCGAGCCACGCGTGCGTGGGGCCACCCGGCGAGCTCATTCCCCTGCCCCGTTCGTGCCGGGTGCCTCCGCGGCGACCTCGACAGCGATCTCGATGGCGCGCGAGGCGAGTGGAGACAGGGTGCGGCCGGAGGGCCAGTGCAGATAGATCTCTCGCGGCGGCAGCGACGGCCGCAGCTCATGGACACGCAGCCTGGGATCGGACTGGACGTCGGCGCCTCGGATCGCGAGCCAGGGCAGCACCGTCGATCCCAAGCCGGCGCGCACCATGGAGAAGAGGGTGTCATTGATCGCGCTACGAAAGACGATCCGGGGACCGGCGCCGCTACTCACGAGCGCCTGCTCCATCAACGGCTGGTCGCAGGTGAGGGGCCAAGCCACCATCGGTGCGCGATCGAGCTGGTCCAACCGCACCGGACCATCGGGGAAGTCCCCGTCGGCGGCCACCAGGAGATACGGATCATCGAGCAGCTTCACGCGCTCCACGTCGGCCTCGATCCGGCCGTCGTAGAAGAGCAGGTCGAGATCACCGATCCGCGGTTGGTCCGGCTCCTCCTCGGAGAGCCTGATGTCGCAGTCGGGGTGCTCGTCGCGCAGTCGGCGTACGACGGTCGGCAGGATCACGTTGGACACGCTCTGGAAGGTGCCGATGTCTATCCGGCCGGCTCCCCCCTTGAACCGGTCGACGGCGTCGACAAGCCGCTCTGACCTGGCCAACAGCTCGCGCCCCTGCTCGAGGACCACGGCACCCAGCGGTGTGATCCGCACCGGCTTGGGCCCACCGGGCCGGTCGAACACCGGGCCGCCGACGGCTCGCTCCAGCGCGGCGATCTGCTGGCTCACCGTCGACTGGGTGTATCCGAGCAGCGTCGCCGCCCGACCGAAGGAGCCCTCATCGGCGACGGCGGCCATCGCGGCGAGGTGCCGCAGCTCGACATCGTTCACGCCACGGACAGTAACAGCGCCGATCGTTACTTACGATTGAATCGATCGAGAACTATCGCTTTTCACGATGAGGCGTTCCGCCTAGCGTTTTCCCCAGAAGCCAGTTCGACATCGCCCGAGAGGTCGCCATGACTGCCCTGACCACCCTGACCAGACACCCGGGGCGAGGCCCCTCGTGAGCCGGCTGCGGTCCGCGCTCTGGCTGCCGCTGTTCGAGGAGCTCGCCGACCCGAGGGTGGTGGCTCGGGTGGCCGCTGCCGCGGAGGAAGCTGGTTGGGATGGCTGCTTCGTGTGGGATCAGCTGGCCTGGCGGGCGCCGGTCCGGGAAGTCGCCGACCCGTGGATCGCACTGGCGGCAGTCGCCACCGCGACCGAACGGCTGCGGCTCGGCCCGATGGTGACGACCCTCCCCCGTCGCCGGCCGGCCAAGGTCGCTCGGGAGACCGCGACCCTCGATCGGCTCAGCGACGGTCGACTCACGCTCGGGGTCGGCATCGGCAGTGACCAGTTCGCCGCCGAGCTGTCCCGGACCGGTGAACAGCTCGATGACCGGAAGCGCGGCCAGATGCTCGACGAGTCCCTTGCGATCCTGACCGCTGCCTGGTCCGGCGAGCCGGTGCATCATCGCGGCGAGCACTACACCGTCGACGACGTCGAGTTCCTGCCGCGGCCGGTGCAGCGACCCGGTGTGCCCGTGTGGGCGGCAGGATTCCCCGGCAACGCCAAGCCGATCCGCCGGGCCGCCCGGCTCGACGGGTTCTTCCCGGCGAACCTCGAGCACCCGGACCAGCTCTCCGAGGTTGTGGAGACCATCACCGACCTACGAGCGGGCGAGACCGGGCCGTACGACGTCGTGATCGGCCTTCCCCCTGACGCCGACCCCCTGCCGTACGCCGCGGCCGGTGCGACCTGGTGGCTACCGGAATTCGCGCCCGGGGTCTCGCTCGACACGGTATACGGCGTGCTCCGTGACGGACCGGCAAGTCCGGGCGGTGAGTGACTTGTTCGACTACGACGCCGAGCTGCGCCGCTACAACGTGCGGCTGCGACAGGCCGCAGCCGTCCAACCCGATGACCGTGTGCTCGACATCGGCTGCGGCACCGGGCAGGCGACCCGGGAGGCCGCCAGGGCCGCCACTTCGGGAACCGCGCTCGGGGTCGACCTCTCCCCCGAGATGGTGGATCGCGCCCGCCAGCTGAGCGAGGAAGACAAGATCCCGAACGTCAGCTTCGAGCTGGCCGATGCCCAGACCCATGCGTTCGTGCCGGACGACTTCACCGTGGGGCTCAGCCGGTTCGGCACGATGTTCTTCCCCGATCCGGTCGCGGCGTTCACCAACATCGGGCGCGCTCTGCGGCCTGGTGCGCGGCTGGTTCAGCTGGTCTGGCAGGCCCACGACGAGCAGGAGTGGACGGGTGCGATCCGGAGCGCACTGGCCGGTGCCGGCAGCCAACAGGCACCGACGGGGCTGACCCATGCTGCCTTCTCGCTGGCGGACCCGGTAGTCGCGACCGACGTACTGACCGAAGCCGGGTTCACCGCCATCGAGATCGCCGACGTGCACGAACCGATCTACTACGGCCAGGACGCCGCCAGCGCCCTGGAGGCACTCTCCGGCCTGGGGATGGCCGAGGACCTGGTCGCCGACCTGAACGCCGTGGAGAGAGCTCGCGCGCTCGATCGCCTGCTGGCCCTGCTCGACGCGCACGACGCCGGTGATGGCGTGTGGTTCGACTCCAGCGCCTGGCTGATCACCGCGTTTCGGCCTTGACCCCGGCCCACCCCTCTAGGGTGCAGGTGTGCTGATCACGAACCACGTCGTGGCGGGTGCCGTGATCGGAGCGGTGGCGCCCGGTCCCTCTAGCGCGTTCGTCCTCGGAATCGCCAGCCACGTGGCCATGGATGCCCTGCCGCACTGGGGCCATCCCGACTACGACGTCTTCATCAAGGTGGCGGTGGTCGACGGCCTGATCGGCCTGGCCACGATGGCGACCCTGGCGCGCGCGGCATCCTCCGAACGACGCACGGCCGTCGTGGCCGGGATGCTCGGAGCCTGCCTGCCCGATGCCGACAAGCCGTGCACGCTGTTCTTCGGCCGCTCACCGTTCCCGGCGTGGGTGGACGAGGTGCACAAGCGCATCCAGAACGAGGCCCACGAACGGATGCCCTACGAGGCCATCGGTGGCCTCTTGGGTGCGGCGGCGGTGCGCGCCGGCCTGCGTCGTCGTCGTCGCTAGACCGAGGCCTGCAGGATCCCGCCCTCGCCACGGACGATCAGCCCGTCGGCAATGGCGAGCGCCAGGGCGCGGTCGAAGCGTCCGTGCTCCCAGTACTGCGCGCCGACCCGCACGGCGAGCTCCTCGGGAGTGCAGGGGCCGTCGTGTTCGACAGCACGCACGAGCTGGCCCATCTCGTGGAAGACCTGCCGGTCGCGCCGACCCTCGGTGGAGGGCTTGGGTGGTGGCATGGGCATGGTTCGCTCCCTCTCTCGACGTGGTCAGACGTTCTGTCGCTCGTGGCGCTGCTGCTCGTCGCCGGAGTCCTCTTCGGCGGTCAACGGCTTGGCGATGCTCTCGAGTGACTGACCCTCGGCCTTCACCCCGAGCACGATCTCCACGACGCCACCGGCGATCATCAACGCTGCGCCGATGAAGTAACCGAGCGCGATTGCGGTGATGTCCTTGGACTCCGAGGCGTCGTTGATCAGCTTGCCGAACAGGAGCGGACCGGCGATTCCGCCGGCTGCCGTACCGATCGCGTAGAAGAACGCGATGCACATCGCGCGGGTCTCCATCGGGAAGATCTCGCTCGCGGTGAGGTACGCCGCACTGGCACCCGCCGAGGCGAAGAAGAAGATCACCGCACCGAAGATCGTCAGGGTGATCGCCGTGAGGTCACCGAGAACGACGCCGGCGACCGCGAGAAGGACACCCGAGAGGATGTAGGTCCCCGCGATCATCTTCACCCGGCCGACCCGGTCGAACAACGGACTGAGCACCAGGGCCCCGACGAAGTTGCTCAGCGCGAAGACCGCGATGTAGTAGCCGGTCTGCTTCACGTCGAAGAAGGTGCCGAGAGTGTCGCCGTAGGTGAAGAAGAACGCGTTGTAGAGGAACGCCTGCCCCACGAACAGCGAGAAGCACAGGATCGTACGACGGGGGTACTGCGTGAACACCGTCTTCGCGATCTCGGGAATGGTGATCGACTTGCGCTGCCGAATGGTGATGGTCTCGCTAACCGACGGCAGGTTCTTGCCGGTCTCGTCCACGACGGTGCCCTCGATGTCGCGGACGATCTGCTCGCCCTCGTCCTCGCGACCGTGGATGAACAACCACCGCGGGCTCTCCGGCACGTTGCGGCGCACGATCAGGATGCCCACGGCAAGGACCGCGCCCAGCCCGAAGGCGATTCGCCAGCCCCAGGCAGGGTCGATCAGCGTCGGGTCGAGGAGCGGGATGGTCAGCAGCGCGCCGCCGGCCGCACCGATCCAGAAGGACCCGTTGATCGCGACGTCGACCCGACCGCGGTACTTCGCGGGGATGAGCTCGTCGATTGCGGAGTTGATGGCGGCGTACTCGCCGCCGATGCCGGCACCGGTCACGAACCTGGCGGCGAGGTACCACTCCACGCTCATCGAGAACGCCGTCGCCACCGTTGCAACCGTGTAGACGCCGAGGGTGATCAGGAACAGCTTCTTGCGGCCGAAGCGGTCAGTCAGCTGGCCGAAGAACAGTGCACCGAGGCACGCGCCTGCGACATACACGGCTCCGGCAAGGCCGACGTCGAAGCTGCTCATGCCGAGACCGGTGCTCTCCGGCTTGAGTGCCTCGCTCATGGAGCCGACGATGGTGACCTCGAGCCCGTCGAGGATCCAGACGGTCCCCAGGCCGATCACCACCAGCCAGTGGAAGCGGGCCCACGGCAGCCGATCCATTCGGGCCGGGATGTCAGTGGTGATGCGACGGAGCTCGGCTGCGTCTGCCATGTGGTTCCTCCCAGAGCCAGACAGTTTCCCTGCCGATTCGCGTACCCCACCGGGAGTGCTCCAAACCGGAACCCCTTCACCGGCTCCGGATGAGGTCAGGGCAGACGAGCACGCACGACGTGGTCGAGCACGCCGAGCGGGAGGGATCCTGAGTCGAGCACCGCGGAGTGGAACTTGCGGATGTCGAAACCATCGCCCTGCCGTTGCTCGGCCTCCGCGCGCATGCGCTGGATCTCCAGGCGGCCCACCATGTACGACGACGCCTGCCCCGGGGAGACGATGTAACGGTCGACCTCGGGCCGGATCACCCCTTCGGCGAGCGGCGAGTTCTCGACCATGTACTCGACGGCCTGCTCCCGGCTCCAGCCGAGCGCGTGCAGGCCGGTGTCCACCACGAGCCGGCAGGCGCGCATCGAGTCGGCTGAGAACATCCCGATCCTGTCCACCGCCGAGCTGTACAGCCCCATCTCGTCGGAGAGTCGCTCGGTGTAGAGGCCCCAGCCCTCGGCGTACGCCGAGTTGTGGATGTGCTTGCGGAAGTCCGGCACGTCCTTGAGCTCGCTCGCGACGGCGAGCTGGAGGTGGTGTCCGGGGATGCCCTCGTGGAACGCCATCGACTGCAGCTCGAAGGTCCCCCACGAGGTCGGGTCGGCCACGTTGACGAAGAACGTGCCGCCGCGGCTGCCGTCACCGGCAGGTGGGAAGTAGAACGCCTTGGCTCCTGTGGTCGTCGGTTGCACGGCACACGGCGCCTGAGGCAGGACCTCGAACCACTCCGGCATCGCGTCCCACGCACGCTGCATGGCGACTTCCGATGCCTTCACCAGCTCGTCGCCGGTGCTGAAGTGCAGCTTGGGGTCGCTGCGCATGGCCTTGAATATCTGCGGCAGGTCGTCGGTGCCGACGACCTCGGGACCGAGGCTGCGGTACTCCTCGGCGAGCTTCTCGATCTGCTCGAGGCCGATCTCGTGGATCTCCTGCGCAGACTTCGTTGTCGTCGTGTAGTTGCGCAGCATGGCGGCGTACGCCGTGTCGCCGTCGGGCACCCAGCTGAGTCCGCACCGGTCGTCGGGCCGCCCGAGCGGCAGCACCTCGTCGCGAAGGACGTCGCGAAAGGCCCGCAGACCCGGACGTACGTCGTTCTCGACCGCCTCGCGCAGCCGGCCCTTCCAGGCATCGACGTCGAACCCTTGTGGCGGCATCGTCGTGACCAGCAGCGGGTCGTCCGCGACCGGCTTCGCGAGCAGGTCGTCGAGCTGGGTGATCGTGTCGGCGACAGCAAAAGCGGCCGGAAGCCGCCCGGCTGCCACGCCGTCGCGCTGGCGCTCCGCCAGCTCGCCGTAGAAACGACCCATCCCGCGCAGCTTGTCGACGAGCGCCTCGGCCACGTCGGCGTCGGGGAGCGCGAGCATGCCCATGACGAGCGGCATCGAGACCTGTGGCCCGAAGATCGGGTCAGCAGCCATCTCCGAGAGGCGGGTCGCCAGGACGTCGGCGCGGTTGGTGGCGTCGGAGACCAGAACCTCGCGGGTGATTCGCTGCTGGTCGGTCAGGCCGGACTCGTCGGTCGCCGTCGCCCGAGCCGAGAAGTCACGCATGGCTGCGATCTCGCGGTCCTCGGCCTCCCGGGTGGCCTCCTCGAACCGGCCGGCACCGCGGTAGTCACCGAGCATGTGGGCGTGGGTCGGCTCGACCTCCAGGTAATGCGCCCAGTACTCCTCGGCCAGCGTGTCGATCGTGCTCATGCGCGCTCCTGCCCGTCCTGGGCGTCCCGGTCGTCCGACTCTCGCTGCGCCCGTCGCTCGACATCCGTGAGCCCGAGCTTCTCGGTGGTCTCCTCGCGCATCTGCACCTTGCGGATCTTGCCGGTGACCGTCATCGGGAACTCGTCTACGAGCAGCACGTAGCGCGGGATCTTGTAGTGCGCGAGCTTGCCGCTGGCGAACTCGCGCAGCTTCGGCTCGTCCAGGGGGTCGGCCCCGTCCCGCAGCTTGACCCAGGCGGCGAGCTCCTCGCCGTACCTCTCGTCAGGTACGCCGATCACCTGCACGTCCTCGATGTCGGGATGGGTGTAGAGGAACTCCTCGATCTCGCGTGGATAGATGTTCTCGCCACCTCTGATGACCATGTCCTTGATCCGGCCGACGATGTTGCAGTAGCCGTCCTCGCGCATCTCCGCGAGGTCACCGGTGTGCATCCAGCCGTCGGCGTCGATCGCCTCGGCCGTCTTCTCCTCGTCCTGCCAGTAGCCGAGCATGACCGAGTAGCCGCGCGTGCAGAACTCCCCTGGCTCGCCACGCTCGACGGTCTCGCCAGTGGTGGGGTCGACGACCTTGATCTCCACGTGCGGGTGGACCCGCCCGATCGTGGCCGTACGACGGTCGAGGTCGTCGTCTGCGCGGGTCTGGCACGAGACCGGGCTGGTCTCGGTCATGCCGTAGCAGATCGACACCTCGGCCATGTTCATCTCCTCGACACAGCGCTTCATCACCTCGACCGGACAGATGGATCCGGCCATCACGCCCGTACGCAGCGTGCTCAAGCCTGATAGGGGGAACTCGGCGGAGCTCGGGTGCCCCTGCATCGCGATGAACATCGTCGGTACGCCGTACAGGCCGGTGCAGCGCTCCTCCTCCACCGCGCGCAACGTCGTCTCGGGGTCGAACCCGGGCGCGGGGATCACCATGGTCGCGCCGTGAGTGGTGCAGCCGAGGTTGCCCATCACCATCCCGAAGCAGTGGTAGAAGGGCACCGGGATGCACAGCCGGTCCGCCGCGGTGAAGTTGATCAGCTCGGTGGTGAAGAAGCCGTTGTTCAGGATGTTGCGGTGGCTGAGCGTCGCGCCCTTCGGGTAGCCAGTGGTCCCGGACGTGTACTGGATGTTGATCGCGTCGCCAGGCTCGAGGGTCGCCATCCGCTCGGCGACCGCGTCTTCCGGCACCCCGTCGCCCTCCGCGACCAGGCCCTCCCAGTCGTCCGTGCCGATGTAGACGACCCGCTCCAGAGTGGGGTTCTGCGGCGCGGTCTCCTCGACCATCTCCCGATAGTTGCTCGACTTGAACGACTCGGCGCTGATCAGCAGCTTCAGCCCCGACTGGTTCACCGCGTAGGCGAACTCGTGGGTGCGATAGGACGGGTTGACGTTGACGAGGATGGCGCCGACCTTCGCGCTGGCGTACTGCGCGATCGTCCACTCCGCACAGTTGGGCGACCACACGCCCGACCCGGTCGCCCTTCTCGATGCCCGCGCCGATCAGGCCGCGCGCAAGGGCGTTCACGTCGCGGTCGAGCTCGGCGTAGGTCCAGCGCCGCCCGGAGGCGAACTCGACCAGCGCCTCGTTGTCGCCGTACGACGCCACGATGCGCTCGAAGTTGGCGCCGATGGTCTCCTCGATCAGGGCCGGGGTGGTCTCACCGATAGCGTAGGACTCCATTGGTCGAACCTATCCACGACGAACGGGTGAGGAACAGGCTCGGCTCGGCCAACGTCGGCGTCAGCCGTCGTGACGCCAGAAGCGATCTGGCCCCTCCTCCAGATCCAGATGCTGGACGGCTACGAACCGCATGCACGGGATCTTCAACGCGGACGAGGTGTCCCCCGTACACACACCAGAACGAACCACTCGAAGCAACCCCGCATCCTCGAAGGAGCATTCGATGAACCGCACACGCACCCTCGTCACGGCAAGCGCGATCGCCGCCGCCATGGCTCTCCCGCTCGCGCCCGCAAGCGCAGGGGACAACCAAGGCAATCGCTCCGACGGCCTGGCCATCGGGCTCGTCGGCGGCAAGTCACTCGTCGCCTTCGACCTGTCCAAGCCGGGTCGTCCGCTGGCCGGCCGCAAGGTCTCCGGCCTCACGGGAGACACCGCCCTGGTCGGGATCGACTTCCGGGTGCAGAACAAGGCGCTCTACGGCGTCGGCAACGCCGGCGGCGTCTACACGCTGTCCTCGAAGGCGACGGCCACCAAGGTCAGCCAGCTCACCGTGCCGCTGTCCGGCTCGACGTTCGGGGTGGACTTCAACCCGGCGGCCGACCGCCTGCGCGTGGTCAGCGACAACGGGCAGAACCTCCGCCATGACGTGAACCCCGGCGGCGCCACGATCGTCGACGGCACGCTCACCTACCCGCCGGCCGACGACTCCGGCGAGCGGAGTGAGCGGGGCGGCGTACACGAACAACGACCTGGACGCGGCGACCGCCACCACGCTGTTCGACCTCGACACCGCTCTCGACCAGGTGGCCGTCCAGGCGCCCGCCAACGCGGGCTCGCTCTCGGCCACCGGCAAGCTCGGTGTCGACGCCGGCAGCGACGCCGGCTTCGACATCGCGGGCAAGGGCAACCAGGCCTACGCGACGTTGAGTGTCGGCGGGAAGTACCGCCTGTACAGCGTCTCGCCGCTCACCGGCGCGGTCACCTCCAAGGGCAGCTTCCCCGGCTCGGTCCAGGTGAGCGACGTCGCCATCCCGATCGGCAAGTGACCGGCGGGCGCTGAGACACCACGACGCAGATGGCGTTGACCCGTCGTTCCTCGCGCACCCCCACCTTCGCCAAGGAGGAGGGGGTGCGCGAGGCGTACGCCGCGCACGGTGCTGAGCTCTACCGCTACGCACTGCGCGGGCTCGGCGACGCGGCGACGGCACAGGACGCCGTGCAGGAGACCTTCCTGCGGGCCTGGCGAGCACGTGACCGATACGACCCGCAGATCGCGGGCCTGCGGGTGTGGCTCTTCGGCATCGCACGCAACGTCGTGATCGACCTCCACCGTGCGCACGGCGTACGTCCATGGCTGCGCTCACTGGCCGACCACCAGACCCTCGCCGAGGTACCGGTGACCGGGCCGGACGAGTGGGAGCGCCTGATGCACCGCTGGCTCGTCGAGGAGGGGCTGCGACGCCTCGGGGAGGATCACCGCCGGGCCCTCGAGCAGACCTACCTCGCCGACCGACCGTGCGACGAAGTCGCTGCCGAGCTCGGGATCCCCGCGAGCACGCTGCGCAGCAGGGTCTTCTACGGACTCAAAGCATTGCGCATCGTGATGGAGGAGATGGAGGTGTCGCTGTGAACGAGCACGAGCACCACGACCTGCGGATGAGCCTGGGCGCATACGTCCTGGGCCAGCTGTCCGCCGTCGAGACGACGGCCTTGGAGGCTCATCTCGACACCTGCCCGGACTGTACGGGCGAGCTCGCCGAGCTCACTCCTGTCGCCAACGCCCTGGGGCAGCTTCGGGGACGCCGCACACCGGACGAGTCCCTTGTTCCACCTGACGACCTCGGGGACCGGGTCGTCCAGGCGGTCGACAGCGCGGCGCGGCGCGAGACCGGCAGACTCCTGGTTCCGCGCGGCCTCCCTGACTGCCGCGGCCGCCGTGGTCGCCGTGGTCGCGACCATCGCGGTCCAGTCACTCAGCGGCAGCGACCCCCGACCCGGTGTACCTCTCGAAGCGGTCCAGGTCCAGACCGAGCAACCGGGGCTGGAGGCCAAGGCCGAGCTGGTCAACCACACCTGGGGGGTGGAGGTGAAGCTGCATGCTGCCGGGTTCGACAAGGGCGGTCGATATCGCATCGACGTCCTCGGAGTCGACGGGAAGCGCTACCCCGCCGGGGAGTTCGTCGGCACCGGAGCCAAGGACATGGACTGCAACCTGAACTCTTCGGTGCTCCGAGACCGGGCCTCCGGCTTCGAGGTCCGCGACGCCGCGGGGGAGGTCGTGGTCACCTCGGCGTTCGGCTGACCATCAGTCGATGACGACGCCGAGCCGTTCGAAGTACGCCGACACCTCGGCGTCGTCCCACTCGCGTGACTCCTTCAGTCCCAGCGCCAGCGTCAAGAGGTACGGCGCAGAAGGCTGCGTGTGCTCGACGTGGTCGATCCCGTGGGGCGAGGTGAACAGCAGCATCGGCGCGTTGTCCAGCCGACCCACCTCCACGAGCGTCTCGTAGCGACCGGGACCGACGTGGTGCCGACCCCCGTCGATGCCGCCGACCACGACCTCCTCGAGCGGGTCCCCTTCCTGCGGGACCCGGTACATCTCCTGCGCGGCCACGTCCGCGAACTGCTGGGCGGTGATCAGGTAGGCGCGCGCCGCGGTCGGTGCGCCGTTCCCGGGCTCCTGCGCGTCGTGGTCGTAGAACGCGACTCCCCCACCCCACTGCGGCGACTTGCCGGCGAAGTAGAGGGCGCCGGGAAGGTCGACCGGCACGCTGCGACGCGGCGGCGCGCTGTTCCGGGCACCGGGGTTGGGTCGACTGCCTCCTGGCGGAGTGCCGCCCTCGAGGTACATCGCGAGTCGGCCGGCCGACATGTTGGAGCCGTAGCTGACGTACCAGACGTCGCCGTGCTCGGGGAGCAGTTCGGCCTCGGGATCTTCAGCGGTCAGTTCGGGATCCATCGGGCCGAACGCTACCGATGAGTTGCCCGCAGCGCTGGCAAGGTCGAGCCTTGGGACATGGCGACGAGCGACGACGGCGAACGCGTGCATCCGGAAACCGTCGAGGAGTGGCGGGCGTGGCTCGACGCGAACCACGAGGTGAGCCCCGGAGTCTGGCTGGTGTCCTGGAAGAAGCACACCGGCCGGCCGACCGTCGGCTACGAGGAGGCAGTGACCGAGGCCCTCGCTGTCGGCTGGGTGGACAGCAAGGGCAAACGGCTCGACGACGACCGGACGATGCTGTGGCTCACCCGTCGGCGTCCCACCAGCGGGTGGTCGCGGCCGAACAAGCGACGCATCGAGCTGTTGCTGGCCGAGGACCGGATGGGCCCCGCCGGGCAGGCAGCCATCGACGAGGCGAAGCAGAACGGCACGTGGTCACTGCTGGACGACGTGGAGAACCTGGTTGTCCCTGACGACCTGGGTGCGGAGTTCGACACAGCACCCCGGCGCTCGGGAGGCGTGGGAAGAGTTCCCGCGGTCGGTGAAGCGCAGCATCCTGGAGTGGATCGTCACCGCGAAGCGGCCGGAGACGCGGAGAGCCCGCATCGCCGAGACCGCCGAGAAGGCCGGTCGCGGCGAGCGGGCTCACCAGTGACGCTGATCGATCACTCGTGCGCGCTGCGCACCACGCGGTCGTGGCGTAGCGAGCTACCCCGGGTCTCCTTTGCGAAGTACACGGCGATGACCGTGATGACCGACGCAAGGGCGACGTAGATGGCCACCGCGGTGGTGTTCCTCTCGTCCGCAGAGCCGAGCAGTTCGACGGCGATGATGGGCGCCAGCGCTCCGGCGAAGATCGACGCGAGCTGGTAGCCGACCGACGCGCCGGTGTAGCGGACCGACGTACCGAACAGCTCGGAGAAGAACGCGGACTGGGGTGCGTACATCAGGGTGTGGAAGAACAGACCGACAACAACAGCCAGCAGGACCGGTCCGGGCTCGTTGGTGTCGAGCAGGCCGAAGAACACGAAGGCCCAGACGCCCACTCCAACGGCACCCGTGAAGTAGAGCGGCCGGCGGCCGACCTTGTCCGAAAGGGCGCCGATGGCCGGCACCAGGAAGAACTGCAGCGCTGCCGCGATCAGCAACATCTGCAGGATCAGGTCCTTGCTCTGGTCGAGGTACGTCGTCACGTAGGTGATCGAGACGATCGTGAAGATGTAGTAGCTGATGTTCTCCGCCATCCGCATCCCCATCGCGGTGAGGACCTCCTTGGGGTAGCTCTTGATCACCTCGAAGAACGGCATGTGCGATGCCCCGGTCTTCTTCTCGGCGATCTCCGCCTTCGCTTCCTGGTAGACCGGAGACTCCTCGAGCTGCAGTCGCACGTACAGACCGATCAGCACGAGCACTGCGGAGAGCAGGAACGGAATGCGCCAACCCCACGCCTCGAAGTCGGCGTCACTCTGGAACGCAGCAAGCACGAACAGCACACCGGTCGCGAGCAGGTTGCCCAGCGGGACACCGGCCTGGGGCCACGAGGACCAGAAGCCACGACGGCTGTCGTCGCCGTGCTCGGCGGCCATCAGCACCGCGCCGCCCCATTCACCGCCGACGGCAAAGCCCTGCAACAGCCGGCAGACGAGCAGCAGTATCGGTGCCGCGACGCCGATGCTGGCGTACGTCGGGAGCAGGCCGATCGCAAAGGTCGCTGCGCCCATCATCATCAGCGAGACGACGAGCATCTTCTTTCGGCCGACGCGGTCACCGAAGTGACCGAAGACGACACCGCCGAGGGGACGGGCGACGAACCCGACAGCGTAGGTGCCGAACGCCAGCAAGGTCGCGTTCACCGGATCGGCGTCAGGGAAGAACAGCACGCCGAAGACGAGAGCGGCGGCGGACCCGTAGAGGAAGAAGTCGTACCACTCCACTGCGGTGCCGATGAGGCTCGCGAAGACGACCTTGACGATGCCATTGTCCCCTGGTGGCGGGGTCGGGTTCTCCGAGGTGACGGTTCGAGATTGTGTGGACATGTGCGTACTCCCATCTGGCGAGGTGCCAGTCATGCGGCGGTCCAGCCGCCGTCCATCAGGTATGAGCTGCCGTTGATCGAGTCGGTGCCGGGTCCGCAGAGGAACGCGACGATGGCCGCGACCTCCTCGGGCTCGACGAGCCGCTTCACCGGCGTACGGGCCAGCAGGACGTCGTCGAGGACCTCGTCCTCGGCGATGCCGTGGCTGCTGGCCTGGTCAGCGATCTGCCCCTCGACGAGCGGCGTACGGACGTAGCCGGGGCAGACCGTGTTGCTGGTGACGCCCTTGTCCGCGGCCTCGAGCGCGATCACCTTGGACAGTCCCTCGAGGCCGTGCTTGGCGCTGACGTAGGCGGACTTGTACGGCGAGGCCCGGTGGCCGTGCACCGAGCTGACGTGCACGATCCGGCCCCAGCCGGCGTCGTACATGCCGGGGAGCAGTGCACGGGCGAGCAGGAAGGGCGCGTGCAGCATGACGCGGTGGATCATTGCGAACCGCTCCGGGTCGAACTCCTCCACGGGCGCGACGTGCTGGATCCCGGCGTTGTTGACGAGGATGTCGATGCCACGTCCATCGAGCTCCAGCGCATCGATCGAGGTCGCATCGGCGAGGTCTGCGACGAGGTGCTCGCCGCCCACTTCGGTGGCGGCCTCCTTGGCCCCGGCCTCGTCACGGTCGAGCAGCAGCACACTGGCGCCGTCGGCGACCAGTCGCCCAGCAACGGCGCGGCCGATGCCGCTCGCTGCCCCCGTGACCAGGGCGGTGTGGCCGGACAGTGGCTTGCTCATGAACCGGGACGCTACGTGGCCCCGATCACGCTCACCATGTGCCCGCGAGCCACGCTTGCCAGCAGGACATGTGCCTGATTTACATCTCCCGGCGGAGCCGAACCATCTGCAGTGCGAGCTGCAGGTCGAGCTTCCGGTCCGGCTGTCGCCAGCCGTCGCCGAGCAGCTGGCCGACCCGGTCGAGCCGCTGGGTCACGGTGTTCGGGTGGATGTGCAGCCGTTCGGCGGTGTCACGGAGTGCACTGCCGGTGGCCAGCCACGCATCCAGGGTCGCAGCGAGCTGAGTGTCACGCGCGGCGTCGTAGCGCAGTACCGGACCAACCGTCCGGTCGACGAACTCCTCGAGGTCCTGGGGGCCGTTTCCGCCGAGCAGCAGGCGTGCAAGCCCGAGGCCTGCCGGGTCGCTGACCTCACCCGTCCGGCCCAGCCGGAGCATGGCCGCGAGCGTCTGCCGGGCCTCGCGCCAACCATCCGTGATGCCCCCAGCGCCTCCAGCGCTTGTTGCGACACCGACGGTGGCACCGCCCAGACGCTCACGCAGGGTTTCGCCCAGCCGAAGGGGCTCGTCGTGCCCGAGCACTACCGCGACTCCATCGTGGGTCCCGCCGATGCCTCCCAGCTCGCGAGCGAGGCTCGAGGCAATGCGGGCGACCTGAAGCTCCGGTGCCTCCTCCGTCGGCTGGGCGACCGCGACGACGAGGGCGCCCTCGAGGTCGGCGCCCTGTTGTCGGGCCCGCTGCAACAGGCGATCCCCATCGAGGTCGCGCCCGCTGAGGAGGTCGGACAACAGCTCGCCACGCACACGGCTCTCGGCCTCCGCCTCGATGCGACCGAACAGCAGGACCAGCGCAGTCACGAGGGCGCCGCGCTCCAGGGTGCGTTGTTCGGGCAGGTCCAGCGGTTCGGTGGCGTTCAGCACGAGGGTGCCGAGGTGCTCGTCACCCGCGGCGGCTACGGCGACCCAGGCTCCGTCGCCGGTGTGCACGCTGCGGCCCGAGGTCCTTGCTCGTTCGACGGCGTCCCACTCGATCTTCGCGCCGGTCCCGATGTCCTCGCCGGCGAGCAGGCGCCCCTCCTCGTCGTACACCGACAGTCGGCCACCGAGCACCTCGGCCAGCACGTTGCTGACCTCGACGACTCCGCCACCGTGGAGGAGTACGTCGGTGAGCAGGTCGTGCGCATGGGCGGCTCGCTCGGTGGCCTCCGATCGTGCCCGGAGCTCGGCGTTTGCCTCGTCCGCCGCGGCGACGGCAGCTCGTGCCTGCTCGAAGAGACGCGCGTTCTCCAGGGCAATCGCGGCGTGCGCCGCGAACGAGGTCAGCAGCGCCACCTCGCTCGCCGGGAACGGGCGGACCGTGCGGTGCACGGCAAGCAGCGCGCCGATGACCTTGCCCTCGACGGTGAGCGGCACCCCGAGGATGGCGCGGATCTGCTCGCCCTGCACAGCGGTGTCGATGTAGTCGCGGTGCACGAAGCGCTCGTCGGCCTGGTAGTCCTCGGTGAAGTACGGCGCCCCCGACTGCGCCACCAGCCCGAGCAGCCCGGTGCCGAGCGGCAGCCGCAGCTTGCGGAACTCGGGAGTGAGGGCACCGTCGGTCACCTTCATGTACGACGCCCCCTCCGGCTCGTCGTTGAGCGAGAGGTAGGTCATGTCGGCATGCAGCAGCTGCCGTGCCCGCCGGACGATGGCGGCCAGGATCGTGTCGAGGTCACGGATTGCGGTGAGGTCGCGAGCGGTCTCGTAGAGCGCAGAGAGCTCGGCCTCCCGGCTGCGCTGCCGCTCCATCTGCTCGTGGATCCGCATGGCGAGTGCATGCCGCTCGCGCAGACTGGCCAGCTGCTCCGGACTGCTCCCCGAGACCTCAGCCTCCGCGACCACCAGGTCGAGGTCCTCCCGCGAAGCGCCAGCAAGCAGCATCTCGAGAAACCTCGCAGTGACCTCCATGCACCGATCCTGCCAGCCGCTCCTCGTTGGTTGAGGAGCGAGCGAAGGGAGCGTCTCGAAACCGTGACCCGGTAACCAAGTGGTTTCGAGACGGGCTCGTACCTCGCCCTCCTCAACCACCGGGGATTGTCGCAACCACCGGTGGTCGAGCAGCGAGCGAAGCGAGCGGACAGACGAGACCAAGGGCCGTACGCCGAGAAGCGGCCGTCCGGCAGATCGCCACCCGCGTAGAATCACCCGGATGTCCTCGTCCGCCCCGCGCACCCTCGCCGACCAGTTCCGGAGCTGGCCCGACGAGCGGCTGGCTGCCCTGCTCGATGCGCGGCCCGACCTGGGCGCGCCGGCGCCGCACGACTCCTCACAGCTGGCCGCCCGCGTGGTGGTGAAGACGTCGGTGCTGCGCGCCCTCGACTGCTCTGGATGCACTCGAGCTGACCGTGCTGCAGGCGCTGGTGCAGGGCACCGATCCTGGCGGATCTTCCGGCCACCCCTGAGGCTGTCGACCGGGCGCTGGAGCGGCTCGAGTCGCTTGGCGCTGGTCTGGGGATCACCGCGGCGGCCGGTGCTCGTCGTCGGTGACCTGTTGCGGCTCCCGGCGGGTCCGCCGATCGACGAGGTCGCCGGTCTGCTCGATGGGCTGGCTCCGCCGGCGCGGAGCATCCTCGACCATCTCGACGACACCGGCGCGAACGGGCGTTGGAGCGGCGGCGCCGGGCCGACCGCCGACCTCGTGGCCGCCGGCTTGCTTGAGCGCATCGACGAGCGACACGTGACCATCCCGTGGTCCGTGCGCCTCGGGTTGCGAACGTCCGGAGGCAGGAAGCTCGACCATCCGCCGGAGCTCGCCACGGGCGAACGCTCGCAGGCGCTGGTCGACCGGGCGGCGGCCGGCGCGGCCTTCGAGCTCGTACGACGCACCGAGCTGCTGCTCGACCGGTGGGGCACCCACCCACCGGCGGCTTTGAAGGCCGGCGGGCTCGCCGTACGCGACCTGCGCGCAGCCGCAACCCTGCTGCACGTGGAGATCGACGTTGCCGCGCTGGTGATCGAGACCGCCTCCGCGGCCGGCCTGCTCGACCAGGGCATGACGGACGACACCGACGCCGCCTGGCTGCCGACCGACGCGTACGACGCCTGGCTGAGCAGCTCGGTCTCGCAGCGCTGGGCCTCCCTCGCGCGGGCCTGGCTCGCCAACCCCCGGCTGGTCTCGGCTGTTGGTGGCCGGATCGGCGACAAGCCGGTGAACGCCCTCTCCCCCGACCTCGCCCGCGGCTGGCTGGTCGAGCTGCGCGCCGACGTACTCGCCGAGCTCGCCGACCTCCGCGAGGACCACGCCCTCGCTGCCGGGACCGGCGTTGCCTCGCTCGTCGAGCGGATGCGCTGGCGGCGTCCGCGGCGGTCGGCGATCCGCCTGGCCCAGGTGGCTCCGACGGTCGAGCAAGCAGCGCTGCTCGGGATCACCGGCCTGGACGGCGTCTCGACCTTCGGTCGAGCCCTCGTCGCCGGGGACGATCCCGCCAAGACGCTCGACGACCTGCTTCCCGCCCCGGTGGACCACGTGCTGCTGCAGGCCGACCTGACCGCGATCGCGCCCGGCCCGCTCGAGCAGGACCTGGCGCGCAAGCTGGCCCTGGTCGCGGACGTGGAGTCACGCGGCGGGGCGACGGTCTACCGCTTCGCTGCTTCCTCCGTACGACGGGCGTTCGACGCCGGGTGGTCCGCCACCGAGGTGCACGACTTCGTGTCCTCGACCTCGCGCACGCCGGTCCCGCAGTCGCTCACCTATCTCGTCGACGACGTCTCCCGCCGGTTCGGCACCCTGCGCGCGGGCCACGCAGAGGCGTTCCTGCGCAGCGACGACGAGACCGCCCTGACCGAGCTGATGCACGCACCCGGTGCCGACGAGCTGCGCCTGCGCCGGATCGCTCCGACCGTGGTGATCTCCGACATGCCCCTCGGCACCCTGCTCCCCCGCATCCGCGACCTCGGCCTGGCGCCGGTGGTCGAGGCCGTCGACGGCACCGTCCGGGTGGCCCGTCCCGACGTGTTCCGCGCGCGCTCACGACGTCGTCGTACGCCGGCAGAGTCGGGGGTCCGCTCGGTGGCCCGTACGGCGGCCGTAGTCACCGCGATCCGCTCCGGCGACCGCTCGTCCGCCGCACGCCCGATGCGGGGCGCCTCCGCCTCCAGCCCCGCCGACGTGATCGCGATGCTGCGCCAAGCGGCCGAGTCTCGGGAGCAGCTGCGCATCGGCTACGTCGGCAACGACGGCACGGTGGCCGAGCGCCTGGTCAGCCCTGAGCGGGTCGAGGGCGGTCGGGTCACGGCATACGACGAACGCAGCGACTCCTCGCGCACCTTCGCCATCCACCGGATCACCGCTGTCTCGCGTCCATGACCCCAGACCCGACAAGCGACGGCTTGACCGGCGCGCAAGGCTGGTCTCTGTGCCTCGCCCACGCTTTCTGATCGTCCTCCTGCTGCTGCTCGCGCTGACCGCGTGCAGCTCGGAGTCGCCTGACCAGACTGAGGAGAAAGGCGCCACGACCTCGGAGTCGAACGGCGACTCATTGCCGAAGCCCATGGGGCAGGCACTGGACGGCAGACCCCGCGTCGCGGAGTCCCCGAAGGAGCTCGCCAGGCAAGTGGTCGCAGCGGAGCGCGCGATCGCCGACGAATCCACTGACCCCAAGGTCTTGGCGGCGGCCGGACACCTGCAACAGGTCGCCTATCGCACCTTGACCACCCGGCCACAGTGGGACCGCGCGGTCCGCAAGGCACTCCCGGCGAAACTGCGGGCGGTGGTCGCCGACAACGTCGCATCCCGACGGGAGTTCCGCTCGATGCACCCGACCAAGCGGCGCCACCTGCACAAGGACCTGCCCGACTGGCGGATCGTCGCGGCGGCTCCGGCGAAGAAGCTGCTCGCGCACTACCGGGGTGCTGAGGACCGGTTCGGCGTCGACTGGGAGTACCTCGCAGCGATCAACTTCATCGAGACGAGCTTCGGCCGGATCCGCGGCACCTCGGTGGCCGGTGCGCAGGGACCGATGCAGTTCATCCCGACCACGTGGGACATCTACGGTCGCGGCGACATCAACTCCACCCGCGACTCGATCTTCGCGGCAGGTCGCTTCCTCAAGGCGCAGGGGTTCGGCAAGTCGCGAGCCGATGCCCTTTTCCGCTACAACAACTCGTCGGCGTACGTCCGCGGCGTGACTCTGGTGGCGAAGGTGATGCAGCGGCGCCCGCGTGCGTTCTACGGCTACTACCACTGGAAGGTCTACTACCTGACACGGCTGGGCCACGTGCTCCTGCCCGAGGGGTACGCCTCCAAGCGACGCATCCCGGTCCGTTCGTACCTCGCTGACCACCCCAAGTCCCGGCCCATCGACCGATGAGTACGGCGCTCCGCGTTGGTCCAAGATGGTGCCAGCCCCCGACGAAGGAGCATTGATGATCGACTTCTCCCCCACGACCGAGCGCACCAGCGCGGTGGCTGCAGCCGTCGCCGACGACCAGCTGGAAGCGCCCACGCCGATGGGTCAGCCGGTCCGGGCGGTCATCCACCACCTGCTCGGTCTCTCGAGCGCCTTCTGCGACGCAGCGGCCAAGGCGACGGGGCCGACCACCTCGACTCCACCCGGGCCGCAGGAGGAGGGACCGCTCCCGGACGGGTGGCGCAGCGAGCTCGAGAAGCGGCTCTTCGAGCTCGCCGAGGCGTGGAAGTCCGAGGACGCCTGGGGAGGCATGACCATGGCAGGTGGCGTGGACCTCCCCGGTGAGGTCTGCGCGCTGGTGGCCATCGACGAGGTCCTGCTGCACGGGTGGGACGTCGCCCGCGCCACCGGCCAGCCCTACCGTCCGACGGACGCGGAGTGCGAGACCGTGCTGCCGATCGTCACCCCGGACGACCAGGCACCTGACGGATCCGGTCGCGAGATCTTCGGGAAGGTGGTCGCCGTACCCGACAACGCACCGTTCTTCGACCGCATCCTCGGCCTCGCCGGACGCGACCCTGCCTGGTCCGCGAGCTAGGAGCTTGATGCGCACCATCGGGATGCTCGGCGGCATGAGCTGGGAGTCGACGGCGATCTACTACCGGCTCGCCAACGAGCTCGTCCGCGAGCGTCTCGGTGGCCTGCACTCCGCGCGCATCTTGTTGTCTTCCGTGGAGTTCGCCGAGGTGGAGCACCTGCAGGTCACCGGGCAGTGGGACCGCGCCGGCGAGCTGCTTGCGGCCGAGGCGGCACGGCTCGAGGCGGCCGGTGCCGACCTGCTGGTCCTGTGCACCAACACGATGCACAAGGTCGCCGGCACGATCGAGGACGCCGTCGCGATCCCGCTGGTGCATCTCGGCGATGTCACCGCTGCTGCGGTGCAGGCCGCAGGCCTGGACACGGTCGGCCTGCTGGGCACCGCGTTCACGATGTCGCAGGACTTCTACCGCGGACGGCTCGAGTCCCACGGACTTCGCGTGCTCGTGCCCGAGGAAGACGACCAGGCGCTGGTGCACCGGGTGATCTACGACGAGCTCTGCCAAGGCGTCGTGCGCGATGAGTCGCGGGCGGCGTACGTCGAAGTGGTCGAGCGCCTGGTCTCCCGCGGCGCCCAGGGCATCATCCTCGGCTGCACCGAGATCGAGCTGTTGATCGGGCCGGACGACCTACGCGTCCCCTCGTTTCCCACCACCAGCATCCACGTCGCTGCGGCCGTGGACGCGGCGTTGGATCCGGGCACGGACTGACGGTGGACTGACCCGTGGACGGGGGGAGGCGCCCGGCGGGGTTGCCGTCGTAATCTGCTCGCATGCCGTTCAAGCAGTGGGACGACACCAGGCGTGCGCTCGCGCACGCACTTGAGCAACTTGCCGACGGCGAGTTCCTCATCCTCGGTGAGCCAGTCCCCCACCACGTGCCGCGACGCGGGTTCCTGCGTCGATCGCGGCCTGCCCCCACACGCTACGTACAGGTCCTCCGCATCGAGGACGTCCTGTCCGCCGAATGCGTCGGCGCGACCTCGGAGGGCGGCAGCTGGGAGATGGATCCGCCCGCCATCGATCTGCTGGGCCAGATGGGCTGGCTCACCCCGACGGAGAGCATGGCCGCGTACGGCAACTCGACCCCCAACTTCGAGCAGTACGTCGAACGAGTAGGCCTCCCCGGCCTCGTAGACGTCCTTGTCGCCAGCCTCGAACTCCTCGGCGCCCTACCCGAGCACCTGGAGCTGGAGATGTCCGGAGGCCCAGCCGCCCAAGCCAGCGGCTGACCCCGCTCGCCCACCCAAGCCGGGTCGTCGAGCACCGAGCGCACCACAACCACCGGTGGTCGAGCAGCGAGCGCACCGTAACCACCGGTGGTCGAGCAGCGAGCGCACCGTAACCACCGGTGGTCGAGCAGCGAGCGCACCGTAACCACCGGTGGTCGAGCAGCGAGCGCACCGTAACCACCGGTGGTCGAGCAGCGAGCGAAGCGAGCGGACAGACGAGACCAGGCTCCGTACATCGCCCAGAGACCGCTTACCCCCCGGTGCTTGAGGAGCGAGCGCCAGCGCGCGGCTCGAAACCACAAAGAGATTTTCGATTGGGTGGTTGCTGCCCGCTGTGGTCGCCCTACCTTCCGCAGCCCATTTCTTGGCTCACCGTTTGTTCACTCGACCGCTGTGGTTGCGGTCCAACTTCTGGCGGATTCAAGTGGCTGTTGCAACTCCATAAATGGCCCGCGTGGAGGTGTGGCAGATGCCAAGTGCACGGTTGACCCGATCGCTCGTTCGACTGGCGGCACCGCCGCGGACTCGCGTTCGCCGAACTCCTCGAGCACCTCCGACCGTCGCCTGCACGACGGAGCCGAGGCGTCACAAATGAGCAGGAGGAGCGAAGCGGGGGATGCTCGGCTTGGGACGCCTCGGCACCCCACCCGACACGCCTGAACCTCACCGCAGACCCCGACCCGCTCGACCATGCGCCGCCAAGCTCGGCATGCGTTTCGAGACGCTCGCTGACGCTCGCTCCTCAACCACCGGAGAGGGCGCCTTTCAACCACGGGGAGGCGACTGGCGAAAGGGCTCGAACACACCACCTGCGCCGCCACCGGCTGCGAACGGCCCTACGCCTGGTGCGAGCTCCACCACCGAAAAGCCGTGGGCGCATAGGCGGCAAGACCGACCTGAAGAACGCGATCCCGCTCTGCCATCAACACCATCAATGGATCCACGACACCGGCTTCAACCACCAGTCCATGCCAGACGGCAGCGTCAGATTCAGCCGGCGCACGTGACGTGGAACCGATTGCACCAATCCGTTCTCGGCACGGCTCCGAACCACGATCACCTCGACGGGGGACTGCAGGCCATTCCCTGCCCGGATCGGGCTGCGGGCCCCCGTCGAGGCGGCGGTCCGTAAGATCGACCTCTTATGAATGATGGCCCCCTGATCGTCCAGTCGGACAAGACGCTGCTCCTCGAGGTCGACCACGAGCAGGCCGATGCGTGCCGCAAGGCGATCGCGCCGTTCGCGGAGCTCGAGCGGAGCCCGGAGCACATCCACACCTATCGGCTGACGCCGCTGGGGCTGTGGAACGCACGGGCTGCCGGTCACGACGCGGAGCAGGTGGTCAACGTCCTGCTGACGTTCAGCCGCTACGCGGTGCCGCATGCGCTGCTGGTCGACGTGGCCGAGACGATGGCGCGCTACGGCCGACTGCGGCTGGACAAGCATCCGGTGCACGGGCTGGTGCTGAGCAGCATCGACCGGGCCGTGTTCGAGGAGGTCATCCGCTCCAAGAAGGTCGCCGGGATGCTCGGCGAGCGGATCGAGCCGGAGACCGTGGCCGTCCACTCCAGCCAACGCGGCAACCTCAAGCAAGCACTGCTCAAGCTCGGCTGGCCGGCCGAGGACTTCGCCGGGTACGTCGACGGCGAGGCCCACGCGATCGCGCTCGACGAGAGCGAGTGGACCCTGCGGCCCTACCAGCGCGAGGCCGCGGACTCGTTCTGGCACGGCGGCTCCGGGGTCGTCGTACTCCCCTGCGGCGCGGGCAAGACGCTGGTCGGCGCCGCGGCCATGGCGCAGGCCCAGGCCACCACGCTGATCCTGGTCACCAACACGGTCAGCGCCCGCCAGTGGAAGTCCGAGCTGCTGCGGCGCACCAGCCTCACCGAGGACGAGATCGGCGAGTACAGCGGCGCCAAGAAGGAGGTCCGGCCGGTCACGATCGCGACCTACCAGGTGCTGACGATGCGGCGGAAGGGCGTCTACCCCCACCTCGAGCTGCTCGACGCCAGGGACTGGGGCCTGATCGTGTACGACGAGGTGCACCTGCTGCCGGCGCCCATCTTCCGGATGACCGCCAACCTGCAGGCACGCCGACGCATCGGCCTGACCGCCACCCTGGTGCGCGAGGACGGCCGCGAGGGCGACGTGTTCAGCCTGATCGGCCCCAAGCGGTACGACGCCCCGTGGAAGGACATCGAGAGCCAGGGATGGATCGCCCCCGCCGACTGCGTGGAGGTGCGCGTCACGCTGCCAGAGGGTGAGCGGCTCGCCTACGCGACGGCGGAGCCCGAGGAGCGCTACCGGCTGGCCAGCTGCACGCACGCCAAGGTGCTCATCGCCGAACAGCTGGTCAAGCGGCACCAGGGCGAGCCCACGCTGGTGATCGGGCAGTACCTCGAACAGCTCGACGAGCTCGCCGAGCACCTCGATGCCCCGGTCATCAAGGGCGAGACCACGGTCAAGGAGCGCGAGCGGCTCTACGCCGCCTTCCGTGCCGGCGAGATCGAGCTGCTGGTCGTGTCCAAGGTGGCCAACTTCTCCATCGACCTGCCCGGGGCCGCAGGTCGCCATCCAGGTCAGCGGATCGTTCGGGTCGCGCCAGGAGGAGGCGCAGCGCCTCGGCCGGCTGCTGCGACCCAAGGAGGACGGCAAGACCGCGCGGTTCTACACGATCGTGAGCCGCGACACCGTCGACGCCGACTTCGCGCAGAACCGGCAGCGCTTCCTCGCCGAGCAGGGCTACGCCTACCGCATCGTGGATGCGGGCGACCTGTGACAGCACCGGCTCGTAGGCTGCTTCGGTGAACAAGCACGAAGTCCTCCTCCTCGAGAACATCCACCCCGCGGCCAGCGAGGTGCTCGAGCGCAACGACTTCGTCGTACACACCCGCTCGCACTCCCTCGGCGAGGACGACCTGATCGAGGCGCTGCAGGGCATGTCGATGGTGGGCATCCGCTCCAACACCAAGGTCACCGAGAAGGTCCTGGACAACGCTCCCGACCTGCTCGCCATCGGTGCGTTCTGCATCGGCACCAACCAGATCGACCTCGGTGCGGCCGCCCAGCGGGGCATCGCCGCGTTCAACGCGCCGTACTCCAACACCCGCAGCGTCGTCGAGCTCGTCATCGGCGAGATCATCGCGCTCGCGCGGCGGCTTCCCGAGAAGACCCAGCGGATGCACGACGGCATCTGGGACAAGTCCGCGCAGGGCAGCCACGAGGTGCGGGGACGCACGCTCGGCATCGTCGGCTACGGCAACATCGGCACCCAGCTGTCCAACCTCGCCGAGGCGCTCGGCTTCCGGGTGATCTTCTTCGACACCGCCGACCGGCTGGCGCACGGCAACGCGCGCCGGGTCGGCACCCTCGACCAGCTGCTCGAGGAGTCCGACGTGGTCACGCTGCACGTCGACGGGCGGCCGGGCAACGCCGGGATGTTCGGCGCGGCCGAGTTCGCCAAGATGAAGCCGCGGTCGATGTTCATCAACGCCTCCCGCGGGATGGTCGTCGACGACGTCGCACTCCGCGAGCACATCCTCTCCGGCCACATCGCCGGCGCCGCGCTCGACGTGTTCCCGGTCGAGCCCAAGGCGCAGGGCGACCCGTTCGAGTCCGCGCTGCGCGGGCTGCCCAACGTCATCCTGACCCCGCACGTCGGCGGCTCGACCCAGGAGGCGCAGGAGGAGATCGGCTTCTTCGTCTCCGGCAAGCTCTCGAACTACATCAAGGGCGGCAGTACGGCGCTCTCGGTGAACCTGCCCGAGGTGGCCGCCCCGCCGCTCGACCAGCGGTTCCCGGATCGCGCTGCTGCACCACAACGTCCCCGGGGTCCTGGCCTCGGTGAACCAGGTGCTGGCCGACCAGGAGGCCAACGTGCGCGCGCAGTACCTCTCCACCCGCGGCGAGCAGGGCTACGTCGTCACCGACATCGCCACCGAGCTGCCCGACGGAGCGCTCGACGGGCTGCGCGAGGCTGACCACACGATCTGGCTGCGCACATACTGAGGACATGACGACAGCACGCATCACCCACCTCATCGCCGGATCCCCCTGGGAAGGCTCCGCGGAGCGCACCAGCGAGGTGTACAACCCAGCGACCGGAGAGGTCACCGGCGCCCTCGACCTCGCCTCCGCCGACCTGGTCGACGAGGTCGTCGCCGGGGCGAAGCAGGCGTGGCGGGACTGCTGGGGCTCGGTCTCGATGGCCAAGCGCACGCAGATGCTGTTCCGGTTCCGCGAGCTGCTCGACCGCGACAAGCACCGGATCGCCGAGCTGATCACCCGCGAGCACGGCAAGGTGCTCGACGACGCCCTCGGCGAGGTCACCCGCGGGCTCGAGGTCGCCGAGTTCGCCTGCGGCATCCCGCACCTGCTCAAGGGCGGGTTCACCGAGAACGCCTCGACCGGAGTCGACGTCTACTCGATCCGGCAGAGCCTCGGCGTGGTCGCGGTGATCTCGCCGTTCAACTTCCCGGCCATGGTGCCGCTGTGGTTCGTCCCCGTCGCCGTCGCCTGCGGCAACGCGGTCGTGATCAAGCCGAGCGAGAAGGACCCCAGCGCGACCATCGCGGTCGCCGAGCTCTGGAAGGAGGCCGGCCTCCCGGACGGCGTGATGAACGTGGTCAACGGCGACAAGGAGGCCGTGGACGCGCTGCTGGTCAACCCCGACGTCAAGGCGATCTCGTTCGTCGGGTCCACGCCGATCGCCCGCTACGTCTACGAGACCGGCACCGCCCACGGCAAGCGCGTGCAGGCCCTCGGCGGCGCCAAGAACCACATGCTCGTGCTGCCCGACGCCGACCTCGACCTGGCCGCCGATGCGGCGATCAACGCCGGCTTCGGCTCCGCCGGCGAACGCTGCATGGCGATCTCGGCGCTCGTCGCGGTCGACTCGATCGCCGACGACCTCGTCGCCAGGATCAAGGACCGGATGGGCAAGCTCCGCACCGGCGACGGCACCCGCGGCAGCGACATGGGTCCGCTGGTGACCGGCGCAGCACCGCGAGAAGGTGGCGTCGTACGTCGATGCGGGCGTCGAGGCCGGTGCCGACCTCGTCGTCGACGGGCGCACTGGCGGAGTACGACGCCGACGGCGACGGCTTCTTCCTCGCACCCACGCTGTTCGACCAGGTGTCCCCGGACATGTCGATCTACACCGACGAGATCTTCGGCCCGGTCCTCTCGGTCCTGCGCGTCACGTCGTACGACGAGGGGCTGGAGCTGATCAACGCCAACCCCTACGGCAACGGCACCGCGATCTTCACCAACGACGGCGGCGCCGCCCGGCGGTTCCAGAACGAGGTCGAGGTCGGCATGGTCGGGGTGAACGTGCCGATCCCGGTGCCGGTCTCCTACTACTCCTTCGGCGGCTGGAAGAACAGCCTGTTCGGCGACACCCACGCCCACGGCATCGAGGGCGTGCACTTCTTCACCCGCGGCAAGGTGGTCACCTCACGCTGGCTCGACCCGAGCCACGGCGGCGTCAACCTCGGGTTCCCGCAGAACGACTGAGCGGCAGCCGGTTCAGTCGGCCGGCAGGCCGAGGGCGCGCGCGAGCGCGTCGTCGACGAGCATCCGCCATGACCGGACCCGGTCGGCGTCGACCGATCCTCGCGTCCAGGAGCCTCCCTCGCGGGCCGAGGACCCGATCGCGAACCGGCGTACGCCCGCCCGGACCAGCCACGGCACCACGTCGGGCGTCAGACCACCGCCGGCCATCGCCAGCTCCGCCACCCGCGGGTCCTGCCTGGCCCGCATGATCAGGTCGTCGGCGCCGTGGGCCAGCCCGCGCGTCGACCCGGCGGTGATCACCGACTCCAGGCCGGGCAGGCCGATCACGTCGCGCCAGGCGTGCTGCACGTCCAGCGCCGCGTCGAAGCCGTGGAAGAGCCAGGGCACGCCACCGAGCTCGGCGCACATCTCGGCGCACGCGCGCCGGTCGATCTCCAGGTCGCGGTCGAGGAAGCCGTAGGCCACGCCGCGGGCGCCGAGCTCGATGAACGCCTGCCCCAGCGACACCAGCCGGCCCGGCAGGCGCAGCTCCTCCCGAGTCCGCAGCACCACCCACACCGGCACGTCCGACTCGCGCACCACCGCGGAGACCACCGACGGCTCGGGCGAGTAGTGGCCCGTCCTCCGGCGTCGGCGCTCAGCAGCAGCCGGTCGGCTCCGCCGGCCGAGGCCGCCTGCGCGTCGCGCTGGTGGAGTACGACGACATCGAGCTGTGCGCTCTCCGTGGAGCCGTCGCCTTGATCGGGGGTCACAATGGACATCGTGACATCCCACGAAGTCGTGATGAGGGCACGAGCCCTGGTGTTGCACGATCTCGAGAGCACCGGTGTCGCCGATCCCGCGAGCGTCTCGGCCCTGGAGTCAGCGCTCGCCGACCGCGGCTGGTGGCTCGAGCAGTGGGCCGAGGGTCGCGACTTCGTGGTGGGCCTGGTCGCGCAGGACGTGCAGGACGCCCTGCTGGACACCAACGGCCGCTGGCCGCTGTGCCGGGCCTGCGACGTGCTCGAGCCGCACGCGCTCTACGTGCACCCCGACCTCGGCGGGCCGGACCCTGCGTGGGTGTGCGAGCACGCCGGCATCGCCGTGGCGCCGATCGGCGAGCTCTGAGTTCTGAGCCAGCTATCTCAGGTGCTCGGGGCGCAGCACCGGCACCCACAGGGTGTAGCGGTCGGCGCGGTAGACGCTGCGGGTGACCTCGACGACGTTCTCCCGGCAGAACGCGCGCCGCGAGATGTGCAGCACCGGCGAGCCGGGCTCGAGCTCGAGCAGCTCGGCCTCCTCCTCGGTGGCGATGCCGGCGAGCACCGAGTCCTCGCCCCAGGTGGGCATCAGGTCGCGCATGGCGAACCAGAAGTAGAGGCTCGGCGGCAGCGCCTCGTCGAGGAAGTTCGGGAACAGGTCGAGCGAGAGGTAGACGTGCTGGATCGCCATCGGCACGCTGTCGGCCAGCCGCAGCCGCTGCCAGTGGGCGATCGCGGTGCCCTCCTCGACCTCCAGCGCACGGGCGACACCGGGACCGGCGCTCTCGCGGCGGGCCAGCAGGGTCCGGGACTCCGGCTTCTTGCCGCGCCGCTCCATCTCCTCGGTGTACGCCGAGAGCCGCATCTGCATGTCGATGAGCGGCTTGGTCACGAAGGTGCCGCGGCCGGCCACCCGCTCGAGCAGGCCCTGGGCGACCAGGGCGTCGATGGCGTGCCGCACGGTCATCCGGGCGACGCCGAACTGCTCGGCCAGGTCGCGTTCGGAGGGGGCCGGAGTGCCGGGTTCGGCGCTGACGATCACCGATCGGACGTACTCGCGGACAAGCACGTGCTTGCGCCCGCGCCTGCCTCCGCCTCGCGGCGAGTGCTCGTCCACCCGAGCTCCTTCCAAGGTCATGACCCGCAACCTATCTGGCCGAGCGGCCAATGTGGCAGAAGTGATCAAAGATTCCGCGCTTCAGGCATACCCCACGTGCGGGGTTCTACGCATGGTCACTCGGTCCCGATGGCCTTCAGGACGTCCTGTCGGGCGGCTCGGCGAGCCGGCAGCGCGGCAGCGAGCACTCCCGCAACCGCTGCGAGGAGCAGGAATCCGCCGAGCAACGGCCACGGAATGGCGAGATCGGTCAGGCCGTCCTCCTCCAGCGCAGAGACCATCGCGGCGCCGAACAGCACCCCCAGCACCGTGCCGAGAACGCCGCCCAGGACGGCAACGACCACCGACTCCAGCCGGATCATCGTGCGCAGCTGACGACGGGTGACCCCGACGGCACGCAGCAGCCCGATCTCCCGGGTTCGTTCGATCACCGAGAGGCTGAGGGTGTTGATCACGCCCAGGATCGCGATGATCACCGAGAGGCCGAGCAGGCCGTAGATCAGGTAGAGGAACTGGTTGACCTGCTCCTTCTGCTCCGCGGCGAACCCCTCCGGGTCCTTCACCGTCACGGTGGGCAGGTCCTTGACGACCCCCTCGATGTCGTCGCGGACGGCGTCGGTGCTGGCTCCGCGCTCCTTGGTCACCATCACCATCGCGTCCAGCGGGGCCAGCCCGCCCTTCTGCAGGGTGTCGGGCGTGACCACGTAGTCGCCCGGCACGGCCGGGTTGCTCGGGAACAGCGCGACCACCCGGAGCTCGATGTCCTTGGCCTGGAACTTCATCGTGACGCTGTCACCGAGCTTGAAGCCCTTGCTCTTCGCCTGCGCCTCGGAGATCGCCACGGTGCCGGGGCCCAGGTCGTCGAAGGAACCCGCGACGGTGGGCACGGAGAAGGCGAGCCCGAAGGCCTTCGGGTCGACGCCGACCGTCCAGGCGCTGCCGCCGCCCTTGAGCTTCGGGAAGGCGCTGCGCAGCTCGGTCACGCCGGAGACGCCGTCGAGCCGGCGGACCTGCTCGGCGACGTCGGTCGAGAACGGCTGACCGACGACGTTGGACACGATGAACTGCGAGGTGAGCGACTTGCCGATGGCGGCATCGGTGCTCGCGGACGCCGAGCTGCCGAAGATCGACATCATCGACATCAGGGCCAGCCCGATCATCAACGCGCTGGCCGTGGCGCCGGTACGGCGCGGGTTGCGCAGGGCGTTCTGGGCCGCCAGCCGACCGACCATCCCGAACGTACGGCGGTAGATCGCGCCGAACAGCTGCAGGACCGGCTGCCCCAGGAAGGCGCTCATGACGTAGACACCGACGATGACGAGCACGATGCCGCCGCCGATGGCGGACAGTGCCAGCCGTCCCCTCACCACGCAGCCCGGCCGCCATCGCCGCCGCACCCACCAGCACCAGCACCGTGCCGATCACGACGCGTCGCCGCACCGTCGACTCCGGCAGGGCCACGTCGTCGCGCAGCGCCGCCATCGGAGCGATCCGCGACGCGCGGCGCGCCGGGCAGCAGCGCCGCGACGGCCGTGACGCCGACGCCCACGACGTACGACCAGGAGCACGGCCGACCAGGTCATCGGGAAGTCGGCCCGGCTCAGGTCCAGCCCGAACACGCCGAAGAGCCAGCGCAGGCCGAGCGCGAGCAGGTAGCCGACGCCCAGGCCGACCGTCGACCCGAGCAGTCCCACGGCCACCGCCTCGAGCAGCACCGACCGGTTGACCTGCCTGCGCGAGGCGCCCATGGCGCGCAGCAGGGCGAGCTCCCGGCTGCGCTGGGCGACCAGGATCGAGAACGTGTTGATGATGATGAACACCGCCCACGATGAGCGAGACCGCGGCGAAGACCAGCAAGAAGGTCTGCAGGAACCCGAGGACCTCGTCGAGGCTCGCCTTGTTCTTCTGGACGTAGGCGTCGCCCGTCCGCGCCACGAGCCCCGTCGGGCAGCACCTTCTGCGCCGCCTTCGCGAGCTCGTCCTGGGAGACGCCCTGGGCGGCGTTGAGGGAGACCGAGCTGAACACGTCACGGCCGCCGAAGAACGGCTCCTGCATGAATCTGGTGTCGAAGACCGTCAAGGTGGCGCCGTTCAGGCCCGCCTGACCCGAACTCGACCAGCCCGGTGACCTTGGTCTTCAGGACGGGTGGCTGCGCCCGGCGCCGCCAGCTCGACCTTGTCGCCGATCTTGAAGTCGCCCTTCTCGGCAGCGTCCACGTCGAGGGCGATCTCGTTCGGCCCGCTCGGGTAGTCCCCGCGGACCAGGCTGAGGATCGGCTTGCCAGTGAGCGCGTCCGCTTCAGTCGGGTTCATCGCCAGGCCGGGCGGTCCGTTGCCGCCGATCACCTTGCCGTCCTTGCCGATCACGAACACGGTCTGCAGGACCATCTGGGGGTTGGTTGACCCGACCTCAGGCAGCGCCTCGAGCTTGGGTACGACGCTCGCCGGGAAGGTGCGGTTGTCCTGGACCGAGTCGAAGTCGTTCGCACCCTTGAAGGCGACCTCGACGTCGGCCGTACTGCCCTCGATGATGTCGTCGAAGGCGCCACCCATCGCGTTGGTGAAGATCAGCGTCCCGGCCACGAACGCCACGCCCAGCACGATCGCGAACGCAGAGAGGAGCAGGCGCAGCTTTCGGGCGAAGAGGTTGCGCCAGGTCACGCGCCACACGTCAGCTGTCCTCCGTCGGGGGCGTGGGCTCGCGGGCAGCGAGCTGCTGCATCTTGTTCAGGACCTGCTCCCGGTCGGGCCTGCGGAGCTCGTCGACGATCTTTCCGTCCGCGAGGAAGATGACGCGGTCCGTGTACGCCGCAGCGACGGGGTCGTGGGTCACCATCACCGTGGTCTGCCCGTGGTTGTCGACGCTCTCGCGCAGCATGGTCAGCACCTCCGCACCCGAGCGGGAGTCGAGGTTGCCGGTCGGCTCGTCGGCGAACACGATCGTCGGCCGGCTGACCAGCGCCCGGGCGACGGCGACCCGCTGCTGCTGACCACCCGAGAGCTGGTTGGGCCGGTGGTCGAGCCGGTCCCGGAGCTTGATCGTGTCGATCACCGCGTCGTACCAGGCGGGGTCGGGCTTCTGCCCGGCGATCGACAGCGGCAGCAGGATGTTCTCGCGGCGGTCAGGGTCGGGACCAGGTTGAAGGACTGGAAGATGAAGCCGACCTCCTCGCGGCGCAACAGCGTCAGCTTCTTGTCGTGCAGCCCGCCGAGCTCGGTGTCACCGAGCCAGATCTGCCCGGAGGTGGGGGTGTCCAGCGCAGCACAGCAGTGCATCAGCGTGGACTTGCCCGACCCGGAGGGGCCCATCACCGCGGTGAACTCGCCCATCGCGATGTCCAGGCTCACCCCGTCGAGCGCCCGCACCTCGGCGTTGCCACTGCCGTAGACCTTGGTCACGTCGACCACCCGCGCCGCTACTCCACCGGCCACCGGCGTGGCCTTCACCGTCGTCATGGGTCAAAGGTGCCAGCAACGCGGTAACCCGCGATACCCGGATTACCCCTGACCCACCCCCGGGTTAGTCCATAACCCCGATGGTTGAGGAGCGACCCCGCGCGATGGTGGTCGAGCAGCGAGCGAAGCGAGTGGACAGACAAGACCCGTCTCGAAACCACTACCCGGAGTGTCGGCGACCGATCAGCGTTCGCAGCACCCAGAGCACGAGAAGCACGCCGACTGCCTGCTTCCAGTAGGCCTTCGCGAGCACCGGCAGGACGGTGGCGCCCAGGTCGAGTGCTTGGTCGTTCTCCGGCTCGCCGTGCGTGTCCGGCCCACGCGGCGGGAGCTCCCGCAGGTTGTTCATGCGGCGCTCGGCATCCGGCTCGGCAGCGGTGGCGGCGCTCGCGTCGTCGGCCACCGTC
>CAVVID010000014.1:0-35938 GCA_963748185.1 uncultured Actinomycetota bacterium | reverse complement strand
AAGGTGAGTACGCCGGAGCCGAACTCACCGATCGGGTAGAGGGAGTCCCATCCCAGGAACGCCGAGATCACCACCGGACTGATCACGACCATCACCACCGCGGAGGCCAATGACCCGCCCGGACTGGCGACCGCGTGCCGCGAGGCCAGCGCGGCCACCCCCACAGTGAGCGCGATGGCGGCAGCCCCGACTACCCACCAGGCCGAGTCAAGGGGTAGCTCGACCGGGTTCACGAGGACGAAGAGGGTCCAGACGCCGAGGGGCACGACGGCTGTTGCGAGCCGCGTCGTACGACGCCAGGTCCCGCCACGGGGAGTGACCTCGACAACGGGCAGGGACACCTCGTCGAAGCAGAACGCCGCGGCCGCGGCGCAGGTGGCGACGACGCCGGGGAGCAGGACCAGGGCGCTCGCCGGCCACCGGTCCAGCGCAACGATCAGCAGCAGGGCCGCGGCACAGCACCCGAGCAGCGCCATCCAGGGGATGGCGCGGCGCAGGTACCAGCCGACCAGCATCACTTGCTGATCTTGTAGGGAATCGGCTTCGAGGGGTGGTTGTCGTCGTTGCCGGCGGTCATGGCCAGTGCGAGCGCTGCGAGACCCACGATGACCACGCCGGCGATCGCCATACGGAGCCGAGCCGTGCGGGCTGTGCGGTCGTGCCAGATGGCGAAGAGTGCGGCGGCGGCGCACAGGCAGAGCACGTAGACCAGGTAGAAGCCGGCGTTGCCGGCGAACAGGACCGAGGTGCCGTCGCTCTCGCTCCCCGAGTGGAACATCGCCCACGGCACCCAGAGCCGGAGCTCTGAGGTCGCCTCGTAGGTGACCGGCATCTGGCCGACCATGTCGATGGCAACGACGACGACCACCATCACCGCGGCGGCGCCGGGGAAGCGCAACCAGCGTCCGGTGAGTACGCCGAGCAGGCCGCCGCCCATGCAGGCCACCGGACCGAGTGCGACCAGGATGGCCCAGACCTGCCAGTCGGGCATGGTCCCGAACCACCACTCGTAGGGGTGCGCGCCGTCGACGGACACCAGCGCCAGCAGGAGCGCGATCCACGCCGCACCGGCAGCGAACGGCACCAGGCAGGCAAGCGCGAGTGCCGCCGTACGACGACCCTCGGTTCCCGGCGCTGTGCCGATGGCCTCAGCCGTCGCCTCGGTGGAGCGGGTCAGCCGCGCGGTGGCAACGAGGCTCGTGAGCCCGATGAAGAACGCAGGGATCACCGGCATCGACAGCAGGTCGCCCAGATGCGGGTTCTCCTCGATGAAGAACAGCAGCACCAGGATCCCGAACGCGAGGACGGTTCCGACGATGAAGGCGGGGTGGCGTGCGAGGCGGCGGGCCTCGATGCCGGCCATGGTGCGCAGGCTGGCCGGGGTGTGTGTGGGCAGGGCGATGTCAGTCATGGCTACTCCAAGGGTGTCGGGCGGGATGAGGTGTTGGGAAGACGAGGCGTCAAGCCGGTGCGGCGCGGGCCGCTCGTGCGTCGGTGCCGAGCATGAGCAGGTAGGCGTCCTCGAGCGTGGGCTCCGCCGGCATGGCGCCGGGCGGCGCTGGACCGCCGACGACGTGGTGCCGCCCGCTGCCGGTGCGCCAGCTGACGACCGAGTCGGCACCGGGCTCGTCGGCCAGCCAGACCTGGCCCGCCGCGGCGGCGATGAGGTCGTCGACCGCTCCGTCGAACCGGACCCGCCCGTCGGCCAGCACGATCACGCGCTCACAGAGGGCGGCGACGTCCTCGGTCTGGTGGGTGGAGAGGAGTACGGCGCCCCGCCCACCGGCCACCGAGAGGGTGCGCCGGAGGTCGGCTCGCTGCACCGGGTCGAGGCCGGTCGTGGGCTCGTCGAGGACGAGGATCCGCGGTTCGCCGATCAGCGCCTGGGCCAGGCCGACCCGTCGCTTCTGGCCACCGGAGAGCTTCGAGACCTTCTTCGCGGCCAGGTCGGAGAGACCGACGAGGTCGAGCACCCGGCGTACCTCCCGTGCCCGACGCCGGCGGTCGTTCCACTCCTTGAGCACGGCGACGTACTCCACGAAGCCGAAGGCGGTCATGTCGCTGGGGTAGCCGAGCTCCTGCGGCAGGTAGCCGAGCTCGCGGCGAATGGCCGTCACGTCGCCCTGCGAGCCGTGCGGGTCCCGGCCCAGCAGGCGCACCTGTCCGCCGTCGGCAGCGATGGAGGTGGCCACGATCCGCAGCAGGGTCGTCTTGCCGGCTCCGTTGGGCCCGAGCAGGCCGGTGACGCCGCGGTCGAAGGCGAGGTCGACACCTGCCAGGGCATGGGTGCGGCCGTAGGACTTGGTCACCCCACGGAGGTCGATCGCGTTCACAGCACGGCTCCGATCTGACGGTCCTGACGAGACCTGACGAACAGCACGGCCACCGAGATCGCGGCTAGGCCGGCGTACACCAGCTGCTGGTTCAGCTCGACCGGCCAGGTGGCCGGCACCACCCGGACGGAGGGCAGCACCACGGCGCTCCAGCCGATGGTCACGACAGCGACGCCGATGCGCGGGCCGACGAAGCTGGACAGCGCCATCATCACGGGCACCAGAGCAAGCGCGGGACCCAGCCAGGCGACCGCGAGCCACACGGGTCCGGGGACGAACAGGCCGGCGCCGATCGCGAACGGGAGCACCGAGACGAGGACGCCGAGGGTGCGGAGCAGGATCAGCCGGGTGCGACCGTACGGCGCCGTCACGATCAGCGACTCCAACGGGTCCTCGTTGTGTCCGTACGCCGCGGCGACGCCGAGCACCGGCACCAGCGGGGCGACGAGCAGGAAGGGCGCGAGGGCGCCACCGCCTGCCCAGTAGACCGCCAGCACCGCGAAGGCCAGCGCCACGAACGCGCTGCTGATCCAGGCAGTTCGCAGGGACGCGGTCGCGCCGAGCAGGATCGAGGTCGGCTCCGTGACGCCCAGCCGCCTCGCGAGACGGGCTGGGAACGGCAGCTCCGGGCTCTCGACGGCCTCCAGGATCGAGGACCAGGCCTGGTCGAGCATCGGAGCGTCGACCAGGGGACGAATGTTCTTGCGGCACTCGGCGCAGTGCTCCAGGTGCTGCTCGACCGAGGCGCCGTTCACCGGGTCGAGCGCTCCGGCGACGTACGCCGTGAGCAGGTCGCGGTCGGCGTGCCAGGTCTGGGTGGTCATCGCCGCCTCACCTCCACTTCTCGTCGAGGGCGGCCGCCGCCAGGGAGCCGCGCAGCTGTGCCTTGGCCCGGTGCAACCGGGTCTTGACGGTGTTCTCGCGGACGCCGAGCAGTCGCCCGGCCTCCTTCGTGGTCAGTCCGTCGAGGACGACGGCCTGGACGACCGAGCGGAACTCGGGGGAGAGGCGTCGCAGTGCGCCGGCGAGGTCGCCGTACTCCACACCGAGCAGGACCTCGTCCTCCGCCGCCGGCACCCGGCCCAGCGCTGGTGCGTCCCACTCCGGCATGAGCACGACGTCCTTGCGGGAGCGCAGCCTGGAGACCAGTCGTCGGAAGGCGATGCCCCACAGCCAGCCCGCGACCTCCCCGTCGCCGCGGAATGTGCGTGCGTCCTTCCAGAGCGCGACGAACGTGTCCTGGAGTACGTCTGCGACGACCTCGCGGTCGTTGCACCGGCGCATCAGCCGGGCCTGCAACCAGGGCGCGTGCCGTTCGTAGAGCTCCTTCAGCGCCCCGCTGTCAGCCTCCACGACCCTGGCGACCAGGACGCTGTCGTCCTGCTCGCTCGTCGTGCCGGGAGCCGTGTCCGGGCGCCGGAAGCCTGTCATGAACTCACTGTCGCACCGGAGGGCGGAAATGGTTCCCGACGCGTCAAGGATTCAGATTGGTCTAAGCCAGTTGCGGGTGTGAGAGGGGCAGTGCGTGGTCACTTGACGACGTCGTACACCAGCTTCTGCAGGCCGTTGGAGTAGGACTCGCTCTCGACCACCGTCAGCATCTGCTTGTCCTTGTCGGTGCTGCTGAACAGGCGCTTGCCGGCGCCGAGCAGGACCGGGAAGACGAGCAGGTGGTAGCGGTCGACCAGGCCTGCGTCGGCGAGGCTGGCGCCGAGCCGGGCGCTGCCGTGGACGATGATCGGCCCGCCGTCGGTCTCCTTGAGCGCGGCCACGTCGTCGGTGGAGCGCAGGATGTTGATCTCGTTCCAGTTCGTCACCAGGTCGGACTCCTGGAGGGTCGTCGAGACGACGTACTTCGGCATCTCGTTGTAGCGCGGGAAGTAGTCGAGGTCCGGCCACACGGGCGAGAACGCCTCGTAGCTGACCCGGCCCATCATCATCGCCCCGGCCTCCTCCTGCTCGCGGCCCTTGATCTCGTAGGACTCGTCCACGTGCTTGAGGTCCTTGAAGGTCCAGCCGGAGTTGCGGTAGCCCGGCTCGCCGCCGGGGGCCTCCATGACGCCGTCGAGCGAAACGAAGGCGGTGACGATCAAGGTGCGCATCTTGGTTCTCCTTGGTTGGTGTCGGGCTTCTCTTGGCTCTACCACGAACGGGGACTGACGGATACGACACCTTCGACGGGAGCCATGCAAGAAGAGTTCGGCCACGGCGAGGGGTCCGAGACTGGCACGACCGCTAGACCAGTTCGCCGTTCAAACCGCATTGACCCGAACCATTCCGGCAAACCGGGATATGTTCCCGGCTCGCACCTCGTCGGAGGCGGGCCGGCCGTAGTCAACGTCGACCTTCCGCATCCAACCGCACACCAGTGTGAGCACCAGGTCGTCCGACGAATTCAAACCAGCCTCCGGGGGAACCATGCGCTTGAACCGACTCATCGTGCCATTCATGGCAGCAGCCGTTTTCGTTCCACTCGGGATCACGAGTGCTGACGCTGCACCGTCCATTCGCTTCTACAACGCCCGGTACGACTCGCCTGGCAACGACCTGCCGGTGACCAACACCAAGCTGAACGCAGAGTTCGTTCGGATCAAGAACTACGGCCCTTCTACCAGGAACCTCGTCCGGCTGGCGCATCAACGACGCGCAAGGTCACACCTACCGAGTTCCCGACTGGGTCCAAGCTGGGTGCTGGAGCGTCCGTGGCGATCCACACAGGCAGCGGCTCCAACACGTCAGCACACAAGTACTGGCGTTCGTCGTACTACGTTTGGAACAACACCGGCGACACCGCTCGGTTCCGCACGCCAGCAGGCACGCTGGTGGACAGCTGCAAGTGGGGCGACGGAGCCGGCACCATCACCTGCTGACACCGACCGGCGCACACTCCACGGCTTCTCGTAGTTGTCATGGGCGTGCCCGCGCACCATGGGGCAGCGGCTGTCAGCGCTTTGCGACGAGGGCAGCCTTGCCACGGTGTCCGCCAAAGGGCCACGCGGAGCGTCGGGACGTGATCCACTCCGAGGGACCTTGAACGGGGGCCTGGATGTTCAACCGCCGCAGAGGTGCCGCACCGGCGGGCTGGTATCCAGACCCCAGCGACGCACGCCGTTGGCGTTATTGGGGCGGCAAGGCGTGGACTGACCACTTCGCCCCCCGGGATCTTCCGACCTCGGCCGTTGCGCGTCGACGCAGTGACGACAGCGTCTGTACTGGAGCGGTTTCGAGACCGTCATCAGGAATGTTCGTGCAACGCGCAGCCAGGGTGTCAGCAGCTCGGTGCCGAGCAAGCCGAATCCCCGCGCGCAAGCACACCGCCCACCACGGATTGGCTGCTCCTGCCCAGCTGGCTGGACGCAGTAGGGGTGGCGCTGGGTGGATGCGCAGGCACAAGCTGATTTCGGCGCTGGCCGCGTTGCTCGTGCTCAGCTGGACCATGGATGCGATGGCCGACGATGACCAGCCTTCCGAGGGAGTTCGGAGAGGGACACCGAAGAGCCGAACGGGTCGGACTCTGTGCCGGACAACGAGCCGGACACATCTCCTGACGACAACCGCGACGAACCGCGCTGACAACGGAGCCGGCACGAAGCAGAGTCACCTCAAAGCCGAAGCCGAAGCCGGCTCCGAAGCCGAAGCACGCGCTCGTGCGCCGCATACTTTCCTGGTGACCCGAGTTGTCGACGGCGACACGATCGAGTTGGGGAACGGCGCGGCGGTCCGCATCGTCGGCATCGATACACCCGAGGCCGGAGCATGCGGCTATGAAGCCGCCACGAACAGCATGGTCCGCATGGTCCAGGGCAAGCGGGTCCAGCTGACCGTGTCTGACGAGGACGCGGACCAGTACGGCCGCTTGCTTCGCTACGTCAACGTGGGAGCGATGGACGCCGGCCTGCAGCAGATCAAGAGAGGCTTCGCCATCGCGAGGTATGACTCCAGGGACGGGTACGGATTCCACGTCCGCGAACCGAGGTACATCGCGGCGGACCGCGCTTCGAAGAACAGGTTCTCCTGCCCGAAGCCAGTTCCTCTAGTGGACAACGGGGGAGGTAGCCGGAACTGTGCGCCGGGATACAGCCCCTGCGTACCGCCCTTCCCACCGGACCTGGACTGCGCGGACGTCAACGGTCCAATCCGGGTGACAGGCTCAGACCCCCACGGGTTTGATGCTGATGGCGACGGCATCGCCTGCGAGTGAATCTCCGCCCTTGCGGATCGTCCTTCTCCGGTAGAATCGAACACAAGTTCGATCCAATAGTGATGCTGAGGGATCGGCCCGGACCATCAGGTTCGCTACTCACAGGCGCGCTGCATCGACACGTGAGACCCAGGGGTCCGTCGTCGGTGAAGGAGGTGCGCGGTGAGTTCAACCCTCGAGGGCAACGTGCATCCGGTGCTGGCGTGTGCCGAGACGATCGGGACGGCGCTGAAGGAGACCGCTGACGTGCAGGTCACCTTCATGGAGCCCGCAGAGAAGCGGGCGGCGATGCTGGCGCTGACGCGTCTCGAGGCGCAGCTGAGCGCGCTGAAGCTCCGGGTGATGGCGGTCTCCGACGACGTCGCGATGGCCGAAGGTGCCCGTGATGTGGCTGCGCTGGTCACCCAGCACACCCGAGGCGACTTCAGCGCCAACCGTCGCGACCTGGCGCTCGCCGAAGCGCTGGATCGACGGTGGACGATGGTTGCGGCGGCCCTTGGGCAGGGCGACTTGAACCTCGCCCAGGCGCGGGTGATCACGCATGCGCTGGACGAACCTGCCTACGGACAAGGTCACCGCAGAGGTGCTCGCTGACGCGGAGGCTCACCTGGTCGCAGAGGCGGCGCACTTCGGACCGCGCGAGCTGCGGGTCCTGGGCCGCCGGATCCTGGACATCGTCGCTCCCGAGATCGGCGAGCAGCACGAGGCCGAACAGCTGGCCGAGGAGGAGCGCCGGGCCCGGCGCCGGACCAGCCTGGTCTCCACCCGGCTCGGTGACGGCTCCACCCGGTTCGTCATCAACGTCCCCGACGCCGTCGCGACCCGGCTGCACACCTACCTCGAGGCGTTCACCTCACCGAGGCACAAGGAGGGAGGGACGGGGGAGGCCGACCGGATCAGCGTCGACCGCAAACGCGGCCAGGCATTCTGCGCGCTACTGGAGGCCATCGACCCCAAGCGGCTTCCGGCCCACGGCGGAGATGCGACCACGCTGATCGTCACCGTCTCCCTCGAGGACTTGCGCAAGGAGCTCGGCACCGCGGAGCTCGGCCCTGCAGACAAGCTCACGTCCGGCGAGGTACGCCGCCTCGCCTGCACCGCCCAGATCATCCCCGCCGTGCTCGGCGGCAAGTCCGAGGTCCTCGACCTGGGCCGATCCTCGCGGCTGTTCAAACCTGCGCAGCGCAAGGCGATGATCATCCGCGACCGGGAGTGCCGCGCCGAGGGCTGCACGATCCCGGCCGCCTGGTGCGAGGCCCACCACTGGCGCAAACCATGGGCCCAGGGAGGTCGCACCGACCTCGAGGATGGCGTACTGCTCTGCAGCTGGCACCACCATCGCGCGCACGACCCGACCTACGACAGCAGCCGAATGCCCAACGGGGACGTGCGGTTCAGCCGACGGACGTAGGTCAGCCGATGCGGGTCAGAGGTCGAACACGTAGCGGCTTGTGGGTACGACGTCGAGGTCGCGGTCCGCTCCCATCGTTGCCACGCTCGACATCAGCCGGGTGAGGCGTCGGTCGAGCTCGTCCTGGTCGCCGTTGCTGCCGTAGAAGGCGTGGATGTCGTGCATCGCCTCGCTGGGGAAGAGCTCCTCCACGATGGCGTCGACGGGTGGGGTGTCGTCGGTGAGGGTGCCGGTGACGCGGTTCTGGATGTAGCCGAAGGTCGCCTGGGTCTCGATCGCGATCTGGGTGTGGGGGCCTTGCCAGTGGGCGCGCCAGGCGTCGTACTCCATCCCGGCCGGGCGGCGGAGGAATGCGACCTGCGCGAGTGCGTCCAGGCGTTGGCCGTCGGGGGCGTCCGGCGGCACGAGGGGTTGTCGTTCCTCGACCTGCCAGCCGGCGAGCCGGGCGGCGTACGGACTCACGACGGCGATGACGTCCTCGGCCGAACCATCAGTCCACACGGAGACGACGCTGGTCACGGGGACGTCGAAGGCCTGGAGTCGAAGGACCGTCTCGGGGATGTGGTCGTCGTCGAGTTGACCTGCAGCCGGGTGGCGCCGGCTCCGCGCAACGCAGCGCGCAGCTCTGCTCCGAGGAGCGCCTGCTGGTCGGCATCCCACAGGGCCAGGACGAGTTTCACCCTGCGCACTCTAGGTCGGCGTGCTGCGCCGCTGCCCAGGCCACCACGTGGCGACGAGCACTGCGCCCGCCCACACCATCACCGCGATTGACCACCCGGCGCTGAACCCGCCCCACTCCCCGGGCCAGTAGTAGGACACGAGGCCGAGGTAGCCCGCCATCAGCGCCGCGCTGGTGCCGAGCAAGCGCCGGGCGTCGGGCCACAGGGCCGCCACCGCGGGTAGGGCGATCAGTGCGATCGCGAGGGCCGCCTGGACGGCGTAGTGGTTCACGAAGTTGGTGATGTCGCTGTTCGGGAGGCCAAGGCGGTTCAGGTCGGCCATGTCCCAGGCGTAGACGAGAGCAGCCGGAGTGGCGATCACCGCCAGCGCCAGCAGGGCGACGTGCGGACGGCCGCGTTGCAGGCGGGTCGATGGAGCGATTGCGAAGATCAGCGGCACCTCGAGAAGCAGCATCACGAAGATCCACCACGTCTCCGGTTCCAGGCCGGCGACAGCGCCCACCAGGAGGGCGGCTGTGACGGCGTACAGCTGTGCGAGTGCCGCCCCCGCGAAACTGGGCCGGACGGCAGTGACCAGGAACGGCAGGCCGACGCCGATCGTGAACATCAAGCCCCAGCCGGCCTCCAGCATCACCGGCCAGTCAGGGTCCCAGGTGACGCCCAGGTCGATGAGCCCGAAGCCGGGCAGCAACCACCAGGTGAGGGTGCAGAGCACGAGGAGTAGACGGATCAGGAAGCGCCAGGCGCGGTTGTGCACGACCAAGATGTATTTTCCTCCGCCGTCTCGTAGACGCGCTCAGGATAGAGAGGGCGACCGGTCTACCCCGGGGATCGCGCAATACCGGACAGTCCAGACGCACGAGGCTGCATCGCGGGCGCCGAGGCTTAGCGTCAAGAGAGAACCGTCCGTCTTCTGGAGAAAGGCCGTCCGATGCTCACCGTCGACGAATCGATCGTCATCAACCGTCCGCGCTCTGAGGTCTGGGACTTCATGATCGAGCCGGAGAACGTGCCGGTGTACAGCAGCAACATCATCGAGTACGAGCTCGTCGAAGGAGAGAAGGACAAGCTCGGTCGCAAGTGCAGAGGTGCGGTGAAGGTGGCCGGTCGTCGCATCGAGCTGACCGACGAGATGGTCGAGCTCGAGGAAGGACAGCGGGCCAAGACGGCCTCTGAGGACGCGACCATTCCCTACAGCCTCGAGATCACCTACGAGGACGAGGGCGAAGGAACCAAGGTCTCCTGGCACCAGGAGATGGAGTCACTCAAGGGCGTGTTCAAGTTCGCCGACCCGATCGTGCTGAAGCTCTACGCCCGCGACGTGCGCTCCAACCTCGACAAGGCCAAGACCCTGCTCGAGTCCTGAGCTCGAGCAACGACCGCACCCTAGGCGAACGCAGGCATCACCCTGTCGTGCACCAGCTGCAGCTGGGTGTCGACATCCGGGACGCCTTCGACGTCGCGGCCCATCAGGGACTTGACCATCGCCTTGTCGGTGACGGCCAGGATGACGTGGTTCATCCCGGTGGAGGCGATCTCGCTCTGTATCTTCTCCGCGCACTCCTCGGGCGTGCCCGCAATCGAGAGGCGCTCGGCGACCTCGGGGGAGGTGAGCTCGATGCCCTTCGCCATGTCACCGGCGCCGATCGCCTCGATGATCGGGGCCATCTCCTCGGGCTCGACGCCGTTGCGCCGGAGCTGGTCGTGCGGCATCGAGGACGCGTAGAGTCCGACCAGGCTGCGGGCCGCGTCCTTGGCCGCCGCCGAGTCCTCGCCGCAGGAGAACACCACCCACGCCCCGAGATCGAGGTCCTGCACGTTCTTGCCGGCTCGCTCAGCGCCGATCGTGCAGTGCTTCATCATGTACTCGTAGGCCTCCTTCGTGTAGCTCAGCGCGTGGTGACAGCCGTCGGAGAACTCGGCCGAGGCCTCGAACGACTTCGGGCCCTTCATCGCGCCCATCTTCACCGGTAGGTGTTCCTGCACCGGCCGCGCGAAGGTGAACAGCCCGTTGTAGTTGAAGAACTCGCCCTCGTGGGTGATCGCGCCGTCGTCGAGGAACGTTCGGATAACTTCGACGCCCTCCTTCACCCGGGACAGCGGCTTGGTGTTCTTCCAGTCGATGCCGTGCATTGCCAGCAGTCCGAAGTTCCCGCTGGAGAGCACCACCTCGGCGCGGCCGTCGGTGAGCTCGTCGAGGGTCGCGGCTGCCTGTGCGATGAGAGTCGGCTCGCGCAGCACCACGCCGGAGACACTCGGGCCCATCCGGATCCGAGAGGTCTCGGCCGCTGCAGCGGCGAAGAGCAGCCAGAGGTCCTTCCACCAGGTCTCGTCCGCGGCGTAGACCGCGTGGTACCCGAGTTCGTCGGCCTTCTTGATCGTCGCCAGCGACTCCTTGAGCGGGTACGTCGGGACGATCACATAGCTGAACTTCATCGTTCCTCCTAGTTCTTCACTTCTCCGAGACCTGGTTCGGGTCGCCGTTCTCGGCGTCGACCTCGGCCAGGAGCTCCGAGCCGGTGACGACGGTGTGGGCGAAGTGCCGGTGCATCCACGCCAGGTGGTCGCCGCGGCTGTTCATGATCCGCAGCGAGTCCCAGTTGGGGAACGTCTGCTGGAGCACCCAGCGCTCCATCAGCCGCGGGTCGACCTCGAAGACATGCTCGTGGGTGGTGATGGCGACGTCGGAGACGCGTTCGGGCTCGGGCGGGGTGTACTGCTCGGCGTACCGGAAACCGATCGGCCGATCCTCGCCAGAGTCGTCGGGGGACGCGTCACTCATCGTCGGTCTTCCCCCTGTCGGTGACACCGGGGTAGGCACGATCAAGCAGGTACTTCCCTGGGTTCATGATGTTGTTCGGGTCGAGGGTGCGCTTGAGATCGAGCATCAAGTCGTACCCACGGCCTAGCTCGTCGGGGACGAGGTCGACCTCGCCCGCGCGGCAGGAGCCGTGGCAAGCACTGATCGAGCCGCCGTGCGCGAGCGAGACCGCAGCGATGTCCTTCTTCGCCTGGACCCACATCTCCCAGGCACGGTCGTCGAGCTGCTGCTCCCAGATGCCGACATCGATCTCGGTGAGGTAGTCGACCCCGGTGTTGCCGGACGTGTAGGCGAACATGCCCCAGTCGTCGAACACGTCCGTACGACGACGCAGGTCGGCGATGATCTCGTGCCAGGCCTTCGAGACCGAGGGCAGGTTGGTGTAGTTGATAGCGGCGTCCTCGCAGTGCCAGCTCATCGGCACCACCTGGCCGGCCTTGGTGCGACCGTGCAGCGGGGTTGCGTAGCGGTCGTGCCGCGCCGCCCAGTCGCCCTCGGAGATCTCGTCGCCGAGGTAGCGGGCACCGTGCTCCTTCGCGATCCGGAACAGCCGCCTGCCGGCGGGTCGCACCTCGTCCTCGTAGCCGTACATCACCGCGCACACCAAGGCGCGCACGTCGCCGGGTTGGGGGATGTAGGCCTCGTCGTCGCGACGCAGATAGGCGACCTTGTACTCGTCGAACAGCACCGCACCGGCGAAGGTCGCGACACCCGCGCGGGCCAACGCGCCGACACACTTGTAGGCGTCGTCGTAGTTGTCGAACGACCAGAACGGGGAGAGCTCCGCCTCCGGCTTGGGGAAGAGCTTGAGGGTGGCCTCGGTGGCGATGCCGAGGGTGCCCTGGTGGCCCATGAACAGGTGCTTGAGCTGGTAGCCGCTGGATGACTTGCTCACCTTGTGGCCGATGCCGTCACCGACGTGCATCACCTCACCGGTCGGCAGCACGTGGTCGAAGCTGAGCACCAGGTCGCGGGTGTGCCCGTAGCGCGAGCCGATCAGCGACCAGCCGCTGGTGCCGATGCGCCCGCCGACCAGCGAGCACGGGTACGACGCCGGGTCGTCGGGGTAGAACAGCCCGTGCTTCCCGAGCTCCTCGTTCAGCTTGAGCATGCTGATGCCGGTGCCGACGGTCACCGTGCGGTTCTCGAGGTCGAGCTCCTTGATCGCGTTCATCCGCTTCACGTCCACGACGATCCCGCCGTGCAGCGGGACCGCGCCGTCGGTGAGTCCGGTCCCGCCGTCGCGAGGTACTACGGGCACCCGCAGGTCGTTGGCGATGCGTACGACGCCCGCGACCTCTTCCGTGCTCGTCGGGAGCACGGCGAGGTCGGGAAGCCGCTCGGCCCATCGATGCACCGGGAAGGGCGCCGGCACCCGCGCACGGTTGTAGCGATCGGGCTTCGAGGTGAGGATCTGCTCGTCCCTCAGCACAGTGCGCAGCGCGGTGACCAGCTCGTCGAGACGCTCCACCGCGATGGTCACGCCCCCGCACCCCCGCGAGAACCGCCGACGTCAATCCCCAGTGACTCGGCCAGCAGCTCGTGGATGTCGATGACGTCGATGTTCGCGGCCGTGCCGGCCTCGCCGAGCGGACGCTCGGACCAGGGACACGCGCTGACCAGTGTGTCCACCTCGAGCGCTGCAGCCTTCTCCACCCGGCTGGCCGATATCGCCGCGGTGAGCTCCGGCTTCTCGACCGGGAGACCGCCCCCGCCGCCGGAGCAGTAGGACCACTGAGTCACCCGGTCGACGTCGGTGAAGTCCAGGCCCGGGATCGAGCGGAGGATCTCGCGGGGCTCCTTCCAGATGCCCTTGCGCTTGTTGAGCCGACAGGGGTCGTGGTAGGTGATCGCCCGTTCGATCGGCACCGACGGGGTCAGCTTGCCCTCCCGGATCAGCTGCGCGAACAGCTCGACGACGAGGACGACCTCGATGTCGAAGTCGGCACCGAAGTACTTCGGGTAGTCCTCGGTGAAAGAGATGTAGTCGTGCGGGTCGAGCACGAGGACCCGCTTGGTGCCGGTGGAGCGCCAGTTGTCGAGGTTGTGCTGGGCGAACCGCTTCGCCTGGTCGACGTACCCCATCTCGGCGGCGGGTCCGCCGCAGCACCACTGCTCGCCCATCAGCCCGAACTCGTAGCCCGCCTGCTGCAGGATCTGCGCGACCGCGCGGGGGACCGACGTGCGGTAGAACGCCGCCTCGCAGTCGACGAACAGCACTGTCTCGCCGCCGATCGGGATGTCGAGTCCCTCGGACCAGTCGCGCACGTGCTCCTGGCTGACCGGGGTCTCTCCAAGACTGCTCTTACCCAGAACGGGCTCGTGGGTCAGCTCGTCGGTGCGCGCGTTCCAGGACTGCCACTCCGGCTGGTGCACGCCGCTCTCCACGGCGAACGCCCGCACTGCCTTGACGACGTCGACCGTGCGGGTCCGGAACCGGTAGAAGTCACCGGTGAACAGGGTGTTCGGGCAGCGCAGCTCGCACGCGCCGCACTGGGTGCAGTTGACGTAGTCGGAGGCGACCTCCTCGATGGTCAGCTCGCCCTTGTCCATCGCGACGACGTTGGCGTGGAAGGCCGTGGGGGTCCACGACTCGTTGCGGGTCACCTGCATCACCGGGCAGACCTCGCGGCAGAACTTGTGGCCCGAGGAGAAGCAGTTGTACGACGCGTTGCGCCACTCCTCGGTGAACTCCTCGGTCGGAGTCGGGTCCTCCGGCCGCGGGTGGTCCCGCGCGATCTCGTCGGGGATCAGAGCCAGCTCTTCGGGGTTCTCCCGCATGCCGGGGGTGAACGGCTCCGAGACCGGATCCGGCGCACCCTGCCGGTCGAGCTGGGTCATGCGTGCCTCCCGCGTCCGGTGTGGCCCAGGTCACAGTCCTCGCAAGATACGGCTCCGCGGGTGGCGGCCACAAGACCGGGTCAGACCGGTTCAGCAGTAGGAGGTCAGCGGCGTACGCCGATGCGCCGCGAGCAGTGCGACCAGGCCCCCCAGCCCTGGTGGCGCTTGATGCGCTTGGCGACGCGCACCTGCTGACGCTTGCTGGCCTTGTGCGGCAACCGCGCGAACTTCTTGCCGCCGAAGGCGCGCCAGGTGCCTCGGCTGATCTGGAGCCCGCCGTAGTGCCCGTTGCCGGTGTTGATGTGCCAGCGGCCGCCGGACTCGCACTTGGCGAGCTTGTTCCAGGTCCGCATCTTCACGGCCTCGGCCGGGACGCTGAGGGTGGTGCCGATGAGAAGGGTGGTGGTCAGGGCGACGAACAGCGTCGCCGCCAAGGAGCGCATGCGCATGGGTGATCCTCCGCGCGCCTGCGAGGTTAGCTGTCGGGTTCGGGCTGGAGTTGCCCGGCCACCTGGGTGACCTCACCCCGAGGGTCGCTCTCACGACCCACGAAATCTTGGGTTCCCCGCTCATGTCCGCTTCGGTGCTGGACGGCCCTCCGCGCGGACATGACTCGGCGACGACGGGGGGCGTCCCGGTGGTCCGGGACGCATCACCCTAGGCACGGGTCGTCGGCCACGACAAGGGCCCGCCGCGCTCGCGGGGGTATATAACAATCCTCAGGGAGGTCGCATGAGCTCGGAAGCGGAGACCCGACCAGGCAGCGATGAGCCAGGCCGCAATGCAACAGGCGGTGCTGGCAAGGGCCGGGGCATCGGTGGTTACCTGCCCTTCGTGCTCGCCGGCCTGATGGCTCTGGTGCTCGTCGTGGTGACGGTGTCGCGCGGCGGCCCGTCGGACGCGGCGAAGGACACGCTCGACGGCAAGCAGCTGAAGATCATGGCGCCGGCAGACCCCGGCGGTGGCTGGGACTCGACCGCGCGGGCCATGCAGGCTGCGCTGGAGGACATCGTCGGGCGCAGCGAGGTCTACAACGTCACCGGCGCGGGCGGGACGATCGGGCTGAGCCAGTTCGTCAACTACGAGGGTGAGCCCAACCAGCTGATGGTGATGGGCCTGGTGATGGTCGGCGCGATCGCCGCCAACGAGCCCGAGGTCCAGCTCGACCAGGTCACCCCGATCGCCGAGCTGGTCAACGAGGAGCAGGTGATCGCCGTACCCGACGAAGTCGCCGATCAAGGACATCGGCGACCTCGAGGCGGCCCTCGGCAAGGACATCGACAAGGTCGCCTGGGCCGGAGGCTCGGCCGGTGGCACCGAGCAGATCCTGGCCGGACTGATCGCCAAGGACGTCGGGGAGAAGCCGGCCGACATCAACTACATCGCCCACTCCGGCGGCGGTGAGGCGATCGCGACGCTGCTGTCCCGCACGGACACCGTCGGCGTCTCGAGCGTCTCGGAGTTCATGCCACAGATCGAGGCAGGGAAGCTGCGCCCGATCGCCGTCGCCAGCGCCGACCGGGTCGACCAGCTCGAGGACACGCCGACCCTGAAGGAGAGTGGCATCGCCGTGGAGGTGACCAACTGGCGCGGTGTGGTCGCTCCGCCGGGGATCACCGCGGAACAGCGCAAGGGCCTCGAGGACATCATCGTGAGGATGACGCGCAGCGACTCCTGGAAGGAGACGCTGAAGACGGAGGGCTGGCAGTCCGTGGTGCTCGTGGGTGATGAGTACGACAAGTTCCTGACGGCCGAGACCGAGCGCGTGACCGGCGTGGTCAAGGAGCTCGGGATCGGGAAGGTGGAGTGATGGCAGACGACGCGCACGAGCATCCACGTCGTACGCCGGTCAACGTGCGCGGGGACCTGGTCGGTCACGAGGGTGCCGAGGAGCTGCACGTCGAGGACGATCGGACCAGCGCGCTGGCCACGCTCGTGCTCGGGCTGCTCCTCGTCGTGGTGGCGATCGCGACGATCACCCAGGCCAGCCGGCTCAGCAACGGCGGCAACGCCGTCGGGCCGGCCACCGCCCCGTGGGTGATCGGCGCGCTGCTGCTCGTGGTCAGCGTGCTGATGGTCTTGAACGGGCGGCGCGCGCTGAACGACGCCACCTCGGACACCCCGTGGCACCAGACCGGCCTGCAGGACTGGAAACGGCTGGGCATCCTGGTCGCGGCGCTGGTCGTGTTCGCGATCGTCAACCCGTTCCTCGGGTACGTCGTCTCGGCGACCCTTCTCTTCGGGGTGACGGCGATCGTGCTGGGCGCCCCGAACTGGGCGAAGGCGTTCGCCTACGGCTTCCTCGTGGCCGGCACGGTGTTCCTGCTCTTCGACGTGCTCATCGGCATCTCGCTCCCAGCCGCGGTCTGGGGGTTCTGAGAGATGGACGCCTTCTCCCAGCTGATGACGGGGTTCAGCGACGCGCTGACTCCCGAGAACCTGCTGCTCGCCCTGATCGGGGTGACGCTCGGCACGCTCGTCGGCGTACTCCCCGGCATCGGTCCGGCCCTGGCCGTTGCGCTGCTGCTGCCGATCACGTTCACCCTCGAGCCGACCGGCGCGCTGATCCTGTTCGCGGGCATCTACTACGGCGGCATGTACGGCGGGTCCACGACCGCGATCCTGCTGAACACACCGGGCGAGAGTGCGTCGATGGTGGCTGCCCTCGAGGGCAACAAGATGGCGCGCTCGGGGAGAGCTGCGTCCGCGCTCGCCACCGCTGCCATCGGGTCGTTCGTCGCCGGCACCATCGCCACGGTCCTGCTGACCTTCCTGGCGCAGCCGATCGCCGACATCGCGGTGAAGTTCACGGCCGCCGACTACGCCGCGCTGATGCTGATCGCCTTCGTCACGGTGGCCACGCTGCTCGGACCTTCACCACTCAAGGGCGCGGCCAGCCTGCTGATCGGGCTCACCATCGGCCTGGTCGGGATCGAGACCCAGAGCGGGCAGGCGCGGCTCACCCTCGGAGTGCCGACCCTGCTCGACGGGATCGACGTGGTCATCGTCGTGGTCGCCCTGTTCGCGATCGGCGAGGTGTTCCAGCACGCGCTCAAGGGTGGCGGCGGTGGCACGATCACCCCGCTGACCGGACGCGCGACGATGACGCGCGATGACTGGCGCCGCTCCTGGCCCGCGTGGCTGCGCGGCACCGCGTTCGGCTTCCCGATCGGTGCCCTGCCGGCCGGCGGCGCGGAGATCCCGACGTTCCTCTCCTACGCCACCGAGCGCCGTCTCTCCAAGCACCCCGAGGAGTTCGGCCACGGCGCGATCGAGGGTGTGGCCGGTCCCGAGGCGGCGAACAACGCGGCCGCGGCCGGCGTACTCGTCCCGCTGCTGACCATCGGACTGCCCACCTCGGCCACCGCTGCAGTCATCCTCACCGCGTTCCAGTCCTACGGCCTGCAGCCGGGGCCGCAGCTGTTCAGCGAGTCCGGTCCCTTGGTCTACGCCCTGCTGGCCAGCCTCTACATCGGCAACGTGATGCTGCTCGTGCTGAACCTGCCACTGGCCAGGGTGTGGGCCAAGCTGCTGCAGATCCCGGCGTACGGGCTCTACGCCGGGATCATGGTGTTCGCCACCCTCGGCACGTTCGCGACCGGCGGCAGCTTCTCCGACCTGATCCTGCTCTACGTGCTCGGGCTGCTCGGCGTGCTGATGGCGCTGGCGAATGTGCCAGTTGCGCCCGCGATCGTCGGGCTGATCCTCGGCCCGATGTTCGAGGAGCAGGCGCTGCGTGCCGTGCTGCTCGAGGGCGGCAGCATCTCCGGGCTCTTCTCCACGACGCTCAGCATCGTGCTGTGGCTGATCGCCCTGGCCGCGCTGATCGCGCCCGTGGTGCTGGCCACTCGGCGGTCACGGGCCGCTGCGGCAGAAGAGAACCAGCCGGTCTCCCAGTAGAGCTCAGCCGATGTCGCGTCGGCGTACGCCGAGGACGCCAACCACGGACAGCGCCAGCGCGAGCATCAGGACGACCAGGCCGGGTGCTGCAGTGAACGCCTCCGCCGGGACCCGCGGGAGGTGCCAGAACGGGGAGACTCCCGAGAGCGCGTCGGGGAAGCGGAGCAGGTCGCCGAGGTAGGCCTGCAGCAGCGCGAAGCCGAACAGCGCCCAGGCCAGCACGCTCCATCGCGGCAGCCAGCCAAGGAGCAGAACGGCGACCGCCGCGATGAGGAGTACGCCGGGAAGCATCCCGACGCTGCCACCGACGATGGTCCAGAACGGCGACCAGTCGCCCCCGATCAGCCCGTGCGAGGCGCCCATGCCCGCGCCGATCAGGACCAGGTTCAGCACGGTGGCGACGACGGTGACGGCCAGGCTGCCGAGCACCCAGCTCGTCCGCGACAGACCCGTCGACAGCACCGACTCGGCACGACCGGCGTCCTCCTCGGCCCGGATCCGAAGGACCGAGGCGACCGTGAAGGCGGTGGCGATGCCCGCGAGCAACAGCAGCGAGTAGCTGAAGAAGCCATCCAGGATCCCGGCACCGCCCACGGTGATGACCTTGCCGATCTCCGGGTTGTCCTCGACCATCGCGATCACCTCCTTGCCGAGCGAGCCGAACAGCACCGCGAGGAGGGTCAGGCCGACGGCCCAGCTGATGATCAGGCCGCGCTGGAGTCGCAGGGCCAGCCCGAACGGCGTACTGAGGAACGACGCCGCGCGCGGCGAACCGGGCTTCGGCTGCAGCAGGCCGGCGCCGGCGTCGCGGTGCGCAGTGAGGTACGCCGTCAGGAGAAGTCCGAGCGCGGCCAGCGCGACGAGCAGCACGAACCAGCCCCACTTCGCGTCGCCGAACGGTCGCGCCTCCTGTGCCCAGCCGAAGGGGGAGACGACCTTCAGCCACGAGTCGCCGATCGCGCCGACGCCGCGGACCACGAACGCGAGCGCCACCACGCTGCCGGTGATCCCGAGAGCCGCCCGTGCCGATGACGTCACCTGTGCTGCGGCGGCCGCCACCGAGGTGAACACCAGGCCGATGCCGGCGAGCGAAGCACCGTGGATCAGGGAGGCCTGCGCGTCGAAGCCGTTCGCGAGGAACACCAACGTGTCGAGAAGGCCGACCACCGCGGAGGCGACCAGCGCCACGAGCACGGCCGCGGCAGTCGCGGCATGGCGTCCCGTCACCGTGGCGCGCAGCAGCTCGGCGCGACCGGACTCCTCCTCGGCCCGGGTGTGCCGTACGACGAGGAACATCACCATCAGCGCGACGAGCAGGGTGGCGGTGCTGGTGGTCTCGTACGACGTGATGCCGCCGACGTGTTCACGTCGTACGGGATCCCGTTCATCATCTTGCCGGCGCCGCTCGAGTCCACCGTGACGGCGTAGCCCGCTCGTTTCGCGGGGGTGTCGTAGAGGGCCAGCACCGACTGTGCGGACACCGCCGTGAGAGCGGTGATGCCGAGGATCCACAGCGGCAGCCGGATCCGGTCGCGGCGCAGGATCAGCCGGACCAGGTGGTGGGTGCCCCGTATTGGGAGCGCAGTATCGGTGCGCTCACGCGACCTCGACCTTCTCGCCGTACTGCCTGAGGAAGAGCTCCTCGAGGGTCGGCGGGTGCGCGGTCAGCGACCGGATCCCGGCCTCGCCCAGGACCTTGATCGCCTCGTCGAGCTGGTCGGTGTCGACGTCGAAGGCCGCGCGGTGGTGGGTCTCGTCGTCGGCGTGCTCGATGCCGTGCACGCCGGTCATCGCGTCCAGCGCCGTGGCGGGCCGGACCGTCTCGGCGATCACGGAGGTCCGGGTGAGCTGGCGCAGCTCCTGCAACGTCCCGCTCTGCACGTTCACGCCCGACCGGATGATGCTCACCCGGTCGCAGAGCGCCTCGACCTCGGCGAGGATGTGGCTGGACAACAGGACCGTCGTGCCCTCCGCCTTCACCTCGCGAATGCAGCGCTGGAACTCCGCCTCCAGCAGCGGGTCGAGGCCCGACGTGGGTTCGTCGAGCAGCAACAGCTCGGCGTCGGTCGCGAGCGCCGCGACCAGCGCGACCTTCTGCCGGTTGCCCTTGGAGTAGGTGCGCGCCTTCTTCGACGGGTCGAGCTCGAAGCGCTCGAGCAGGTCGGCTCGTCTCTTCTCGTCGAGCCCGCCGCGCATCCGCGACAACATGTCGATGACCTCGCCGCCGGTGAGGTTGGGCCACAGGTTCACGTCGCCGGGGACGTAGGCGATCCGCCGGTGCAGCTCGGCGGCCTGGCCCCAGGGATCGCCGCCGAGCAGGGTCGCCGTGCCGCTGTCGGGCCGGAGCAGGCCGAGCAGGACCCGCATCGTCGTGGACTTGCCGGCGCCGTTGGGACCGAGGAAGCCGTGCACCTCGCCGTGCGCCACCTCGAGGTCGAGTCCGTCGAGTGCCCGGACGTGGCCGAAGGTCTTGACCACCGCGTTGAGTTCGATCGCTTTCATGCCTTACATATTGCTCCCGAGTCTTGCCGCGGGCCATGTGGCGGCGTGCGCCGTCGGGCGCGCCGGATTTGCATCCTCACCGGGCCGGGGGATGCTGTTCGCATGTCCAACCCGAACACTGGCAAGCACGCACCTGCTCCGAAGACCGAGGAGCACCTGCATCTCGCCGACCGCTACATCGCGCACAACTACTACCCGCTGCAGGTCGTGCTGGCCGAGGCAGAAGGCGCCTGGGTGACCGACGTCGACGGCCGTCGCTACCTCGACTGCCTGGCCGGGTACTCCGCGCTCAACTTCGGGCACCGGCACCCTGGCCTGCTCCAGGCGGCGCGGGACCAGCTCGACCGGGTGACGCTGACGAGCCGGGCCTTCCACAACGACCAGCTCGGGCCGTTCTGCCGTGATCTCGCCGACCTGGCCGGGATGGAACGGGTGCTGCCGATGAACACCGGCGCGGAGGCCGTGGAGACGGCGATCAAGGTGTCCCGCAAGTGGGGCTACGACCTGAAGGGGCTGCCCGCCGACCAGGCCAACATCGTCGTCGCGGCCGACAACTTCCACGGCCGCACCACCACCATCGTGAGCTTCTCCACCGACCCGCTGGCGCGCGAGGGTTTCGGTCCGTTCACCCCCGGCTTCCGGATCGTGCCGTACGGCGACACAGCCGCGATGCAGGACGCCATCGACGAGGAGACCGTGGCCGTCCTGCTCGAGCCGATCCAGGGCGAGGCTGGCGTCATCCTGCCGCCGGCCGGCTACCTCGCGGCCGTCCGGCAGATGTGCACCGCGAAAGGCGTGCTGTTCATCGCCGACGAGATCCAGTCCGGTCTCGGCCGCACGGGCACGACCTTCGCGTGCGAGATCGAGGGCGTCGTCCCGGACATGTACGTGCTGGGGAAGGCACTGGGTGGCGGGATCGTCCCGGTCTCCGCGGTGGTCTCTTCCGACGAGGTCCTCGGCGTGCTCCACCCGGGCAACCACGGGTCCACCTTCGGCGGCAACCCGCTCGGTGCGGCCGTTGGTCGCGCCGTGGTGAACCTGCTCCAGACGGGCGAGATCCAGGAGCGGGCGCGCGACCTCTCCGATGTCCTCGAGGCCGGGCTGCGCAAGTTCATCGGCGGGGGAGTAGTGGACGTGCGCGCCCGCGGACTCTGGGCCGGCATCGACGTGGAGCCCACCTTGATGAGCGGTCGCGAGCTGTCCGAGCGGATGATGGCCAAGGGCGTGCTCGTCAAGGACACCCACGGCTCCACGATCCGGCTGGCACCGCCACTGGTCATCGAGCAGGACGACCTCGAGTGGATGGTCGAGCAGCTGGGCGCGGTGCTGGACGACGCGCGCTGACCGAGCTGCCCGGCGCCACCGACGCGGTGGTCACCGCGGCCGCGCCAGTCGTCGACTGCCATGGTCTTGCCATCGCGTTCTCGATCTCGATCCTCTGGAACGTGAACGAGACCTTCTCGAGCGGTCCCAGTGTCCTGCGACTGAGCGCCGGGCGGCTCGACGTACTGCTCGACCTCGGTGACCAGCGCGTTGGTCAGCTTGATGGTGTGGAAGACGTACTCCTGACCGTTGTCGTTGGTCCTGACGAACTCGAAGAGCACGGACTTCGCACGACTCGTTGGTGGACAGGGCCTGGAACAGCTGGGGTGAGGCCGCGCCCCACTCCTTCACGAAGGACACGGGTTGATGGGTGCGTCTGCCGGTGGCCATCCCGCTCGCGGCCTCCCGCGGGGAGCCGACGCTGTAGTGGAACGAGAGGCCGGTCAGCTTGTCCTCGTGTGCCTTGCGGTCCGACTCGCCCTTGAGCTTTCCCTGCTTGGTTCCCTCGACGGTCACGTAGAACTCGTAGGCCATCGGACCCCTCCTTGCTGAGTACGGCGCTGCTCGGCGGCGTACCCGCCCAGTTACGGGTCGGTCCCGTGGCTGCCAGCCTAGAAAGTCGGCGGGACCCGCGACAAGGCAGAGCGGGGACCGGTCAAGCCCACCGACTGCCCCTCTCATCTGGCGGTGCGGCACGATGGGCGAATGGCTAGTGACGAGCAGCAGGGGCTGGTCTTCCCGGCGGACGCCGAGGGCCGGCGCAGTACTTCCAGCGTGGGTCGCGCGGTCGTCGCGGATGCCCTGAGATCGAGCGATCCCACCGGGGCGCGCGCGGCAGAACAGGCGACCCACTGGCGCACGGACTACCTCGTGCACTTCCGCCGGCTGGTCGAGGCGGGGCTCGCCTCGCCGGACGCAGCGGTCGCCGTGGCCGAGGACGGCTTGCGGTCCCTGCACGATCGGATGCGGGTGCTGGACAAGGGTGGTGAGTTCTCGCTCGACGACTGGCCGGACACCGGGCGCCGACTCGAGAGCGTCGAGGTGAGCGGCAACGGCGATCCGGTGCGTGAGCTGGTGCTGCCCTACCGCGGTGACCGGCTGCGCGGCAACGAGATCCGCCGCAGGCTCAATGCCTGGGTCGAGGCCGGGGTGGTCGAGCCGACGGTTGCCGACGCGGTCGAGGAGGTGCTGGCCAACCCCGACTGGCTTCGGTTGGAGGGTCACACGGTCGCGGTGCTGGGTGCGGGTGCGGAGATGGGCCCGCTGCCATCGTTGATGCGCTGGGGTGCCCGGGTCGCCGCCGTCGACCTCGACCGTGCGCCGATCTGGCAGCGGCTGCTGGGCCTTGCGCGCGACGGTGCCGGGACGCTGGTCGTGCCGGTGGCTGCGGGGGCCGACACCCAGCCCTCGATGATGGGCGCTCGAGGAGGCTGCGGGGGTCGACCTGATCGCGGAGGTGCCGACCGTCCAACGCTGGCTCGAGGAGCAGCCGGGCACCCTCGTCGTCGGCAACTACGTCTACGCCGACGGCGCCACCAACGCTCGCGTCTCGGTGGCGGTCGACGAGCTGACCACGCGGCTGCAGGCGAGTCGCGACGATGTGGCGCTCGGGTTCCTGGCGACACCGACAGACGTGTTCGCCGTACCTGCCGAGGCGGTGTCGCACTCGACCCACGGGTACGACGGGCGTTCGACGGGCGCCAAGACCATCGGCCGACCCTTGCGCGCACTTTCCGGTGGCAAGCTGCTGCGCCGCAACTACGTGCCTGGGTCGGACCCCGGAATCAACGACTCGCTGGTGCCGCAGCAGGGACCGAACTACGCCCTCGCCAAGCGGCTGCAGCGCTGGCGTGCGACCGTCGCGCGCCAGCAGGGCACGACGGTCTCGATGAACGTGGCGCCACCGACGCGCACCAAGTCGGTGGTCAAGAACCGCGCCCTCGCTGCGGCGTACGCCGGGGCACATCGCTTCGGCGTCGAGGTGTTCGAGCCGTCCACTTCCAACGTGCTGATGGCGGCGCTGCTCGTGCACGACCTGCACACCGGCGGCGGCCCGCGCCACCAGCACCCCTGGCAGGACGAGGCGTACGCCGCCGCGCACGGTGGGCTGTGGCGGGCGCCGTACGCACCCCGGAGCGCTCTCGGACTCGCCGCCCTGCTCGGGTACGGCGCGGCACGGAGCTGACCCAGATGACGGAACAAGCCACGCGTCCGATGGACGTACGCCGCGCGGGCGTGCTGCTGCACGTCACCTCGTTGCCCTCGAACGATGGTGCCGGTGACCTCGGCCCAGAGGCCTACCGCTTCGTGGACTTCCTCGCCGCGGCCGGTTGTTCGGTCTGGCAGGTGCTGCCGCTGGTGCCGACCCACGAGGCCGATGGGTCGCCGTACAACGCGCTGTCGGCGATGGCCGGCAGTCCCGACCTGATCAGTCGCGAGCTCCAGGCCGAGCGAGGACTGTCGCGCCCGGAGGACCTCACGCCGGCGCAGCAGGAGAGCTTCAGGGAGTGGTGCGAGCAGAACGCCGAGTGGCTCGAGCCGTACGTCGAGTTCATGGCGCTGCGTGACCTGCTCGACCACGCGCCCTGGCCGACCTGGGAGCCACGCCTGCGCGACCGGGACCCGCAGCGCGTCGCCGAGGTCGTGCGATGCCGATCTGGTGCAGGCGCTGCGCTTCGAGCAGTGGGTCTTCGCCACCCAGTGGGCCGAGCTGAGGGGTTACGCCGCCGGCAAGGGAGTGCTGATCTTCGGCGACCTGCCGATCTTCGTCTCCCACGACAGTGCCGACGTCTGGGCCTCCCGCGACCTGTTCGAGCTCGACGCACGAGGGCCGGCCCATCACCGTGACCGGCGTACCCCCCGACTACTTCGCAGTGGACGGCCAGCGGTGGAACAACCCGCACTATGACTGGGACGCGATGGCCGCCGACGGGTTCGCCTGGTGGCGCCTGCGGATCGCCCGCCAGCGGGAGCTCTTCGACCTCGTCCGCATCGACCACTTCCGTGGGTTCGAGGCGGCCTGGCACGTGCCGGTCGAGGCACCGAGCGCGAAGGACGGATCCTGGGTGCCCGGTCGCCGGTCGTGAGGTGCTGGCGGCGTTGGTCGAGACCGCCGGACCAGGGACCCTGGTCGCCGAGGACCTCGGGGTGATCACACCCGAGGTCGATGAGCTGCGGCTGGCCTTCGGGCTGCCGGGGATGAAGGTCCTGCAGTTCGCCTTCGACGGCGGCAGCGAGAACGCCTACCTGCCCGAGCACCACGGCGAGCTGAGCGTCGTCTACACCGGCACCCACGACAACGACACCACCCTCGGCTGGTGGTCCGGCCTCGACGCCGCAACCCGGCGGCGCGTCCGGTCCTTCGTGCCGGACGCTGACGAGCCGATGCCGTGGGCGCTGATCCGGCTCGCGATGGACTCGACGGCGAGGCTGGCCGTGGTGCCGGCCCAGGACCTGCTCTCCCTCGGCAGCGGGAGCCGGATGAACACCCCGGGATCGGACTCCGGCAACTGGGCCTGGCAGGCGGAGGCCGGCTCGTTCGATGCTGCGCTCGCTGAGCGAGTACGGCGTCTGGTCGAGGAGGGCGACCGGCTGCCGACCTGAGCCGCTCGCTGCATACCCAGCCACAGATCGCCGCAAAGCGCGTATTCTTCGCATTTCAGGTACGGCGGAACCGCTGCGCTCGTATCGTCACCTCGTCAGGATCGGGGGGTTGATGGCAGGCGAGTCTGCACGCACGGTTGCATCCAGGCACCGGGCCAAGGCCCAGACCCTGATGCGGATGGGCGAGGCGTACGAGCGCGGCGCTCTGGGCGAGGAGAGCACCGCCCGGGCATTGGCTGCCCTCCCGGAGCTGGACTGGCGCGTCTTCCACGACGTGCACTGGCCGGGTCGCCGCTACGCCAACATCGACCATGTCGTGGTCGGCCCCGGAGGGGTCTTCGTCGTCGACTCGAAGGCCTGGTCCGGCGAGATCGAGGTCGCCGAGGGGGTGCTGCGGCAGAACGGGCGTCGACGCGATCGGCACGTGCTGGCAGCGCTCGACGCGGCAGCCGCCGTGGCCGAGCTCGTGCCCGGCCTCGACCCGGCCGCGTTCCAGCCCGTGCTCTGCTTCGACCGGGAGCAACCCGTGTTCGGCTGGTCGCGCGAGGTGCTCGTCTGCTCCACGGTCAACGTGGCAACGCTGCTGTCCTCACGTCCCAGGATCCTGGACCCGGCGACGCTCCACGCCACGGCCGAGACTCTCGCCCAGTCGCTGAGGGCAGCCACCGACCCGATCGTGCCGATCCCGCCGAAGCGACAGGTGCCCAAGGAGCGCCGTCGGGCCAACGTGACGAGGAGACGGCAGAACCTGACCCGTTCTCTGGTCTCGGTCCTCGCTGCCAGCCTGTTCGCCTTCTTGGTCATCGAGCTGGGACCTGAGCTGTCGTCGGTCGTCCAGGACCAGGCCCGCGATCGGATCGACCCCAGCCTCACCCTCGGCGAGACCGCGACCGTGAAGGGCAACCCGGTCCGACCTGAGCTGCGGCTCCTCGTCGATCGGGTGCGCCCCACGCGTGCCGTGGGTGCCAAGCCGGGTTCGACAGCCCCGGTCCAGCTGATGGCGGCCACGGTGACGATCCACAACGTGGGTCGCGAGGCGTGGACGTCCAACGGCGGGACGAAGTTCGCACTTCTCGACGAGGGCGACTTCAGCCACCCACGGTCGACGGGTGCGGAGCAGGTGACAGCCGGGCGGCGGCTGCCCACGCTGATCAAGCTGAAGCCGGGGCAGACCAAGCGGGGGATCGTCGTGTTCGGCGTGCCTCGGGGAGTGCGCGTCGCGAGCGTCCGGATCACTGTCGGGCCGGGATATCCCAAGACCCTCCGGTGGTCCGTGGGCTAGTCCGCTTCGTGCGGCATTCATCCCTTACGGCATGGATGTCAGGTTTCTCGCGCACGATATGAGCACACCAGATGCGACCCACCTCGCATCCCGCTCACCTCGGAATGGACCACCAAATGCATCAACTGATCAGCCTCGCTTCGTCCTTCGCCATCATCTGCGTCGGACTGATCCTTGTTGGCTCGACCGCGCACGACTCGACCGCGCAAAGAGACGGGTAGAACCTCCCCCTCGGCGGCAGGGCGCCCACCGTGTCCTGCCGCCGTTCAACCCATTGCTGTTCAATCCCGGGCCGCGTCGTACTCCCGGATCACCTTCTTCGGGGCGGTCAGGCGGAACGCCTCGACAACGAGCTCGCCGGCCTCATCGATGTCGATGAGGTCGAGCCGCACCCGGACCCAGCCGAACCGGCCGGAGGTGTACCACTCCTGGTAGACCTCGGGCCGGCTGTTGATCATCGCGTCCCGCTCTTCGAGCGTGGACTTCACGAAGAGGTGGCGGCCGTCGGCCGAGACGTAGCCGATGCCACGTCCGCGGAAGGTGAAGATGGTGGCTCCGTCGCGGTACTCCCGCTCACCCGAGTCGGGCAGCGAGGCGGCGAGGTCCAGGAGGGCGGCGGCATCCACGGCCATGGAGCGCATCCTGCCGCAAGCCACTGACAGGCCCCTCCCGCCCTGGAGGTTCAGTGCTGTCGGGTTCAGTGCCGAGAAAGGGTCAACGGCGTCCGGTCGGGCGGTCCAGCGGGGAGGGCGGGTTGAAGGCCCACAGGGTGTGCGCGTCGATGAAGCTGATCATTCGTCGCAGGGTGCTCATAGCGTGTTTCTCCTTGATTGGATCGTTCCAATTACGCCCGGCCACAACGCGGGAGGGCCCGCGATCATGCCCCGGGAAAGCCCGGAAGCGGTGAGAGCCGAGTCACTGTCCTCGGGCGAGGATCAGGCGGGCGAGCTCGTCAGGTGCAGGGACCCCGGCCGAGTCGCGCCAGCCCCTTGCGGTCACCTGGTCCGAAGTCGAGCTGGCCGTGGTTGCGGGCGTCCATCAGCTCCCGCTCGTCGTCGACGTGGGCGAGGCCGACGAGGTGCCCCAGCTCGTGCATCGCGATCGCGCGGGCGACGTCCTCGCCACGGCGCTCCTCCACGAGGTCGTCGAACGTGGTGGCGTCGAGGGTGACCTGCCCGGTGACGTAGGTCCGGAGGCCCTGGCGCTGGACCGAGGCACTGCCGCCCACTCCGGCCACCTCGCCCTCGAGCTCGGAGACCTCGTCGCTCGTGGCGAACGAGAAGAGCACCGGCTCGGTGCGCCCGAGCACGGGTTCGGTCCGGGACCGCCAGCGAGGACGATCGCTGGAGGGGCCGGCGTACTGCAGGCGCAGGCCGGTCGCGGCGGAGACGCGCTTCATCGCGCTGAGCACGATGTCGCGGGCCTGGTCCTCGTCCTCGACACCTTCGGGGTTGATCTCGACCTGGATCGGCTCGCACGGGTTGTAGGTGACCGGGGCGTTCTTGTCGCCCGGCTGGTGCTGGAGGAACCGGTAGGTCCCGTCCCCGGTCACGCGAGGTGCCTGCCCGAGCGGGGAGGGCCCGAGGCCGAGGCGGTCGCGCACCACCGGCGGGAGGGTCCCGGGCACCAGGACCGCGATGGAGACGAGCACGACCGCAGTCACCAGGCCCACCGCAAGACTTCGCACGTGCCCAGCATCCCCCGACCCGGAAATGCCTCCGGACCTCACGTGCCCCCGGACTTCATGTGCGGGGTCCCTTGCCCAGAAGGGCAAGCCCGCGGCGGAACGCGTCCATCTGTACGGCGAAGACCACCGCGAGCGCGACTGCCGTCACCAGAGACACGAAGGCCTTGCGCACCTGTACCCCGGCCTCTCCGGATCCCGACAAATCGACTCATAGTGTCCACCGGATGGGACCGATACGACGTGCGAATGCGGAAACCGCGTGCCGCCGGTCGAACCGTCCCCAGTACGGGGGGATGCGGCACCGACCTGTCGTCGTCCGCACGTAGTGTTGGTCTGCAATGAGCAGCCAGTTCCCGATCCCCGGTCTCCCGACTGCAGAGGCGACGCCGGAGGACGGAACCCAGGAAGAATCTCAGGGTGGATCCGCGCTCTCGAAGCGCCGTCGGCCGACCCGGGAGCAGCTGCTCGAGGGGCTCAACGAGCCGCAGCGCGAGGCCGTGGTGCACGAGGGCGCGCCCCTGCTCGTCGTTGCGGGAGCCGGCTCCGGGAAGACCCGGGTCCTGACCCGGCGGATCGCCTGGCTGATCTCCGAACGCGGCGCGCACCCGGGCTCGATCCTGGCGATCACCTTCACCAACAAGGCGGCCGCGGAGATGCGCGAGCGCGTCGCCGAGCTGGTCGGGGGTCGCGCCAAGATCATGTGGGTCAGCACGTTCCACTCGGCCTGCGTGCGGATCCTGCGCAAGGAGATCACTCAGTTCAACAAGGAGGGGGGGTTCGGGTTGAAGTCGAGCTTCACGATCTACGACGCGGCCGACTCCAAGCGGCTGATGACGCTGGTCTGCCGCGACCTCGACCTCGACGTGAAGCGCTACCCGCCGCGCGCCGTACTCAACTGGGTGAGCAACGCCAAGAACGAGCTGCAGGACCACGAGGACGCAGCGAAGGACGCCCGCAACGGTCTCGAGGAGACCTACGCGGCGGCGTACGCCGAGTACCAGCGCCGGCTCCGGCAGGCCAACGCCCTCGACTTCGACGACCTGCTGATGATGACCGTGCACCTGTTCCGGGCCTTCCCCGCGGTGCGCGAGAACTGGCGACGACGGTTCCGGCACGTGCTGGTCGACGAGTACCAGGACACCAACCACGCGCAGTACGCCCTGATCCACGAGCTCTGCGCCAAGTCCCTGGAGGAACGCCTCGAGCCGCCGCCGACCGACGAGGTCGAGCCGGCCGAGCTGATGGTGGTCGGTGACGCCGACCAGTCGATCTACGCCTTCCGCGGCGCCAACATCCGCAACATCATGGACTTCGAGCAGGACTTCGCTGATGCGCGGACGGTGATGCTGGAGCAGAACTACCGGTCTACCCAGACGATCCTGACCGCGGCCAACGCGGTGATCAGCCGCAACGAGGGCCGCAAGCCGAAGAACCTGTGGACCGACGAGGGCGCCGGTGAGGGGATCGTCGGCTACGTCGGCGACGACGAGCACGACGAGGCCAGGTTCGTCGCCGAGGAGATCGACAAGCTCACCGATGCGGGCAGTGCCCGGGCGGGCGACGTCGCGGTCTTCTACCGCACCAACGCCCAGTCGCGTGTCTTCGAGGAGGTGTTCATCCGCGTCGGGATGCCCTATCGCGTCGTGGGTGGGGTCCGGTTCTACGAGCGGCGCGAGGTCCGTGACGCGCTGGCCTACCTGAGGGTGCTGGCCAACCCGGACGACTCCGTCTCGCTGCGCCGGATCCTGAACACCCCCAAGCGCGGCATCGGGGAACGTGCCGAGGCCTGCATCGAGGGTCTCGCCCAGCGCGACCGGATCACCTTCTGGGAGGCGCTGCAGCGCGCTGAGGACGCCCCCGGACTGGCCAGTCGGTCACTGAACGCGATCCGCGGTTTCGTCGACCTGGTCGAGCAGCTCCAGTCAATGGTGGCGGCGGGGGAGCGGGTGGACGTCGTACTCGAGCAGGCGCTGACGCGCAGCGGGTACCTCAAGGAGCTCGAGGACTCCGAGGACCCGCAGGACGAGACCCGGGTGGAGAACCTCGCCGAGCTGGTCGCGGTGGCGCGCGAGTTCTCCGACGACCCCCAGGTGGGACCGTCCGCCGATCCCGCCGACGCCGAGGGCGACGCCGACACCGAGCCGCCCGGGCTGATCGACTTCCTGGAGCGGGTCGCCCTCGTCGCCGACACCGACCAGATCCCCGACGCCCCCGAGGAGGGGGAAGGCACACCCCCGGGTGTGGTCACGCTGATGACGTTGCACACCGCCAAGGGCCTGGAGTTCCCGGTGGTCTTCCTCACCGGCCTGGAGGACGGCGTGTTCCCGCACATGCGCTCCCTCGGCGACAAGCCCGAGCTGGAGGAGGAGCGGCGGCTGGCCTACGTCGGCCTGACCCGTGCTCGTGAGCGCCTCTACGTCTCGCGCGCGGTGGTGCGCTCTGCCTGGGGCGCCCCGCAGCACAACCCGGCCTCGCGGTTCCTCGACGAGCTGCCTGTCGACCTCGTCGACTGGCGCCGCACGGAGGGGGCGATGACCTCGTGGAACCGCCCCACCTTCGGGATGCCCCAGCGCGGGCGAGCTCCCCAGCGGCGCTTCGGTACGGCGACCGCGCGGTCGGATGCGGCGCAGAAGGCCAAGGCCGGCCGCGCGATCCCCTCACTCGACCCGGGCGACCGGGTGCAGCACGACAGCTTCGGCCTCGGCACGGTGGTCGCGCTCGAGGGTGGCGGCGACAACGCGGTCGCCTCGATCGACTTCGGCACCGAGGGCGTCAAGCGCCTGCTGCTGCGCTACGCGCCGGTGGAGAAGCTGTGATCCCTACGGCTTGAGGCCGTGGAAGACCAGCGCTTGGTAGGGGTCGACCGGGTCGCCGCCGCCGGGGCGGACCTCGAGGTGCAGGTGCGGGCCGGTGCTGTTGCCGGTGGAGCCGACGGTGCCGATCTGCTGGCCAGCGGTGACCTTGTCACCGGGGGAGACGCCGATGTCGGTCTGGTGGCAGTACCAGATCTCGGTGCCGTCCTCGAGGGTCTGGACGGTCTGGTTGCCGTAGGCGCCGGCGTCGCCGGTCTCGGTGATCGTGCCGTTGGCGACGGCCACGATGGGGGTGCCCGCGGGTGCTGCCATGTCCAGGCCGGTGTGGTTGCTGGACCACATGCCACCGGACATCCCGAAGCGGGCGGTGAGGCGGTAGCCGCTGGTGGGCAGCGTCCACGTGTTCTTGGCGATCTCGCCGGCCCGCGCCTCGGCGGCCTTGCCCAGGGACTTCAGCTCGGCGTTGCGCTCGGCGGCCTGCTGCTCGGCGGCCTGCTGGAGCTTGACCTCGGCGGCGTCCTGGAGGGCCTGGCGCTCGGAGTCACGGCTGATCGCCCGCTCGCGGGGGTCGCCGGTGAACCCGACGGCGTCGGTGCCGGTCAGGGCGTTGGGCCTGGAGGAGACCTGCACCGTGCTCGAGCCGGCCGGAGCTGGGTGGACGGTGATGGCGCCGGCGCCGGCAATGCCCAGCGCGACGACCCCGACGAGGGTGGGGATGGCGGGGAGTCGCCCGGGGAGGCGGAGCAGCGGCGTACGGCGCACTGGCCGCTCAGCTCGTCGGCGACCCTGCACCGGGTGCTGCCTACCAGCAGGACGCTGCCTGCTGTGGCGTTCTGCCCGGTGGTTACCCATGGATGTCCCGTCGGTGATTCGTGTGGATTCGACCCGACACGCTAGCGGACGGGCCCGCCCAGATGAAATTGACCGAGACTCAATGTGGAACAACGAACAAGTCCCCCGAGAGGCACTGCGCGTGAGTGTGCCCTTGCTCACGACAGGCCAAACCCACCCGGGTAACCTGCAAGCCATGTTGCGCATCGTGGTCGCCAAGCCTGGGCCTGGACGGCCACGACCGGGGCGCCAAGGTGGTCGCGCGGGCGCTGCGCGACGCCGGCCACGAGGTGATCTACACGGGGCTGCACCAGACTCCGGAGCAGATCGTGGAGACCGCCATCCAGGAGGACGCCGACGCGATCGGGCTCTCCGTGCTCTCCGGGGCGCACATGACCCTCTTCCGGAAGCTGGTCTCGCTGCTCGAGGAGCGGGACGCGAGCGACATCGTGGTCTTCGGTGGCGGCATCGTTCCCGAGGAGGACGTCGCACCGCTGGCCGAGATCGGGGTCGCCAAGATCTTCACACCCGGCGCCACCACCGGTGAGATCACCGAGTGGGTCACGGAGTACTTCGCGGAGCAGCCCTCCTAGCCAGCACCTCTACTGGCTGCGGACCCGCTGACCGAGGACCATCAGCGAACCCGCCATCAGCAGGGCCAGGCCGAGGGCAAGGGCGGCCAGGAGCCATCGCGGGCTACCGGTGTCCGGCAGTGATGAGGCCTGGTCGGCGGAGAACGCGTTCGCGGCCTGCGCCCCGGACTCGGCTCCCGCTGCTGCACCGCCGCCCGTGCCGGTGGAGCCGGACTTGGTCGGCTGGTCGCCGCCTCCGCCCCCGGATCCGTCGGATCCGGGCCCGGTCGTCCCGGCCGCGACTGGTGTCTCGCAGAACGGTGGCTTGCCTGTCGTGCCCTTGGGACAGCTCCCCGTCAGGGAGCTCACCAGCGGGAGGGTGAGCGTCCCGGGGCGCTGCCGGCTGGTCAGGACCGTCACCGGCTGCGTCGTCGAGTTGTTGGCGTAGGCGAGGTCACCGCCGGCGATCACCAGCCGGATCTTGTGCCCTGCGGCGAAGCGCTGCGCGACGCCGGGAAGCTCCACCTGCAGGGGCTTGGTGACGTCCCTGACCCGGACCGGAGAGATCAGTCGGTGCTGCAGCTTCTGGGTGCCGTCGGGGGCGACGTCGTACAGCTTGGTGAACAGGACGAGCTTGCCGCCAGGGCCCGCGTTCTGGGTCTGGGCGGCGACGGGCGCGCTGATCCGCACGTTCAGCCTGCGGGGAGCCCACCAGCTCCGTGTCCCGGGTGAGCTTCGCGGTCGTGTAGGAGGCGAAGCTGCCGGGGTTGTCCGTGGGCGGCGGTTGCTCGGTCGGCCCGCTGTTGCCGACACCCGAGGTCTCGGAGTACGACGTGCCGGCCGGCGAGACGGCGAACTGCGCGGATCCGGAGGTCACCGAGGCCTTCGTCGGTGTGAGTCGGTCGGTGCCGCTGAGGAAGAGCGTCGAGGTCGGGGCGCCGGAGAAGCTGTTCGCGGAGGCGTACGCCGGGTCGACGCCGTGCCTGAGTAGTCGACCCAGTCCCGGAAGTACTCGAACTCCGGCCCGGCACTCGCGGAGGAGTCCTCGCGGACGTAGCGGTCCATCCAGTCGATCCAGCGCCGGCCCTGGTGGCTCGCGTCGACCCCACCGGTCAGGTCGAGGTCGCCGTCCACGGCGTCACCGGAGTGGCCACCGGAGAACCACGACATCGCGACCGTGGTGCCCTGCGCCTTCAGCGCGCGGTAGGTGGCGACGGCCTCCTGGATGTTGAAGAGGGTGTCGTTCTGCCCCTGCACCAGCAGTGTCGGGATCTTGATGTCCTCGAGGAAGCTGCCCACCGAGGCGTGCCGGGCGAGCTCGAGGGTGCCGGGGTCGGGGTAGCCGGCGGTGTTCAGCTGGGCCGCCGCGGGGCAGGCCTCGTCGCGGAAGTTCGGGCAGCCGACGAGCGGATCCGGATCTGGCGGTGGTGGTCGTGTTCTGCAGCCCGCTGACGATGCCGAGCCTGAAGAAGAGGTCGACCCACTCCTTCTTCGCAACTCCCGGGGTGTCGTAGGTGACGGTCCCGGGCGCCTGGTCGGTGTTGTTCGGTGCCAGTGAGTAGGAGAGGTCGTTCCAGGTGATCGTGGGGATGATCGCGTCGATGCGGTCGTCCTGGGCGGCGATCGCGAACTGGTTCTGGCCGCCGTAGGAGCCGCCGATCATGCCGACCCTGGGGTCGTCGGTGACCGTCGGTGGCGACGTAGTCGATGAACTTCTCAGTCGGTCGTGCCCTTGTCGGTGTAGGCCTTCGACCCAGCGAGCACGTCGACGATCTGCTTGCCCGCCTTGCCGTCGTAGTCCCGGTCGTCGAGGTAGATCTTGCAGTTGGACCCACCGAAGCCGAGGCCGGAGTAGGAGATCGCGACGTAGCCGGCCTTGGCGAACGCGCTGGCCCCTGCCTTCTGGCCGTCATCGTCCTTGGAGCCACCGAACCCGTTGCTGGTCAGGATGGCGGGTGCCTTGTTGCCGGCGTCGACGCCCGCCGGCGTGTAGAGGTCGGCCTGCACGGTGCAGGTCGTCATTGCCGGGCCGACCTGCACCTCGATCTCGATGGCCTGCGTGGTGAACGCCTGGTTGTGATCTGTGGCCGCCTGAGCGCTGGCGGGCCACCCCAGCACGAGCGGTGACCGCGGTGAGCAGGGCAACGGTCAGGTAGCGAAATTGGTCTGGGCACGAGTGACCAACGACCCGATCGTCCTCGCAGTCACGTGCGTGGCAGACGGTTCAGCCGTGGCGGCGTACGAAGCCCGCGACCAGTTCGGCGAACTCGGTCGGCCTCGCCCGCGGCAGCCAGTGGCCCTCGTCGACCTCGACCCGGCTCAGCCGGCGGCAGCGAGCCTCCATCCCGGCGACGGCGCGCGGCGTCACCCAGGGATCGCGGTTGGCGACGACGAGCTGGACCGGCACCGACGTACGCCACGCGACCGGGTTGCGCAGGTGCTGCAGGATGTTGGCGCGGTAGAGGTTGACGCTGTGCCGGGCGTTCGCGCTGACCTCCGGTCCCCAGGCGAGCAGGCTCATCGTCGGGTCCAGCAGGCGCAGTGGGCGGAACAGCCAGGCAATCGCCAGGCCAGCTCGGGGAGCACCGGGACCAGGAACAGCCACACGTACCAGCTGTGCCACACCTGCGGCAGCAGGTGCAGCCGGCCGCGCCAGGACGAGGAGAGGCTGCCCAGATGGTCCAGGGACGGCCCGCTGCTGGAGGTGTACGACGCCAACCGACCCTCGAGGCGGGGGTCCCACGTCTCGGCGGCGATGACCTCCCAGCCGGCGATCGAACCCCAGTCGTGCCCGACGAGGTGCACCTGCTCCCCGGCGGGGACGGTCGCGTCGAGCACCGCGATCAGGTCCTCGACCAGCAGCTCGGTGCGGTAGGCCGCGCGACCCGTGGGCTTCGTGGATCGCCCCGCCCCGCGGACGTCGTAGGTGACCACGTGCCAGTCCTCGGGCAGCGAGCTCACCACCGGCTCCCACATCTGCTGGTCGTCGGGGAAGCCGTGCACCATCAGCACGTGCGTCGAGGAGCTGCGGTCGCCGTACTCGGTCACGGCGAGGGTGACCGGAGGGGAGACCCGCGGGCTGACCTGCGTCTCGGCGCGTTTCACGCCGCGCACCCTACGTGGCGGGTGCGGCTCTAC
>CAVVID010000013.1:0-38921 GCA_963748185.1 uncultured Actinomycetota bacterium | reverse complement strand
GGGGCGCACGGGCTGACCCAGCGGGAGCAGGAAGTGGTGCGCCACGTGCTCGAGGGGCGCTCCACCTCGGAGATCGCCGGTGTCCTCGTCGTGTCCGCGCACACCGTGCAGCAGCACCTCAAGTCCGTCTTCGACCGGATGGGCGTCCGCAGTCGCCGAGAGCTGGTCAGCTTGGGCGTTCTTCGACCACTACGCGCCCCGGTTCCGGCAGAACGAGGACCGCGTGGCGAGAGGCGAGCCGATGCGCGGTGAGCCGGCCGTCCCGGCGTACGTCGACCCCTGAGCGACACCACCCGGGCGGCGCCCGGAGAAGCTCTCGCAGGCACGTACACTCGGGCCCGTGGCCAGCCCTGATGACTCCCGCTCGGCCAGCCCAGGGAACCTCAGCCAGAAACCCAGGGGCACGCCGCCGCGGGGACGGACTCCTGACACACGACCTCGATCCCCATGACCGCGCACCCCAGGACGCCTGTGGCGTCTTCGGCGTGTGGGCGCCGGGGAGGACGTCGCCAAGCTGACCTACTACGGCCTCTACGCCCTGCAGCACCGCGGCCAGGAGTCGGCCGGCATCGCGGTCAGCAACGGCCGCCAGATCCTCGTCTACAAGGACATGGGCCTGGTCTCCCAGGTCTTCGACGAGTCCACGCTGGCAGCGCTCAAGGGCCACGTCGCGATCGGGCACTCGCGCTACTCCACCACCGGCGCAAGCACCTGGAACAACGCGCAGCCGACCTTCCGGCCCACCGCCGACGGATCCATCGCGCTCGGCCACAACGGCAACCTGACCAACACCGGCGAGCTGCAGCAGCTGATCGCCGAGATGCCGGTCGAGCTGAACGAGCTCGACATCCACGCCCGCAAGCTCGAGACGAGCACCAACGACACCTCACTGGTGACAGCGCTGCTCGCCAACCACCCGGACAGCTCGCTGGAAGAGCGTGCCGTCGAGATCCTGCCCAAGCTCAAGGGCGCCTACTCGTTCGTCTGGATGGACGAGACGCACCCTGTACGCCGCCCGCGACCCGCAGGGCATCCGTCCGCTCGTGCTCGGCCGGCTCGAGCGCGGCTGGGTCGTGGCCAGCGAGACCGCGGCGCTCGACATCGTCGGTGCCTCCTACATCCGCGAGATCGAGCCCGGCGAGATGGTCGCCGTCGACGAGCACGGCCTGCGCACCCGCCGCTTCGCCGAGGCCGCGCCCAAGGGCTGCCTGTTCGAGTTCGTCTACCTCGCCCGCCCCGACACCCGCATCTCCGGCCAGCGGATCCACAGCGTGCGCGTCGAGATCGGCCGCCGCCTGGCCCACGACTTCCCGGCCGACGCCGACCTCGTGATCCCCGTCCCCGAGTCGGGGACCCCGGCCGCCATCGGGTACGCCGAGGCGAGCGGCATCCCCTACGGCATGGGCCTGGTGAAGAACTCCTACGTCGGCCGCACCTTCATCCAGCCGAGCCAGACCATTCGCCAGCTCGGCATCCGGCTCAAGCTGAACCCGCTCCGCGACGTCATCGAGGGCAAGCGCCTCGTCGTCGTGGACGACTCGATCGTGCGCGGCAACACCCAGCGCGCGCTGGTGCGGATGCTCCGCGAGGCGGGTGCTCGCGAGGTGCACGTCCGGATCGCCAGTCCGCCCGTGAAGTGGCCGTGCTTCTACGGGATCGACTTCGCTACCCGGGCCGAGCTGATCGCCACCGGCCTGTCGAGCGAGGAGATCTGCGCCTCGATCGGCGCCGACTCGCTGGGCTACATCGCTCTGGAGCAGCTCATCGAGGCGACCACGGTGCCCGAGGACAAGCTCTGCCGCGCGTGCTTCGACGGTGTCTACCCGGTGAAGCTGCCCGAGCCCGAGTTCCTCGGCAAGCACCTGCTGGAGATGGCACCGCTGCTCGACGCCGACGGACTCACCGCATCGCTCGCCGGTGGCGGCGCCGCGACGCGCTCGGCCGGCCCTGAACCTCGATCCGTTGAGCCCTCGACCACCCGAAGAGAAGGTGGCATGACCGACGGTGCGATCGGCGGACGGCCGACTGGTGCGACGTACGAAGGGGCCGGAGTCTCGATCGAGGCCGGCGACCGCGCCGTCCAGCTGATGAAGGTCTGGATCGACCAGGCCCGGCGCCCCGAGATGATCGGCGGGATCGGCGGGTTCGCGGGGCTGTACGACGCCAGCGCGCTGAAGGCCTATGACCAGCCCCTGCTCGCGACCTCGGCCGACGGCGTCGGCACCAAGGTCGCGATCGCCCAGGCCCTCGACAAGCACGACACGATCGGCTTCGACCTGGTCGGCATGCTCGTCGACGACCTCGTGGTCTGTGGCGCTGAGCCGCTGTTCCTGACCGACTACATCGCCACCGGCCGCGTCGTACCCGAGCGGATCGCGGCCATCGTCAAGGGCATCGCCGAGGCATGCGTCGCTGCCGGCTGCGGGCTCATCGGCGGCGAGACCGCCGAGCACCCCGGGCTCCTCGACCCCGATGAGTACGACGTCGCGGGCTCGACCACGGGAGTCGTCGAGGCCAGCCAGCTCCTCGGTCCGGGTCGCGTTCGTCCCGGTGACGTGGTGATCGCGATGGCCTCGAGCGGTCTGCACTCCAACGGCTACTCGCTCGTGCGCCACGTCCTGCTGGAGCAGGGGAAGCGTCGGCTCGACGAGCACGTCGACGATCTCGGCCGCACCCTCGGCGAGGAGCTCCTCGAGCCCACTCGGATCTACGCCAAGGCCTGCCTGGACCTCGCTCGCGACACCGAGACCCATGCGATGTCGCACATCACCGGCGGTGGGCTGGCCGCCAACCTCGAACGCGTCCTGCCCGTCGAGCTCTCGGTCACCCTCGACCGCACCACCTGGTCGCTGCCGCCGGTGTTCCGCCTGGTCGCCGAGACCGGCGGGGTGGCCCGCGAGGACCTGGAGCAGACGCTGAACTGTGGTGTGGGCATGGTCTCGCTCACCGCGGCGGACGACGCAGACCGAGCGGTCTCGCTCCTCGCCGGCCACGGGATCGACGCCTGGGTCGCAGGCTCGGTCGAGCCGGCAGGCGACCAGGACCGCGGCCGCGTGCGGCTGCACGGCGACAACACCTGAGTCGTCTCGACGCCGGCTGGACTCCCTCTGCCCAGTCCGCGGGCCGAGGTGCGGGAATCACCAGGCTCCGGCTAGGGTTGTTCCACGAACATATAACTCCGACCGGCTGCCCCTTGCGGCGCCGGCCAAACGTGCGAGGGGGTCGACCCAATGGGGCGCGGCCGTGCAAAGGCGAAGCAGACCAAGGTTGCCCGCGATCTGAAGTACCGCACTCACGAGACGGACTTCGCATCGCTGGCCAAGGAGCTCCACGGAGACGAGTCGACTCCGGTCGAGCGCGTCGAGCGTGTCGAGGAGCCCGACGAGTACGACAAGTGGTCGGACTACCCCGACACCGCTCGCGACTGACGCACTAGACGTCAGAGCCGCCGGCTCACGGCAGCCAGATACCCCGGTCGCCGCCGGCATCGGCCATCCGCTGCTCGGCGATGCGGTCCGCCGCGACCGCCGGTGGCACCCCGTCGGACGCCGCGAGCGCGAACACCTCGCGGGTCGTGTCGAAGATGTGGCTGGCCCGTTCGCGCGCCCGCTCGAAGTCGAACCCGTGCAGCTCGTCGGCCACCTGGATCAGCCCGCCGGCGTTGACGACGTAGTCAGGCGCGTAGAGGATCCCGCAGTCGGCCAGCTGCTTCTCCACCCCGGGGTGGGCGAGCTGGTTGTTGGCGGCCCCGCAGACCACTCGGGCGCGGAGCACCTCGACGACCCCGTCGGTGAGGGCGTCACCAAGGGCACACGGCGCGTAGACGTCCAGTGGTGCCGTGACCAGCGCGGCGGTGTCGGCAACGGTGCGCACCTCGGGGTGCGCCTCGGTGACCCGGCGCAGGGAGGGCTCGTAGACGTCGGTCACGACCACGTCGGCCCCGTCGTCGATGAGGTGCTCCACGAGGTGGCGGCCCACCTTGCCGATCCCCGCCACGCCGACCGTGCGACCCGCCAGGCTCGGTGACCCCCAGGTCGCCTCGGCCGCTGCGCGCATGCCCTGGAACACGCCGTACGCCGTCAGCACGGACGAGTCGCCCGCGCCCCCGTGCTCCACGGTGCGGCCGGTCACGAAGGTGCACTCCTCGGCGATGACGTCCATGTCCTCGGAGTAGGTGCCCACGTCACACGCCGTGTAGTAGCGCCCGGCCAGCGACTGGACGAAGCGTCCGTAGGCGTGCAGCAGCGCCGGCGTCTTCTGGGTGTGCGGGTCGCCGAGGATGACCGCCTTGCCGCCGCCGAGGTCGAGCCCGGCCATCGCCGCCTTGTAGGACATCCCCCGCGCGAGGTTCAGCACGTCGCGCAGCGCATCCGCCTCGCTCGGATAGGCGTGGAAACGGGTGCCCCCGAGCGCTGGTCCGCGGGCCGTGGAGTGGATCGCGATGATGGCCTTGAGACCGCTGCGGTCGTCCTGGCAGAAGACGACCTGTTCGTGACCGTTAAGGTGCTCGAACACGGTGAACCCGGGTTGGGTCACGGTAGTGACCTTTCTGATATGTCGCGCATGGGGTGTATGCACGATTTGCGCAGCGACGCAAGGGTGGGTCGCGACTGGTCTAGATTACATCGACCCATTTCCTGCAGATTTGGGGAATCGGGACATTTCCGGTTTCGGAGGGTCGGCCTCGGTGGCACACTCGTCGTCAGAGCAAAGAGCTCCGAACGATGTAGTAAAAGGGGAGCGCCGTGGTAACGCGACCGACCGAAACTGAATCCCTCCTCACGCCCGCTGAGGTAGCAGCCATGTTCCGCGTGGACCCGAAGACGGTCACCCGCTGGGCCAAGGCTGGCAAGCTGAGCGCCATCCGCACGCTGGGCGGCCACCGCCGCTACCGCGAGTCGGAAGTCAAGGAGCTCCTTGGCGACGTCATTCCTGCTCAGCGCAGCGCGCGCGACTGAACGACCGCATTGGGTCGTCCCCCCGGCGATCCCAACGTGTTTCAAGGCTTCTCGTCTGATCGATGGGGAGCCTTGTGTCGTGCTGGCGCCGGTGACGGCGCGCCGTTGACCGGCGCGCCATGCCGGCCCGATCCGCCGACGAACTGAGCGGCGCCCACGAGGGCGTCGGACTCGAGCGAGACCAGGCCGTGGGCCAGCTCCACATCCATCGCCTCGCTCTCCACGAGCCCCCATTGCTCCAGGACGCTCAGCCGGTCGTGCCGCATGCAGGTCTGCGGCAGCGCGGAGAGCTCCGTGGCCAGGGCCAGCGCCGCCTCCAGGGCCGTGCCGCGAGGGACGACCCGGTTGACCAGCCCGATCGCATGGGCCTCGTCGGCCGCGACGGGTCTTCCGGTGAGCACCAGGTCCATCGCCCGCGACTGACCGATCAACCGCGGCAGGCGGACCGTGCCGCCGTCAATCAGCGGCACGCCCCATCGGCGGCAGAAGACGCCCAGCACCGCGTCCTGCGCGGCGACCCTGAGGTCGGCCCACAGCGCCAGCTCCAGTCCACCCGCGACGGCATGTCCCTCGATCGCGGCGATCACCGGCTTGGACAGCTGCATGCGGCTCGGCCCCATGGGTCCGTCGCCCTCCGCTGTCACCTGGTTGCCCCGCTCGGAGCCCACCGCCTTCAGGTCGGCCCCGGCGCAGAAGGTGCCTCCGGCACCGGTGAGTACGGCGACCGCGGCGTCCTTGTCCGCGTCGAAGTCGCGGAAGGCCCTGGACAGGGCCGCGGCGGTCGGCCCGTCCACCGCGTTGCGGGCCTCCGGCCGATCGATCGTGACGATCGAGACCGGACCCTCACGGGTGACGTGCACAGTCACGGCTCACCTCACGTCCAGAGGTCGCTCCTGGGATGTGGTGCGTCATTCTGGCCACGATAGGCCAACCGCTGGGGTGGGTCAGGAGACGCGAGGGCGCCGGTCCCACAACCGGATCGTGGAGCGCCGGGGGACTGCCACGCGGACAGGCTCCCGACCGAGCTGGTCGATCAGGGCCTCCGCGGCGGCGCGGCCCTGATCGAGGTGTTGCGCCGTGTAGGAGAAGTCGGTCATCGAGGCACCGAGGTCGGGGGTGGTCATCCGGTGCACCTCGACGCCCGGCCCGAGGTCCGGAGCCGGCCGTACCCTCGTGGCCACGCCGAGGCTGGCGACCAGCACGTCGATCGGCGTACGACCCCTGGGTGCACGGGCAGGGACGCTGGCATCGAGGACGAAGACGCGGTTGGGCGCCAGGTCGGCCGCTCCACTGATCGGCACGAGGTCTGAGACGCCGCCGTCCACGTGCAGGCCGGGGTAGCCGCAGCTCGCCGGCAGCAGCACGGGTGGGAAGACGGCCGGGACCGCCGCGGAGGCAAGGAGCAGCTGGTGAACATCGCCGTGGCGGTGGTAGACCGCGCTGTTGCCGGCCAGCGGAGTGGTGACGATGCGGACGGGGGTGGGCAGGTCCTCGAGCCGTTCCGTGGGGATCCAGTCGGCGAGAAGACGGGTCAGGGCGGCGGGCGAGAACAGGTAGGGGCGCCGGCGGATCAGGTGGCCCATCCGGGTCATCGTGCCGCCGGGAAAGATGTCCTGGGTGCTGAGCCGTAGCCATCGCGCCCTGAGCTCCTGGATTCGGGCGCGGTCGTTGCGCCAGCCGAGGAAGGCGGCGTTGAGTGCCCCGACCGAGGTGCCGACGAGCGCGTCCGGGACGATCCCGTGCTCGAGCAGGCCCTCCATCATTCCGACCTGTACGGCGCCGCGCGCGGCTCCGCCCGAGAGTACGAATACGTCGTGGTGCTTTCCCGAGGATTTTGACTGGTCGCCCATGGCGCCTCCTGCGCTGGAAAGTCAACTCCTCCAACGATGGTGCCGCCGAAATGTCACGTCTGCAGAAGAACCGTCAGAAACCACCCAAAGCGGTTCTACTGGACAGGACCACCGGTCACTGTCCCGTTCGGCGTACCTGGGCTCAGAGGGTTCGCTTCGAGACAGGCGTGCCGAAGGGGCCGATGTTGCCCGCGGCGTCAACGGCCCGCACCTTGAACCAGTACGTCGTGCGCCTGGCCAGAGAGCCGCTAGTGAACCGGACTCCCGTTGTGGTCCCCACCTGGCTGTATCCAGTCGTCGCGCTCCTGCTTCGCCACACCTGGTAGCGAGCGATGCCGACGTTGTCGGTGGCTCGGGTCCACGACAGGCTGACCTGTGTGTACCCAGCAGCTGCCTTCAGTGCTGTCGGGGCCGAGGGAGGCTTCGTGTCGGGCGCCGGCGTGCCGCTGATCAGGGCGGCCGTCCCCGTGCGGATCGCCGGGAGGGTGGGGTAGAACGTGTCTCCAGGGCAAGCGGTCGCTGCGTAGTCGCGGTGCGCGCCGATGTTCGCGGTGGTGATCGTCGCGCCGCTCACCGGGTTGACGAACGGCCCGGTAGCTTGCGGGTCGATCCCGTTGCGGCTGGCCTCCCACGCCAGCAGACGCTCCAGTGCCTGGCGAGCGGCCGGGGTCGCGTCATGGGTGGTCATGGTGCCCAGCAGGGCGATGCCGACGGTTCCGGAGTTCCAGCCGCCGGTGTGCGCTCCAGTCACTCCCCGACCTGATGCGTCGTCGCCGGTGGGATTGGCGCCCGCGTAGTCGCGCGAGTAGCGCCCCTCGTAGACGTTGCCGAACTTGTCGATCAGGAAGTTGTAGCCGATGTCGCCCCAGCCCTGGGTGACCGAGTGGTAGTAGTAGATCGACCGGATCTGCGCCTCGGCCCCCGCACGATCGGTGTAGTCGTCGCTCGTGTCCGTGTGGTGCACGACCAGCTTCTTCGTGGCGTAGAACTGGGGAGCCCAGCTCATGTTCGCCGGGTCCGCTCCCCAGGCGCCCCGCGAGAGCACAGTCGGCTCGCTCGTGGCTGCACCGGCAGCAGACAACAGGCCGGCCGAGCTGCGCCGGGTCGTCGTCCGGGTGGTCGTGGACCCGTCCGAGAGCCCGAGCACGGTCAGTCGTGCGACCGGGCGATCAGTGGTCACCCGTACGGCGACGGCCCCCTTTGCCGCCTGGAGTGCGCCGTACGTGGTGCCGTCCCCGCGAGCACTGCCGATCTCGTCGCGTCCGGCAGGCTCCGCGCGTCCGAAGGTCGTTCCGTCCAGGGAGAACGCGAGCCTGACGTCGGCATGCGGGTTGCCGCGCCAGTAGGCGACGACGGTGTCGGCCGGCCGCTCCAGAGTGACGACGCGCGTCCGGGAGACCTTTCCGGTCACCTCGTCCGGTCGCATCGAGGTCTCGTGGTTGACGGTGCTCGCCCCGATGGGCGTCGGGGTAACGGTGGTCAGCGTCGAGATGACGAGCGCGAGCAGGCTCGTGACGAGCGCGCGGAGCAGCATGGGGATCCCGAGGGAAGAAGGGGGGCGACGTGCTCAATTGTGGGCGGGAGAGACATGTTGGCAACTTGGGGGAGCGCGGAGGCCTCTGGCGGCTAGACCACCGTGAGTACAGGCTGGCGAGCAGGTCGTTGCCTATGCTGCAGCCGGTTGCTCAACGGCCGCCGCTGCATCGCGCTCGCGTTCCGCACGGAGGGCGGGCAGGTAGAACACCGCGCCGAGCAGGCTGAACAAGCCGGCCGTCACCATGGCGACCTGGTTGGACGCCGCCGCAGCGAGCCAGCCGAGCAGCGGAGCGATGATGCTCAAGGACCCGAACGCGATCATCGAGTTCATCGACAGCACGGTGGCCCGGTTGCGGGCGTGCGCCTCGCGGTGCAGCAGCGAGTTGTGCATCGGACCCGCGGAGCCGTGCAGGCTGTAGGTCACGAGGTACGCCGTGATCAGGGCGACCGGCCCCGCGACCAGGCCCATCACCACCGCGCCGAGTCCGTTCAGGATCCGCGCGAGGATCGCCGTCCGGGCGATCCCGAGCCGGGCCGAGGTGAGGCCGGCCAGCGCCGAGCCGAGCGCGAACACGCCCCAGCCGAGGGAGGTGACCGGACCCATCAGGGCGCCGGCCTGCTCCTCGTTGCCCAGGATCTCGGCCAGCCTGATCGGCTGGAACTGACTCGAACACGATCATCGCGGTCCCCCAGAAGACCTCGACCAGGGTGATGCCGCGCAGCACCTTGTTGTTCGCCAGCGTCCGCAGCCCGTCGCGCACGACGGCGGGTGCTTCCTTCGCGGAGGTGAGCGCCCGCCGGGCGCCGGTGGCGTCCAGGTGCGTGCGCGGCTCCTTGAGCAGGGTCAGCACCGCCACCAGGTGGGCGACGTTCAGCACCAGGTAGACGAGGAACGGCAGGAGCAGCGCTGACTCCACCGGCAGCGGGTCCCAGTAGACGAGCCCACCGGAGAGCAGGGCCCCCACCGCCATCGAGCTGCCGAGGACCGTGCCCTGCGCAGCGAGGGCCTGGTCGACGTCGGCGCCCGGCTCGGTGACATGGACGGTGTCGACGTACCACGCCTCCAGCGGGCCCGAGTCCAGCGCCCGGAAGACCCCCATCAGCGCCGCAGCACAGGCGAAGGCCCAGACCGAGTTGGCGAACAGGTAGGCGCACGCGACGAGCACGTTCACGACGGCCGCGGCCACGAACACCGGGCGCCGACCGAAGGCGTCGGCGAACCCACTGGTCGGCAGCTCGAGCGCGAACACGACAACGCCCATCAGGGCGAAGGCGGTCAGGGCCTCGGCTACGGTCAGGCCCCGCTCGAGGGCAAGCAGGGTGAGCAGTCCGGCAACGAGACCGACGGGGAACCATCGCGTGAACGTCAGGGCGAGGAACACCCGGCGGGCGGCAGCGGGAGCGAGCACCCGCTCGGTCATGGCTGTTCCGTCTCCAACGGGTGCATCATCGACCAGACCGAGATGCGGCGGGCGTCCGGATCGTCGGCTCCGGCCTCGCGGTAGCGCGACAGCACGGCTTCGATGTCGTCCATCAGCGATCGGGCCTGCGCGGGGGTCACGAGCACGATGTCGTCGCTGACCCCCAGCGCGTCCTGCCAGTCGGCAGACCAGGCGTGCTCCACGTCGTACCACCGCTGCATGTGGTTGGCAGCGGTCCGGACGTAGTCGCGGGTCAGCCAGTTGAGCGAGGTCGTGGCGTCTTCGTCGTCGGCGAAGTCGCTGGTCCGCCAGCCGTGCGAGTGGCTGGCGGCCTGCCACATGCGGCGCTTTCCCTCGCCGTCGCCGGTGTCCGCGACCAGGCCGACCGACTCCAGCTTGCGGAGGTGGTAGCTGGTCGCGCCGGTGTTGGTCCCGAGCCGGTCAGCCAGGTCGGTGGCCGTGGCGGGACCGTGCAGCCGCAGCGCGGACAGGAGGCGGGAGCGCAGCGGGTGGGCGAGCACCCGGACTGCTTCTGCGTCGAGCTGGATGTGGTCGGGCATACATGCACAGTACTTGTGCACATTTTGTTTGCATAGAGTTTCTGCAGAACTGTGTGTAAGCGCGCCCTATGGGCGTTCCGGGTCCGCCTTGGGTGGTGTGCCCACGGCCTTGAGCACCAGCTGGGCCCGCTGGTCGATGAGCCGGGTCAGCAGCTGTTGCGCATAGCCCAGGAGAACCGCCCAGGCGACGACCTGGGCCGGGAAGTCGAGGGCGCTGAAGCCGGGAACGAACTGGCCGCGCAGGAGCAGCAGGCCAAGGAGTGCGGTCAACGCACCCGTTGGGATCTTCAGCGCCGCCAGCGCGACCGGGAGACTGTACGGCGTCGAGCTCCCCTTCACCTGCCTGATCGCGACCGCAGCGGAGAGTGCTGCCGCGGAGGCACCGATGACCAGGATGGCGGGCACGTCCCATGGTGTTGCCGTGTCGTTCGTCAGCTGGGCCAGCCTGGCCGAATCGGCGCTGTCGTAGGCGGTTTCATTCAGCGGGCACACGATCTTGCCCCCGCCGTCGGCCTCCACCGGGTTGAAGCAGATGTCGACGTCTTGGTAGAAGAATGCACCCAGGAATCCGAGAAGTACGACGAGCAAACCCACGAGCAGGCCTAGGGCGATCAGCACGTTGCGGAAGCTCCGCACCCGCATGACTTCGCGCCGTTCCTCATCGCTGGCCGCCTGGAAAGCGGCGACGAGAGTACGCCTTTCTATTTCCGTAATCGTGGCGCCGGCCCTCATCTTGCGCTGCCCCTGATCTCGCATCGCTTCGCTGATCGCCTCCGCCTGCTCGCGCTGCACGTTGTCCTTGGCGAGGTGACTTCTCACGTGATCCACAATGGCGGGCACCTGCGCGGCCACGTGGTCCAGTGGCGCTGCCCTGAGGATGAAGGCCTCGGCAGCGTCGATGTGCGACATCACCCGCTCGACATGGACCGAGTTCGCGAATCTCGCCCCCAGCCGGTCGCCGCGCAACTTCGCGGTGTTCTGCGCTGCCCCCAGGTGAAGACGCGCACGCTTGGCCGATCTCAAAAGCTTCTTGTTGCCCTCGTCGTCCAGCACCAGCTGGTCGACGTAGTCGTCCAGCACCTCGATGCGGGTCAGCGCATGCTCTCGCCAGGACGCGTTCGTCTCGTCGGCCGGCAGCTTCAGATGCACGGTCGGGATGTCTGGGTCCTCTGGAGCGCCGCCCGCCGCTGGCCCGGACTCCGGCTCATCCGCTGAGCCTGGCGGTGGACGGGAACCACCCGCGTGGTCGCTTTCCCGCCTCCGCCTCGGCCGCCGCGGCGTACGGACGCCACCGGTGGCCCCACCCTCACGCCCACCATTCGTGCGGGCTTCGGTGTCGGAGCTTGCAGTTTGCCTTCCAGATTCTGACCCGGACTCAGACATATAGGCAGGATAGGTATCGCAATCCCGTCTCGTATATAGGTCGGCGTGGAACCCGCTTTCCGGTCTAGGCCCTTGATTCCGCCCCGGTGGTTGAGGAGCGAGCGAAGCGAGCGTCTCGAAACCCCCAACTGGCCGTACGAATGACAGAAGCCGCAGGCGAGTGCCTGCGGCTTCTCGGTGGTGGCCAGGGGCGGGGTCGAACCGCCGACCTTCCACTTTTCAGGCGGACGCTCGTACCAACTGAGCTACCTGGCCGCACCGTTGCCGTGGCCCGATGGGAGTCGGGACACAGTTCAGCCTCTGTTTCCAGAGGCGTTGCGAAACCTTACCGGACCGGGTTGGGGCCTGCGAACGCAGGACAACCGGGTCACGGCCGCGGGGTCCGGGCGCGCAGCCAGGACAACGTGCCGGGTTCGAGACCGCGGAGCTTCGGGGTCGCGGCGACCGGCGCGACGAACAGCGGTGCCTCCTCGGCGAGGGCCCACTTCAGCTCGTGGAACACGCGGGAAAGGGTGTCGTCGCTCTCGACGAGCAGAACGCCGGGTGCCGCGACCTTCAGCTCGCTCCAGGGGCCGGGCAGGTTGGCCTCTGGAAGATCCGGGGTCCAGGCGACATACACCGTCATCCGCGGCGACCCGTCGCGCGGCGCCAGCGAGAGTGTCCGAGGGCAGCGCGCGCGGCATTCATGCCGGCGGCGCCGTGGACGCCGCCACCGGGGTGAGCGGATGCCCCACCGAGGTAGAGGCCGGGCACACCGGTCTCGGCTCGGCCCAGGCCCGGCACCGGCCGGAAGACCAGCTCCTGGTGCAGCTGGGAGGTGCCGCCGTTGATGGCTCCGCCGATGAGGTTGGCGTCGCGGCTCTCCAGCTCGGCGGGCCCGAGGATGCGGCGCTCGAGGATCCGCGAGCCGAACCCGGGCGCGAGCTTCTCGAACCGGCCCTGCATCCGGTCGGCGAAACGCTCCAGGTCGTCATGCCCCCAGTCGCCGCGGATGCCCTCGTCGCCGGCGTCCCCGATGGTCTCCTGTGGGACATGGGTGTACGCCCACAGGGACTCGGTCCCGGCGGGGGACCGGGTCGGGTCGGTGGTGGTCATCTGGCCGGCCAGCATGAACGGCCGGGCCGGCACGAGCCCGGCAGAGACCTGGCCGAGCGCCTCGGTCATGTCCGCGACCCCGTCAGCGATGTGCACCGTGCCCGGCGCCTTGGCGGGCTGGCTCTGCCAGGGCACCGGGGCGCTGAGCGCCCAGTCGACCTTCACGGTCCCCGGGTCGAGCTGGAAGTCCCTCATGCCGCGGCGGACCCGGGCGGGGACGTCGCCGGGAGCGAGGAGGTCGTCGTACAGCTTCGGCGCCACGACGGTGGCCACCACCGCCCGCCGGGCGTCGAAGGAGCCGTCTGCGGTGTGCACGGTGCGAGCGCGCCCGTTGGTGGTGGCGATGCGTTCGACCGGGGTGGAACAACGGATCTCGCCACCGAGGGAGCGCAGCCGTCGCGCCAGTGCCTGGGTGAGCTCACCGGCCCCGCCCTCAGGGACCGGGAACCCGACGGTCTGTCCCATCATGCTCATCATCAGGGCCATCAGGCCCGAGCCGGGGGAGTCGAGAGGGATGTCGGCGTGGCCCGCGTTCCCGGCAAGCAGGACCCGCGGGGCCTCGCCCTTGAACCGGTTGCGGCCGAGGTCGGCGGCGGGGGTGAGGAGCGTCCGGATGAACCGCAGCCCACCCGCACGGCGCAGGTTGAGCAACCCGCCGATCCCGGCACGAACGGGCGGGAACGGGGTGAGCAGGCCGCGAATGAGGTGTTCGCCGATCACGTCCCAGTCGCGGCAGATGGTCGAGCCACGCCTCGCCGTCGCCCGGCTGCTGGTCCTCGAACCATGAAGCCGTGAGCTCGCGGTCGCGGTCGAGCAGCGCCCACTGGCCATCGGGCAGCGGATGGCCGAGTACGGCGGGGGCGTGGCGCCAGGTCAGGCCGTGGTCCTCGAGGTGGAACGACTTGATCGTCGGCGAGGCGGCGGCCAACGGGTAGAAGGCACTGAAGGTGTCGTGCACGAAGTCGGGGTGCACGTCGTTGGCACTGCGTACGGCGCCGCCCAGATCGGGCTGGCCCTCGAGGACGAGCACGGACCAGCCGGCGTCGACAAGGTGGTTGGCGGCCACCAGGCCGTTGGGGCCGGCGCCGATGACGACTGCGTCGTACGTCGTCACGGGACCTCGGTTTCCGGAAGCACGGAAGCTACCGACGCTCGGCGATGTAGGCCAGCCGGCGCAGGGTCTCGACGTTGCGCCACTTGATGCCTGGTGCACGGGCGGGCTGGGGGACGAGCTTCCCGGGGCCCGAGACGGCATCCTCCTCGATCACGACCCGGGTGCCGCCGCCGTACTCGTTGAGCCGCAGCACCACGTGCGCCTCGCCGAAGGGCCAGGCGCGGGCGCGCAGCGAGAGCATCCGGAGATTGTCGCAGTCGGTGACCTCGGTGTTGTCGTCGAGAAGCGCCGGCCACATGCCTACCGAGTGGTGCAGCTTCGATCCGACGGCCGGCCAGCTGTCGTCGACCTCGCGCATCCGGGAGGCGCCGACCACCCAGAGTGGGTAGAGCCAGCCGTCGGAAAGGACGTCCCAGACGCGCTGTGGTGTGGTCTTGAAAACACGTTCGACACTGATCATGACGGGACCGTACCCGGCAGTCGGCCGCCCAAGCACCGGGCCTGCGACGAACAACGGCCTCTCGACATGGGAGTCGAGAGGCCGATTGTTTGGCGACCCCGACGGGACTCGAACCCGCGGCCTCCGCCGTGACAGGGCGGCGCGCTAACCAACTGCGCTACGGGGCCTGGATGGTGGCCTCGCGTCACTTGCGAAGCCACGGAATGCTAACCCACGACGGGGCCGCATTCCGAATCCGCACCCCCAACGGGATTCGAACCCGTGCTACCGGCGTGAAAGGCCAGCGTCCTAGGCCACTAGACGATGGGGGCCTGCCGCCCGGGAGCTTCCGGCGAGCGACGGGGGCAAGCATAGGCGGGTGACCGACCTCAGGCGTAGCCGAGGTCGTGGAGGTGCTCGTCGTCGATCCCGAAGTGGTGCGCGATCTCGTGCACGACGGTGATCCGGACCTCGTCGACCAGCTCGTCGGGCGACTCGCACATCCGGGTCAGCGGGCCGCGATAGATGAAGATCCGGTCCGGCTCGCGGAAGGTGTAGTTGCTGTCCCGCTCGGTCAGCGGCACGCCGTCGTACAGGCCCAGGATTCCGGCCTCCTCCGGTGGCGGCTCCGCCTCGATGAGTACGACGACGTTGTCCATCAGCGCCGTCAGCTCAGGGGGTACGCCGTCCAGCGCGCGCACCACCAGCTCCTCGAACTCGGACTCCTCGACCTCCATGCCCTCAGCCTGCCAGGCATGCGCAAGTCCGGCTGGCGTTGTCTGGTCGCCCAGTTCGCAGCAGACATCGATGTCGCGCCAGGGACCGATGAATGGATCATCAGCCCCGGACGCGACATTCGCAGGTTTGACTCAGCGGATCAGAGTGTGCCAGAAGCAGCCTCAGGCAGCGAGTGACTGCTCCTCGGGCTTGGTCACCGGGTCCGGGGTGGAGTTGGTGCCCAGGAAGTCGTTGGGCAGCGACAGGCGGATCACCTTGTGCCACGCGGAGGCGACCTGACGGACGAGCGAGCCGGTCGTGTACTCCAGCCCGTAGCGGTCGAACACGTCCTTCACCAGGGGCGCGATCTCCTTGTAGCGGTTGCTCGGGAGGTCGGGGAAGAGGTGGTGCTCGATCTGGAAGGACAGGTTGCCGGTCATCATGTGCATCGCGTTGGAGCCGCTGATGTTGGCCGCGCCGAGCATCTGGCGGACATACCACTCGCCCTTGCTCTCACCGTCGATGGAGTGCTTCTCGAAGGTCTGCACGCCCTCGGGGAAGTGGCCGCACATGATCACCGAGTGGGTCCAGAGGTTGCGGACCAGGTTGGCGGTGAAGTTCGCGGTGATCGTGTGCAGGAACGACGGGCCGGACAGGATCGGGTGGACGACGTAGTCCTTCTTGAACTGGTTGCGGATCTTGCGCATCGTCACCTGGGCGCGAGCCTTGAACTCGGGCGACTTGATCGTCTTGCGCTTGATGTTCTTGCCGATCTCCAGGTCGTAGGCAGCGATGCCGTACTCGAAGAAGCAGGCGTTGATGAAGTTCCACATCGGCTGCGCGAGGTAGATCGGGTGCCAGCGCTGGTCCTCGTCGACGCGCATGATGCCGTAGCCGAGGTCGTTGTCCTTGCCGACCACGTTGGTGAAGTTGTGGTGCAGCTCGTTGTGCGAGTGCTTCCACTGCTCCGACGGGGAGGCGTTGTCCCACTCCCAGGTGCTCGAGTGGATCTTCGGGTCGCGCATCCAGTCCCACTGGCCGTGCATGACGTTGTGGCCGATCTCCATGTTCTCGAGGATCTTGGCGACGCTCAGGCCCGCCGTACCGACGAACCAGGCGGGCGGGAACAGCGAGAACAGCAGCACGGCGCGGGAGCCGAGCTCGAGCTTGCGCTGGGTGTCGATCACCTTGCGGATGTACTTCGCGTCGCTCTCGCCGCGCTTCTCGATGAACTCGGCGCGGATCGCGTCGAACTCCTTGGCGATGTTCTCGATGTCCTCGGCGGTGAGGTGGTCGATCGGGCTGGTGGGCTTCTTCTGCAGGACGGTCATGGTGATCTCCTCTGGGTCGGTGATCGTGTGGTGTGGCTTGTGGTCAGTGGTCGATCGAACAGCTGCCGGCGGCAGCGTTGATGCAGGTCTGGATCTTGACGCCGTCGCCCTCGACGGCAGTGGTGATCTCTCCGGTGCGCAGGTCGCGCACGCTGCCCTCGCGCATGGGGAGGACGCACTGGTAGCAGATGCCCATCCGGCATCCGCTCGGCATGAGTACGCCGGCCTCCTCGGCCTCGTCGAGGATCGGGCGCGAGCCGTCCGCCTCTACGGTCTTGCCGTGCTGGGTGAAGCTGACGGTGCCGCCCTCGCCGACGACCGTGGTCGCCACGCGGAACTGCTCGGTGAGCAGCTTCATCCCGCGCTCCTCGTGGTGGACACCGAGAGCGTCGAGCAGTCCGGTCGGACCGCAGGCGAACGTGGTGCGCTCCTGCAGGTCGGGCACCAGCTCGTCGAGGTCGGCCACGTCGAGCACGCCGTGCTCGTCGTCGTAGCGGGCAACGAGGTTGATCATCCCGGCCTGATCGAGGTCGCGCAGGTTGCTGATGAAGATCGAGTGGGGCTCGCTGGGCGCGACGTGCACGACGGTGATGTCGTAGGCCTCGCTGCGAGGTAGGCGCACGACCCCGGAGTCGGTGACCGGGAACAGGTTGCGCAGCATCCCGATCACCGGCGTGACACCGGACCCGGCGGTGACGAAGAGGAACTTCCCACCGTCGGTCGGCAGCACGAACTCGCCGGCTGCCTGCTCGAGGTGGACGAGGGTGCCGACCTCGGCGCTGTGCACGAGGTGGTTGCTGACCTTGCCCTCGGGCACGGCCTTGACGGTGATGGAGATGCGGCCGTCGCTGCGGGGCCCGTGCGTCAGGGAGTAGGCGCGCCAGAGGCGAACGCCGTCGACGTCGATGCCGATGCGGAGGTACTGGCCCGGGATGTGCCCGGCCCAGTCGGCGCCGGGACGGATCACGATCGTGGCGGCGTCGGCGGTCTCGGGGTGGATCTCCTCGATGCGGCCGCGCAGGTCCGCGCCCGCGCGCAAGGGGTTGAACACGTCGAGGTAGTCGGCCGGAACCAGCGGGGTCGCGGCGAGCTCCACCACGCGGCGTACGCCTTCGCGGAGGGTCCTGCCGAGGGCAAGCGGACCCCGTGCGCCGTCGGCGGGGTACGTCGTGGAAGCCATGTCTCTACAGTGGTGTGTATTCGGGGTAAAGTCATGACCGCTGCGCGTGAATCGAACGCCTCCTTTTGTTCACAGAGGATTAAAATGGCCCAACGACCCGACCTGCGCCTCGGCAAGCAGACGATCAGCGACCTGCGCAAGGGCGTTCCGACTGCGGCGGAGCGGACCGTCGCGGCGATCACCGAGGACGTGCCGAGCTATTCCGACGCCCTCAGCGGTTCGATGGGGGAGACCATCCGCAACGCGGTCGAGCTCGCCCTGGCCGGCTTCATCTCGCTGGCCGCGCGCTCGCGAGGTGGTGCGGCGCAGACCCCCACGGCCCCGGCGGTCGACGGCGCCTACCAGCTCGGTCGGGGCGAGGCGCGCAGCGGCCGGACGGTCGACGCGCTGCTCTCCGCCTACCGGATCGGTGCTCGAGTCTCCTGGCAGGAGATGTCCTCCACGGCCGTGCGCAACGGCGTCGATGCGGACACGCTCGCGCGCTTCGCCGAGCTGGTCTTCGCCTACATCGACGAGCTCTCGGCAGCCAGCGTGGCCGGCCACAACGACGAGCTGGCCACCTCTGGCCGGGTCCGGCAGCGGATGCTCGAGCGACTGGCCGGTCACCTCCTCGACGGGTCGACACCGGACGTCGTCGAGACCGCCGCCGAGAACGCCGACTGGACACCGCCACGCACGCTGACGGCGGTGATCGTGCCGGAGTCGCAGGTGCGGTCCGTCCTGAACGCGATCGCGGGGGAGACTCTCCAGTCGACCGAGGCGATGCCGACCGATGCCGGCGAGGGCATGGTCCTGCTCCTGGTGCCGGACGTGGGAGGGCGCAGGCGGTCCACCCTGATCAAGACGCTGGACGGCCGCAACGCCGTCGCAGGACCCGCCCGACCCTGGCTGGAGGTGCGGGCGTCGTACGACCGCGCCCTGCGGGTGCGCGCACTGGGGCTGGGCACTGACAGCGAGGAGCACCTGGCCGAGCTCGTGCTGACCGCGGACCAGAGCGCCCTGGCCGACCTCCGGGCACGGGCGCTGGCGCCGCTTGACGACGTACGCGCCTCGAGCGCGGACAAGCTCACCGAGACGTTGCGTTCCTGGCTGCTGCACCACGGACGCCGGGATGCCGTCGCGGCAGAGCTGTTCGTGCACGCGCAGACCGTGCGCTACCGCATGGGCCAGCTGCGCGAGCTGTTCGGTGAACGGCTGGAGGACCCGCGCAGCGTCCTCGAGCTCACCATCGCGCTCGGCCTGCCGTCCGAGTCGCCATCGCCGTGATTTGGCGGACGCTACCAGGAGGCTCAGAGCGTGTAGTGGGCCTGTCGGCCGTTGACCCAGGTCGCCGCAACCTGCATCGCACGCAGCGCCTGTGCCTGTTCGTACGACGAGCCGGCGGGCAGCGGGTCGTACTCGAGCAGGGCGAGGTCGGCCGGATGCCCCGGTGCGACCGTGCCGAACCCATGGGTGCTGGCAGCCAACGCCTCGTGCACGGTCAGGGTGTGCTCCGCGTGCCACGGTTCGTGGTCGTCCCGGCTGCGGTGGACCGCCGCGGCCATCGACCCCCATGGGTCCAGCGGCGAGACGGGGGCGTCACTGCCCAGCACGACCTGCACCCCGTCGTCGTACATCCAGCGCAGCGCGAAGCACCGGTGGGTCTGTTCGGGCCAGTACAGCTCGGCGACGTCCCGGTCGTCGAGCAGGTGCGCCGGCTGGACGCTGGCGCGAATGCCGAGCTGGGCCATCTTCCGGCTGTCCTCCCGCTGGATCATCTGGGCGTGCTCGATGGATCCGGTGGCCTTGGTCTGCTCGAACGCGTTCAGCGCCTCGTGCACGGCCGCGTCACCGATCGCGTGGATCGCCGCCTCGAGTCCGTGCTCGCGGGCATGGGTGAGCAGGACCCGCAGGGTGCCCGGCGTGAGGTTCGAGGCCCCGTTGCCACCCCCGACGGCGTAGGGCTCGCAGCACCAGGCCGTGTGGGTGTTCAGCGAGCCGTCGAAGATGACCTTCAGCGGGCCCATGGTGACCAACGGACCGCAGCCGGGGAGGGGATCACCGGTCTCCAGGCCCGCGGCCAGGAACTCCGGGAGCGTGTCGATGTAGGCGCCCACCTTGATCCGGAGCAGCTCGACTCCGGCAGCCTCCCGGTCGGGCCACGCGCTGAGTGACTGGTCGAACTCGAGGTCGACCAGCCCGGCGATGCCCTTGGCGGCCGCGTTCTGCAGGGTCTGCAGGTAGGCCTCGGGCGACGTGCCGTTGTCACTGACGAGCGAGCCCAGGTGGATGTAGGCCTGGAACCACTCCTGCTCCGCGACGACGCCGTCTCGAGCGGGGAGTCTCAGCCAGGCCAGGGCCGTGCTGTTCAGCCATGCGTTGTGGCCGTCGCCGCTGATCAGGATCACGGTGCGGTCCCCGGTGACCGCGTCGAGCTCGCTGACGGTGGGCTGCCTGGGCCACGCGGCGGACCGGTGCCCCCAGCCCAGGACGGGTCCCTCCGGTCCCACGGCCAGGCGCTTGACCACCCGCTCGAGCACCTCCTCCGCCGAGTGGGTGCCGGTCAGGTCGAGCCGTTGTGAGACCTGCGTCCACTGGTCGAGGTGCACGTGCTGGTCCCAGAGACCGGGGATCAGCCAGCGCCCGTCGGCGTCGTGCTCGTTGGCACGCGGTGGACGTGGCAACCGCTCACCGACCTGGACCACCCGGCCATCGATGACCAGGACGTCCAGGGGGATGCCGACGGGTGGGTCGGGCAGCACGGTCGGGGTCGCGGACATCACCGGAACCAGCCGGGCGTTGCGCAACAGGAAGCTCGCGGCTGTCACTGGCCGGCGCTGCGCCACGGGTCCCTCCCTCGTCGTGCTCCGGTGCGGGCAGCACTGGTGGAGTCACCCTAGAGGTGAGAGCGGTGGCCGCCAGATGACCGAGGGTCGCCGCGGCCAGGCAGCCGGTGACGGTCATCACGGCGTACGCCGAACCGCGTCGCGGGCCTCCCTGCACGGCCTGCACGGCGAACGCCGAGTAGGTGGTCAACCCGCCGCAGAACCCGGTGCCCAGCAGGGCCAGCCAGTGGCCGTCGACCGCTGCTCCCACGAGCGCACCCAGCATCGCCGACCCGAACAGGTTCACGAGCAGCGTTCCCCAGGGCAGCCGTCGGTCCAGCCAGTGGCCGGCGAGATATCGCAGCGGTGCGCCGAGGCCGGCCCCGAGGGCGACGAGCAGGGCAGTCACCGGTCACCCTCCGCGTTCTCGAAGTCCAGCCGTTGCTGGTCCGTGGTGATCCGGTCCACGAGCAGAACGGCAAGGAGGGAAGCGCCGAGCGTGCCAAAGCAGTAGGCCAGGCCGAGGGCGGTGGCACCGTGGTCGATCAGGACGAACGTCTCCGTGGATGCCGCAGACATGGTCGTGAACCCGCCCAGGACACCGGGGCCCAGCAGCAGCCCGAGCCATGGTCGGCGCCGGGCCGTGGCCAGCAGCGGCAGCGCCGCCAGGAGGCCGGACCCGACGACGTTGATGACGAAGGTGACCCACGGGAAGCTGTCCGCGGCGACCGGGAGGAGGTCAGTCAGTCCCCAGCGCGCAACGGCACCCAACGCGCCGCCGACACTCGTCGCCAGGATGCCGATACCGAGCGAAGGCCGTGAGAGTGCGTTGTCGGCTCGGGCCCTCACGCAGGCGGCATCGAGGTCGGGCCGGTCCAGGGGACGGGGTCCTCGCCCCTGCCCTGGCGCTCGAACTCGGTGAAGTACCACGTCTGCAGCTCGACCAGGAGGTCCGGAGGTCGCAGAGCCAGCAGGTGGTCCTCGGAGAAGACGCGGTAGACCTCATCGAGCAGGTCGCGGATGCGCGCCATCGTGGCCGGTGCGGACGCAGGCACGCTGTAGTCCAGGTCGATCTGCTCCACGCCGTCGCTGATCGCCTGGTCGAGGCGCGAGACCCCGGCCACCGAGCGGCGTTCCTGGTCCGCCCGGTTGAAGATCTCCGTGGTCTCGGTGGCGATCGGGTATTCACCGGGTGCTGTGATCGCGAGCAGGCGCAGCTCGCGGCGTACCTCGAAGTGATAGCGGCGCAGCTCGCCGAAGAGCCGCGCCGGGAGACCGAGCAGCCGCAACCGGATCCGGGGGCCGGTGAACGGTTCGGGCCCCTCGGCGAGCGCGGGGTCGAAGTCGAAGATCTCGCCCTCCAGCTGCGCCTCGAACCGCGCCTGGCCGGTCGGCTCGAACCACACCGACTTGCTCCGCCCGTCGTGCGCGAGGTCCGAGCCCCACCGGCTGGACATCATCGCGACGAGATCGAGGCCGCGCCCGAAGGTGGTGACGTTGAGGTCGTCGACCTCGTGCGGCTCGGGCGCGACAGCCGCTCGCTGCGGCGGCACCGGCGAGGAGTCGACGACCTCGATGCGGGGATGGTCGACCGTCCCGCGGACGCGCACCGAAAGTGGAGGGTGGGAGTGGATCAAAGCGTTCGTGACCAGCTCGGAGACGCCGAGCTGTGCGGCGTCCACCAGGTCCTCCCGGCCGATCTCCTCCAGCACCTTGGACACCCAGAAGCGCGCGAGCTTGACCGACGGGGGACTCGCGGGGAGGACGAGCGAGCGCTTAGTCAGAGGCACCTTCCCTCGCTCCTGAACCCGAAACGGGACATCGCGGGGGCGGAGACGGAACTCCCGCTTTGACTGAGATTAGGGGAATACGACCCGTGGAGCACTGATTAAGTGATGAATTCAAGCAGTGCATTTTCAACGACCTCGGCCATCGACGGGTGCGGCCAATACTGCCCACGAGCGACATCTCGGGGTGAATTGCCCAGGCTCATCGCCTGCACGAGTGGCTGCAGCAGCAGGCTCGCCTGCGGTCCGATGATGTGGGCACCGAGCAATTCCTCCCGGTCGCGGGTGGCGAGCAGCTTGACGTAGTGCTCACCGGGCGGGCTCTCCATGGCCCATCCGTAGGCGATGTCCGCGTAGTCGTTGATGCCGGTCACGTGGTCGATGCCTCGTTCCCGGGCCGCCTGCGAGGTCAGGCCGACACTGGCGATCTGCGGGTGGGTGAACACGACGCTCGGGATGAAGTGGTGGTTGCTGGCGGTCAGGTCGCCGGGGTGCAGCAGGTTGTGCTGCACCGTGTCGGCCTCGTGGTTGGCGACGTGCTTGAGCTGGTGGGGACTGCAGACGTCGCCCAACGCCCAGATCCCCTCGACCCCGGCGCGCTGGAACTCGTCCACCCGGACCAGTCCGTCATCGACGGGGATGGAGGTGTTCTCCAGGCCGAGCCGGTCTGCGTTCGAGAGCCGCCCGGTGGCCATCAGGAGTACCTCGGTCTCGAGCTCGCTCCCGTCGCTGAGTGTCAGCACCTTCGCTTCGCCGTGCTGCTCGACCTTGCTGGGAGAGACACCCAGACGCAGGTCCCACTGCCGACCGGCGAGCTCGGTGAACTGACGGGCGATGGCCTCGTCATGGTGACGGAGCAGCCTCGGGCCGCGGTGGACCTGCGTGACCCGCACGCCGAGCGCGGAGAACACGTGGGCGAACTCAGCGGCGACGTAGCCACCACCCACGATGACCATCCGTCGGGGCAGCTCCTCGAGCCGCATCACCGTGTCGCTGGTGTGGTAGCCCGCCTCGGCGAGGCCGGGAACGTCCGGCACGCTCACCCGGCTGCCGGCTGCGATCACGATCTGGTCGACCGTGATCCGCTCACCGGTGCCGGTGTCCAGCGTGTGGTCCTCGACGAACGTCGCATGGCCCTCGTAGACGTCGATGTTCGGCAGCCGCTTGCGATAGGCGCGGCCGCTCGCCGCGATCGGGTCGATCCGGCCGAAGATGCGGTCCCGGATCTCCGGCCAGCGCGCTCCGTCGTACGACGTGTCGACACCGAGGTCGGGAGCGCGTTGGGCGTCGCGGGCGAGGTCGGCCGGATAGACGAACATCTTGGTCGGGATGCAGCCGACGTTGAGGCAGGTGCCGCCGAATACGTTGTCCTCCAGGATCGCCACCCGCCAGTCGGCGAAGCGCTTGTTCACGATGGTGTTGCCCGAGCCGGTGCCGATGACGGCAAGGTCGTAGTGGGTCACCTGTCCATCGTGCCGGAAGACCCCACGTGGCGACGCGTTCGTGAGCCGGAGTCGTGTGACCGATCAGACGGCCCCCGAGGGGTTGTTCGGGGACTTGTGTGGGAACAATCGGCGTTATGCCTGACGTGAACACCGACAACTCCCAGCGCCAAACGCAAGGCCGGCACCAGGTAGTGGTGGTCGGTTCCGGCTTCGGCGGCCTGTTCGGGACCAAGGCCCTGCGTCGGGCCGACGTCGACGTGACCATGATCGCGAGGACGAGCCACCACCTCTTCCAGCCGCTGCTCTACCAGGTGGCGACCGGCATCCTCTCCGAGGGCGAGATCGCCCCTCCGACGCGGGAGATCCTGGCCCATCAGCGCAACGCCACGGTGATGCTGGGCGAGGTCACCGACATCGACCTGCAGGCCCGTACGGTCACCCACCACGTCCTCGGTCGCGAGACCGTCACGCCGTACGACTCCCTGATCGTGGCCGCCGGCGCCGGCCAGTCGTACTTCGGCAACGACGAGTTCGCCGAGTTCGCCCCCGGCATGAAGAGCATCGACGACGCGCTCGAGCTGCGTGGCCGGATCTTCGGTGCCTTCGAGATGGCCGAGCTCGGCGCCGCCAAGGGCGAGGACGTCGACCACCTGTTGTCCTTCGTGGTCGTCGGTGCCGGACCCACGGGCGTGGAGATGGCCGGCCAGATCGCAGAGCTGGCCCGCCACACGTTGCACCGCGACTTCCGCTACATCAACACCCGGCACGCGCGGGTGATCCTGATCGACGCAGCTCCGCAGGTGCTGCCCCCGTTCGGAGCGAAGCTGGGCGAGAAGACCCAGGAGGCCCTCGCCGACCTCGGCGTCGACGTACAGCTCGGCACCATGGTGACCGACGTCGACGAGCTGGGGCTGGTGGTCGAGGACAAGGACGGCAACGAGCGCCGCATCGACGCGGTCACCAAGATCTGGGCTGCCGGCGTGCAAGCCAGTCCGTTGGCCGCGACACTCGCCGAGCAGTCCGGGGCCTCGCTGGACAAGGCCGGCCGGATCGGCGTCAACCCCGACCTCACCCTGCCGGGCCACCCCGAGGTGTTCGTGGTCGGCGACATGATCGCGCTGAACAACCTGCCCGGGGTTGCCCAGGTGGCCATCCAGGGTGCCAAGTTCGCCGCCAAGGAGATCAAGGCCCGCGTCAAGGGCAAGGCGCCCCAGGAGCCGTTCAAGTACTTCGACAAGGGCAGCATGGCGACCATCTCGCGCTGGAACGCGGTCGCCATGATCGGCAAGCTGCGGCTGAGCGGGTTCATCGCCTGGCTGATGTGGCTCGGCGTCCACCTGATCTACCTGACCGGCTTCAAGAACCAGATCGCCGCGTTCATGCACTGGACCGTCACCTTCCTCAGCAACGACCGCTCCCAGCGAACCACCACGCAGCAACAGGTCTTCGCCCGACGGGCACTGAACCGGCTGCCGGGCGGGGCCCAGGAGCTGGTCAGCAAACCCGGTGGCGCCGCGGACCGCCGGGCCGAGCTGGAGGAGAGGGCAGCCGAGGAGTCACGGCTCACCGACTCGGGACAGCGCGGCAGAGCTCTGGAGCACGCAGTGTCCAACCGGACGGCCTGACCTCACTCGAAGCGGGTCGGCCTCTGGTGATGTTCGTCCATCGCCTCGCGTGCCCAGCGGGGGAGGATGAAGATCCCCTCGGCCTGGACAGTGGTCTCACCGTCGCTGCGTCTCAGCTCTGCCTTGGCGAACGTCTTCGCCCCCTCGACCCGGTCGATCCACGCCTCGGCTGAGCATTCGCCGAGCGGGGTGCCCTGGACGTAGCGCAGCTGGAGCGTGCCCGTCATGCCCGGGCTTCCACCGGCAGCAGCTGCCTCGCCGAGGATCTGGTCCAGCACGAGCGCGGCCACGCCGCCGTGCACCATGCCCGGTGGGCCTTCGTAGAGGGGGCCGAGCCGGAACGACGACCAGGCGCGTCCCTCGTCGGAGTGCTCGATCTTCAGCGGTGGGGCGACCGGGTTGCGCAGGCCAACGACCGCGTTGCCATGTCCGCGGACAGTCCCCTGCGAGCTCATGCTCACCCCGAAGGCACCGGGGATCTGCTCCTTGCGCAGGCGGGCGGTGAGGCGCTCGATCTCCGTCTGCACCTCGGCGACGACCTCCGCCGGGACCGTCGTACGAAGGGACGCGTCAGCGAGCTCGCGCACACTCTCGGCGAGTCCGCCGAAGACGACGCGCTCGTCCTCGAGCTCCTCGACGGTCATCTCCACGACGGTGTAGTCCACGGGCGGCCTCATGACCGCAGACTAGAACAGGTTGCAGCACCACGGGTGCTGCCCCGTTCAGCCCCCGACGTGGGGAACTGGGGCAGCGGCCAACCGGATGCGGACCCCGACCGCGATCACCGCCAGTACGGCGCACACGATCGCCACCAGCACGCCCCGGGGATCCATGGTCAGCAGGAAGGCGAGCAGTCCCATGCCCGCGAACCCGATCGAGGCGATGGCCGCGCGGGTCGCCATCCGGCAGTGGTCGGAGCGCTTGATCATCCGGGCGAAGTCGATCTCCTGGCTCGGTGGGCGCACGAACGTCGCGGCTGATGCCGGATCGACCTCGGCATGATGGGCCGGGCGCGCGGTGTGCGCGGTGCGCGGGGTGTCGGTGAAGTCGTCGTGGTCCGGTTGGGGCTGGCTCGGCACGGCGGTCACCTCCCGATCCGTGAGCGGAAGCACGAAGGATCGTTCCAGCCACTGAGGTGTCTGGAACCTGTCGGCGTCGGCTCTACGGCGGGCGCGGGCGACGTCACGCATCTGCCGACGCTGGGCACGGACGCCTTCGGGTGCGGTGCCGTCGACCGAACGCTGGTCCATGTGATCCCCCCGATCCCTGTCGGATGAGTGTGCACCCGAAGGGACGGACCTGACGCGTTTGGCGGCCAACTTTTTTCCGGCACCTGACGCTCCTTCCGGACATGCATCACCAGGCAGGGAGGCGGGTCAGGCCCCGCTGGAGAGAAATAGGTGTGAAACGGACCATATCCGGAGCGGACGCGCGGCATTGAGGATTGAAAGGAAGGGCAGCCCTGGTCGTGTGCCAGCCCTGGAGCTGACTGGTCAGTGAGGGCGGAGACCCTTTCCCCAGATGGCACTGCGGTGCAAAAATGATCCTGCGGCCCGGTGGCCGCGAGGATCACTTGGACTGGCGCTCGGTCGCGCCCACGAAGGCTGAGGTGTTGTGCCCAATTCGGAAACACTTCTCGACAGCCTGGAGCGATTCGCGGCGGCCCTCACGAGCGGTTACGGCATCGGTGACGTCCTCCACAACCTCACTGGGGAGATGGGCGAGGTGCTCAACCTGAGCGGAGCCGGGGTGACGCTGGTCCACGACGGCCGGCAGCGCTTCGTCACCGCCGCTGTGGAAGCGATTGCCACCCTCGAGCGCGTGCAGGAGAGCTTTCAGAAGGGCCCGTGCATCGATGCTGTTGCATCAGCAGTCCCAGTCGCCATGGCGGACATCGCCGAGGGAGATGCCAGCAGCCGGTGGCCGGAATACACGGTTGCAGCAAAGGACGCGGGGATCCAGGCAGTGGCCGGGATTCCGATGCTCGCCGAAGGGACGGCCATCGGGGCGGTCAACCTGTACGACAGCCAACCGCGCGACTGGTCATCGGAGGACCTGCGGGTCGCCGCGATCTTCGCCAGCATCGCGACGGGCTACCTCGCCCACGCCTCGACCGCTTGGCAGCAACAGCGCACTGCCGAGCAACTGGAACAGGCGCTGAACACCCGGCTGATCATCGAGCAGGCCAAGGGCGTTCTCGCCAACCAGCGAGAGGTGACTGTCGATGAGGCGTTCAGGCGGCTCCGGAACTACGCCCGCGAGCACAACGCCCGCATCCACGACGTCGCCCGGGAAGTGGTGGAGGGCGACCTTCTCCTCTAGAACAGATCCGTGTGTCTGGGTTGGCCGGGCGTGGATATCTGGAACATGCCGGCGGCCCTGAGCTGCGCCTGTCCAGCACGGTCCGGAGATTGCCTTCGCCCGGAGTGCCCGTCGGCACCTTTACTTCTCCGAGCTGAAGACCTCGAAGGTCTCAGCGTCGGAATTGCGGGGCGTCGCTCGGTTGCACTGACCAGCCTCTGCGTCTCGTTAATCGGGACGCAGGTCTGGATAAGGCACGCCTCTCGTGCCAAGGTAATCATTGTCTGCTCCAGACCCCGGCAGCGCTGAAACGAAGGACAGCGCCGTCGATGCATGGGGTCTGTATGACGATCGAGAGCGACAACACCGTCGAGTTGCCGATGCCGGGTCAACGGCAGGTGTGTCCTGCCTGCGGCGGCCCCATGATGCGTCGGGAAGAGACGATCATTCGGCTCGGCCAGACCGATGAGGTGCGCTACCGGGAACGGTGCGTAGATCCATGGTGTGGACGATCGCTACAGGTACCTGATGCCAAATGACCCCTTCGGGAATACGGGGGTGACCGAGTAGCACGGCCCTCTGGATGGCGGGGGCATCGGGCCGTGCTGCTCGGTTTCCGGCAGAAATTCGCACGTTGGTGGGCCCCGTGGGACTCGAACCCACAACCCGCGGATTAAAAGTCCGCTGCTCTGCCAATTGAGCTAGGGGCCCCATGCCCGGTGGCAGTATGGCGCATCCGCACCACCACCAGACGGGCAACGCGGCCGTCCACCTCGCGCCAGGCCTATGCGTTCATGATGCAACGCTTGAGAGCGTGAGGACCCCCGCTTGGCTCGGCGTCGACGTCGGCACCAGCTCGCTCAAGGTGCTGGTGGTCGGCGCTGACGGCTCACCACTCGCCGAGCAGGAGACCGCGTGGGCGTTGCAGCGGCCCGGCCCCCAGATGGTGGAGGCCGACCCGCGCGTGTGGACTCAGGCCGTCGATGACGTGCTGGTGCCCATGTCGGCGGCGTACGACGTCCGCGCGATCGGTGTCACCGGGCAGATGCACGGCACGATCCTCCTCGACGAGACCGGGGCGGCGGTCCGACCGGCAGTGCTCTGGCCCGACTCACGTGCCGAGGTGATGCGTCCTCTCTGGGACGCGCTCCCGGATGAAGTGCTCGGCCGTCTCGGCAACCCGTGGTCGGCCGGCATGACCGGTCCGGTCCTGGCGTGGCTCGCCGAGCACGAGCCGGACGCGCTGGCCCGCACCGAGCGGGTGGCGCTGCCCAAGGACCTGGTCCGCGAGCACCTGGTGCCCGGAAAGCACCTCGAGTGACCCCTCGGATGCCTCGGGGACCTTGCTCTGGGATGTCGCCAACGGGTCCTGGGCGCGCGAGGCAACGGCGTTGGTCCCCGCGCACCTGCTGCCGAAGATCAGGCCGTCCGTCGAGTTCGTCGGGACTTGGCGGGACGCAGAAGTCGTGGTGGGTGGCGGGGACACCCCGGTCTCCCTGGTGGCCCTCGAGCACGCCGTGGACGGTTGGCAGCCGGGCGATGTGGTGGTCAACCTCGGCACCGGCGCACAGGTCATCGATCCCCGGACGGGCCCGCCCACCGGCTCGGGCTGGAGCGACGTACACGTCTACGAGGGAGTGCTCGGCGACCACTACGCCATGGTGGCGGCCCAGAACGCAGGGCTGGCCCTGTCCTGGGCGCAGCAGCAGCTGGGCATCACCTGGGACGAGCTCTCCGTCATCTGCGAGGAGGCCCCCGCCGGTGCCGGCGGAGTGCTGTTCAGCCCGTTCGTCGCACCCGAGCGCGGAGCGCTCTCGCCGACGCATTCGGGCCCTGGCTGGATCTCCGAGCAGATGGGCGACCGGCCGCCCAGATCGCTGGCTGCACGTTCAGCAGCCGAGGCCCAGGCCTTCCTGGTACGCCGCTCGTGGGAGCTGCTGGACGTCGAGGCCCGCAGGGTGTTCGTGCTCGGTGGGGGTGCACGTGATCCGTGGGTTCGCCAGCTGCTGGCCGACGTACTCCGGCAGGCGCGTCGACCACCTGCCCATGCGGAGCGCCTCGGCTGCGGGAGCCGTGATCCTCGCCGGCGGACCGACGCTGCAGGATGCCCGCCCCCCGAGCTCCACTGCCGAGCCGCGGGAGCTGCCTGACCTCGAGGACGCCTACCAGCGCTGGCGCTCGGCGATGTACGGCTGAGCGCCGGCTGACGAAACTGTTGCCTGGCCTGCCATGATCGCGGCGTGAGTCAGCAGTCTCCGGATCCGGGTCCCGCGCCGCTGCCCGACTGGGCCGCGGCCGCGTTGGTGTTCGGAGCCTCGGCGGCAGTACTCGTGGTGGAGCTCGTAGCCCTCCGCCTGCTGGCGCCTTACCTCGGGCTGACGCTGGAGACCAGCACCCTCGTCATCGGCACCGCGCTCGTCGCGATCGCGCTCGGGGCGCTGTACGGCGGCCGCGCGGCCGACTCGGTGGCACCCCGGCGGGCGATCTCACCGTTGCTGGCACTCTCCGGCGCGGCCGTGGCGAGTCACCCCGTTCCTGGTCCGCGCTGCCGGCGAGAGCGCTCCCGGGCTGCTCTTCCTGGTGGCCGGCCTGACGATCGTCGTCCCCGGTGCGCTGCTGTCGGCGGTGACGCCGATGGTCATCAAGCTGATGCTCACCACGCTGTCCGAGACCGGGACCGTGGTCGGCCGGCTCTCCGGCATCGGCACGGTCGGCGCCATCTTCGGCACCGTGATGACCGGCTTCGTGCTCATCTCCCGGGTGCCGGTGACCGGCATCATGGTCGGGCTCGGGCTGCTCCTGCTGATCGCGGCGATCGTGGTCGAGATCGGCGTACGCCGTCGCCCGCCGGTGCTTCCCGCTGGTGCTGATCCTGCTCGGTGCCGTTGGTGCGGTGGTGGCTCCCGGGGGTTGTGACGCCGAGACGAAGTACCACTGCGCCGAGGTGGTCAGCGACCCCGCTCGTCCCGGCGGCCGGCTGCTGGTGCTGGACGGACTCCGCCACTCCTACGTCGATGTCGATGACCCGACCTTCCTCGAGTTCTCCTACGTGAAGGCACTCGCGGGCGTCGTCGACGGCAGCTTCGAGCCACGCGAGCCCCTGGACGCCTACCACGTGGGCGGCGGCGGAGTGACCTTCCCGCGCTACCTCGCCGAGACCCGACCCGGCACCCGCAGCCTGATCTCGGAGATCGATCCCGGCGTCGTGAAGGTCGACACCGAGCGCCTCGGGCTGAAGACCGGTCCGGCGCTGCGGGTCAGGGTCGAGGACGGCCGCCTCGGCGTACGACGATTGCCCGACTCCAGTCGCGACCTGATCGTCGGCGACGCCTTCGGCGGCGTGAGCGTGCCGTGGCACCTGACCACCGTCGAGTACGTCGAGGAGCTGCGCCGTGTCCTCCGCCCAGAAGGGGTGTACGCCGTCAACATCATCGACTTCCACCCGCTCGGCTTCGCCCGGGCGGAGCTGGCGACCCTGCGCCGCGTCTTCGACCACGTCGCCCTCGCCGCCGACGCGTACACCCTCTCCGGCAACGGCGGCGGCAACCTGGTCGCGATCGCCTCGGACTCACCGATCGACAAGCGCGCCATCGATCGCGGATTCCAGAAGCAGCAGCTCGCCTGGGACGTCATCGACGGTGACCGGCTCACCAAGTGGATCGACGGGGCAGCCGTGCTCACCGACGACTACGCGCCCGTGGACCAGCTGCTGACCCCGCAGCCTGCCGCTGACAGCTCAGCGGAAGAAGATCAGGATCAGGATCGCCGTGAGCGCGAGAGAGACGACGAGTGAGCCGAAGCAACCGAGACGGTTGCTGAAGAACAGGAACATGCGGTCTCTTCCGGTCAGGCCGGGCGGCAGAGCGCGCGTTGTCTCGGGGTACTGGTTCCCCAAGGAGGTCTGATGACACATCACGACACATCGCAGGGTTCGACGATCGCCGGACGACTGGTCCGGGGAGGCTCGTCGGCCGTGGGCACGGCGCTGTCGGCGACCATCCGGACGGTGGCTGCGTTGCGCCCGGAGTCCAAGCCGCTGCACCCGGACGGCGCCGTGGTGACGGGCACCCTCGAGAGGCGGGGTTCCGCCGTGCCGACCGGGGCGGCCTGGGTGGACGAGCCGGGTCGCGACGAGGTCGTCGTACGGCTCTCGCGGGCGATCGGCCTGCCGGAGGCGCTGCCGGACATCCACGGCCTCGCCATGCGCGTCCCCACGCCGGCAGGCGTCGGCGACCTGTTGTTCGCCTCGACGGGCTGGGGCCTGCTCGGGCGCTTCGTGCTCACCTTCGGCAGTGGGCCGGAGTCCCGGCCGTTGACGACCCTGTTGCCCTATCGCACCGCTGAAGGCCCGCGTGCTGCTCGGCGTCCGCGCGATCGGCCCGCAGGCCTACGAGATGTCGTGGTGCCGACCTCGGGGGAAGTGGCAGTCCTTCGCCGAGCTCTGGCTCTCCGACGACGAGGCGCCGGACCGGTCGATCTCCTTCGACCCGGTGCGCAACCAGCTGCCCGGCCTCACGCAGTACGCCTGGGTGCGGCGGCTCCGCGAACCGTCGTACCGGACCGCCAGGAAGTCGCGCCGGCAGCTGACCGTAGCGCGGTCAGCCGTCGTCCTCGCTCGACCCCTCGCTCGACTTCTCCTCCGGGTCGCGCAGGTTGCTGCGGTGGTGCTGCACGATCTCGGTGAACTGACGCGCCTTCACCTGTTGTGCGCGGATGACCACGCTGCGGCTTTCCGGCTGGCTCGATCACCGCCCTCCAGCTCGGGGAGCCGGGCTTGTCGCCGAGCTCCACCTGGGTCTGCGGGTCACGCAGGTCGAACTTCGTCTCGCGTCGACTGTTGGCCACCTCGAGCACGCCGTCACGGATCGCGATGGTCGGAGGGCTCCAGCTCGACAGCGCCCACCCGGCAGCCAGCGCGACGGCGGCGAACACGGCAGCCATCGTCAGCCCGGCAGCGGTCGGGTCCGCAGCAGTGACGATGAGGGTCAGCGCCGAGGCGCCCGCTGCCAGCGCGAGGACCGTGCCGAGGACGTAGAGGGGCAGGTTCGACGGGCTGTACTGGATGAACGCCGGGACCTCCTTCGCCGGCGCCCTCTCCTTCGCCGGCCTTCCTTCGCCGGGTCTCCTTCGTCCCGGGGCGGCGCTCTCGGTCCGCCGGCTCCTGGTCGGGCTCGGGCGTCGCCTCCGGCTCCGGCTCGGGTTCGGGCTCGGGCTCCGGCTCGGGTTCGGGCTCGGGTTCGGGCTCGGGCTCGGGTTCGGGCTCGGGTTCGGGTTCGGGCTCGGGCTCGGGTTCGGGCTCGGGTTCGGGCTCGGGCTCCGGCTCGGGTTCGGGCTCGGGTTCGGGTTCGGGTTCGGGTTCGGGTTCGGGTTCGGGTTCCGGTTCCGGCTCGGGTTCGGGTTCGGGTTCGGGTTCGGGTTCCGGTTCGGGTTCTGGCTCGGGTTCGGGTTCCGGCTCGGGCTCCGCGGCCGCATCAGTGAGCCCACCCGAGTCGGTGTGCTCGTAGACGGTGCCGTCCTCAGCGGCCATCGCGCCGTCGGCGTAGTGGTAGAGCCACCCCTCGAAGCCGGAACCGTCTCCGGTCCCGCCTCGTGGAAGACCCAGCCCTCGTCAGCCGCTGGGTCAGCGCTGGGACGAGTTCTCCTCGGCCGGCGGAGCATCGGGTTCGCCGGTGGCGCTGCCCTGGCGCTTCGACGGCGCGGCGTGCCGGGCTCGCCGCGGAGCAGCACCTCGGAGAGCCGGCGGCGGACGCTGCGGTGCCGCGCGGGGTCGTCCTCGCATCCTTGCTCGTCGAAGGCGTCAAGCGCGACCAGCGGTTCTTCGACGTCGCAGGCCTCGACCATTCGCCCGCGTCCCCGTTCTCGGCCCGAGCCTCGGCCTCTCCTGCTCGGCTCGCTCCTCGTCGGTGAACGCCTCCCGAGCCACCTCGAGGGGGTCCACGCAGGCCCGGCGCGTGGGATCGCTCCCGGTGGGCGGACTCCCCCTCGCGGGCGGCGAGTCTCAGACGCCGGCCTCGAGGGCGTCACGCTCGGCCACGACCCCTCCTCTCCCGGGCACCGCGGACACCGGGGTGCCGCATTGTCTTGCCCCGCGACTGTACGACGGAACCCTGGGTCCGGGAATCGGTCCGCGACCCGCCCGGGACAACACCTTCGGGAACCCGCCCGGAGGGCTGGCTCGCGTTTGGTCGCAAGGTTGGTAGGCTCCTCCGTGCAGGGTGCAAGTTCCAGCGGTTACACAACGCTTGTTGGAGTTTGTGATCCAACGGCGTTTCTTCTCTTGGCTCCAAGCTTGCGAGGCGGGACGGCGTATCACCGCATCCTGTCGAGGTCGCCGAAGTGGCGGCCACGCCTCAGTAACAAGGAGAAAAAGAGCATGGCTCAGGGCACCGTCAAGTGGTTCAACGCCGAGAAGGGCTTCGGCTTCATCGCCCAGGAGAACGGCGGCGATGACGTCTTCGTTCACTACTCGGCCATCCAGTCGCAGGGCTACAAGTCCCTCGACGAGAACCAGAAGGTCGAGTTCGACGTCACGCAGGGTCCCAAGGGCCCGCAGGCGGAGAACGTGCGCGCTATCTGATACGCGTCACACAACAGAGGGGCTTCGATCGGCAACGGTCGAGGCCCCTTCTGTTTGCATCTGCGCCGGCGGAATGTAACCATTCCGACTGTCCACATGCTGGTTTCGGGCCCTTGGACGCGGGTAGGAAACATGACAGCAGGCATCCAGGGGAACAGGGAAGGGCTGGACGCGTGGATCCGTTCGATGTGCGTCTCGAGGACGACGAGCTGCTCGACGAGGTTGAGCTCACCGCCAACCTGATCGTGGCCGCCAACCAGTCCGAGACGCACATGTCCGTCACCGAGATCGACGAGATCCTCGGGGTCATCCCGCGCCCGCGCAAGGGCGACTGACGTTTCCCGCCGCGGCCCGTCCATCCGTGGCACAGTGTCATCGCGGCGGACGCGATCCTTCCTCGAGGGAGCGGGTCGTCCGCCCGGGTTACACGTGAGGGTCAGGCAGGCCCTAGCATGTGCAGCGTTCTGATCCTCCTCATCAGGAGTTAAATCGTGGCCCTGAGCTTCAAGCCTGTGGACAGCGTCTTCTACGAACTTCTCTCAACCTCGGCAACCCACCTCGTCAACGGGGCCCGGATCCTGGCGGAGATGCTCGACGACACCGCCGACCGCAAGGACATCGCCGATCGGATGCAGGACGCCGAGCACGAGTGCGACGAGACGACCCACGAGATCGCCAAGCGGGTCAACTCGACGTTCGTCACGCCGTTCGACCGTGAGGACATCTACGCCCTCGCCTCCGGCCTCGACGACGTCATGGACTACATGGAGGAGGCCGTCGACCTGTCGATGCTCTACGAGGTCGACTCACTGCCGACGGAGCTCGCCGAGCAGGTCGACGTACTCCAGCGGTGTGCGGAGCTGACCGCCGAGGCGATGCCCCGGCTGAAGGCGATGAAGGACCTCGAGGAGTACTGGATCGAGATCAACCGCCTGGAGAACGCCGGCGACAAGAGCTACCGCCGCATCCTGGCCAAGCTGTTCAGCGGTCAGTACGAAGCGCTCGACGTGCTCAAGCTCAAGGACATCGTCGACTCCCTCGAGCACGCCGTCGACGCATTCGAGAAGGTCGCCAACACCATCGAGCAGATCCACGCCAAGGAGTCCTGACCGGTGGAGCTCGCGATCATCATCGCGGTCGTCCTCACTGCCCTGATCTTCGACTACACCAACGGGTTCCACGACGCCGCGAACGCCATCGCCACATCGGTCTCCACCCGGGCGCTGACCCCGCGCGTGGCGCTGACGATGGCAGCGGTGATGAACTTCATCGGTGCCTTCCTGGGTCAGAAGGTGGCGCAGACGGTGAGCGAGGTCATCAGTCCGGGGACGGGAAGCCATGGGCTGGTGATCGTGATGGCGGGACTGCTCGGCGCGATCACCTGGAACCTGATCACGTGGTACTTCGGGTTGCCGTCGTCCTCCTCGCAAGCCCTGATCGGTGGCCTCGTCGGCGCGGCCATCGCTGGGGGTGTCCTCGTCAACTGGGCCACGGTGGTCGACAAGGTCCTCCTGCCGATGCTCATCTCCCCGTTCGTCGCCTTCGCACTCGGCTTCGCCATGATGCTTGCGATCATGTGGACCTTCCGCCACAAGGCACCGGCCAAGGTCGGACGGGGTTTCCGGCTCGCCCAGGCCGTGTCGGCAGCCGCGATGGCGCTGGGACACGGCCTGCAGGATGCGCAGAAGACCATGGGCGTCATCTTCCTGGCCCTGTTCTCGGGTGATTATGTCGACTGCCGGCGACCCGCTGCCGGTCTGGGTGATCGTTGCGGCCGCCACGGCGATCTCACTTGGCACGTACTCCGGCGGCTGGCGGATCATGCGCACCCTCGGGCGGCGGATCATCCACCTCGATCCGCCGCAAGGATTTGCCGCCGAGTCGATCTCCGCCGGCGTGCTCTACACGACGGCTTACGTCTTCGAGGCTCCGATCTCGACCACCCACACCATCACCAGCGCCGTGATGGGGGTCGGGTCCACCAAGCGCTTCTCCGCCGTGCGCTGGGGGGTGGCGCGCTCCATCGTCACGGCCTGGGTGCTGACCTTCCCGGCGGCCGGCACCGTGGCGGCACTGACGTACTTCGTGATGAAGTTCGTCTTCCAGATGCCGTGACCTGAAAGTTGATCTCGCCGCTGCTCAGCTGAGTGGAATGCGCAGCTTCCAGCCCACCTGGATCAGGTCGGGGTCCTTGATCTGGTCGTTCGCCACCACGATCTGGGCCACGGTCGTCTTCCCGAAGTCGCGAGCCTTGCGGACGATGCCGGTCAGGGTGTCGCCGGACTCGACCCGATAGAGCAGCCACCCCGTCAGCTTGGGGAACATCAGCACCTCGACCTCGCGCAGGTCACTGCCCGGCCCGGGACCGGGGCCGGGATTGTCGCCGAACACCTGCAGGGTCAGCGGCGTACCGGCTCGAGGTGGTGTCTTGACCTTCATGGTGGTCGTGAACTCGCCGAGTGCGGCCATCCCGCCCGTCGACTGCGCGAACGCCGTGGCGATGACCTTGCCGCTGCGGTTCAGCAACCGCATCCCGATCGTGCCCTCGAAGCCGGTCCCGATGCCGGTCACCGTGAACTGTGGCCCGACGAGGTCGTGCTTGGCCGGCTGCCGTACCCGGATGTCGCTGATGATCCCCATGCTGTGCCTCCCGTTGGCTGGATGTTCGCCAACCTAAGACGCGCGACGGGGGTTCGGATAGCCCGTCGGCGGTACCCGCTCACCCGAAACGGAACAGCCAGGGCGTTCTGGTGGGAGGGAGTGCGTAGCCAAACATGCGAATGTGGCGCGAATGAAGGGTGAGGCATTCACTCGTCACCTACGCGACATTCGCATGTTGGTGTGCGGATGCCACGGCAGCAAGCAGGGTTTCGTGGACGTACGCCGGTTCGTGCATCACCAGATACCAGCTGAATCGGATCACCTGCCACCCGAGTCGGGTGAATGCGTTGTATCGCCGGCAGTCCCTGGTCAGTGCTGCGGACTCGCCATGCCACTCGAATCCCTCGGCCTCGATGGCGATGCGAAGTCGCTCGTCAGCCAGGTCTGGGTGCAACAAGCGCCGGGTGCCGGGCACTCGCACCGGGAGTTGGGCTACCGCGACAAGCCCAGGGACGAGCATGGTCTGCGCCCGCAGTACGGACTCGAAAGGGTTGGCCGCCCTGCTAGTGGCGGCCCTTGCCACAGCACGAATCCGCGCGCGCCCTCGACCCCGTGTCGAGTCAGCCAGGGTTAGCAGCTCCGGGCTGGTGAAGTCGTCACAACGGATGGCACTGTCCGCGATCGGGATGGACTCGTCGAGCGGTAAGTTCCGCATGCAGTCGATCAGTGTGCGCTGCCTTGTGGTGACGATGCCCTCGATGTCCTCCGGTGGGAGATTGCTCCAGTGCGGGAGCACGAGCTTCCGTGCGGCGAAGCTGATCCGTCGGTCGCGGGCGACCGTGATCTCCGGCCTGCTCGGCAAGGTCTTCTGCGCCCATCCGTAGTACTGCGCGGCACTCCGGTGGGACAGGACCCCCGCGAACGCGCTTGCTCTACGGACGAACTCCGGGCTGGTCGGGAGGGCATAGCGTCCACGAGCCGTGCGCAACAGGGTGCCGTCGCGGAGTGCGCGGTCGATTTCGTTGCGGCCGCGTAACGCGACGATGGCGGCTCGGTCGCAGGCACCGCCCATCAAGGTCACCTGGCTGGTCAGGTCCATGCGACCAGCCTTCGACCGACGTACGCACAGCGCCCGGCCAGTTGCCGAGCCTGTGGAACGCCGTGCTGAAAGGCGGCCTGTGGAGAGGTGACTCGCAACCAAACATGCGAATGTCGCGCGAGTGGGCCGTGGGGCGATCAAGGACCCCACCAACGACATTCGCATGTTCCGCTACGCGCCCCCCACGCGTCGCCCGGCGCCGGGGACGAGATGCAGGATCAGCCGAACCGGCCGGAGATGTAGGCCTCGGTGCGCTCGTCCGCGGGCTTGCTGAAGATCTGCTTGGTGAGGTCGTACTCGACCAGCAGCCCGGTCCGGTTGCCCGTCGTCTCATCGGGCTTCGCGGTGAAGAACGCGGTGCGGTCGGAGACGCGCGCCGCCTGCTGCATGTTGTGGGTGACGATGATGATCGTGTAGGTGCTCCGCAGCTCGGTCATCAGGTCCTCGATGCGCGAGGTGGCGATCGGGTCCAGGGCCGAGCAGGGCTCGTCCATCAGGATCACGTCAGGGCGGGTGGCGATCGTCCGCGCGATGCAGAGTCGCTGCTGCTGGCCGCCGGAGAGGCCGTACGCCGACTGCTTGAGCTTGTCCTTGACCTCGTCCCAGAGCGCCGCCGAACGGAGGGCTTCCTCGACGTGTGCGTCCATGTCGTCGACCTTCATGCCGATGACTCGGGGTCCGTAGGCGATGTTGTCGTAGATCGACTTGGGGAACGGGTTGGGCTTCTGGAAGACCATGCCGATGTGGCGTCGTACCTCGATCGGGTCGACGTTCTTCCCGTAGATGTCGACGTCGTGATAGCTGCACCGTGCCCTCGACCCGGCACCCCGCGACGAGGTCGTTCATCCGGTTCAGGCTGCGCAGGACGGTCGACTTCCCGCACCCGGAGGGGCCGATCAGGGCGGTGATCTCGTTGCGCCCGAAGGAGAGGTCGACGTCATGGACGGCGTGGAACGCGCCGTAGAAGACATTCAAACCGCGCGTCTCCATGACCGGCGCCGTGGGCTCCGGGGGGAGGTCTCGCTGCGCGCTGGCGGGTACGTCGACAAGTGAGCTCATGTAGGTGTCCAGACTCCCGCTGAAGCTATCGGTGGATGT
>CAVVID010000012.1:0-204283 GCA_963748185.1 uncultured Actinomycetota bacterium | reverse complement strand
AGTACGTCGACAAGCCGGCCCCGGCGCCCTTCACCGGGCCCGAGGTCAAGGACTCCGACACCATCGAGCGGATGCGCATCGCCGGCAAGCTCGCGGCCGAGGCGCGCGACCTCGTCGGCTCCCACGTCGCCCCGGGCGTCACCACCGATGAGCTGGACCGGATCGGCCACGAGTTCCTGTGCGACCACGGCGCGTACCCGTCCACGCTCGGCTACAAGGGGTTCCCGAAGTCGCTGTGCACCAGCGTCAACGAGGTGGTCTGCCACGGCATCCCGGACAGCACGGTGGTGCAGGACGGCGACATCGTGAACATCGACATCACCGGCTACCTCAACGGCGTGCACGGGGACACCAACGCCACCTTCCTCACCCCCGGGGTCACCCAGGAGGTTCGCGACCTCGTCGACCGCACCCGCGAGGCGCTGCGGCGGGCCATCAACGCGGTGAAGCCCGGTCGCCGTATCAACGTGATCGGGCGGGTGATCGAGTCCTACGCCAAGCGGTTCGACTACGGCGTCGTACGCGAGTTCACCGGGCACGGCATCGGCTCCGCCTTCCACTCCGGACTGGTGATCCCGCACTTCGACGACCCGCACTACGACGAGGTCATCCAACCCGGGATGACCTTCACGATCGAGCCGATGCTCAACCTGGGGACCCATGAGTGGGAGATGTGGGACGACAACTGGACCGTGGTGACCAAGGACAGGCGCTACAGCGCGCAGTTCGAGCACACGCTCGTGGTCACCGACGAAGGCGCCGACGTCCTCACCCTCCCCTGACCCCCATGCTGGCCGCCCGGCGCCCTCGCTAGGGTCGCTGGGATGACGAGCATGTTCGAGGACTACGCCACCGGCATGGGGGCGGCCTACGACGAGATGTACGACGACGGGTCAGCGCTCCGGACGCCGTACAGCGAGCTGCAACCGTCCCTGCGCGAGATGGGCCAGGTCGAGCTGCAGAGCAGGGTCGAGGCACTGCAGTCGAGCTACCTCGACCAGGGCGTCACCTTCGACATCGGCGGCGAGGAGCGCGCCTTCCCGCTCGACGTGCTGCCCCGGGTCATCGAGATGGAGCACTGGGCCAAGGTCGAGGCGGGCGTGCAACAGCGCGTGCACACGCTGGAGAAGTTTCTCGCCGACGTGTACGACGCCGGCCGGGTCCTCGACGACGGGGTCGTCCCACGCCGTGTGGTCACCACCTCCTCGCACTTCCATCGCGCGGCCGCCGGCATCGACCCGCCCAATGGCGTCCGCGTGCATGTCAGCGGCATCGACCTGATCCGCGACGACCAGGGCGAGTTCCGGGTGCTCGAGGACAACGTGCGCGTGCCCTCCGGTGTCTCCTACGTGATGACCAACCGCCGCGCGATCGCCGCGGCGCTCCCGGAGACCTTCGCCGAGCACCGGATCCGGCCGGTCGCCGGCTACCCGCAGAAGCTGCTCACCGCCCTGCGTGCCGCTGCGCCGGCCGGTGTCACCGACCCCAACGTCGTCGTGCTGACACCAGGGGTGTTCAACGGCGCCTACTTCGAGCACGCGCTGCTGGCCCGCACGATGGGCGTCGAGCTGGTCGAGGGTCGTGACCTCGAGTGCCGTCGCGGCCGCGTGATGATGCGTACGACGCAGGGCCTCGAGCCGGTGCACGTGATCTACCGCCGGGTCGACGACGAGTTCCTGGACCCGGTGCACTTCCGCAGCAACTCCCTGCTCGGTTGCTCCGGCCTGATCAACGCCGCACGTGCCGGCAACGTGACGATCGCCAACGCGGTCGGCAACGGGGTGGCCGACGACAAGCTGACCTACACCTACCTCCCCGACCTGGTGCGCTACTACCTCGACGAGGAACCGATCCTGAAGAACGTCGACACCTGGCGGCTCGGCGACGCGGACCACCGCGAAGAGGTGATGGACCGCCTCGACGAGCTGGTGGTCAAGCCGGTGGACGGTTCCGGCGGCAAGGGCATCGTGATCGGTCCACAGGCGAGCAAGGCCGAGCTCGACGAGCTGCGCACCAAGGTGATGGCCGACCCGCGGTCGTGGATCGCGCAGCCCGTGATCCAGCTGAGCACCGTCCCGACGTACGTCAACGGGTTCATGCGGCCCCGCCATGTCGACCTGCGCCCGTTCGCGGTCAACGACGGCAACCGCGTGTGGGTGCTGCCGGGCGGCCTGACCCGGGTCGCCCTCGGCGAGGGCGAGCTGATCGTGAACTCCTCACGCGGAGGTGGCTCCAAGGACACCTGGGTGCTCGCCGGACACGGCCGGCACCACGTCCGCGCCGAGCCGGAGCGCGTCGAGGTCCACGCGTCCCCGCCGGACACCGGCCCTGCCCTCGAGTCCTTCTCCTCCCAGCAGGACCAGCAACAACAACAGCAGCAACAGCAGGCGCCGGCCACCCGGGTGGTTGAGGAGCGAGCGCCAGCGAGCGTCCCGAAACCACACGGCCAGCAAGGAAAGGCGCCAGCATGCTGAGCCGCATCGCCGAGTCCCTGTTCTGGATCGGCCGCTACGTGGAGCGCGCGGAAGACACCGCCCGCATCCTCGACGTACAGACCCAGCTGATCCTCGAGGACCCCGGTGTCGACGAGGAGACCACCTGCCGCAACCTGCTCTCGATCATGGGGGTCGACTTCGACGAGGAGGCACGAGTCGACACCACCGAGGTGATGCGGGTGCTGGCCTACGACACCTCCTCCACGGCATCGATCTCCGCCAGCCTCGCCGCGGCCCGCGAGAGCGCCCGACGAGCGCGGGAGACCCTCTCCACGTCGATGTGGGAGGCGATGAACACCACCTACCGCGCGATCCCGTCCGGCCACTTCCGCTCGATGCGGCCGCCGGTCGCGTTCCGCTGGGTGCGTGACCGCGCTGCTCAGATCAACGGAATCGCCGAGGCGACGATGACCCGCGACGAGGGCTACCAGTTCCTGGTCCTCGGCCGCTCGATCGAGCGCGCCGACATGACCTCCCGCCTGGTCGCCACCGCCGCCCTCACCTCAGGCTCTGCCTGGGGCACCTCGCTCCGTGCCTGTGGCGCCTACGAGGCCTTCCTCCGCACCTACAAGGGCCTGGAGACCGAGCGCGGCGCGGCCGAGTTCCTGCTGCTGGACCGGCTGTTCCCACGATCCGTGGTCTTCGGCCTCAGCCAGGCGGAGGGCTGTCTGGAACGGCTGCAGTCCTCGGGCACCCGGGCCGGTTTTCACAACGAGGCACAGCGACTGCTCGGCCGCACCCGCGCCGAGCTGGAGTACCGCTCGCTCAGCGACTTCGTCACCGAGCTGCCCAGCGAGATGGAGCGCCTGCAGCGCACCTGCGCGCTGGCGACCGACGCGATCAGCAGGCGCTACTTCGCCGGCGCCGAGGCAACCGAGTGGCACGGGGTGCGCGCATGAGTATGCAGCTACGGATCGCCCACACCACCGGCTTCGAGTACGACGGCAAGGCGAACACCTCCTTCAACGAGGCCCGTCTTACACCGCTGACCCTGCCCGGCCAGATCGTCGCCCACTCGCGCGTCGAGGTCTCCCCCACTCCGTGGGCCTACACCTACCGCGACTACTGGGGCTCGCAGGTCACCGCGTTCGAGGTGCTCGACCCGCACCACTCGCTGACGGTCACCGCATCGGCGACGGTGCACACCGACAGGTCGCCGCAACCAGGACCAGTGATGAGCTGGGAGACAGCTACGCAGCGACGAGGTGGCCGACCTGCACACGGAGTACCTCGCGCTGCCCGAGCGGGTGGCCCCCACCACGGACCTCGTCGTACTTGCCGGGGAGATCGCGGATGCCAGCGCGACCCCGGGTGAGGCGGCCCGTGAGGTCTGCTCGCTGATCTACCGCGAGGTCAAGTACCTCTCCGGCTCGACGACGGTCGACGCCTTCGCTGCCCACTCCTGGGCGGAGCGCTCGGGGGTGTGCCAGGACGTCGCCCACATCACGATCGGCGCGCTCCGCTCGATGGGGATCCCGGCGCGCTACGTGTCCGGATACCTGCACCCCAGTCGCGACCCCGAGGTCGGCGAACCGGTCAGTGGCGAGTCGCATGCGTGGGTCGAGTGGTGGGACGACGGCTGGCACGGGTTCGACCCGACCAACGACACCGAGCCCGGTGACCGTCACGTGATCGTCGCCCTGGGCCGCGACTACAACGACGTGAAGCCGCTGTCGGGGATCTTCTCCGGCTCGGGGACGTCGAAGATGTTCGTCGACGTCCAGGTCACTCGTCTCCAGTAACCGTCCCTCAGGCTGGTCCGCACGGATGCACGACTGACCGATGTCGGGCAGGCTAGGGGCGGGCGCCACGACGAACCGTTGTGGCGCTGTCATTCACCGGGAGGCAATTCATCGTGGCAACCACAGACGCGAACAAGGCGGCATCATCGTCGCCGGCCAAGAAGAGCACCACCAAGAAGAGCACCGCGAAGAAGTCCACCAAGCAGGCGGCGAAGAAGTCACCCGCCAAGAAGTCGACCACGAAGAAGTCGCCGGCGAAGAAGTCGACAGCCACGAAGTCCGCGGCGAAGAAGACCACGGGCCAGTCGGCGAAGAAGTCTCCCGCCAAGAAGTCGCCTGCCACGAAGTCCACTGCCAAGAAGGCGAACCAGTCGGCCAAGAAGGCCGGCCAGTCGGCCAAGAAGTCGACGAAGTCCGCTGCCGGCAGCACTCGGTTGGACGCCAAGAGCATCGAGCAGATCGCCCGGGCAACCGCGGATCGCGTGGTTCGCGAGGTGTCCGCGCAGATGAGCAAGAGCCTGTCCCAGCTCGAGAAGGAAACCAAGCGCGCCCGCAAGGCAGCCAAGAAGGCGGCCAAGAAGGCTGCTGCGGCCGCGGCGGCACTCGACCCACGTTCGGGAGGCAAGGACAAGGACAAGAAGTCCAAGTCCTAGAGGAGTCTTGTGGCAGAGATGGACGAACTGTCTGCTCTGCGAACCGTGGCCTGGAGCGCTCGACCCAGCGTCAGCTGAGCCTCGCCAGCGCAACCCTTCGGCGCTAGTCTGAATTTCGCTAAGGCGGCGACTCCCCCAGACCTCGGGCGCCACCGCATGGGCTTCAGATCTCTTCTGGGGGAGTTCAGGCATGGATCACCCGCAAACAGTCCGCGACACCACGGCTCACTTCACGTCCAGCGCGCTCGATGACGGCACACTTCAGACGGAAGGGGTGCCGGAATGAGATCCGTGGAGTACGCGAACGTCAAACAGCAGCGAACCGTCGATGGTGGCTATTCCGGTCCGCTCATCGTGACCTGTGCCGACGGCAAGAAAGGCACCGCGCCACTCGTGTTCGTCGACGGCGACTGGCTCCCGAGCAACCTGGTGCTGAGCTCGAGCGAGGCTCGTGAGCTCAGCAATGCACTGCTGGACGCGGCGCGGGCCGCAGACGGGGGCACCGTGCCTGACCAGGTCACCCCCCGCAACGTGAGGACCGCCCGCGGGTCCTGACCGAGGCCGATGCGGCCACTCGGGCACCGAACCGCTGTGCGACGGCACCCACCGCACGATCGACTCCCGGGATTGCAGCCGCGGCCTTCCCGTTGATGGGTGCGGATGAGCTGGCTCATAGGCCGGGAAGGATCCCCGCCTAGTTGAGCGTCGACGGCCGTTGGTGGACATAGCGTCTGACCTGCGCAAACGCGTTTCGGGACGTTGGCCGGGCATGGTGGGGATTGAAAATCTTGGCCACAGTATGGCCACAGTAGATCGGTGTCGGCCGAGCTCAGTCGACGGCCGTTAGAATCGAAGCGTTTAGGCCGCCCGGATCGCGGCATGAGAGTGCGTCAACACTCAATTCCTCAGGTCGATGACCTGCTCAAGGTTCTTGACTACTAGATTCGGGTCGGCTTCATCCATCCAGTGCGGCGCCTTAACTGACTTCCAGAGGCCGGGCGACCAGCGCCGCACGGACGCCTTCCGGGTGGGGTCATCGCCGGCGCCGCGCTCGGATGCGTCTTTGGCTGCCAGGTAGATGAGCGGTACGTCTGGTTCTCGGTGGCGACGGTCGTAGGCCCACTTCGCGAGTCGGCAGTTGTCGATCTTTTCCAATGAGTCGTGGGCATCTGCTTGGCGGTTTGCCTCCAGGCACATGCCGTTGAAGCCGTGGCGCCTTTCGATCACGTAGTCGTCCGGGATCGAGGCGTCGAGGAGGAGGATGGCCTCGGTCCGGTCAGGGTGGGCAACGGCGTACGCCCCAGCGACAAGACCTCCGAACGATGCTCCGAGGAGGACGAAGGGGCCCTTCTCGTCCATGGCGTCGAGTACGCCATCGACGTCGCCGACGATGTCCTCCGGTGTCTGAGTCCCCTCCACGGTGTCGCTGCGGCCCGTGTTGCGGCGCTCGTAGGAACAGATCCGATGCTCACCTTGATCGGCGGCCTCGATAGCCTTGATCACGGCAACGCCGCGCTTGCCTGGGTCTGGCGCCCAACCCGTGAAGTAGACAACGGTGGGCGAACCCGTCCCGCTGCAGCGGGCATAGATGTCGTGACCGTCAACATCAAGCAAGCCTTCGACGGTGCCACCCTTTTTAACGGGAAGTTCGATCCGAGGAAACTCCGAATCAGCCTCCGCCGCCGAAGGCGGCGAGGAATCACTGGCACAGCCCCCCGCAAGCAACAACGCAACGACGGCAATCACTGCGCTGAGGCTTCTCGGGGCCACAACGGACGCTCCTTCGTTCCTGGCGAGATAGTCACGCTCACCCGTCAGAATCCGCCGCCTACCGATCTGGTGCAACTGAGTTCACTCATGCGGTCTAGCCCGTCCGCCCCAGTCCGCACATCGGCTATGAGAGAGCGCACATAGCCGAGATGCGGACGTTCGGCAAGAACCCTTCTCCGCCTTGGCCTTCTCCCTTCCCTAGCCTTCCCCTCCGCCGCATAGTGGTCTCACGAACATCCTCGCCGCGGTGCTTGCCCGTCTCGGCCACCGGTCCTCCGCCGCTCCCCCCGCGACTCCGCCAGCTGCGCCCCCCACCTCCGCCGACCTCAACCGGCAATGGCACAAGGACCGGGCCAAGGCCCGTGGAGGCGACCACCCCTGGAGCGCAGGCCAGCAGGACCAGGGCCAGCCCGGTCAGTCGTGGGGCGGCATCGGTGGTGGTATCGGCGGCTAGAGCCGCCGCATGGACAGGTGACTAGTGCGGGTCAGCCACCACTCCCGCCGGTCACGGCTTGGTGCACCGCGCCATGGCGCACTCGTCTGCCGATGATCGTGCGCGTCCTCCCACCCAACAGGACACGTGGTGGCAGACGAGGTAGTCCGCTCCCAAGCACAGTGGCTTGCCGCAAGCGGACGGCCCGCCGCCGGTCGTGGTCGCGCTCAGGCCCAGAACTCGTCCGCGGCGTATTGGTCGACCTGGGCGTCCCAGAACTCCGTGACCTTGCCGTCGTGCACATGGAAGACGTGGGTTGCTTGTCCCTCGTGACTGCGACCGTTGCGGGTGGCGGACTCCTTGACAAGCGCGACGCCGTGCTCGTCGTCGGCCAGCAGATCGTGCACCTCGACCTTCGAGGTCCCATCGCTGAGTTCGACGAGTTTGGCGAAAAAGCCGAAAACCTGCTCCTTGCCCTTGTAGTCGCCGGCGAGTGGGCTGCGTCCAGCTACATGCCACACGACATCGTCGTGAAAGAGTTCGTTGATCGTGTCCATGTCTCCGGCACCGTAAGCGGTGTAGCCGCGGCGAAGTAGATCCAGGTTCGGGTGTTCAGTCATAGTTCCTCCTTGGTGGCTCCCAATGACCCGAGGGTAGGGCTGCTGCGCGGCGTTTGGACGAGGCGGTCTTTACCAGCTCCGGGGATGACCACGGAGGGTCGTTGCTGCGCGGGCGGAAGTCGCGAGGACCTGGGTCGTTAGGAACCCCGGCGCATGCCTGCGAGTTCAGACATCGTTCACGCTTGGGTGCTCCACCAAGGTGAGTAGTCATAGCCGCAAAATGATGCTGGTTCGTTGGCGGGCAACGTGTGGGTCGTGGGGACCAACTTCCTGACATACCGCCGTCCGCACGGACATGGCCGCGAGATCCGTGCCTCCTAGGTCCGCGGCAAACGACGGGATCATCCTGGAGTTCCGCGACGGTGCTGGTTGCGCCTACGCGGTCGCGAGGTCCAGACGCATCAGGACGTCACGCTGCTCCTCCTTGCCGAAGATGAAGACGTGCTAGTCGAACTCTTCGTACCCGCGGTGGCGGTAGAGCGAAAGGGCGTTGGTGTTGTGCTCCCAAACGCCGAGCCACAGATAGGTGAGCCCTCGCACCCGTGCCTTCTCGGTCGCGAGATCGAGTAGTTGCCCGCCGAGACCTTGGCCGTGATGGGCAGCGAGAACATAGACCTGTTCGTCTTCTAGCCCTTCGCTGAACCCCGGTACGGGGATCACCAACACCAAGCCAAATGGGGCTGACCAGGGCCCGCTCGGGGCGGATAGTCAGGCGCGTACGGGCAGACCCTGATGACGGCCGCCGTTTCTGGCTGCACACTTCTGACATGCCGCCGGTGCGGATGCTGGTTGTCGACGACCACGAAGGGTTTCGGGCGGTAGCGCGCGCTCTGCTAGAAAGCGAGGGGCTGCGCGTGGTGGGCGAGGCGGGGGACGGCCGCCGTGCGGTCGCCGCGGCTCGACAGCTCGCTCCTGACCTGGTGCTGCTCGACGTGCACCTGCCGGATCTCGACGGGTTCGAGGTGAGCCGGCTCCTGGCCCTGCTGCCCATACCTCCGGTGGTGGTGCTGACCTCGAGCCGCTCGGTGGCCGACCTGCGCCGACGTATCGATGACAGCCCCGTCGCAGGCTTTGTCACCAAGGACCAGTTGTCGAGTGCGGCGCTGCTGGAGCTGGTGGGGTGAGGACGGCATGATCTCCGCTCTTGATGCCCTGACCGGGGTCATCCTGCTTGCCCTCGGGGTGCTGGGTTGGCGGTACGCCCGCACCAGTGCCGCCTTCGCGCTGGCCGCAGCTGCGGCGTGGTTCCTGGCAGCCGCGAGCCCGCTGCTGGTCCTGGTCCACCGCCCGCTGCTGCTGCACTCGATCCTCGCGGGTCACCGTGGCCGTGTGCCCAGCTCCCTGTCTGGGCTCCTGCTCATCGTGGCTTGGACCGGAACGGTGATGCCCAGCGAGATGCAGCCGTACGTCTCCTTGGTCACCGCGGCACTCTGCCTCCTGACTGCCCTACGCCTAACGGAGCCGTCCGAGCTACCGATGGGAGGTGCCGCCCTCTCGCGTCCCAAGACAGCTCCTGCCAGACGAGCACTTCTCGTGCTTTCAGTCGGCCTCGCACTACCCGTCCTCGAGCGCGCGGTCGGGCCCGTGTACGACGAGCTCGACATCCCGCTGGCGACGTACATGTGCGCGATCTCGGCCAGTGCTGCGGTGATGCTCGTGGGACTGATGGCCCCTGAGCGTCACGAGGACGCAGTGATCGAGCTCGCTAACAGTGCGCCTGCCGGGGCCTTGGCCGACTTCCGGCGGCTTGCAGAGATCGTGCCGAGCTCCGTGCATACCCGCGCCTGGAATCTAGCGATCGTCCTCCTCGAGGACAACGCGCGCCTGCAACGGGAGCTGGTGGACCGCATCGAGGAGGTGCGCGCCTCTCGTGACCGGCTGGTCGATGCCGCCGTGGTCGAACGGCAGCGGCTGGAGCGGGTGCTCTCCGAAGGAGCGTTCCGTTACCTCGACGAGCTGGAAGGTCTGCTTGAGACGGCTCCCCGGCACGACCCCGAGGATGCCTTGACCAAGGCGTGCCTGGGCGAGATCGGGCACACCCGCGATGACCTGGAGCAGCTCGCCCGAGGGCTGCACCCGCGGCTACTGGCGGAGCGGGGCTTGGCAGCCGCGCTGGCGGAACTGGGCCAGCACAGCGATGTGCCAGTCGAGGTGCGAGCCCCGACGAAACGCTTCTCTGAGCCTGTCGAGACCGCAATGTGGTACGCGTGCGCAGAGGCCATGGCCAATGTCTTGAAGCATGCCCGAGCCAACAAGACGGTCGTTTGCGTCACCGAATCGCCAGGCTCACTGTGCGCTTCGATTCAGGACGACGGGGTCGGAGGAGCCACCCTGGCACCCGGTGGGGGGCTGGCCGGCCTGGTGGACCGCCTGTCCGTGGTCGACGGCAGCCTCGAGCTCACCAGCTCACCCAGCGGCACCGCGGTGATGGTCGAGGTGCCGCTGCGGTGAGGAGCATTCGGCTGGCAGCCCACGTGAGCGCCGTCGGCGTGACGCTCGCGCTGATCCCGGTCGTGCACCGGTCACCGCAAGCGACATACGGGGGCGCGGATCCTCGGGTGCTGACCCTGGAGGTCGCCGCCGCGCTGGCGCTCGTGCTCATCGCCGGCCTCAGCCCTCCAAGTGCTTCCGCGGTTCTGGTCGCGTTGGTGGGTCTCTTGTGGCTGGTACCGGAGACCGCAGGTGCGTCGGGGGTGCCGCTGTCCTTGCGCGCGCTCGCCGACGCACTCGGCCCGATGGTGGTCGCTCTGCTGGTCATGGCCGTCGTGCTCCGCGCGGGCACTCGGGCTCCTCAGCAACGGGCACCGCTGGTCATGGCCCTGGCCGGTGTCATGGTGGCGGCCGTTGCGCGGGTGCTGCTCGTGGATCCGTTCCTCGATCCGGAGTGTTGGCGTACGTGCCAGCACAATCCGCTCCTGATCGCGGAGGGCCGGTGGGGTGGGTACGTCGAGCTGGTGGGCCTGGTGGGCCTCGCCGCCGGGTGTGTCTGGTCGGCGGCAGCCCACTTCACCGGGCCTGCGAGGGACCGCTGGTGGGAGCCCGACGTCGCCGGGTGGGTCGCCGTGGCCAGCCTCCTGGCCGCATACCTCGTCCGATCAAGCGGAATCTCGCTGCCGGTCGAGTACGCTATCGCGACCGCACTCGTCGTGGTCGCCCAAGCCGCGGTCCTCGGGTGGCTCGCCACCAACCTATGGGAGTCGTGGAGGCGCTGGCGCTTGGGAGCGAGGCTGACGCAGTTCGTCGACCTGCTGCGTACCGGGTGGGACCCCGAGTCGCTGGCGAACAGCCTGCGCCGCGCCGTCTCGGAACCCGGGCTTCAGCTTGCGTACTGGGCGCCGGCGCGTCAGGCGTACGTGGACGCCACGGGGCGAGTTGCGAAGACGCCCGCACCGGGGCCGAACGAACGAGCCACGAGGGTCACTCGAAACGGTCAGACCATCGCCACGATCGTCCACTCGGGCCGTGTCAACGGCCGAAGACTCGAACAGGCCCTGAGCCCTGCGCTTCTGCTCGCCGTGGAGAACGCGCAGCTGCACGCCGCCGCGATGGCAGAGCTCAGCGAGCTCACCAACTCGCGCATCCGTGTCGTGAACCGCACCGAGCTGGAGCGACAGCGTCTCGAGCGCAACCTCCACGACGGCGCCCAACAGCGAGTCGTATCCTTAGCTCTGCTGGTACGTCGGCTCGCCGGCCGGGCCGCATCCGTGGACCAAGAGACGGCTGCGCGGGCGGAGGTGCTGACCCGAACACTCGTCGAGGAGCTCCGTCGGGTGGCCCGGGGCATCTACCCCGCAGTGCTCGCCGACGCCGGCTTGATCGGAGGGGTGCTCGACCTCGCGGAGAGCTCGGAGGACCTCCCGGTCGCCGTCGGGGACTTCCCCGACAGCCGCTACCCGGGGGCCGTCGAGACAACCGCCTACCTCCTCGTCAGCGCGTGGATCCTCGACGCGCGAACCCGCGGCGCCAGGGGCGTCACCATCGCTGGCGAGGACGCCGGTGCCACGCTTCGGGTGATGGTGATGGACGATGCGGGCTCCCCCCCGAGCGCGCCCGCGCCCGAGCTCATGGACCAAGTGGGCGCGTTGGGCGGCACGCTGCTCACGAACGGGCACCCTGGTCACCACCGCATGGAGGTGGTCCTGCCGTGCGTGTCGTGATCGCGGACGACGCCGCCTTGGTGCGTTCCGGGCTGGCGGCCCTGCTGACCGAGCAGGGAATCGAGGTCGTGGGGGAGGCGAGCGACGCCCAAGAGCTGCTCGTCCTTGTCCCGCAGGTGAGGCCCGACGCGGCGATCGTGGACATCCGGATGCCCCCCTCACACACCACCGAAGGCATCGCGGCCGCCAAGGAGATACGTGCACGACACCCCGAGGTCGCCGTACTGGTGCTCTCCCAGTACGCCCAGTCGACCTATGCGACAGACCTGATCGAGGAGAGTCCGGCCATGCTGGGTTACCTGCTCAAGGACGGCGTTGCCTCCGGGCTGACGCTGGTCGACGCGCTACACCGGCTCGCCGCCGGCGAGTGCGTCGTCGACCCAGCACTGGTGCGCCGCATGCTGGCCCGCGCCCGGCGCCCGAACCCGCTCGAGCAGCTGACCCCGCGCGAGTTGGAGGTGCTCGGGCTCATGGCCGAGGGACGCTCCAACTCCTCGATCAGCGAGGTGCTCCAGATGGGCCAGAAGACCCTGGAGACCCACATCAACCGGGTCTTCACCAAGCTCGGGCTCGGCGAAGAGATCGGAGGTCATCGTCGCGTTCTCGCCGTGCTGACCTACTTGGGTCGGGGCAGACCCTGAGCGCGGCTCAAGGCCCACACTGACGACGCGGCCCGTGCCCCTGAGGAAGAGTCGACACCGACGCGACCCTGAAGCAGGGGTGGCGAAAGGGAGGCAGGCAGCATGAGCAACCGACGTTTTATCTCCGCAGCAGTCCTCGTCGCACTGAGCGTCACTGGCTGCACCGCCACCACGGACAAGTCTGGTGGCGACGAGACCGAGCCCACCACCCTGGTGCTGGCCAGCAACGACCCCGGCGACGAGGCCAGCGACTTGAGCAGCGCAGCGGTCGCCCGTTTCATTGAGCTCGTCGACGCGAAGTCCGACGGACAGCTGGAGGTCGAGGTGTCCCCCGACTGGGGAGGCAGGGGCGAACAGGCGGTGCTCGAGGACGTCGCCGCAGGCAAGGCGGAGCTCGGGTGGAGCGGCACCCGCGCGTTCGACCTGATCGATGTCAACACCTTTCAGCCACTGCACGCCCCGTTCCTCGTCGGGTCGTATGCCGCGCAGCGGGCAGTGGTGGGCGACGAGGCGGCGACGGACATGCTCGCCGGCCTGGACGGCACCGGGCTGACCGGCCTGGCCATGCTCGGGGACGAGCTGCGGTTCCCGGCCGGCGCGGAAGGACCGCTGCTGGACCCCAGTGACTTCGACGACCTCCCGTTCGGGGTCATGCGCTCCAAGGCGCAGTCCGCCGCGATCACCGCGCTGGGTGCTCGGGTCCAGGAGATGACACTGCCCCAGAGTCCCAGCACGGATGGCCTCGGGGGGCAAGAGACGATGTGGCGCACCTACGTCAGCAACGGCCAGCGACGCACCTTCCCGTTCGTCACCGCCAACGCTGTCTTGTGGCCCCGCACCTCGGTGGTTGTCGCCAACAGCGAGGCGCTCGACGCCCTGGACAGAAACGACCGTGAGGTGCTCACCGAGGCGGCGACCGAAGCCGCCCAGTGGTCCCTGGAGCACGCCGACGACCAGGTCGCCTACGAGATCAACCAAGCTTGCGCCGAGGGGGCACGCATCGCGACTGCGTCGCCGGCCCAGACCGCCGCACTGATCAAGGCGGCCCGACCGGCGTACGCGGCTCTGCGTGCCGATCCGGAGCGGGCGGCCCTGCTCGCCCAGGTCGAGCGGCTTGTCCGCGGCGCTGGCGACCCGGAGCCGATGGACGTGCCCGACGGCTGCGCCTACCGACCCGGGGACGAAGACCGCGTCGGTGTGCCGGTGCTGCCGTCCCCGATCGACGCCCCGGGCCGCACTGGCGCACTGCCAGCCGGCACCTACCGCTACACCGTCACCGGCGATGAGATCCGCGCCGGCGTCGGTGACACGGCCGACCAGAAGTTCGTGGCCGCGAACGCCGGAGTGTGGACCTGGACGCTTCGTGACGGGCGCTGGTCCTACGTGCTCAAGCCGACGTCGCAGACGGCGGATGAGAGCTCCGGCGGCTTCACCTGCGAGGGGTATTACGACGTCCACGGAGGTCAGGTCGACTTCACCACCGTGACGGAGCCCGTCTCTGGAGAGTGTGCACCGCCCACGTGGAAGGCCGACTGGCGCAAGGGCGAGAACGGCTTGGCCATGGACGTCACCACCGACGGCGAGGACCTCAACTTCCTGTTCGGCTCCGAGACCTGGGAGCGCATCGACTAGCGACCGGGGCTTCCCACCCACCCACCCGCATCCCATGGACGCACACATCGAACCAGTTGCCGTCGTGGCACTTACCCACGGCACTCATCCCCATCACCGAAGGAGATCGGCCATGCCAACTGCAGAGAGAAAGCCACTGAGGCACCTGCCCATTCGTCGAGCTCTGTTCTCGATCGCGTGCGCCAGGCGCGCTCACGGCCGGGTTGAGCTCCGGACCTGCCGAGGCGACCCACCCGGGCCCGAACGGCCGCATCGTCTTCCACCGCGGGGACGACAGTGGATTCGACCAGGTGTGGACCGCAAACCCTGACCTGACTGCTCAGCACAAGCTCACCGACGAGAAGGCCTACAGCGGGTTCGCCACCTGGTCGCCCGACGCAACTCACATCGCCTTCGACAGCAACCGCTCCGACCCCGACCCAGATGACGGGCTCGGCGTCAACGACGTCTTCACCATGCGCGCGGACGGGAGCGACGTGCGGAAGCTCACGGACTCTGTCGGCTTCAGCGGCGACCCGGCGTACTCCCCCGACGGCTCGCTGATCGCCTTCGAGGCCGACCGGGGCGTCACCAGCGGTCACCCGGGGTGGCCCGCCGCTTGGCCGAACGCAGGCATCTTCGTGATCAATGCCGACGGCTTGGGGATGCGACGCGTCACCTCACCACCGGCGGGAAGCAGCGACATGGAGCCGCGCTTCTCTCCCGACGGCACCCGGGTCCTGTTCACCCGCTTCCGCGGCGGACACTTCTTCGAGGCGGATCGGACCCCTGTCGGCGACACCTCCGCGCTCTTCACGATCAAGCTGGACGGCACGGCGCTGCACCGCGTCACCGGTTGGGGCGGGAAGGCCGGACAGGCTGACTGGTCGCCCGACGGAAGTCGTCTGGTCTTCGAGGAGGCCTGTTGCCGGCCCGGTGGCAACGGGATCTTCACGGTGCGCGCCGACGGAAGCGGACTCGCTGCACTCGTCCGCGGCGGCCTCACCGGGATCGGCAGCGAGCAGACCGTCCAGCTCGACGGCTACTACGACCCCGTCTGGTCCCCGGACGGAACCAAGATCCTGGCTGGGCACGAGACCTACGACACCGAGGCGGGATACAGATCAGGGCTCGTCGTCGCCGACGCCGACGGCAGCGACCTCGACTGGGTCACGATGGACGTGCAGCACGAGCACCAACCCGACTGGGGCACCGCACCCCTGGAGTGAATGCCCGACGCGCATCTGCACAGTCGCGGGACACGGCCGTCGCCGAGTCCCGCGACTGGCGGAGGCACAACCTCGACCGGATCCAGGCCCAAGGCGAGCGGCAGCCTACGGCCTGTCCGGACGAGGGCGCTCGGTGAAACCGCACAGTCGCTGACCTACCCGCTGACCTGGGGCTCTGAGCGATAGGCCGACGCGTCCAGGGACGTCCATGGCCGTCGCTACGCGTCCACCAACGACGGCCGACCAGTCCGATGTCGGCAAACCGTCGGCATACGACGTGCCGACAAGTACGGCAGAGGCCCTGTCGCCATCGTTGGCGACAGGGCCTCTGAACTGCACTTTCGCTGGTAGCGGGGGCAGTGTGCTGGTTCAGGACATCGGCGACAGATGTCTCAAGACATAGGCGACACATGTCTCAGGTCATCGGAGAGACCCCGGGACCGGGCCGGATGCTCGGTCATGCCGCAACCCAGCTCCAAGGCCCGCCTGGTCATCACTGCCCTGTTCGTCGACAAACAGACCCCCGCCGAGGTCGCCGCCAGGTACGGCGTGCACCGGGCCAGGGTCTACAAGCTCAAAGCCCGCTACGAAGCCGAGGGCGACGCCGCCCTCGAACAGAGATCACGACGACCCAAGACCTCGCCGGCGGCCCTGGACCCGCTCCTGGTCGACCTGATCGTGCGGACCCGCAAGGAGCTGGCCGACGCCGGCCCGGACGCCGGCCCGGACACCATCGCCTGGCACCTGAACCACCACCACGACCGCCGGGTCTCACGCGCCACGATCGCGCGCACCCTGACCCGCCAGAGCCTGGTCACCCCCGAACCCAAGAAGCGACCGCGGTCCTCCTACCTCCGGTTCGAAGCAGCCATGCCCAACGAGACCTGGCAATCCGACTTCACCCACTACCGGCTCACCCGCCCCGAGGGCCGGGCCGACGTGATGGTGAAAATCGTTCCCGAGAGATAACCGATCTTCCCGCCACGTAAGGGCATTCTCACTTCACGACGCGCTCACACCACCCACCTCATCGGTGGATCGAGGCTGATATGGAGGGGACTCACCTCCCCCGCGTCATTGTGGAAGGACGCACGTCCGTTCATCGGGCAGATCCGGACGTTCGCGAGGACGCCCCTGGGCCACGGCACGTGGGCCGGGACCCCTCGGCCTGGCGTCGGCAAGACCCGTACCCCGACCCCGTACCTGGGTCTCCCGCAGGAGCCGACCTTCGCGGACGCGACGCTCGCGAACCGCACCTCTCCACTGCACTCACCGAACGTCCATATGAACGACCACCGATGACTGTCGACGGCACCAAGAATCTCGTCCAGAAACACCGCTGAGCTCTCTGGATCAGAGGCCAAATACGTCGGCACGCATGCTACGAACGTAGGTGAGTCGGGCCGCCTTCGGGCGGCCCGATGAGTCATTTATCGGGCTGTTGTTGGACGTCGTTGGCGGTGAGATTCGTGCACGGTGGGATGAAGTTCTACCGCGGATCGCCGGGGGCTGCCCGTACCTACGTCGAGCAGGACCGGTCACGCGCTGATGACTACTACCTGGCCGAAGGTAGCGGCGTCGCAACCCGGTACGTCGCCTCACCACTGACCGGGGTGAGCCCGGCCGGCGACCTGACCGGTGAGACCTACGAGAGATGGGTCGCCGGGTACGACGTCGAGACCGGTGCTGCGAAGGGGCGGCTGCGATCAGACGCCAAGGCGTTGCGGTTCGTCGAGGTCGTGGTGAACGGACCCAAGACCTGGTCGCTCGCGGCCGCGCTGCATCCCGAGATCGCCGACGCACTCGATTCGGCCCAGACCCGCGCGGCCGAGCAGATCATTGGCTGGGTCGCCGAGCACGCCACCACCCGGGTAGGACCTAAGGGCCGGCAGGTGCAGGTACCCGTGAGGGAGATCGAAGCAGCTGTGGTGCGGCACTACACCTCACGTGCCGGTGACCCGCACCGCCACCTGCACGTGCAGATCAACGCCCGCGTCCTGGCCGAAGGCGCTTGGCGGGGACTGCACTCGGTGGGGATGCGCGACAGCCTCGCCGCGATCAACGGCATCGGCCATGCTGCGGTCGCCACCGACCCCGAGTTCCGCGCTGTGCTCACCGCGCACGGGTTCACCCTCGACCCGACCACCGGTGAGCTGGCCGAGCTGGCGCCCTTCGTGGGCCGGTTCAGTGCCCGCACCGCGCAGATCGGCCGGAATCTGGACCGCTACGAGGCCCAGTGGCGCCAAGCGAATCCCGGCGCCGAGCCCGGGCCAGGGCTGCGGCGGGCGTGGGACCGCCGCGCGTGGGCGCAGGCGCGGCCCGACAAGGTCGTCCCCACCGACGGCACCGCCCTGGTCCAAAGGTGGAACGAGGAGCTGCACGCCCTCGGCTACCGCGACCCGCAGCAGGTCGGGCTACCGATCGTGACCGACACACCCCGGGTGGGTGGCATCGACCGGAAGCAGGTGGTCGAGGTCGTCCTGTCCCGGTTGGGGGCACGGCGGTCGGCGTGGAACGCCGCTGACATCCGCGGCGAGGTAGAGCAGTGGATCGCCGGCACCGGTCTCGTGGCCGAGCCCGCGGTCCGGATCGACCTGGCCGAGGACCTCACCGCCCGGACCCTGTCCGCGTGCGAACCGCTCCTCCCCCGCACCGACGTGCCTGAACACATCCGCGCCCTCACCTCACGTGAGGTGCTGACCGTCGAGGCCGACCTCGTCACCCGGCTCATCGACCGCGCCGAGCAGCCCGCCCACGTCGCCGCGTTCGCCGACCATGAAGCCGAGCCCGGATCCGGCGCAGGCCCCGAAGGCTTGGACCTCGCACAGCAAGCGGCCGTCGCCTCGCTCGCTGGGAGCGCCCAGCTGCTGGTCGTGGAGGGGGCTGCGGGCGCGGGCAAGACGAAGACCCTCTCCGCAACCCAGGAACTGCTCGCCGAGCGTGGTCACCGGATGGTCGTGGTGACCCCGACGCTGAAGGCAGCCCAGGTCGCCGGCCGAGAGACCGGGACCAAGGCGTTCTCCGCCGCATGGCTGGCCCACCAGCACGGCTGGCGCTGGGACGAGAACGATCACTGGACCCGCGAGCCCTCCACCCCAGTCGCCGACGCCGTGCTGCAACCAGGCGACCTGCTGCTCATCGACGAGGCCGGGATGCTCAACCAGGACACCGCCCGCGCCATCCTCACCCTCGCCGACGAAACACAAGCCCGAGTCGCGCTGGTGGGTGACCGGCACCAGCTCCCCGCCGTCGGACGCGGTGGCGTCCTCGACCTCGCCGCCCGCTGGGCCCGACCCGAGACCGTAGTGCCCCTCGACGTGGTCCACCGGTTCACCGACCCCGAATACGCCGACCTCTCCCTGGCGATGCGTACGGGGGTACGGGCCGGCGAGGTGTTCGACGCCCTGGTGGAGGCGTACCAGGTACGCCTCTACCCCACCGAAGCCGAGCGCACGCAGGCACTCGCCGATCTCGCCGCCACCAGCGCGCTGAACGGCGAGACGGGCGTCCTGGTGATGGCAGACACCCGCGAACAAGTCGCGGCGCTCAACGGCGCAATCCGGGACCGGCTCGTCGCCGCGGGGCACGTCGACGACCGTCGTGGAGTCGTCACCGGTGCGGGCGAGCGCCTCGGTGTCGGGGACAGAGTGATGACCCGACGCAACGACCGCGACCTCGGCGTCGCCAACCGCGACACCTGGACCATCGCCGGCATCGACCCCGACGGCACCCTGACCGTTCACAGCGGCGACGCGCGCGCCGGCCTCCAGTCCCTCCCAGCCGCGTACGTGCACGAGCACGTGGAGCTCGCCTACGCCACCACGGTCCACGGTGCCCAGGGCGAGACCGCGCACACCGGCCACCTGCTCCTGGGCGAGCACACCCATGCCGCCGCGGCGTACGTCGCGATGACCCGCGGCCGCGAGGACAACGTGGCTCACCTGGTCGCCGAGAACCTGGACGAGGCCCGACAACTCTGGATCGAGACCTTCGGTCGCGATCGTGCCGACCTCGGGCCCGCCCACGCGGCACGCCGTGCGGCAGAGGACCTCGAGCGGTACGCCCCTCACCGCCCACTAGAAGCCGCACTGGGCGACCTGCGTGCAGCCTGGACCTACGAACAGGACCTACGAGGTGCCTTGGCCCGCTGCGAAAGCCGCTACCACTTCATGGCGGCAGACGGCGAACCTCCCGCGGCATGGGCCGCCGCCGACCGCGCCGACAGGAACGAGCTTCGCGACCAGCTCACCACCGCCACCGACCAGGTGCGCGCCTGCCTCCACGAACCCGCCATCCGGTCCCTACCACCGGGCCGCATCGAGCAGGAACACGCCGACTGGCTCCAGCACCGCAAACACGAACAGAGACTCGCGCAAGCCGGCCAGGAGGCGCTCACCCGTTCCCGCCCGAGAGGAGGACAGCCGACCCCTGGCTATCCAGGCACCCCTGACCGAGGCCGAGGCATCAGCCGATGAGGCCTCACCTCAGATCTACCCCCACCGGAACGACCGCGGGGTGAGCCGTGTGGTGAGACGCGTGGAGACGACCACCTCACAGTTGATCGCTCGAAGGCCCCAATGAGACCTGGGGATACAGAACAGAAACTGTCGGACCTGATGAGTCCCGGCACCCACGCCAAGGAGAAGCACATGACCGCCACCCCGCACCGCCCAACTACACCTCCCACCCCGCACGCGAACGACGAGCTCCTCACCATGACCGAAGTCTCCGAGCTCATCCGCGTCCCCGTCGCCACTCTGCGCTACTACCGCCACCTCGGCTGTGGGCCTCGCAGCTTCAAGGTCGGCCGCACCGTCCGCTACTGGCGAAGCGACGTCTACCAGTGGCTCGAGGAGCAGGCCAGTCATCCACACGGCACCCGCTGAAGCCTCGCGACTGTCGGCGAAGAGCGAGACGATGAAACATGGCCAGCATCAGCAAACGCACCATCCACTGGACCACCCAGGACGGCAAGCCACGAACCGCTGCGAAGTTCGAGGCGGACTATCGTGACCGGGCCGGCAAGCGTCATCGCCGATCGTTCACGCTGAAGAAGGACGCCCAGCGGTGGCTGGACGAACAGAGCGCCGGCATCGTCACCGGCCAATGGGCCGATCCGCGAGCAGGCAGAGAGACCGTCAATGCCTACGGTGAACGGTGGCTGGCCCGGCAGATGATTGCGCCCAGCACGGCTGGGGCCTACAGAACCGTTCTCAACAACCACATCTATCCCGCGATCGGCCCCGTTCGGTTGGACGCCGTCACCCGAGCCGATGTCCAGGCCCTCGTCAAGGCCTGGGCGTCCGGGGCAGCACCACGCACGGTCGAGGGCAGGTACTCCATCCTCGCGATCCTCCTGCGAGCGGCGGTCAAGGACCGGGTCATCCCGGCATCGCCGTGCGTCGACATCAAGCTGCCCAAGATCGAGCCGAAGTCCGCGCTCGTCCCGATCTCGACCGAAACGGTGCTCGCCCTCCGCGAGGCCATCTCGCCCCGCTATCGCGCCTTCGTCACGGTCGGCGCCGGGACCGGCTTGCGGAGAAGTGAGCTCCTCGGCCTGACCTTGGACCGAGTCGCGTTCGACTTCGCCAGGATTCGCGTCGACCGGCAGCTCTCTCGAACAAGCCGGTCCGATGCGGTGTCGTTCGGGCCACCGAAGACGGAGTCGTCCACTCGTGTGATCCCAGTCGCCCGTGTCGTCCTCGACGCGATCCGCGACCAGGACGCGACCTACGGCCACCACCAGACCGGTCTGCTCTTCACCACCGAGAGCGGTTCCCCGCTCACACCGAGCACGCTCCACGCTGCGTGGCAGACCGCAGCCCAGATGATCGGAGTGCAGGCCACCCCACACGACCTGCGTCACTACTTCGCCTCGGTCCAGATCCGCGGCGGGCAGTCCATCAAGGTGCTCCAGGCGCTGCTGGGCCACAAGTCCGCCGTGGAGACCTGGGACACCTACGGACATCTCATGGGCGACGAGGACGACCGCAGCAGGTCGGTGATCGAGGGCGTCCTTGGAAATCTTGGCCACAGTATGGCCACAGTAAACCCCACCTGACTGCAAAACCGCAGGTCAGAGGCTTGGTGCGGATGGGCTGGCTCATAGGCCGGGTTCTGTTCGCCGTACCGCCTCACGACGGCACGGTTGGCGACCATCCATCTCCGGCTGCCGTTGCCGACAACCTCCAGCGACCTACCCGCGAGCTCGGGCGGACCGCCCTCGAACGCTCGCTGTCTGGTCTTGCTCCAGGTGGGGTTTGCCTAGCCACGACGGTCTCCCGCCGCGCTGGTGGTCTCTTGCACCACCGTTTCACCCTTACCTCCGCTCCGAAGACCGGCGGCGGTCTGTTTTCTGTGGCACTGATCCCGCGGGTTGCCCCGGGTGGGTGTTGCCCACCACCTCGTCCTGTGGAGCCCGGACCTTCCTCGACACCTCGCAGTTGCCCGCTCGGTGACGCGGTCGCCCGGCCAGCCCATCCGCGTGCTCCAGGATAGAGGTACGGCGCACTATTCCGACGTGCCGAAGTGCGGATCAGGCGCTCCTAGTGAGCGTTTGACTGGACTTCTGCACGTTCGAATGGTTGCGTTGTAGACCCTCGAGAGCACGTCGAGGACGTAGTCGGGTTGCTCCATCACGTGCCACCACGTGAAGCGCAGGACCACCCATCCCTCGGCCACGAACTCGTTGTATCGCCAGCAGTCGCGCACATGTGCCTCGCGACCGGTGTGGAACTCCCACGAATCGGCTTCGAGGATGACTCGGGTGCCGAGGTCCACGAGATCCGGGTGGAGCGTCATCCCGGTCACCTCGACCCCGTCGCTGGGCCTCGAACTCGAGACCAGCCTCGATGGTGATCGCGCGCAGCACCGACTCGAACGGATTGGCCGCCTTCGCGTCGGCGTGCCTCGCGACCCTGCCGGACCCGGGCTGCGCCGGCACCCCGAGCTTGGTCCGCGGCTTCGACCAGTTCCGTGCGGGTGACCAATCCTGAGCGGAGGCCGGCATCGGCAATGGTCAGTGCCTCGTCGAACGGCAGCGCGCGAGCGCAGGCGAGGATCGTCTCCAGAGGGGGCGTTGCCCGTAGCGACGTGTCGAGGCATCCTGGCCCACACCAACCGCACGCCCTTGCGTTTGGCTCACCTTGCGGTTGCGCGGCACCGCCACCTCGGGCACAGGTGGACGCGTCTTGACGGGCCAGCCGTGCTCGATCGCTGCGCTGCGCAGGGCGAGGACGCCCGACATCCGGGCGGCCACCGTGCGGGCGCGATCAGAGTCGGGGAGCCCGTAGCGACCGCGCGTGAGCCGGGTGATCTCGCGGCCGTGCACGGCTCGGACGAGCTCGTGCCTCGGAACAAGGTCGAGCAACTGTCCGACGCTCGCCACACCGCCAAGACGTTCTAGGGCTGAGGCGGCGCGCATGCTGGAACAGGCATTCCACCCGGACGCGCATCCGGCCATCCACAGCCGATCGCTCGGACGTGCAGAAGTGTCCTAGGCACTGAGGGTCCCGTGACCTCTGCCCGTTCGAACGACGTCAGAGGGTGAAGCGGACCTTGCGGGTGGCCGGGTCCGCCTCGGTCAGGGTGACGGTGACGTCCTCGCCGACCGGCAGTGGCGACTCGGATGAGACCGCCGCCTCGACTGCCGGCTCGCGGACCATCACGGTGCCCTTGCGCTCGTCGTCGTGGTCGACCTCGGTCACCACGGCGTCGAACTTCGTGCCGACCAGGGGCGCCAGGGTCTGGGCCTCGACCAGGTTGAGCACGGCGTTCTCGTAGGCGTTGGCCTTGCGGCCCGAGTCGCGCATGATGTCGGGCAGGTCGGGCAGCCGGTCGAGCACCCACTGCGGCACCGGCCTCCCCCGCACACAGCGCCGCGCAGGCCTCCAGACCGTAGCGATCCACCAGCCGACGCAGCGGCGCCGTGACATGGGCGTACGGCGAGGCGAGTGCCGCATGCTCCAGCTGGTCCGGAAGCTCGCCCTCGAACGCGGCGTACCCGGCGCCGCGGAGCAAGGTGGTGCAGGCGACCACCATTGCTGCCTCGGCAGGCTTCGCCGGGTCGAGCGATCGGATGAACTCGGGGTGGCCCTCGTCCTGGGGCCAGTCGATCCCCAGCGCCCTGGCCGTACGCCGCAACCGCTTCACCGCGTGCTCCGGAGCCGGAGGGAGCGTGCGCAGGATGCCGACCTTCCCCTCGATCATGATCGCGGCGGCGGCGAAGCCGGTCATCAGGGAGATCTGGGCGTTCCACGTTCTCGACGGGCAGCATCTCGCGGAACTCCAGGCGCCACCGACCGTCGACGACGTCGACCTCCTGGGCGGGCATCGGCAGCGAGATCCCGCCTCGCTCCGCCTCCTTCGCGATCCGCAGCTCGCCGACCGTCTTGAGCACCGAGAGCGTCGACCCTTCCGGGGCACGGTCGATCTCGTCCTGCACGCCCGCGTAGTCCAGCTGCTTCCGTGACCGGACCAGCGCCCGCTCGACGGTCGCCTCGCCGACCATCTCCGGTGGCGTCGAGCCGGATCGTCCACACGAACGCAGGGCGGACCTGGTCGGGCAGCAGCGACGCCGCTGCCTCGCTGAGCACCTTCGGATGAAGTGGGATCTTGCTGTCCGGGGCATACAGCGACTCCCCGCGGCGGTGGGCCTCCTCGTCGACCGGATCACCCGGCTCGAGGAAGGCCATCACGTCCGCGATCGCATAGTGCACGACGTACCCGTCGCCGTCGGCCTCCAGATGCAGCGCCTGGTCGAGATCCATGGCACCGGGCGGGTCGATGGTCACGAACTCGAGCTCGGTCAGGTCGCGCTCCGGCAGGCGGGGCGATTGCACCGCCGCCTCGGCGGCCTTCTGCACCTCGGCCGGGAACTCCTCGCTGAGTCCCTGCTCCTGCTGGATCGCGGCGATCCCGGGTTGCAGATCCGCGGCGCTCGCGCCCGTGCCCTGCAGCACTCGCGTACCCATCGCATCCCCCATCTCCGTCCGGGACCGCGGCCCGGGCCGCATGCCAGTGGCCACCCTATGCACCGGCCGAAAGGGGTCGTCCTAGGCTGGCGCGGTGCTGATCCTGCTGCCTCCCTCGGAAGGCAAGTCGGCACCCAAGCGGGGCAAGCACCTGGCCCTGGCCGACCTGGCCTTCCCCGCACTCACGGAGCCGCGCGAGCAGGTGATCACTGCGCTGGCCAAGCTCTGCGCCGGTGACCCCCAAGAGGCTGCCCGCGCGCTGGGGCTCGGTCCGACCCAGACAGATGACGTACGCCGCAACACTCGCCTGCTCGAGACACCGACCGCGCGCGCCGACGCGATCTACACCGGCGTGCTCTACGAGGCCCTCGACCTGCGCGTCGCTCGACAGCGCCGCACGACGCCGGGCCTCGGGCTCGCTCGCAATCACGTCCTCGCTGTTCGGGCTGCGTCCGGCCGGCCGACCGGATCCCGCCGTACCGGCTCGCCGGCGGGGTCAACCTCGCCGGCCTCGGGGTCGTCTCGGCACACTGGCGCGCCGCGCTCGACCCGGTCGTCGCGAGAGGCCGCCGGCCGCGGCCTGATCGTGGATCTCAGGTCCAGCACGTACGCCGCGTTCTGGCGCCCCGACCGCGACCTCGCGTCCCGGGTGGCGACGGTGCGGGTGCTGCAGCAGGTGGGGTCGCGGCGCATGGTGGTGAGCCACTTCAACAAGGCCACGAAGGGCAGGCTGGTGCGCGCGCTGCTGGAGAGCGGCGCCAGCCCGAGGACACCAGTCGCCCTCGCCGACGTCATCCGCGACCTGGGCTGGAAGGTCGAGCTCGACGACCCGGGAAAGCATGGCCAACTGCTCGACGTGATCGTCGAAGAGGTCTAACCGAAGATCTCGGTCGGCCGCGCGTTGAACAGCCGCAGGTTCGCCATCGGGATGTCCTGCTCCGGACCCACGTTGAAGTAGGAGATCACCGTGACCGACGCGGGTGCGAGCTCCATCCGGTAGACCGCCTCCAGGGGCGCCCCCAGGGCGTCCGCGACCAGGGTCTTGATCGGGGTGACGTGGCTGACGACGACGGCCGTCTTCTCGGCGTACGCCGCCATCATCCGGTCGCGACCCTCGAGGACGCGCTTCTCCACGGCACGGAACGACTCGCCCCCGTGCGGAGCGGACTCGAGGTCGCCCAGCCAGGAGCCGATCTCGTCGGGATGCTTCTCGTGCACCTCGGTGAAGCTCATCCCGTCCCAGGTGCCGAACTCCATCTCGGCGATGCCGGGCTCCTCCTCGATCTCGAGGTCGAAGAACTCGGCGAGGATCTCGGCGGTCTGGCGGGTGCGCAGCACCGGTGAGCTGACCAGGGCGTCGAAGGTTCCGGCCAACGGGGCGAGCCACTCCCCCGTCGCCCGTGCCTGCTCGCGGCCCTCGTCGTTCAGCGGAGGGTTGCTGCTGGCCAGGCCACCGGAGAAGCGCTTGTCGGTGGTGTGGTTCGGTGACCCCGTGGCGGACCAGGATGAACGTGGTCGGCTTGGCGCCGGGTGGTCCCCAGCCGCTCTTGCTGGTCTCAGGCCCCTGGGTCAGCGTCGTTGCTGACTCACCTCCGCGCGTGGGGTCGCCGAGGCTGCGCTTGTGTCCGTTCGTGTCCCACCGGAGGAGGAAACAACCGCCGCCTCGGCTCCTCCCGACGCTCCCCGTCGAGGGCTCGTTCGCCAACCGATCGGCGTGGGCGTTCTCCGCGCGCGGCACCCAGGTGTACGTCGTGCCGGCGGGAGCGAGCCGGTTGGCCTCGAGCGCCAGCGGCCGCATCGAGGGGTGCTTGACCTTCCAGTTGCCGGCCATCTGCTCGACGACCAGCTTGGAGTCCATCCGGACCTCGATCTCGGCCTCCGGCGCATGCTCGGCAGCGAGCTCGAGCCCGGCGATCAGGCCGCGGTACTCCGCGACGTTGTTGGTGGCGACCCCGATGGTCTCGCTACGTTCCGCGATCAGCTCACCGGTGTCAGCGTCCTTGAGGAGCGCGCCGTACGCCGAGGGGCCGGGGTTGCCACGAGAGCCGCCGTCGGCCTCGATGATGACGGCCCGACGGCTCACAGACCGGACTCCCCGGTGCGCACCAGGATCCGGTTGCACTCCTCGCACCGCAGGACCTCGTCGGTCGGCGCCTTGGCGATGATGCCGAGGTCGGAGGCGTTCAGGGTGAGCCGGCAGCCCTCGCACTCGCGTCGGCGCAGCGCAGCCGCCCCGACACCGTCCTTCTGAGCCCGCAGCTTCTCGTAGAGCGCCAGCAGGTCGGCCGGAAGCCCGCTGGCGATCGTGGACCGCTCCTGCTGCACCGCGCTGAGCTCGTTCTGCAGGTCGCCGGCCTTCTGCTGGAAGGCCGAACGCAGCTCGGCTTCCTCGCCCTCCATCGCCGCCAGCTCCACGGTCCGCGAGTCGAGCTCCGTCTGCGCCGTCTCGAGGCGCTCCATCACCTCGAGCTCGGTGTCCTCGAGCGAGGTGATCCGCCGGTGCAGCGACTGCAGCTCACCGAGCATCCGCTCCAGCGCCTTGGGGTCCTTGACCTGGCCCGCGTCGATCATCCCCTGGTCGCGCTCGCGCCGCGTCTTGACCTGCTCCACGTCGAGGTCCGCACGCTTCTGCTCGGCGGTGAGGTCGTCGACCTGGATGCGGAGGTCGCGCAGGTGGTTCGCCACTGCCGTACGACGGACCTCGAGCTCGCGCAGCTGGTCGGCCTCCGGGATCGAGCTCAGCTGGCGGGTCAGGGTGTCGATCGAGGAGTCGAGCTCCTGGAGGTCGAGCAGCTTGAGCTGCGCGAACGGGTCGGCTTTCAGGGCAGTCTCCTGGAGTTGTGTGTCGGGATCTCAGACCCGGAAGGTCCACGGGTCGGTGTTGGTCGTGCTGACGCGCACCTCCACCGTAGCCCCCAGCGCGTCGGTCAACCGACGCTGGAGCACGGGCAGCCAGGTCGCCTCGGCCGCCCAGTGCGCGACGTCGACGAGCGCCGGCGCGCCGTGCTCGCGCAGCTCCGAGGCGGGATGGTGGCGCAGGTCGGAGGTCAGGTAGACGTCGACCCCGGCGGCCCGCGCGCGGTCGAGCAGGAAGTCACCGGCGCCGCCGCAAAGCCCCACGGTCTCGATCAGCTGGTCCGGATCGCCGGCGACCCGCACTCCGTGAGCCGTCTCGCTGAGCACCTCCGACACATGGGTAGCGAAGTCCGCCAGCGTCATCGGCGAGCTGAGCCGGCCGATCCTTCCCGATCCCCGATCCGGCTCGTCGAGCTCGGCGAGCGGCACCACGTCGTACGCCGGCTCCTCGTAGGGGTGGGCCGCCACCAGCGCAGCGACGGCTTCGGCGCGCAGGTGTCGCGGGCAGACGGTCTCGATCCGCACCTCCTCGACCGACTCGACCCGGCCGACCTCGCCGATGGTCGGGTGGGCGCCGTCGAGCGGACGGAAGCGGCCCTCACCGGGAGTCGTGAACGTGCACGAGTCGTAGTCGCCGATCGCGCCCGCGCCGACGCCCGCCAGCGCCGCGCGGATCCCCTCTGCGGAGTCGGTCGGCGCGAACACGACGATCTTGTCGTACGCCGGCGCAGGGTCGGCCTCGAGCGGGCGGACGTGCTCCAGTCCCAAGGCGAGCGCCAGCGACTCCGAGACTCCTCCGGCGGGCGAGTCAGCGTTGGTGTGCGCGGTGAACAGGCCGCAGCCCGCCGCGAGCAACCGGTGCACGATCCGCCCCTTGGGGTCGGTCGCCGCGACACCGTGCACCCCCTTGAGGAACAACGGGTGGTGGCAGACCAGCAGCTGCGCGCCGTCCGCGACCGCTTCGTCGGCGACGACGGTCACCGGGTCGACGGCCAGCAGGATCCGGCGTACGTCGATCGCGGGGTCGCCGCACACCAAACCAACCGCGTCCCAGCTGTCGGCGTGGTGCGGGGGGAACCACTGCTCGAGCAGGTCGGTGACGTCACCCAGGGTCGGCATGGGGCGAGGCTAGCGGGACTCGAGCGCCAGCCGGCCGCTGAGCACCAGGAAGCACGCGGCGAAGGTCCTGCGGAGCCGGGTCAGCACACGGGGGCTGCGCAGCACGCGCTCACGGGCCGCGGCCGCAACCAGCCCATAGACGGCGAACACCACGAAGGACGTGACCAGGAACGCAACGCTCATGGTCAGTTGACCTGCCGGTCCCGACCTTCCCAGTACTGCTTGCGCAGCTTGAACTTCTGCAGCTTGCCGGTGGCCGTCCGGGCCAGCTCCTCGCGGAACTCGACCGAGGACGGTGCCTTGAAGCGCGCCACCCGGGACTTGCAGTAGTCGATCAGCTCCTGCTCGGTCAGCTCGGAGCCCTCGGTCCGCACCACGAGCGCCTTGATCGTCTCGCCCCACTTCTCGCTGGGTACGCCGATCACCGCGACCTCCGCGACGTCGGGGTGGGAGAAGATCACGTCCTCGACCTCGATGGACGAGACGTTCTCGCCACCGGTGATGATCACGTCCTTCTTGCGGTCCTGGATGGTCAGGTAGCCGTCGTCGCCGATGACGCCGCCGTCGCCGGTGTGGAACCAGCCGTCCGCGAGCGAGGCCTCGGACTCCTCCGGTTGCTCCCAGTAGCCCTCGAGCACGACGTTGGAGCGGGCGAGCACCTCACCTGACTCCGAGATCTTCAGCGTCACCCCGACGGCGGGCTGACCCGCCCGGGTGAGCCTGGTGGCGCGCTCCTCGGGGTCGAGGTCGTCCCACTCGGCACGGGTCCGGTTGACCGTCAGCACGGGCGAGGTCTCGGTGAGGCCGTAGATCTGGATGAACTCCCAACCGAGCTCCGCCTCCACTCGCGCCACCGTCTTGGTCGGCGGTGGCGCACCGGCCACGATGATCCGCACGCGGTCGCGTCCCGGGATCTCGCCCTCCCACGTTTCGGCAGCGTCGAGGACGGACGCGACGACTGCTGGCGCCGCGCACATCACCGTGACGCCGTACTTCTCGACGCGGCGCAGGATCTCGGCGCCGTCGATCTTCCGGATCACCACCTGCTCGACGCCCAGGCCGGTCATGGCGAAGGGCATGCCCCAACCGTTGGCGTGGAACATCGGCAGCGTGTGCAGGTAGACGTCGCGATCGGTCACGCCGGTGTGCAGCGCGAAGGTCACGGCGTTGGTCCAGATGTTGCGGTGCGTGATCTGCACGCCCTTGGGTCGAGCCGTGGTGCCCGAGGTGTAGTTGATCGTCGCCGTGGCGTTCTCCTCGTGCTCCCAGGGCTGTGGCTCCTTGCCCTCGAGGTACATGTCCTTGTCGTTGCCGATCAGGAACTTGTGCTCGCACTCGACGTCCTTCAGCGCGTCCTCGAGCTCGGGGTCGACGTAGAGCACGCGGGCACCCGAGTGCTCGACGATGTAGGACACCTCCTCAGCCGAGAGCCGGAAGTTGATCGGCACCAGCACCCGGCCATAGCCGGTCACCCCGAAGAAGGCGGTGTAGAGCCGCGCGCTGTTGTGCGAGACGTAGGCGACCCGCTCGCCGAAGCCGATGCCGAGCTCGTCCAGCTTGGCGGCCTGCGCACGGGCGAGCTCACCCACGCGTGCGTAGGTCAGGTCACCGAGTGACTCGGCAGGTTGGTCGGGCTCGTCGACGATGCCGATGCGGTCGGCGTACACCGCGAGGGCGCGGTCGAGGAAATCTGCGGCGGAGAACGGCACGATCACAGGTCTGACTCCCTTTCACGGTCCGGTACCGGCCACCCTAGCCACGCCGAACGAGCGCCGAAACCATGCACGGTCGGTCAGCCCGCAGCCGTGTTCGTTTGCCGTTTTGTTGTGGCGGACACCGGGTCCACGCACAATGACCCTCGTGCCTGCATTAGAACGGTCCGCAACCGGGTCTCCTCCGGAGGAGGAGGCCCGTCGCCTCCAGGTGCTGTTCGACGGCCTTCCCGCGTTGGTCGGCTACTGGGACACCGAGCTGCGCAACGTGATCGCGAACGAGGCGTACGCCGACTGGTTCGGGATCTCGCCCGAGAAGATGAAGGGCCTGCACATCAGCGAGATCATCGGCGAGGACGTGTTCGCCAGGAGCGGCCCCGTCATGCGCAAGGCGCTCGCCGGCGAGGAGCAGGTCTTCGAGCGCACTCTCGTGGACACCCATGGCCGGACCCGCCACACCGAGGGGTCCTACGTCCCCTACGAGGTCAACGGCGAGGTCGTCGGGATCTTCACCCTGGTCACCGACGTGACCCAGCACGTCGAGACGCAGCGCCAGCTCGACGAGGCCCAGGAGCTGGCTGGGGTGGGCAGCTGGACGCTGATCCCAGCGACCCGGCAGATCTCCTGGTCCGGACAGATGTACCGGATCATGGGGCGCGACCCGGAGACGTTCACCCCCACTGCGGACTCCGTGATCCCGCACGTTCACCCGGATGACAAGGACCGCGTCGTCGACTCAGTCTTCCAGGCGCTGAAGTCGGGCGAGAGCTATGAGATGAGCTATCGGATCGTGCGCCCCGACGGGGACGTCCGCGACGTGTTCAGCCGCGTGCGCGCCGAGCGATCCGGGGATGCCGAGGTCACCAGGGTCACCGGCGTGCTCCGGGACGTGACGTCCTCGCACACGCTGAACCGGGAGATGGCGCGGGTCAACGAGCGACTCAGCAAGGTCAACCAGCTCAACGCCGACGTGCTCGGCATCGTGGGGCACGACGTACGAACTCCACTCGCGCTCGTCCTCGGCCATCTGGAGGAGCTCTCTGCCACCTGGGACGAAGAGACCGAGGAGACGAAGCAGATGCGCGTCGACAAGGCGTTCGGAGCCGCCCGCCGGCTCTCTGCCCTGATCGACGACATCCTCGCAATGGCCAACTTCGACTCCGGCACCATCGCCACCCGCCCCGTTCGTGCGGATCTTCGCGAGGTCATCACCGAAGCGCTCGCCGGACTGCACGGCGCCTCCCAGGTCGACGTGCACATCGACGCCTCCCCGGTGAGCTACATCGACCCGTTCCACCTGCGGCAGATGGTCGCCAACCTGGTCAGCAACGCGCTGCGGTACGGCGCGCCCCCGGTGGCGGTGACCGTCGTCGAGGACGGTGACGGCGTCTCGCTCGAGGTCACCGACGCCGGCGAGGGCGTACCGAAGGACTTCGTCCCGCGTCTGTTCGACCGGTTCACGCGAGCCAGCACCGGGACCGCCGTACAGCAGTCGGGCAGCGGGTTCGGGCTGTACATCGTGAACCGGCTGGCCGAGGCCAACGGCTGCCGCCTCACCTACTCCCAAGGGGTGCCCTCCGGATCGCGCTTCCCGCTCGAGCTCCCCCGCGTGTCTGCATCTTCCTGAGCCGTTCGGCACGACCAGATGAGAGTTCTCTCATCGGACTCTCACTCACCCCACATCGCGAGCCATCATGGTTGAGCCATGAGCAAGGTCTGGAAGGTCGTCGTCGGCCTGGTGGTGGCACTGATGCTGCCCGCGGCGGCCTACGCCACGGGCATGCTCACCGCGCCCGACGACTCCTCGGCGCCGCGGGAGGACATTGTCATCGTCGACTCCCCCTCAGGGTCCAAGGCGAGCGACCGCACCACTGGACCGGGCAAGGCCGAGCGAGAGGCCCGTGAACGGCGTCGCGAGCGCCAGGACAAGAAGAGTGATGCCCGCGACAACCGGGAGGCTGTCAAGGTGGTGACGCCGCAGCCCACACCAGTGACCGAGAGCAACAACAGCGCAGGGGACGACGACGGGGACGACGACGGGGACGACGACGACGGGGATGACGGGGACGATGACGACGCCGGGGACGACGACGGGGACGACTGAGCCCCTTGCGTCCTCACGCTTCAGTCGTGCCTTCTCGGTCCGCACCCGCATCGCTGCCTCGGTTGCCGTGCTGAGCGCCCTGGCGTTGGGCATCGCCGGAACCTTGGTCTACACCCTCGAGTCCAACAGGATTCGGGCCGACATCACCGCCAAGGTCGACCAGGAGGTGGCCGAGCTCTCCGCGCTCCAGCGCGACGGGGTTGATCCTGAGACCGGTGAGGGCTTCACCACGGTGACGCGGTTACTCGACACCTTCCTGGTCCGCAACGTCCCCGACGACGACGAGATGCTCGTCGGATACTGGAACGGACGCTCCATGGAGCGCACCCAGCACCGCTACGGAGGCCCGGTCGTCAACTCGCCTGCGTTCAAGTCCGCCGTCGAACGCCTGCTCTCGGAGGGCGGCACCAAAAGGCTGCAGCTCCCGGCTGCCGGGGCCTCGTGGGTGACGGTGCAGCCGGTCCGGGACCGGACCAGGTCGGGTGCGCTGGTGATCGTAACGTTCGTCGGGGAGGAGCGGGACGAGCTGATCCGGGTGATGCGCACCTACGCAGTCGTGTCGCTGCTCCTGCTCATCCTGATCGTCGGTGCCGCCTGGTTGCAGGCCGGCAGGCTGCTCCGCCCGCTGCGGGCGTTGCGCGACGGCGCACGCGAGATCACCACCACCGACCTGTCCAGGCGGTTGCCGGAGACGGGCAACGACGACATCACCCAGCTCACCGCGACCTTCAACTCGATGCTCGCGCGGCTCGAGCAGGGCTTCACCTCGCAGCGACAGTTCCTCGACGACGCTGGCCACGAGCTGCGTACGCCGCTGACGGTGCTGCGTGGCCACCTCGAGCTCGTCGACCACGCCGATCCCGCCGAGGTCGCCGAGACCAGGGAGCTGCTGCTCGATGAGGTCGACCGGATGTCCGGGCTGGTCGACGAGCTCATCCTGCTGGCCAAGACCGGCCGTCCTGACTTCGTGAACCCGGCTCCGACCCGGCTGGCAGTCCTGGTCACCAGCGTCCACCGGAAGGCGACGGCCCTGGGCGATCGTGACTGGCAGCTGGGCGACCTGCCACCCGACGACGCCACCGCCGACCTCGACGAGCAACGCATCACCCAGGCGCTGCTCCAGCTGTGCGACAACGCCGTGAAGCACACCCACCCGGGCGACCGCATCGAGCTGGCATGCTCGCTGACCCGCGACACGGTGCAGCTCGCGGTGGAGGACAGCGGACAGGGCGTGCCGCAGGCCGACCGTGAGCGCATCTTCGAACGCTTCGAAAGGTCTAACGTGCCGGAGGACGACGAGGGGTTCGGGCTGGGGCTGTCCATCGTCAAGGCGATCGCCGAGGCACATCTCGGCACCGTGCACGTCGAGGACTCCCACTCCGGCGGGGCAAGGTTCGTCGTACGGATCCCGTCTGGACGGAGCAGCTGATGGCACGTGTCCTGATCGTCGAGGACGAGAAGCGGATCGCCTCGTTCGTCTCCAAGGGCCTGGCTGCCGACGGGTTCGCGACCACGGTGGCTGCGGACGGCCACACCGGGCTGGACCTAGCCCTCAGCGGCAACTTCGATCTCGTCATACTGGACATAGGTCTGCCGGGCCTGGACGGCTTCGAGGTTCTGAGCCAGATGCGCGCACAGGGCTCCTCGCTGCCGGTGATCGTGCTCACCGCCCGCGACAGTGTCACCGACACCGTCTCCGCCCTCGAGGGAGGCGCCGACGACTACATGCCGAAGCCCTTCCGGTTCGCCGAGCTGTTGGCCCGGGTCCGTCTCCGGCTGCGACAGAGCAGCGACCAGACCGGCGGAGAAGCCGGCCACCTGAGCGCTGGAGCGGTCACCCTGGACCTCCGCACCAGGCGAGCACAGGTGGGCGGCCGGCTCGTGGACCTCTCGGCGCGGGAGTTCCGGATGGCGGAGTTCTTCCTCCGCAACGTGGGACAGGTCCTGTCCCGCGAACAGCTGCTCTCCCAGGTCTGGGACTACGACTTCGACCCCGGCTCCAACGTGGTCGACGTCTACGTCGGCTACCTGCGCAAGAAGTTCGGCGCCGAGACCATCGCCACCGTCCGCGGCATGGGTTACCGGTTCACCGGCTGAGGCCCCGGACGATCATCGAACCTTGAAGCCGGCGAGCCGTCCCTTCGGAAGCTGGGCGTAGACCGGCTCCAGACCCTCGGCGATCTCGATCGGGGTGGGGCGGTTCTCCGGCTCTCTCTCCAGGCCGGCGAGACGAGCTTGGCGACGGGGGCAGGCACCGTCCCTGGCAGGCCGTAGGGGACCTCCACCAGCTGCAGCCACTGGTCCACGGGCAGGGCTCCGTCCGGATCGCCATCGTCATACGGCCGGTAGCCCGCCACCGCCTCGAACAGCGTGGCCGAGAGCCCGAAGACGTCGCTCGCGTACGTCGGCGAGCCGCTCCGCGGAGGGTCCGCCTGCTCGGGAGCCATGTAGGAGTCAGTCCCGACCGGGTGGTCCAGGGCAGCGGCCTCCGCCTCCGTGCGGGCCAGGGAGAGGTCGATCAAGCGCGCAGGCGCGCCCATGATCACATTGCTCGGCTTGATGTCGAGGTGGACGTGCCCGATGTGCCGCAGGTACTGCAGCGCCGAGGCGATGTCGATCGCGAGCGGCAGGTACTGCGCCGGCTGCAGTGGGCCGTAGCGCCGCAGCAGCGTGGAGAGCCGAGGTCCGTCGATCGACTCGAGGACCACGTGCGGCCGGTCCTCCTCAAGGCTGTGTCGCAGCTTGCGCACCACCACCGGGTGGTTGACCGCTTCGAGAGCCGCCACCTCCCGCTGAAGACCGCGCAGGCTGGAGGGGTTCGCCACCTGGGCCGGTCGTAGCACTTTCACCACGACCGGTCCCCAGGTGACCTCGTCGAACGCCAGGTAGGCGTCGTAGGCGGCCCCGCCGCCCAGTCGCCTGACCGCCACGAGCGCCGATGTGATCCGGTCGCCCTCAGCGAAGTTCCAGCTGTCCTCGATGGGTTCCATCTGCTCCTCCGTCAGTCGCGCGAGTCGTCGCGAGACTGTGCATCGCGGGACTGGGCGTCGCGGGACTGGGCATCCCGCGACTGGGCATCCCGGGAGACGTCCTTGGATGCGACCTGCCGCGAGGCGGCGTCTCGTGATGCGACGTTCCGCGAAGCTGCGTTTCGGGAGACGTCCTTCGGCGCGACGTCGCGCGAAGCTACATCCCGTGAGACGTCTCGGGAGACATCCTGGGCAGGACCGCCCTGGGCGGGGACCTGGTACCGCGAGACCTTGCTCTGCTTCGACCTGTCCCGGGTCTTGTCCTTGGACTTGTCGGTGTTGTCGTCGTCCTCGTCGACAGTGGCCAGCTCGGAGCTGTTCTCCTCGCGCTTGGTGATCTTCGGGTCGCCCGCGCCGTCGTCCGCCGAAGCCGTCTGCAGGCCCAGCAGTCCGACGCCGACCAGTCCGATGGTGCCGAGTACGGCACCGGGGATGAGCTTCTTCATCGTGTTCTCCTCGAGTGGTGTTCTTGCTTTCGTGCCACCACTCTCGCCACCCACGGTGAGGCGCCCATGAGTTCGCGATGAGAGCACTCTCACGACCGTTGTTCGCCCGCTCCAGCCAGTCCATCGCCGGCTTGGCCAGCACGCCGTGCACGAGCACCGAGAGCCCGATGGTGAACGCGACCGTCGCCCACAGCCACTCCAGGTCGGAGAACTCCGCGTGCCCGGCGGCGTACGCCAGGTAGAACAGCGACCCCACCCCGCGTACGCCGAAGAACGCCGCGACCACGCGCTCCCGGGGGTTCAGCCCGCGACCCTTCGGCGTGAACGGCATCAGGCTCAGCGCGCCGATCAACGGGCGGATGAGCACGATCAGCGCCACCCCGGCGAGAACACCGCGCCAGTCGAGGGCGTCGAGCAGCCCTCGGCTCATCGCCATGCCGAGGCAGAGCAGCACGAGCAGGGTGAACAGGCGCTCGAGCCGCTCGACGACTCCGTGCATCTCCTTGTTGTAGTCGTGGCTGCGCTCGGCGTTGCGGATGGCCATCCCACAGGTGAACACCGCGATGAAGCCGTAGGCACCGACCACCTCCGCCGCGCCGAACGAGATCGCCAGCGCTGCGAGGGCCAGCAACGGCTCACCCCGCTCGGCCAGGCGAAGCGATTCCCGCCGGGCGCGGAACGCCAGCTTCGCCAGCAGCCACCCGACCAGCGCGCCGACGAGGAACCCGAGCACGACCTTGCCGATCAGGTCCCACGCAATCCACTCGACGATCCACGAGCTCGGGGAGCCCTTCGTGGCCAGGTAGATCGCGGCGTACACGAACGGGAAGGCCAGCCCGTCGTTGAGACCGGCCTCCGAGGTGAGCGCGAACCGGACCTCGTGCCGTTCGTCGCCTCGAGCGTTCGTCCGCCAGCTCGTCCCCAGGGTCGACGTCCTCGCCGACATCCGGCGCACCCACCTGCACGTCACCTGCGAGCACCGGGTCGGTGGGTGCCAGCACCGCGCCCAGCAGCAACGCGGTCGCCGGACCGAGGCCGAGGCCCCACCAGCCCAGCAGCCACACCGCCCCGATGCTCACGGGCATCGCCACCAGCAGCAGCCGCCAGGTCGCCGCCCAGCGCAGCCAGTCGTTCGGTCGGCCGAGCCGCAGCGGCCGGTCGAGGGCCAGCCCGACCCCCATCAGCGCGAGCAGTACGGCGAACTGGGTGACCGGCTCGACGACTGCGCGGTGCTCGATGGGGTCGAGGAAGGTGGTCGCCGCCCACCGGAAGCAGACCGATCCCCATGCCCGCAGCGAGCAGGACGATGGGTGGGGAGATGGCGCGCCTGCTCAGCACCGACGGGAGCACCGCGGCGAGCAGGATGGCGAAGCCGGCCACGAGGTAGAGCGCGTCGGACACGAGCCGAATCCTACGGGTGTCTCAGTAGCCCACCCGGCGCAGCCTCGGCCGGATGAACGGCCAGTAGAACAGCGCCCCGACCACGCAGGTCAGCACCAGCATGCCGGTGACCAGACCCTTGCTGATGCCGGCCCTGGCGTAGGCCGCGTCTGGCTGCAGCGCGGCATCGACGAGCGACCAGAGGCTCACCGCGACAGCCAGCACGAAGAGCAGCACGAGCACGGCGCCGGTCATGGGTGGAACCTCCCGGGAGCAGTGGATTTGGGTGGGCGCAGCAGGGATCGAACCTGCGACCACCTCGTTGTAAGCGAGGTGCTCTACCGCTGAGCTATACGCCCGGGACCGGACCGTCGGTCACGCGCGCACAGACTACGGGAGCACCGTCTGCGCCGCCCACTCGGGCCACTCACGAGGCGGCCAGGAATAGGGACCGGAAAAGGCTCGTTTCGGACCGATAAAGGCTCCGTGCCTCGGGCACAAAAGAAGTCGCGCCGCTGGCGTCTCGGGTCACCAGCGGCGCGACAAGGACAAGAGTGCCCCAACTCGGGCCGCCATCCAAGGGCGAATCCGAAATTGGTCGAAATGAACTAGACCAGAGCAGCCAGACCGGCGGCATGCTCGTCGAGATCGCGTGCCTCACCGGTCGAGTTGTGCACCATCCACCCCACCCGTCCCTCCTTGTCCACCGCGAAGGAAGATCGGGTTGCCGAACCCGTCAATTCGTCGAACACGCCGTAGGCCTTTGTGGTCACTCCGTGGGGCCAGAAGTCGCTCAGCAACGGGAAGAACAGACCGTCCCGGTCGGCGACCGCACGCTGGGCGTACATCGGGTCGCAGCTGATCGCCATCAGCGTCGTGTCGTCGGTCTCGAAGTCGCCGAGCCGGTCGCGCAACCCGGTCAGCTCACCGGTGCAGACGCCACTGAAGGCGAACGGGTAGAACACCAGCAGGACCGCCTTCCTCCCGGCGTACGCCGAGAGGGAGATGTCCTGGCCGTACTGGTCCTTCAGGGTGAAGTCCGGAGCCGGATCTCCGATCGCCAGTGTCATGGCGCCATCGTGCCAGCCACGCCTGACCGACCAGACGTCACTCCGGCGGGTTCCCCTCGTCGTCGTACTCCTTGAGGTCCTTCTTCAGCACCTTGCCGGTCGAGTTGCGCGGAAGCTCGTCGAGGAAGATGACGTCGCGCGGCACCTTGTAGCGCGCGAGGTTCTCCTTCACGTGCGACTTGAGCGTGTCCTCGTCGACCTCGCCCTCGGTCACCACGAACGCGCGCAGCCGCATGCCGTAGTCGTCGTCCTCGACACCGATCGCCGGCGACGTCCTGGACCTTCTCGTGCTTCGCGAGGCAGTCCTCGACCTCCTTGGGGAACACGTTCTCCCCGCCGGAGACGATCATCTCGTCGTCGCGCCCCTCGATGAAGAGCCGACCCTCCTCGTCCATCCGGCCGATGTCGCCGGCGGACATCAGGCCGTCGATCATGTCCTTGGTCTCGCCCTCGTCGCCGGTGTACCCGCCGAAGAGCATCGTGTTGCCGACGAAGATGCGCCCGGACTCGCCGTCCTTGACGCGGTTGCCGTCCTCGTCGTAGATCCGGACCTCGGTGTTGTACGGCGCCTTGCCGGCCGTGCCCTCGGCCTCCCGCATGTCCTTGGGCTGGGCGATCGTCGCCCACGCGACCTCGGTCGAGCCGTAGGTGTTGTAGAGGTTCTCCCCGAAGGTGTCCATCCACTTGGTGGCGAGGTCACCGGGCAGCGCCGAGCCGGAGGCGGCCACCACTCGCAGGGAGGAGTAGTCGCCGGAGCGCTCCTCCTCGGAGAGCTTCAGGATCCGCTGCATCATCACCGGGATCACGATCATCGAGTCGCACTTGTACTTCTCGACGGTCTCGAGGGCGTCGGCCGGGTCGAACTTGCGGCGCAGCACCATCTTCGAGCCCAGCAGCATCGCGAGGTTGAGGTGCGCCCAGCCCCAGGTGTGGAACAGCGGGGCGGCGATGAAGGTGGTGCCGCCCGTCTTCAGCGGCATCTTCGAGAGCAGTGCGACGGCACCGTCGATGCCGGACTCCCCGCGCGGGGCGCCCTTGGGGGTGCCGGTCGTGCCGGACGTCAGGATCACCGGGCGGGTGGTGTGCTCGGGGACGGGGTGCGGGTCGGTCGCCCCCTTCTCGATCAGGTCCTCGACGAGAGGGGCCTCCGCGGCCTCGCCGTCGTGCCAGGCGATGACCCGGTGCAGGTCGATGCCGGACTTGTCGACCATCTCGGTGAACTCGTCGTCGTAGATGATCGCGACCGGCTTCTCGCGCTCGCAGACCTCACCGAGCTGGGGCGGGGAGAAGGCGGTGTTGAGGTAGAGGATGTCCGAGCCGAGCTTGGACAGGGCGGTGGAGGCCTCCACGAAGTACCGGTGGTTGCGACACAGCACCGCGACGCTCTCGCCGGAGCCGACCCCGAGGTCCTTGAGCCCGTGGGCGAGCCGGGTGGCCCGGTCGTCGAGCTCGGCCCAGGTCAGCTCGCCCAGCTCGTCGATCAGCGCCACGTCGTGCGGTGCCCGGATCGCCAGGGCACCGATGCCGCCGGCGAAACCGATCCCCCAGTTGTGCACCGTCTTGGCGATGCCGAAGAGCTTGCGGGGACCGTAGGGCCGGATCACGCCCGAGGTGGCCATCACCTGTACCAGTCGTGCCTGGCGCAGGGCTTGCTGTTGCAGCTGCTGGAACATCGGGTGAGTGCCTCCTGTGCGGCGGGATTCAGTTTTTGGGCGCGACCAGGCGGGTCGCTGTCCAGTCCTTACCCACAGCAACGGTCGTCGTCGTGGAAAGTCCCGCAATTGGCGCGGCTTCGGCGACATCGGCGGCATCCACGGCCCCGGGACGGCCGACCTTCGGCGTCAACAGCCAGATCGCGCCACCGCGGACGAGGTCGGTCAGCGAGTCCACCAGAGCGTCGACCAGGTCGCCGTCGTCGTCGCGCCACCACAGCAGTACGACGTCGACCACGTCGCCGTAGTCACCGGCCACGAGGTCGGAGTCGATGGCGTCCTCGATCGCTGCACGGATCGAGTCGTCGACGTCATCGTCCCAGCCGAGCTCCTGCACGACCGTGCCTGGCTTGAAGCCCAGACGTTCGCCCAGCTGGACGTCCGCGCGGTCTGCGCTCGGGCTCAACTCTCTGCCTCCACTCACTCGATCAGTTCAGGTCGGCCGCGGCGACAACCGGGGCACGGTGCCCGTAGTCCACCCGACCTCCGAGTCCCGCGCAACCCCACCCGCCGCGCGTCCACCATCCGACAACCCCTCGGTCCTCCCGGAATCGTAGGGCCGTCCGGCCGCGGACCATACCCATCGGTAGATTTCGTCTGCTTCGCAGAAGTGACACGATGAATGGGTGAGCGACAGCGAGAAGAGCACCCAGGAGCCGGAGGCCGGCCGGCGTACGTCAGTGATCCACGAGGGCCTGCCCACCCAGCTGCCCGACATCGACCCCGAGGAGACGGGCGACTGGCTCGAGTCGTTCGACGCCCTGGTCCAGGACCGCGGCCGTGACCGCGCCCGCTACCTGATGCTTCGCCTGCTCGAGCGCGCGCGGGAGAAGCAGATCGGTGTCCCGGCGCTGCGCAGCACGGACTACATCAACACGATCCCGCCCGAGCGTGAGCCCTGGTTCCCCGGCGACGAGGACATCGAGCGCCGCATCCGCGCCTTCATCCGGTGGAACGCCGCCGTGATGGTCTCCGACGCCAACCGCCCCGGCCTCGAGGTCGGCGGCCACATCGCGACGTACCAGTCGGCGGCCAGCCTCTACGAGGTCGGCTTCAACCACTTCTTCCGCGGCAAGGAGCACCCGGGAGGCGGCGACCAGGTCTACATCCAGGGTCACGGCTCCCCCGGCATCTACGCCCGGGCCTACCTCGAGGGCCGGCTGACCGAGGACCAGCTGATGCGGTTCCGCCAGGAGGTGCAGCACGGCGTCGGCAAGGGGCTCCCCTCCTACCCGCACCCGCGCCTGATGCCGGAGTTCTGGGAGTTCCCCACGGTCTCGATGGGGCTCACCGCGATCGGCTCGATCTACCAGGCGCGCTTCAACCGCTACCTGCAGAACCGCGGCATCAAGGACACCTCCGAGCAGCACGTGTGGGCGTTCCTCGGTGACGGCGAGATGGCCGAGCCCGAGTCGCTCGGCGCCATCGGCGTCGCGGCCCGTGAGGAGCTGGACAACCTCACCTGGGTGATCAACTGCAACCTGCAGCAGCTCGACGGGCCGGTGCGCGGCAACGGCAAGATCATCCAGGAGCTGGAGGCCCAGTTCCGCGGTGCCGGCTGGAACGTGGTCAAGGTGATCTGGGGCCGCGAGTGGGACGCGCTGCTCGCTCGTGACGTCGACGGCGTCCTGGTCAACCAGATGAACAGCACCCCCGACGGCCAGTTCCAGACCTACTCGGTCGAGGACGGCGCCTACAACCGCGAGAAGTTCTTCGGTGCCGACCCACGCCTGCGCAAGATGGTCGAGCACATGACCGACCGGCAGATCGAGAAGCTGCCGCGTGGCGGCCACGACTACCGCAAGGTGTACGCCGCCTTCGACGCTGCGGCCAAGCACGTCGGCCAGCCGACCGTGATCCTGGCGCACACCGTCAAGGGGTGGACGATCGAGTCCCTCGAGGGCCGCAACGCCACCCACCAGATGAAGAAGCTCAAGACCGGCGACTTCAAGAAGTTCCGCGACCGGCTCTACCTGCCGATGAGCGACAAGGACATCGACGACGCCTACGAGGCGAACGGCGGCGCTCCGTTCTTCCACCCCGGACCCGACTCCCCCGAGATCGAGTACATGATGGAGCGGCGCAAGCAGCTCGGCGGGCCGCTCCCCAAGCGCGTCGTCCGCGCCAAGCCCGTGAAGGTTCCCGACCCGGAGCTCTACGACGAGCTCAAGCAGGGCTCGGGGAAGAGCAAGATCGCCACCACGATGGCGGTCGTGCGGCTGCTCCGCGACTGGATGAAGGACAAGGAGATCGGCCCGCGCATCGTGCCGATCGCTCCGGACGAGTACCGCACCTTCGGGATGGACTCGATGTTCCCGAGCGCCAAGGTCTACAACCCCGGCGGCCAGCGCTACGAGTCGGTGGACCGCAAGCTGCTGCTCAAGTGGCGCGAGGCGACCGACGGCCAGCTGCTGCACGAGGGGATCTCCGAGGCCGGGGCGATGGCATCGGCGATCGCTGCTGGCTCGTCGTACGCCACCCATGGCCAGGTGATGATCCCGTTCTACATCTTCTACTCGATGTTCGGGTTCCAGCGGACCGGTGACTCGATCTGGGCGATGGCCGACCAGCTGGCGCGCGGCTTCCTGATCGGTGCCACGGCGGGCCGTACGACGCTCACGGGCGAGGGCCTGCAGCACGCCGACGGTCACTCCCCGCTGCTGGCGGCGACCAACCCGGCGGTCGTGCACTACGACCCGGCGTTCGCCCACGAGGTCGCCCACATCATGGAGGACGGCCTGCGGCGGATGTACACCGTCAGCGACGAGCACCCGCACGGCGAGGACGTCATCTTCTACATCACCGTCTACAACGAGCCGATGGTGCAGCCCAAGGAGCCCGACGACATCGACAAGGAGGGGCTGCTCAAGGGCATCTACCACTACGCCGACGCCCCCGAGGTGTCCGGCAACGGTGATGCCCCGCGCATCCAGCTGTTCGCCTCCGGCGTGGGGTTCCCCTGGATCCAGCAGGCGCAGAAGCTGCTGGCCGACGACTGGGGCGTGGCCGCCGACCTGTGGTCGGTGACCTCGTGGAACGAGCTCGCGCGCGACGCCATCGAGGCGGAGAAGTGGACGCTGAACCACCCGGGTGAGAAGGCGAAGGTCCCCTTCATCACGAGCCGGCTCGAGGACGTCACCGGACCCGTGGTCGCGGTGAGCGACTACATGCGCGCCGTACCCCTGCAGATCGCGCACTGGATGCCGACCGACTACCACGTGCTCGGCACCGACGGGTTCGGCTTCGCCGACACCCGGCCGGCGGCGCGGCGCTTCTTCCAGGTCGACGCGGAGAGCGTGGTCGTGACCGCGCTCCGGGCGCTGGCCGACCGGGGCGAGGTCAAGGCGGAGGTGGTCGCCGAGGCGTTCGAGAAGTACCGCATCGACGACCCCACCGCGGTGGCGGACGTCAAGCAGGAAGGTGGCGACGCTTGATCACCCCAATGCGCTCGCACCGCGTGGACGGCGCGATCCGGCGCGGGAGCATCCCGCTGGGCCTCGGGATCGTGTGCTTCGTCCTCGCGTGGCCGGCGATCGAGGACCTCGACGGGCTGTTCAAGGGTGCCGGCGCGATCCTGGTCGCGCTCGGACTGATCATCATCATCGCCACGGCGCGCACGCTCACGGCCGAGGAGAAGCGGATCGGCTCCCGCCCCGCTGAATAGGTCCTGACTGAGGCGCCGCGGTGCGGCAGCTGCGCCACCGGCGGGAGCGGTGCCTCGCCGGCCTCGGCGCGGTTCGCGGGCTCCAGCGGCCCGTTGCTGAGCAGCTCGCGCCAGCGCTCCCTCTGGTACGACGCCGGCTGGGTCTCCCGGACGAACTCCATGGACGATCTTCACGAACCGGTCCGGGTGGTCCTTGTGCGGGAAGTGGCCGCTGTTCGGCAGCACCTCCACGACCGCGCCCGGCGCGATCCGGGCCACGTTCTCCGCGTGCGTCACCGGGATCACCGCGTCGTCGCTCCCCCAGACCACCAGCATCGGCATCGCCTGGGTGAGGTAGGCCCGGTCGACCATGGTGACGATCTGGCCCTTCAGGTCGACCACGGCACGAACGACGTGGCGGATCGCCGCGCGCGCTCGGGGGTCCTTGAAGGAGTCGAAGATCTCGGCGACCTCGCCGAGGTCCCGGCCCGCGTTCACCCCTGACCGGGAGAGCGCGCGAAGACCGGCCTTGCCGATGTGGCGGATGCCGGGCCGGGTGGCCAGGCCCATCACCTGGTGGAAGAAGGGAAGCGTGACTGCACGGATGAACGGGCTCACCTCAGGCCCCAGACCGCCCGGCGCCACCAGGATCATCCGGTCGGTCCGCTCGGGGAACTGGTAGGCGAACTGCATGGCGATGCCACCACCGAAGCTGTGCCCGACCACGGTCACCTTGTCGATGTCGAGCACCGTGAGCAGGTCGCGCATCCCGTTGGCGTAGCCGCCGACCGAGTAGTCGGCCCTCGGCTTGGCGCTGCGGCCGTGGCCCAGCAGGTCGGGCGCGATCACCGTGAAGTGCCGGGCGAGGTGCTCGATCACCGGCAGCCAGGTGGTGTGGGTGCAGCCCAGCCCGTGCAGCAGCAGCAGGGCGGGCCCCTGGCCGACCTTGACGAACGCGCGCTCGTGGCCGTGGATCGTCACCCACTGGAGATCGAGCGAGGTGCCGGGGGCGTGTTCCATGCGCACTCCTGTGTGGGCGGTTGGGTGCAACAGGTCGAAAGTCAACCAGAACTGGTTCCAATTCCAGCAACCGCAACCCGCATCGTGAACAACCGAATACCCGAACTAAGGTCACGCCATGTCATCGCGCGCAGGTCAACCCCGGGCGGATCCCCCCGAGGTGCACGCTCAGCTCTCGGAGATCGTGTTCATGGTCACAGGCACGCCGGTGGACCAGGTGACGGCGGACGCGGCGTTCGTCGACGACCTGCGCATCGACTCGCTCTCGATGGTGGAGATCCTCGAGGGCGCGAGCAGGCACTTCGGCGTACGGATCGAGGACGAGGCCGCCAAGGACTTCGTCCACGTGCACGACCTGGTCGGCTACATCAGCCGGAGGCTCGCCAGAGCAGCTAGACGACCTGGTGCAGCCAGCGCACGGGCACGCCCTCGCCGGCGTGCCGGAACGTCTCGAGCTCGTCGTCCCACGGCTTCCCGAGCAGCTTGGCGATCTCGAGCTCCAGGGTCGTGTCCCCGAGCGACGCCTTGACCACGGCGGCCTTGAGCCGGTCCTCCGGGATCATGATGTCGCCGTGCAGGCCGGTGACGGCGTGGAAGACGCCGAGGTTCGGGGTGGCGCAGTAGCGCGCGCCCTCGGTGCCGGAGGTGGCCTCCTCGGTGACCTCGAAGCGCAGGTGGTTCCAGCCACGCAGCGCCGAGGTGATCGCGGAGGCGGTGCCCTGGTCGCCGGACCAGGAGTACTCCGTGCGGTAGGTGCCGGCCTGGGCAGGCTGAGGAGTCCACTCCACCTGTGGGGCATGTGAGAGCACGCCACCCACGGCCCACTCGACGTGCGGGCACAACGCAGATGGCGCCGAGTGGATGTAGAGCACTCCACGAGTCGCTGAACGAGTCACGACGGACCTCCTCTTGCTTCGGCGTCGAGATACGCCTTCCCCAGCGGTCTCGATGAAGCAAGTCACGGTCCAGTGACTACAGGTGAACGTGTGAACTTGTGCGCCCATTGTGACCGATGGGAGGCCCCTTCACCAGCCAAACGCTCGGAAAGGGGCGTCCGGCGTGTCGCTTATAGCCCGGATGACCGAACTGTCGCACGTGGTCCGAGCTCCATCAGCTGGGTCAGCACCTCGGTGGCGACCCCGAGCCCGCCGAGGTGCGACTCCCCGTCGACGGTGGTGAACTTCGCGTGCGGCAGCCGCTAAGCCATGTGTACGCCGTGCGCGTGCGGGACGATGTGGTCGGAGTCGCCGTGCCACCAGTGCACCGGCACCTGCACCTCGTCGGCCTGGAAGCCCCAGTGCCGGGTGAACAGGATGACGTCGGCGAGCGGGGCGCTCACCTGGAAGCGCGCGCCGTTGAGCAGGTCGTCGAGGAACATCGCCCGGAACTCCGGGCGCGCCAGCAGCTCCTTGTCCCCGCGCGGCTGCACCGCGGCGTACCCGTCGATGATCGGGCCGGCGATCGGTCGCACGAGTCGGATGAACTGGGCCAGGGCGAACCCGATCGGCACCCGGGCCATCGACAGCACCGGGGCGGCGTACGGCGCGAGGCTGACCAGCCCGCCGGCGATCGCGTCGGGACCCTTCGTGGGCGCCACTCCCCCGAGCACCCCCACGCCGTGGACCCGGTCGGCCAGGGCCGCTCCCGCCGCCAGCACGTAGGGACCACCGCCGGAGAGGCCGATCAGGTGCATCTTGTCGATGTCGAGGACGTCGCACAGCTCGACGAGGTCGTTGGTCCAGTCGAGGATGTTCGGGTAGAGGTGCGGCGTGGAGGAACCGATGCCCGGACGGTCCACCCGATGATCCGGAGGTCGTGCTCCTCGGCGAAGGCGCGCGCCTCGATGGGGATCTGGCGTCGGGCCCCGGGAGTGCCGTGCATCCAGACGACGGCAGCACCACGGGGACGACCGAACTCGGCGAAGGAGAGCCGCCGCCCGTCACGGACGGCCACCGAACCCTCGAGCCGCGGACGATCGATCTCGCTCATGCGCGGATTCTCGCACGCAGTGACGCGGTCAGGCGGTGTCGTCAGGCGGTGTTCGGCATCCGCACGGCCGCGGCGTCGACCACGTTGCGCGGGTCGCGCGCCGCACCGACCAGGGTCCCCTCGGCCACGCCCTCGGGACCGTCGATCGACCGTCGCCAGCAGGCAGGTCACGTTGTCGCGGCCACCGGCGGCGAGCGCGGCGTCGAGCAGCGCCTCCGCGGCGGCGTCGTCGGGGTGTCGCTCGACCAGGCTCTCGATCTGCGCCTCGGTGACGAGGTCGGTGAGCCCGTCGCTGGCGAGCAGCACCCGGTCCCCCACCGTCGAGCGAGACGGGAGCCACGTCGCCGAGCTCCGCGACGGTCCCGTTGACGCTGCGCAGCACGACGTGCCGCCACGGGTGCACGGCCACGTCCTCCGCAGGCAGCGTCCCCTCGTCGACGAGGTGCTGCACGTAGGTGTGGTCCCGGGTGAGGCGGGCCAGCCTGCCGTCGCGGAACACGTAGCCCCGCGAGTCACCCACGTGGGCGAGGCCGAACCGCTCGCCGTCGGTGGCCAGTGCGGTCAGGGTGGTGGCCATGCCGGTCCGCGCCGGGTCCCGTCGTACGCCGACAGCGATCTGCTCCTGGGCCAGGCGCACCCCGCCCTGCAGCATCCGGGACGGGATCCCCCTGCGGGTCGCCCAGCGCCAGCGCGGACACGACGTACGCCGCCGTCGCCGAGGCGACCTCGCCGGCAGCAGCACCTCCGACCCCGTCGGCGACGAGCATGCAGGTGGGGCCGAGAAAGCCGGAGTCCTCGTTGCCGCTGCGCACCAGTCCGGCGTGGCTGACGGCGACACCGGAGAACCTCAGCACCGCCTCACCCCTTCCCGCTCCAAGGTACTTCGACCCTCCCACGGTTCCACGACGCGTTCGCCGAGAGGCGGACGCCCGCGAGTGGCCGGGCGTACGGCGACTCGGGCAGTACCCGCCACAATGGCCAGCATGGAATGGCTGCTGCTCGGGATCTCGGTGGGCCTGGTGCTCGCGTGCGGGGTCTTCGGGGCAGCCGAGTACGCCCTGGTCGCCGTCGACCGCGCCGCGGTGGAGAAGGCCGCCAGCGAGGGCGACCGACAGGCCGAAGGCGTGCGGCGGGCGCTGAGGTCCCTGTCCACCCAGCTCTCCGGCGCCCAGATCGGCGTCACCCTGACCAACCTGATCATCGGGTTCCTCGCCGAGCCGGCGATCGCGTCGCTGATCCAGGACCCCTTGACCGCTGTCGGCGTTCCCGAGGGCGCTGTCCCGAGCATCTCCGTCACGCTCGGGCTGGTGCTGGCGACGATCGCCACGATGATCTTCGGCGAGCTGGTGCCGAAGAAGCTCGGCATCGCGGCGCCCTTCCCGATCGCTCGGCGCACCCAGCTGTTCATGCGCGGGTTCACCACCGTGATGACCTACCCGATCAAGCTGCTCAACGGCTCCGCCAACGGCATCGTGCGAGCGCTCGGTGTCGAGCCGCAGGAGGAGCTCCGCTCGGCCCGCTCCTCCGACGAGCTGGCCTCGCTGGCCGGACGCTCGGCGAGCGAGGGCACGCTCGACTCCGAGACCGCCCACCTCGTCCAGCGCTCGGTCGCCTTCGGGCCGCGCACGGCCGGCGAGATCATGACGCCCCGCGTGCAGATGGCCTGCGTCGACGCCACCGACCCGGTCAGCGAGGTCATCGAGCTCTCCAGCACGACCGGCTTCTCGAAGTTCCCGGTCATCAAGGGCACCTCCGACAACGTGGTGGGCTCGGTGCACGTCAAGCAGGCAGTCGCGGTGCACCGCTCGGAGCGCGCGCACACGCTGGTGCGCGAGGTGATGGTGGACGCCACCGTCGTCCCCGAGTCGCTGCGCCTCGACCCGCTGCTGTCCCTGCTGCGCGGCGAGGGCTTCCAGATGGCGATCGTGTCCGACGAGTACGGCGGCACGGCCGGCGTGGTCACCCTGGAGGACGTCGTCGAGGAGATCGTGGGCGACATCGCCGACGAGCACGACCGCTACGGCTCCCGGCTGCGGCAGCGGCCCGACGGCTCCTGGATCGTCTCCGGCCTGCTCCGGCCCGACGAGGTCGCCGACGCAACCGGCCTGCAGCTCCCGGAGGACGAGGACTACGACACGGTGGCCGGCCTGCTGGTGCGCGAGCTCGGCCGGATCCCGTCCCGCGGCGACCAGGTGCGTGGTGGCGCTGCCTGCGCACATCCCCGATGACGACGACGAGGAACCGGTGCAGGAGCACGCGCTGCTGCGGGTCGAGCGGATGGACGGCCTGCGGGTCGACCGCATCTCGATCAAGCGGCTGCTGCCCGAGGCCGGTGAGGTCCAGTGAACACCCAGGCGGCCCTGTGGCTCGGGCTGCTGCTCCTGCTGGGCAACGCGTTCTTCGTCGGTGCGGAGTTCGCGCTGGTGTCGGCCCGTCGTACGAAGGTGGAGCCGAAGGCGGCCGAGGGCTCCCGGGTCGCGAGGACGACGCTGCGCGCGATGGAGAACCTCTCGCAGATGATCGCCGCCGCCCAGTTCGGCATCACCGTCTGCTCCCTGGGCCTCGGTGCCGTCGCCGAGCCGGCGCTGGCCCACCTGATCGAGCCCGTGGCCCACGCCGTGCACCTCCCAGACGCGTGGCTGCACCCCGTGGCGTTCACCATCGCGATGAGCTTCGTGGTCTACCTGCACGTCGTGCTGGGCGAGATGGTGCCCAAGAACCTCGCACTGGCCGGGCCCGAGCGCGCGGCGATGGTCCTCGGTCCGCCGATGGTGGCGATCGTGGCGGTGCTCAAGCCGATCGTCTACGGCCTGGACGCGCTGGCGAACATGATCGTGCGGCTGTTCAAGGTCGAACCCCGGCGCGACGTGATCTCCACGTTCACCCTCGAGGAGGTCGAGGCGATGGTGGACGAGTCGCACGACGAGGGCATGCTCGACCAGAGCGAGTACGAACGCCTCGCCGGAGCGCTCGGGTTCACCTCGCGCACGGTCATGGACGTGCTGCTGCCGCTGGACCAGCTCGAGACGGTGCAACGCGGTGCTCGTGCCTCCGACGTCGAGGTGATCTGCGCCAACACCGGCTACTCGCGGTTCCCGGTCGTCGGCGACGACGGCGAGCTGGTCGGCTACCTGCACATCAAGGACGTCCTCCAGGCCGACCCGCACGGGCGGGCCCGGATGGTCGAGGAGAAGTGGGTCCGTCCCTTCGCCGCCGTGCGCGACACGGACACGCTCGTGAACGCCCTGCAGACGCTGCAGGCCCAGGGAGCACACATGGCCCGCGTGGTCGACGAGTCATCGAACGTGCTGGGTGTGGTCACGCTCGAGGACGTGATCGAGGAGCTGGTCGGCGAGATCCGCGACGCAGCCCACGCCGACGGCCACTGAGCCGCAGCTTCAGGTTGTCGCTGACGCTGCTGGTCAGGCCGCGGGGGCGTCGCCGCGCGGGCAGCCGGCAGGCTGAACACGATCCGCGCTCCGCGCTCGCCCAGCGGGGGCTCCGCCGAGATCCGGCCGCCGTGGCGCTCGACGATCCGCTTGCAGACCGATAGCCCGATGCCGTGCCCGTCGAACTCCGAGGTGCCGGCTGCGCGGTGGAAGGCCTCGAAGACCCGGTCACGCTGGTCCGCCGGGATGCCGATGCCCTCGTCGGCGACGGTCACCTCGACCATGTCGTCGACGTCCCGAGCCGGTCACCGTCACGTGCGCGACCCCTCCGGGTGCGACGTACTTGATCGCGTTGCCGAACAGGTTGTCCAGGAGCCGCCGGACCATGGCGCCGTCGGCGTACACCTCGGGAAGCGAAGCGATCTCGACGTGCGGCGGGGCACTGTTCGTCATCTCGGGACGGTGCTCCGCGACCGACCGAGCCATCGAGTCGAGGTCGACGACGGTGGATCGGAGCGGTCTGGTCGCGCGAGGTCGACGACTCGAGCAGGTCCTGGATCAGCTGTCGCATCCCTTGGGCGCCGAGACGGATCCGGTCCACCTTGGGCGACGCGTCCGGGGAAGCCAGGCTGCCGTTGTCGGTCAGGTCGCTCGCGAGCATCTCCGCCCACCCCTCGACCATGGTGAGGGGACCCAGTAGGTCGTGCGCCACGACACCGGCGAAGGACTCGAGCTCCGAGCGCTGCGCCCGATCGTGGTGACGTCGTGGTAGATCACGACGGCCTGTTGCATGCCCGTTGCCGTTCGTCGACGGGAGGCGTCGGGCACTGACGGAGAACGTGCGGCTCGGGGTCCCGTCGTCGAAGACGATCACGATGTCCTCGTCGGCGACGTCGTCGCCGAGCATGGCGCGAGCCCACGGGAAGTCCTGCCCGGACAGCTCGCGGCCGTCGAGCCGTCCGCATGACGAACCGGTAGTCGCCCGTGTGAGAGGGCGCGGTCCTGTGGCCCTGCACCATTGCCGCACCGGCTGGGTTGCGGAGGACCACCCGCCCGCGCTCGTCGATCACGGACACCCCGTCGTGCATCGAGTCGATGATGGTCGACATCAGCTCGGCCTGACTCTGCGCCGTCCGCTGGGCGGTGGCCAGGGTCTGGGTAAGTGCCAGCCGCTCGCCGCGGCTCAGCGCCAGCAGCGTTCCGAGGCAGAAGACCAGACCGATGAACAGCTGGGAGACCAGCACCTCCTGCGCCCACGAGTCCAGGGACGCGAACGGCCCGAGTCCCGAGAGCGTGAACACCACCACCGCGCCACTGACGGCCAGGCTGTGCAACGCGACCGGCAGCGGGGCGAACCGCAGCCCCACCCAGACCGTAGGGACCAGCAACGGAAAGGCCACCGGTAGCCAGGGATCCAAGAAGAACGCAAGATAGAGCAGCAGCGTCACCGTGACGATCAGGAGCATCTCCGGCGCCCGTGCCCGAAGATTTGTTCGCAGATCGGCCGTTCCCCCGGGACGGCGCACCTGCCGCCAGGTCGCCAGGCCGAGGATCCCGGTCGTGAACAGGGCGACACTTCCGGCGCGTTGCGCGCCCACCACACGACACCGTCCCCCAAGGTCCAGTCCCCCAACAGGCCCCGTCCGACGCTGCCGATCACAGCGCCCGCCAGTGCGGCGATCACACACGAACCCAGCACAGCCCAGAAGTCCTGCAGCCGCTCGAGGGAGTCCTTGCCTCCGGCGCCGAGCAGGCGCGGTGCCAGGGCCTGGAGGAGGAGCACGGCAACGACTCCCTGAAAGACGTTGGAGACGGCGAACACCGCAGCCTGGGACGCGCTCGCGCCGGTGAAGAAGTTGACCGGCAGAGCGGCTGCCGCCACCAGCAGCGCGGCCAGCCACCACCAGCGTCGTGGGGCGAGGCCGAACATCAACATCGCGACACCGGCCGCGGGCCAGACGAGGCTCAGCACCTCACCGTCCGGGATTGTCGCGCGACCGACCAGCCCCAACGCGACGTACACGACGGCGCCCAGGCCCAGCCAGGCAACGACATTGGACCCGGTGGGCATCTCATGGGCGCCGTTCACCTCGACGCCATCGTGCTGGGTCACGAGGCGGCTGGCGTCGGTGAGGCAGCGAACCGGACCCGCTCGCGGTCCCCGGCGACGAAGAGGTACTCCACGTTGCGCAGTCGTTTCACCTCCCCCACCTTCTCACCCGTGGGGCTGTGGATGCCGATCTGGGCACCTACGTACCGCTTTGAGTCGAAGGCCAGCACCTCCACGCACTCGTGCCCGGCCTCCCGCAACGCCGCTGTCATCTGCTCGGGAGTGACCCAGGACTCGTCGTTGTAGGACACGACCACCAGGCCGGCACGCGCTCGGCCGATCAGGTCGGCCAGGGCCGCCGGCATCGCGCCCTTGCTGTTGAAGACACTGCGGGTGCCGTCGTCCCGCGCATCGGCTCGCTTGCAGGCGATCCCGTAGTGCTCCGGCTCGTCCCAGCGGACGAGGGTCTCCCACACGTGGTAGTTCGTGAAGTAGCGGTGCTGGTTGTACGGCGGGTCCAGGTACATGAGGTCCACCGGGTCGAGGACGTCGACCGTGTGGACCGCATCGCCCCGGACCGTGTGCCCGCGACCGGGGAGCAGCTCGGGCAGCCGCAGCTCCAGGTCGTGGTGCGACCGCGGGGACCACTGCTTGAGGTAGGCCATCTGCAGCCCGGTCGTCGAGTCGACCCGGTCAGCAGCCATCAGCAGCGCCGTCAGCAGGATCGGTCGCCACGGTCCCGCCGGGTGGTCGCGGTCGATGGCGTCGCGGATCGCGTCGATCCGGGCCCCGTTGTGCGGCTGGAAGTAGCGCGACTCCTCGCAGAACGTCCGCGTGACGTACCCGGGGGTTCCCGGAAGCGCGTTCAGCCGGTCGATCTCGTCCTTGAGCGCGCCGAGGTCGATCTCCCGGGCGTCGGTGGCGATGAAACAGTCGCTGAGCACCTCGCTGTAGGAGGCGCTGTCCGTCGCCGTGACCACGATCCCGCGGCGCTTGAACTCCTGCGCGACCCTGGTCGTGCCGGTGAACAGGTCGACCGCCGTACGCGCCCCGACCGCCTCGGCAATTCTCCCCAGGACCGGCACCAGGAGCCGCTTGGAGCCGAGATACTTGATCACAAGGTGATGTTAGGCCTCCCTTCCCGCCGCCGGGGCGACGAACACAGACCTGTAGAATCGGGATCAACCGTTCGTGAAGCAGCCTCCACCAAGGAGCCTTCGGTCCGGCTCGAAAGGCGGAGTCATGGCGGCGCCGAACAGCTCCGTTCCCCCATCCGATCGCGCTCCACTGCGGCTGCGGATGACCGAACTACCACGCACGCATCCGCTCGACGGGGGCTGGTGGCCGCAGAGCCGCGACCTGACCGCCGAGCTCGCGGACCTCGTCGACAACTTCCCCGACGGCATGGGACGGATCGTGCGGGCGACGTTCTCGCCCCCTGACTGGGACGACCAGCCTCGGCGGGTGCCGATCGCGCGCGGCTACGTGCAGACCGGCTTCGCCGCAGGCGACGACTCACACGTGATCATGCTCCGGACCTCCGAGCGCACCGAGCTGTGCCTGTTGGTGGTTCCCCCGGGGATGTCCGACAAGCAGGGCGAGGAAGCGCTGGCGGCGGCGGTCACGCCTGGCTACGCGTCCTCACCCGGCGCGATCCTCGACCTGGTGCGTGAGCGCGTCGTGGACGACCGGGTGTACGACGACGAGGACGACGAGTAGGTCTCACATCTCGCCGGCAGGATCGCGGGCCAGCTCCACCAGATCGGCGATCGAGTCGATCACCCGCGTCGGCCGGTAGGGGTATCGCTCCACTTGCTCGGGGCGCGTGGAGCCAGTGGTGACGAGCACGGTACGCAGGCCGGCCTCGAGCCCGGAGATGATGTCGGTGTCCATCCGATCGCCGACCATCACGGTCGTCTCGGAGTGGGCCTCCAGCCGGTTCAGTGCGCTGCGCATCATCAACGGGTTGGGCTTGCCGATGAAGTACGGCTGGCGGCCGGTCGCCGTACTGATCAGGGCGGCTACCGACCCGCACGCGGGCAGCAGTCCCTGCTGGCTCGGCCCGCTGACATCTGGGTTGGTGGCGAGGAACCGGGCTCCTGAGTCGATCAGCCGGATCGCCCTCGTGATCGCCTCGAACGAGTAGGTCCGGGTCTCGCCGAGCACCACATAGTCCGGGTCGTGGTCGGTCATCACGTAGCCGATGTCGTGCAACGCGGTGGTCAGCCCGGCCTCCCCGACGACGTACGCACTGCCACCGGGACGCTGGTCGCGCAGGAAGTCCGCCGTGGCCAGGGCCGAGGTCCAGATGGTGTCCTCGGGTACGTCGATCCCGCTGCGGAGCAGCCTGGCGCGCAGGTCCCGCGGCGTGAAGATCGAGTTGTTGGTGAGCAGCAGGAACTTCCGGCCAGACTCCTTGAGTGCCTCGATGAACTCGGTGGCCCCCTCGATGGGGTCCTCCTCGTGGACGAGCACACCGTCCATGTCGGTCAGCCAGGTCTCGATGGGACGCACGGTATCCATCACAAGATGCTCCCACGGTGCGGCCAGATGTCGGCTCCGTCGGCACTCCGCCGGTGCAGCTGGTGTCGGGACTCCGGAGCGGGGTACGTGCACGTCGAGGGAGTGAGCAGATGACGACGATGACCGAGCAACAGACCACCACCAGCCCGGGAGCCGCATTCACCCACGTGATGACGAGCGCGGTCGAGTTCGCCGCCGCCAAGTTCTCGCAGAAGGCGGACGGCTGGACCGGCAGGCTCAACGACGTGGCTGCCAGCGGGGGCAAGCAGGCGGCCGACGCCGGTGGCGAGCTTGCCGCCGACGGGCTGGACGCCGCCGCCGCGAGCGGTGACGCCAAGCAGCAGGCTGGAGCCAGAGGGGTGCGCGCCGGCATACAGGGCAAGAACCCGGTCTGGGCAGCCATCAAGGGAGCCTGGTCCGGCGGGAGCTCGCAGGTCCGGGCGGCCATCGTTGCGGCCGTCGTTGCGATGGTTCTCCTGCTGCTGCTCTCCCCTGTGCTCCTGCTGGTCTTCCTGCTGGGACTGCTCATCATCGCGGCGGTGTCGAAGGCGCGTTCCGCGCAACGGTGACGTAATCGAGAGTGCACCCCGCGCTCCAAGAGACACACGAGCGCGCGAGTCAGCGACGGGACACATCTGTTGACGATTCATCAAAGTTGGGCGCAGCATGCCCAGTGGTGCAGACTCCTGTGCGCACCCCGGCGATTCAGGAGCTGCCCAGCGTGACCGGAACGAAGCGGACCAAGTTCTCGGCGCTGTCCAACGCGCCGCGGTGTCTCGGGTGATCCGGCGTTTTCGAGCCCGGCTGGCACGCCGGAGTCCCGTATTGCCCCCCGCTCCGGACGAGGTGGACGAGGTCGACGGGATGGACGAGGTGGACGAGTCCAGGGGTGACAACGCCGATGGCGAGACCGGCGACGACACCGGCGCCTCCGCGCGCAAGTGGCCACCCGGCGTACTGCACGCTCAGCTGCACCGAGCGACCACGAACGAGGACTACTCCATCCGCGCGATCACCGGCCGGCTGGTGCTCGCGGACGACGCACCTGCGTCACTGGAGCCGCAGCTGACGTTGGACGGTCGACTGCTCGACGTCGTCTGGGGTCGCCCCTCGCCACGGACGGCCAGCCAGTTCCCCGGCGCGAGCCGCGCCGGCGAGGCCGGGTTCGTGGCACATGGCCTCGACACAGTTGGGACGGTCGAGCTCTCGGTGCAGCACCCGGAGACGGGCGAGCGGCAGGTAGTGGCCCGACGCCGGGTCCGGCCCCCCGGTGCCGTGGCGCAGCGGCGCCTGACCGAGGTGCGCGAGCGCCTGGCGCAGGAGGCCGCGCGACCCGCCTCCGAGCGCGACCCCGCGTCGTACGACTCGCTTCTCGAGCTGCTCTACCTGATCCGCCCCGGGGCGCGGCACAACGAGTGGCAGCGGCTCACATTGGAGGTCGACGGCGTGTTTCGGCAGAAGCCCCGACGCGCCTTCTTGCAGATGCACGGACTGTCCGAGGCACACCTCGCGGAGGGCACCAGCGAAGAGTTCGACTCGTGGTACCAGGACTACCGTCGCCTGATCTTCCCCCGCACGCTGGGCCACGCCGGCTACGGGACGGCGCTCGACTCCCACGACGACGTCTGGGTCTGGGACTGCGTCAGGCAGGTCACCGACGCGGTGGCCGCCCAGGGGTACGAAGCGTTCGTGGTGTCGGGCACCCTCCTCGGTGTCATCCGGGAGGGCGGCCTGGTGCCACACGACTACGACGTGGACATGGCCCTGATGCTGCACGCACGCTCGCTCGACGAGTTGGCCGATGAGTGGCAGGAGCTGCGTGGCCGCCTCGCGCAGGCAGGCGTCCTCGACGAGTCGTACGACAAGACCGGCCTGCGGCTCTACAAGCTGCACCTGCCGAACGGCTTCCGGTGTGATCTGTTCCCGGCGTGGGAGATCGATGGCCGCGTCTCGATCTGGCCGCACACCCTCGAGATCGACCCGGCCAGCGTGCTGCCGCTCGCCAGCCGGGAGGTTCGGGGGGTCGAGGTTCGAGTGCCGCGGGTGCCCGAGGAGGTGCTCACCTGCAACTACGGGCCGGGGTGGCGCACCCCGGACCCGTTCTTCGAGTTCGACTGGCCCGCGGCCAAGCAGCGATTCAGCGCCTTCCTCTCCGCCACCGAGGACTCCTCGGTTCAGCCCCCGGCCGAGTCGCTGCCGCGGTTGTGGGTGCACTGCGGCGGCTACAAGACCGGCTCCACCCGAATCCAGGAACTGGTGTATGAGCAACGCGAAGAGCTCGCGGCCCAGGGCTGGCTCTACCCCGCGGCCGGGCTGAGGGATGATGACCCCGGGGTCGGCCGGCGACACTCTCGCCTCGTCTACGACCACCACTATCACCCGGATTTGTGGCCCAAACACGTCGAAGCGCTGGTGGCAGAGATCCGGGCCAGCGGTGCGCAGAACGTGCTTCTCTCAACGGAGGCGTGGAGCAGGGACTACGCCCCGGCCTTGCTCGGAGCGGTCGTCGACGCGTTGCTGGAGGCCGAGGTGATCGGCGAGGTCTGCGGGGTGCTCTACGTGCGCAACCGGCGGGCGTGCGCCCGCAGCCTCTACCGCGAGTACGTCCGCCGACGCAAGGTTCGGTATTCCTTCTCGTCGTTCGTCAAGGCCAACCAGGTCTGGCTGGACCCGCTCGCGATCTCCCGTGACCTGCGTACCGCCCTGCGTGGCGGCACCCTGCTCGTCCGCCCGTACGACAGCGCCGATGACGTGGCGGAAGACTTTGCTCAGGTGATCGGGCTGCCGCTGTCCATCGACAAGGGGGCACCACGTTCGAACGTCGGCTTGGGTGCCGTCGAGGTCGAGGCGTTCCGTCAGCTGAACCGCATTGCCCCGCACCGCTCGGCCGACTTCCCCGGCGCCGCCGCCGTGGCCGGCGCGCACCTGGTCGGGCTCGAGGCGCATACGGAACGGCTCGATGCTGGCCAGCTGGAGTCGTCGGCCGCCTGGCAACGCGAGTTCGCCGAGGAGAACGGCTGGACGGCCGAAGAGGTGGCCCGGCTGGTGGAGCCCGACCGCGAGCCCGGGCCGGACGTCGTCGACCTCGGACCCCTACTGCGCGGCGTCTGCGAGACCTTTTTGACGCGAACCGATAGCAACGAGCTGATCGCCGAGACGCACCCTGACCCGCGGGTCCACCGCCTCTACCTGCTGCTGGCCGACCTCGACCACGATTCGTTCCGGCTGCGCGGCTACCTGGTCCCTGCCGGCGACTGGCCGGACGGCGACCGGCTCGTGCTAGTCGACCGGCTCGGCGAGCACGCCGTGGAGCACGGGCTGGACTCGCAGGGATTCGCCCGCCGGCACGCCGACGACCTCACGGACGCCATTACCGACCAGCACCTCACCCATGCCCGGTTCGTGAGCGGGTTCACCTCCCTGGCGCCCGGCGAGCGGATCGACCTGCTGTACGTGGCCGCCAGCGGCCAACGCACCCTGATCGCCACCGTGCGTCTCCCGCTGGGCTGAGCCCGCTCGAAACGCACGCGGGTGTGCGGGTTAGTTCCCGACTGAGCAAACCCTCCCTGACCTGACTTGCCCACACAACGAGTCGCCAACTCGTCATCCTGGCCCGTGGCCTCCTGCGATCACGTCCAGAGCTGCAACGCGCACGGACGGACCCGCATCCGCGGCACGTCTGACCAGCATTGCAAAGGCGAACATCTCGGAGACGTTGTGCCTCTCCTGCAGCATCTCTGCGGCCCGATGGGACACAGTCGCAGCATGCTCACCGGTACGACAGCGAGCATGCGTCGTCCGGGGTGTCCTGATGTCGTGGAACTGCACGGGGCCCCTCCTGAGAAACGCACTGCACAGGGCGGCGTTTGCTGGACGAGACGCTGTGGCTCCACCGAGGGATCAGCTGCTTGGTCACCCGGAGATACCTCTCGGGCGTAAGTCCGGTTCGAGGTTTCGACCCGTGAAGGATCATCTATCTTGCGAAACGTCTCAAGTCGGGTTGCTATATCCGTATCGACGCCCCATTTGAGGGGTTGGAGTGGGCTAGTGAAGTCGTGAACTCGGGCCGAGCGATGACGCTGGGCGGGCCGCCGCCAAGTTCCGGAGGAACGAGTGCCGGGGGGCACGGGAGCTAGTCGCTACGAGACCCCCGGGAGTCCTGCTCCTCGAGCCCCTTGACCATCTCGCGAGCAAGATCGATCACGGGACGGCGCTCTTCTGCCGCCATGAGCGCGAGCTTGTCGTAGGCGGCATCTGAGTCGATACCGAACCGAGCTATCAAAACCCCGGTGGCCTGGGCCACCACGTAGCGCCGTTCTTCCGCGGCTGACTGGGCGGGCTTCTGCCTGTATGACTGCTGCTGCTCCATTGCTACCCCCTCTCTGGCAACGCCATGTCTTGACGGCAGGCGCGAGAACAGCGGGCGGGGTCTGGGCCCAGAGTCCTCACTCGATCAACAACCATGACTCCATTGCCAGGAGCCATGTTCACCTGTTTCAGGGTGCCACATGCGTCACAAGCCCGGGGGCAAAAACCGTAGGGCACGTCGTGGGGAGGGTGGGGCTCGAACCCACGACCCCTCTTCGCCGAGTGGCCTTGACCTAGCCTCCTGCTCATGGTGGAGGTGTTGATGTTGGTAGTGACCGGAGTGTCAGTGCTGGTTTCGCTAGGTGCGCTCAGTGTGGCGAGGAGTTCTAGAAATGAGGCGAACAAGGGAACCTCGCCCGCTGGCTCTGCCGGCGAACCTCGACGACTCGTAGGCCACTCCGACTCATTCGCGGCGTGTGTGTCACTTCACCGGCACTCAAGACATAGCCCAAACGGACTAGTCCACTATGCGAGACCGCGAGTGCTTCGTGCCACTATGTGAGCGGACGCAGATCAAGTAGCGGACATGTACCTCGCAGTCTCGGAGTCTCGGGCAACTAGCCCCAAGCACCCACGGTTGTGTCAGGTGCGGCTTGCCACCCCGCGAGGCTCTCCCCGGGCCCACGGGGTGGTTCCATGTCCCCCCAATGATGCGGGCGATATCGCCACATATAGACCTTCCATTCCGTTTGTAGCCCCTTTGATGCGGTATCTTCGAAAGAGGGACGGGACTTTCAAGACTTGGGTCCACGCAAAGGGGGGTAGTGACTTCGCATGCGTGGATGGCTCGAAGCGCTTGCGCAGAGAGCCGGGTGCCGTCGCGGCTCGCCCCTCCAGGTGTATGCGGGCTCGACGGCACTCCCGAGACCCAGACGATTGCCGTCAGGACAGCCCGTTACAGCGGGACACGACCTACGGCGTCGCTGCTCGACCCCGTGTCGGTTTCACCAGCACCAGCCCTATGTGTGTGAGCCGAACAGCAACATGCGCGGGCCCACACCCTTGGACCAAGGTCACTGCGGGAAGGCGTTGTCCACCCCGTACTTTGAGCACAAGTCGTTGATATCGACTACTGCGAACTGGTAATCCATGCCCGCAGGGCTGGCTGTATCGACCTTGTCGATTGCCTTCTGCAGCGAGTCCCCGGCCTCGTCATACAGTGGCCCTTTGACGCTGTTGAAGCTGTCGTCCTTGATGCTCTGACAGGCCTTCGCGTTGGCGTCGCCGCCACGGGCGGACAGTCCCACGACCATCACTGCGGAGACACAGTTGCTTGAGGCTGCGGTAGTGCTTCGCGACAGTCGCGGGTGACACGGTGCCCACCATGTCGACGATGTAGGACTCAACATGCTCGCGCCTGATCGAGTGGACCACGGTCGGCATGCCCTGCTCGGTGAGTCGAGCGGCTCGGCGCACTCCGCGAGGACCAACTGCGCGCGCCTCAGGGTCGGACCGCTCAGGAACGCGTAGCCGACTCGGTCTCGCGCTGGCTGGACTGGACCGAGGCGAACCGGACGATCTATCTCGGCACGATCGCACCAGGTGAGGACATCGCCGACCCAGACGTACGGCGCGTGGTCACCGAGCTGATGCACCGCGCCGTCGCGCTGGTCGCGGCTTTCCACGCCGACATCGCCGAGGACTCCCCGCGCCTGCGCTACGCGCTGGAGTGCTGGACCGGACTGAACCGGGCCGCCACACGACGCTGGCTACGCGGGGACGCCACCCGCACGGCAACGCACGAGCTCCTGGCCTCGACTCTCGAACACGTACTCCGAACGTTCGGCTCACCACCCAACCGGCACCGCTCCACCCGACCGTTCGCCCTGACGCGCGCGTACTGCACCACCGCGTACGGCACAGCCAGATCCCCACCAATCGATAGCCGCGCATTCGGCTCTAGTCACGGTCCCCGCGCCTCAGCGTGCGGGCTCGCCATCGGAAGGTCCACCATCACCTGGGTACCTCGGCCGGGAGCCGAGACGACCGAGATACCACCGCCGTGGCTCCTCACGATCGAGGAGGCGATGCTCAGCCCCAGCCCTGTGCCCTGGATCGCTCGGTCCGTGGCTGTGGTGGAGCGGAAGAACCTCGTGAACAGCCCGAGCTGCTCGTTCTCGGGTATGCCGATGCCGTCATCGCTCACGGTGAGCCTGGCCTGCGAGCCTTCGATGTCCAAGGCGCACTCCACGGTGCCGCCGTCTTCGGTGAACTTCAGCGCGTTGCTCACCAGGTTGCACACCACTTGTTCGAGCTGATCCGCATCACCCTGAACGATGATCGGGATCGTGGGCAGGTGGAAGCGAGTTGTCAGGCGCCGCCCGTCGATCCAGGGCTGCAGGGCTCGGCGGGCAGATGAGATCACGTCCCTGAGGTCAACCGGGGACCAGTCGGACTGCAGCTTCCCTGCGTCGACTGTGGAGACAGTCAGCAAGTTGTCGACCAAGGCGAGCAGCCGATCGCCGTTGCGGTCCATCGCGTCGGCCCACTTCCGTTGCTGCGCGGTGAGCGCGCCCGCCCGCTTGTCCTTGAGGAGCTCGAGGTATCCCAAGAGGCTGGTGAGCGGCGTGCGCAACTCATGGCTCACGGTGGCGACGAGGTCGTCCTTGATCCGGTCCAGCTCTCGGAGCCGTTTGGTGGCCTCCTCTTCCTTGGCCAGCCGTGAGACCAGCAGGTCCGCCTGATGCTTGAGCGCAGCCTCCTTGCGCGCGGAGTCGTCCCTGATGATCGCCGAGAACCCGCTCATGGACCCGACGTTGTCGTAGACGGGCGAGAGGGTGAGCGAGACGTCCACGAGGCTGCCGTCCATGTGGCGCCCGACGGTCTCCAGACTCTGGGTCCGCTCTCCCAGCGCGACCCTGCGCATGTTGGACATGATCTCCTCGTCGATGGCTGGGCTGTCCGCGAGTATTCGGATGTGCTGCCCGGTGATCTCGGTGGCGGCATAGCCGAGCAACCTCTCCGCCCCGCTGTTCCAGCTGACGATCGTGCCGTCCAGGGCCGCGCCGATGATCGCATCGTTGCTCGACTCGACGATCGCGGACAGGTGCCGCACGGCTTGCTCGGCCCGCCTACGCTCGGTGATGTCAGTGGAGATGCCGATGATGGCTTGCAGGGTGCCATCGGCGCCGAGGACGGGGGTGTCCGTCACATGGACTGGGAAAGCACTGCCGTCCCGATGGCGTACTACGAACTCCCCCGCCCAGCTGCGGCCCGCTGCGAGCTCGGCGAAAATCCGCGTGGCTTCCTCTACGGACTGGGGCGCCGGGGTGAGTTCGACGATGGGCCGCCCCACCGCCTCCTGCGCCGTCCATCCGTACAGCCGCTCGGCGGCGCTGTTCCAGTAGATGACGATCCCGCCGACGTCGGAAGCGATCACAGCCTGGCCGACAGAATCAAGCAGCGCAGCCTGAAAGCGAATCGTGTCGAAATCCGACTGGTCGGCGCTGACCATCCGTTTCCCCTTCGGAGCCATGGCGGAGAGTCAGACTGCCGCCTGCCCGATCACGTCCCGTGCCGGGCTGGAACCCTTCACCACGTGACGCTGCCCGTGACGGCGCAATCAGACCTCTAAATGGTGACCGCCTTTAGCGGGCTTACGTGCGACCCCTAGCTGGGTCCTGGCCAAGGATCGCCGACCGGCACAGCCCACAGCCCCTCCTGGAACGGACCCGGTCATCGCTGTGCCCCTGCAGACCGGGGCTTGCGCGACCGCATCGTCAGTGTACTCCCGCGTGGCCCCGGTAGAGCGGGCCAACTTCCTCAAAACTAGACCCTCCCCGTTCTCGCGGCCCGACGTACGTGCTCAGGCTGGCGCTGCTCCCCGGCCTGGCTAGTGTTCGTTCTTCGCCGGAGCCAGGGGCCGTCGCGCGCTCGGAGCCTTTCGGCGCCCCTCCGACCGACCTGGGGCGGGCAGCAGCGCGGCAAATGACTGGCCGAACTTGGATTCGGCCATGACGTTCTGGGACGAGGTGAGTGACGACCAAGGCGGAACGGGCGTTCCGTGCGGGGGCCTCTGGTACTGCGGTACCCGGGCCGGACCGGGACCTGGCTGACCGCGTGGCGCTACTTTCTCGGTCCACTGCTTCCCGTCCCACCACCGCCACTGTGCCGGGTTTGATGGATCTGGATGCCACGCACCAGGGTCCGGGGTCGAGAATCCGAGCTTCTGCTTCCAGGTGGCCACGCCTGCGAGCGTAGGTTCGGCATGGCCTAGCCGGAGGCGTAAGAGCGAAAGATCTTGACCCGTGATCAGCGGGTGGATGCGTCATTCCGTCCGTGGCAGCCCTTGGGCGAGATGCCCTCCCAACAGCTCGTAGCGTGCCCTCTCGACACGTTCAGCGGCCGCGTTGCGCACAGACTCCAAGGCGCCACCGTGCTTCTCATGCGAGTTGGATGCCGACAGGGCCAGCAAGATTCGGACCTCTGACAGCGGGTCCGGACCCAACTTGGCCATCGCGCCTGGGTTTGGCGCGAACTACCCAGACGGGTCAGTCAGGCTTGACGGTGTCCTTGGCGCTCTTCGCCGCCTCCTTCGTGTGCCGTCCCGCCTCCTTGGCCTTGGCCTTGTCCTGGTCCTTCTTGCCCTCAGCCTTCAGGTCCCTGTTGCCGGTCGCCGCGCCAGTGGCTTCCTTCGCCTTGCCCTTGGCGTCCGTCGCCTTGTTCTGAGCCTTGCCCATGTTCGCTCCCTTCCCTTGATCGTCTCTCTTGTAGTACCCCCGCCGTGTTCGGGCATGCAAATCCTCGCGCGATAGAAGCGTGTCAGGGGCCGTTCGCCACGTGGCACGTGTCGGATACGTGTCGGATCGGCTCCCGATTCTCAGACACGAATAGGCGTGAGTGTTGAACCACGGTCTCCACGGGCGGCTGCAACATCGATTCGCGCAACTCGTCTAGCCGCCCGCGTGCGGCATGACGTCTCACTACCGGGTCGTCGTCGGCAAGCCCCATTCTCACGACGTCGACCGCCTGAGTTGCCAATCCCAACAGCTCGTAGCGTGCCCTCTCGACACGTTCAGCGGCCGCGTTGCGCACAGACTCCAAGGCGCCACCGTGCTTCTCGCAGAGGGTGCCACCTCTCACCGCCCATCGTCCGCAGGGCTCGCCATCACGGCGCAGGGCAGTGCACTTCACGGCGGGTGGGTAGCGACTAGTGCGCATCTACTCATGGTCCACCTGTCGCTCGCCCCGTACAGCACCACGGACGTACTGAACCAGTGTTTGCGCACTAGGAACGGCTGAACGCTGCACTTGGCCGTTTCAGGCAGCGCGTTCGAGAGCGTTGTGGCCTGTAATATCCTGGACTGAGATCAGCGCCACTAGCCAGCGCGATACTGGTTCAACCCAGTATCGCCCACCAACAGGACCGCAGGTCAGGGCCGGTTTTCCAAACGAAGACCGGCCCTCGTGCTATCCACGTGCGCTGCGACTAGGTGGCGGCTCCCGAGACAGTGAGCCGCCCGACCGGTGGGCGTGGGCGACTCACTGCGCCGTCCGTGTACCCACTCAGGCACCGGTCAACAACCTCACGTTCGCCGCCGGGGAGCTGTCGATCCGGTGCTCGCCAACCAACCCAGAGTCCTCATAGCGCCGCAACCACGCATGCACCGACTGCCGCGAGACACCCCACTGCTCAGCGACCTCCGAGACCGACCGGCCATCGGAAAGCACCGCCAACACCGCCTGATACTTCTGCTCCTGCACGCTCAGCTCCATCAACATGAACCGAGTGTCAAGAATCAGCCGAAGCCACTGTCAAGCATCAGCCGGAGCCACGTAAAGCATGAACCCGAGCCAATCCGTCAAGGATCACCCGGGTCCATACAGTCAGCGCAGTGGGGAGTTCTCGCGGCGAGCGGTGCGCAGGAGCTCGTCGCCGTCCCAGAACTGCATCACCTCCTCGCTCGACGTGGACGTCGATCGTTGTGGCCGGCCGCTGCCGCACCGAGGCAGACCTGCTGCCAGTTCACGCTGACCACCCCGTTGGCACCGGCGCGCCGCGCCACCCACTGCTCCCCTCGGTCCGCTCAGCAGCCGGCACGCACGACCGCACGAGCGTGCGACCGCGCCGCTCTCAGCTGGTCGCGGGGTCCGTTTGGCCGAACCGCTGCGCCGGGGTCTCCATCCCGATCCCCTGATGGGGCCGCTCGGTGTTGTAGTGGCTCGACCCATTCGTCCAGCTCGGCCTGGCGCAGCCGAGGTTCTTGAAGACCCGGTCGGTGCGGAACTCCGCACGCATACTGCCCGGTGGAACCGCTCCACCTTCCCCGTCGTGGTCGGGCGAACGGGGCTCGGTCAACCGGTGCTTGATGCCGTTCTCCCGGCAGACCCGGTCGAAGAGCACCTCCACCGCCGGCCGGTTGAACCGGCCGGTGAACACCTTGCCGTTGTCGGTCAAGATCTCCTCCGGCACCCCATAGGTCCGCATCGCCAGCCGCCAACCCCTCACAGACCCGCCGCGAGGTCTCCCGCAGCATCAGATAGGCACTAGACACAGAACCGGGAATGGTCATCGACCCCGGTCAACGCCTTCGCCCGGTGCCATCGGCCAGCACGAACCCACCCACGGTGTCCATCTGCCACAGCTCCATCGGATCCCCACGCTCCCAGCGCTTCCAGCGCTCCGGTCCCGCCGCCGCCGAGCCGCCGGATCGATCAGACCCAGCCCGCACCAACGCCCGATAGACCGCCGACTCACGAGGGCACCTGCTCACCTGGCCCATCAGCCCACGCTCGAAGTTCGTACGATCCGCCGCGGACCCCACCCCGGATGCGCCCGCCGCATCTCCACGACCGCCACCTCGACCGCACGAGACATCTGGTGCGGACACCACGCCGGTCGATGCGAGCGATCGCCTCAAGCCCTGCCAGACCCACCAGTCCTCATACCTGCCCAACCACTCATGCACCGTCTGACGCGAGACACCCCGCACCGGCTCAGCCACGTCCTTGACCGTCCGACCGTCACTGATCACCGCCAACACGGCCTGATACCTCTGCTCATGCCACGCTCAACTCCCTCATCATGAGCCGAGTGTCAAGAATCAACCGAAGTCAGCTGTCAACCATCAGCCGAAACCACTGTCAAGCATCAACCCGAAGCCCGAATCCGTCATGTATCACCCGGAGTCCATACAGTCTGCCCGGTGGGGAGGGTGGGGCTCGAACCCACGACCCAAGGATTATGAGTCCTTTGCTCTAACCGACTGAGCTACCTCCCCGGAGCGGTCGAGCCTACCGAGTCAGGTGACCGGCCCCTCGTAGGGCAGGACGAGCTTGCAGGGGACCGCTCGGGGGTGAGCCGGGTCCAGCGCGTTCAGCACGTACGCCGCGGCCACCGGGTCGGCGGCGATCTCGAAGTGTTCGGTGTAGTCCTGGGCGCACTTGCTCTGCACGGTGATGTTGCGCATGCCAGGCTCGATGCCGCTGGTATAGGGGCGGACCAACTGGTCGTACTTGGTCACGATGTTCGTGTACTTGATGCCGCTGACCGCCACTCCCCCGCGTCGCATCTTCTGCATGAAGGGCGACCCGGTCGACATCTGCGAGCAGGCCTTGCACACCGGCAGCTCCTGCGGGTCCTGCTGGGGTGCATAGATGGCCATCGACTTGGCGAGGGTGTCGTCGCCGCCGGTGCCGTGCCACAGCGGGGCGAGCGAGACGTAGTTGCGGACGTACGGCGCGCCGCCGAGGAACTTGAGGTAGTAGTTCGGCATCAGGGTGCCCTGCGAGTGCCCGAGGATGTCGACCTGGCGGGCGCCAGTCGCCTGGCGCACCTTGGTGACAAACGCACGCAGCTGCTGCGCGCTGGTCTCGATCTTGTCCAGGCCGCCGAACTGGTCGAGACCCTTCGGCGTACCGGCCGAGACGCCGTACGTCAGCGCGAACACGCAGTAGCCGTTGTTGGCCAGCAGCGGCGCGTAGGTCTGCCAGTTGGTGTTCTTGTTGCCGGCCGTGCCGTGGGCGAGTACGACGGGGCGGGGGTGCCGGCTTGTGGGGCGGCACTTCCAGTTGTTCGCCCCGGGCGGGTCCGCATCGACCTTGCTGCCGGCAAGGACCGCGCTGCTCAGGAAGTTGTAGCTCACCGGGTAGCGGTCGGCCGCTGCCGCCGGCAGGGTCGCGACACCTACGGCGCTCACGACGAGCAGGGCGAGAAGGGCGAAGAAGTTGCGGCGCACGGGTCCTCCGAGGTCGTTGTCTGAGTGGGACAACGAGCAGGACGTCAGGAGGGCACGTTCAGCCGGGGGTGTAGGTGATCGCCACCTGGTCGATCGGGAAGAACCCCTTGCCGCCCGGGTTGGCTCCGAGGGCGTAGTCGCCGACGGTGGGCTCGGACTCGTCGTCCAGCCCGTAGGCGCGGAACGTGAGCACCGTGGACTCCGCTGTCGCGTGGGTCTCCAGCGTCAGGATGTTCTTGTGGAAGGCGCCCTTCGTTGACTCGGAAAGGGAGTCCACGGAAGGGATGCCGGCGATCGTCATGGCGATTGCCAGGGAGGCGTCCTTCTCGCCAGAGCTCTTCGCGTCCCGAGCAGCCAGCGCCTCTTCCACCGCCGGTTCCTCGACGGCTTGCCCGCCCATCACGGCCAGCACGATCACGGCGCCCGCCAGCAGCCCCAGGACAAGAGCGGCCGGACCCAGCAGCGCCATCGACCAACCGAGGCCGCTGCCCAGTCCCCACCACAGGACGACCACTGCCAGCGCCAGGCCGAGAGCTGCGGCGATCCCCAGGACCACGGTCGGGACGTGGCGGCGCGCCTGCAGCAGCGGCCGGCCGAAAGCCACGATCAGGACGGCGAGACAGACCAGCAGGAGGGTCGCCAGCGAGTTGATCCGCACGGCCAGGCCCAGGGCTGCCGCTGTGCGCGCGTCCAGGTCGTACGCCGCGTCCAGGATCTGGCCCGGGAAGAACAACGTGACGAAGCACGTCACCAGCACGACCGCGGCGAAGGGGATCACGCCCAACGTTCCGAGCGCCAGGCCGTTGAGGTTCCGCTCGGCACGGTGCCGCGACAGGCGGAACAGGCTGCGGACAACGACCGCTGCTGCCGCCAGCGCCAATCCGGCGACGATCAGGGCCACAGCCGACTCTCGGTTCCGGACGATGATCGGCAAGACCGCCGCGGCAACGAGCAGCCGGAAGCCCAGGCTCCTGCGCAACCTCGGGAAGCTCTGCAGGAGCGGCACCAGGTAGTGCGCCGATGCGAGAAGGAGCACCTCCGCAAGACCGAGCAGGACCAACGCCCCCTCCGCGAGGCCCCACTCGAGGCCTTGGGCGATGACCGCGACGACGCTCAGCAGCGCCAGGACCGAGAGCCAGCGCACGAAGGTCCGGGTGTTCACCGGCCACTTCCCTCCTATGCGCGCGGCAAAGACCCCAGCGATCAGCAACACGGAGACCACCACCAGCGTGACCCACACCCCGAGCGTGAACCACTTCAGGCTGGCTTCCTCCCCGACCCACAGTGGCTCGACGGACACGCGCGCGACAGCGTCGTACGACGTCACCAGCTCGTGCACCAGCCACCCCAGTGCAAGGAGCGCAAGGATCGACAGGACCTGCAAGGTGATCAGGTAGCCGTCGCGCAGCCGCCGCGCGTAGCCGAGCACCGACTCCGCTCGACGCGGGAACAGCGTGTGCGCTCCGGCCGGCACCACGATGTCCTCGGCGTCCCCGGGCCTGTTCAGCAGGAGGTTGGTGCCGTCGTGGCGCACGTTGTGGGTCCGGGACATGTAGGCACCCGCACCGCCGGCGACGATCTGCACGCTCGGGAACGGTGTGCCCTTCGGGATGGTGCTCCCGGCGACGACCGAGGCACCCTGCTCACTCACACCCGTGAGCCCGTGCACCACCATCCGCTGGTAGTTGTGCGTGTCCCCCGCAACCGTCGCCACGACTGAGTCGCCCGCTGCGACGATCGACCGGACCGTCTGGTTCGGCGGCCTCGGTGGCTCGAGCGGGTCCTCCGGCTCGCTGACCGGGAACGCGTGCGAGGTGTTGTTCACGAGCATCGGGATGCCGGTGACCACGACCTTGGGCAGGTCCGGTGTCTCCAGCTGCTTGGCGAGCCAGTCCGCCTGCTCGGGGTCGACGGTGCCGGTGATCCCGGTGTCGACGACCACCACGCGGACCACGGGCGCCGCCTGGTGGTAGCTCGTTCCGTTGGGGCGCACTCATCTCGACCACGCGGCTCGGGTGGTCGCCGACGTCGACCGCGTAGTACGGACCGGGGAGGTTGGGCATGCTGGTGCTCTGGGCCGAGCCGGTCGCCACGGCGGCCCGGTCCATTGCCAGGGCATCCGCCACCACGCCGTCGGCCAGCTCCAGTGCCTTGCGCGAGAGCTGCGGCGGTCGCGGCGCATGGCCGGCGGCGTCGGCGCGCAGCTTGGTGACCCGTTCCCTCTCGGGCGCCGCGGGCGAGCGCCAGGAGTACTTCGCCAGGCGCTGCCGCCTGGTGAGACCGGCCTCGTCATAGCTCACCTCCGCCAGGGGCTCGGTGCCGCAGGCGTGGAACATGAACCCGTTGAGACCGTCGTACCAGTCGTGGTTGCCCGGCATGGCCAGCACGTGCCAGTCCCGGAAGGGGCCGGGCACTGGTGGCGTGGATCCGGGGTGTCCGGCGACATACTTCGCTGCGGCGTCGGCCCACGCAGGCTCGGGCAGCCCGTAGTACGGCAGGTAGACCGCGTCCGCCCACTGGTTGATGTCACCCGCCGGGTAGACGACGTCGCTCATCAGCAACGCGGTGTCGACTCCCCTGGCCCGGAGGCTGCTTGAGACGAGCCCGAGGTCGCGGACCAGGACGTACTGCGAGGCATCCATCTCCCCCGGGTCACCGAGGAAGAGCATTCCCGAGGTCTTGCGCAGGCGGATCGGGACTTCACAGCGCACAGCGCGGTCGCGCTGCTCCGCGACCCAGCGCATCCGGCGTCGGTCCACGATCGAGCCGGACTGCCCGGACTCGATCTTCTTGGCGACCTGGTCGTTGAGGCTCATCAACAACGTCTTGGCCGAGAACCAGTTGAAGTTGCCCCAGCGGGCGACGCTCCGTTCGCGAAGAAGGTGCTTCCAGAAGGGGTCTCCCTCGGCTACCGGAGGCATGACCCGAGTCGTGGGCGGCGTGCCGTCGTTCATGGACCCTCCGAGCTGCCGCAGGCCGGGTCAGTGCTCCGACCTTCGTGACTGAACATTCTCGAAGCGGGACCCGACCCCGCAAGAGGTCGGTCTATGCCAGCGCAACGTTCGGGGCTCAGTCGCGGTGCTTGTGGCGCGGCTTCTTGCCGGAAGGACGCGGCCGGTCAGGCGCACTCCCCCGCCGGGGCGGCCCGGAGCGCGGGGCAGGTCCCTTGTCGCGCTGGAGGTCGATCAGGATCCCGGAGATGCGGGTGTCGGACAGCTTGTCGAGCGTCTGGGCGGACAGGTCCGGCGGGAGCTCGACGAGCGAGAAGTTGGGCTTGATGTCGATCCGGCCGAAGTCGGCGCGCTTGAGGCCGCCCTCGTTGGCCAGCGCCCCGACGATCTGGCGCGGCTCGACCCGGTGACGCTTGCCGACCGAGATCCGCCACCGGACCAGGTTGCCGCTGCTCTCCTTGCGGTCACGACGCTCCTGCGCGACCGGCTCGGGCATGTCCTCGAGGAACAGCGGCTCGCCGTCCTGCGCGAGTACGGCGATGGCAGCAGCGATGTCCTCGGCCGGCACGTCGTGGTCCTGCTCGTAGGCCTGCACCAGCTCACGGAACACTCCGAGCTGAGAGTCGCCGAGCGCCTTGCCGATCGCCTCGGTGAACTTGGCGACCCGGTATGCGTTGACGTCCTCGACGGTGGGCAGGCTCATCTGCTCCAGCGTGGTGCGGTTGGCCTTCTCGATCGAGCGCAGGAGATAGGTCTCCCGCGGCGTGACGAACGAGATCGCCTGCCCGCTGCGTCCGGCACGGCCGGTGCGCCCGATGCGGTGCACGTAGGACTCGGTGTCGGTGGGGATGTCGTGGTTGATCACGTGGCTGATGCGCTCGACGTCGAGGCCACGGGCAGCGACGTCTGTGGCGACGAGGATGTCGAGCTTTCCCTTGCGCAGCTGGTCGATCGTGCGCTCTCGTTGCACCTGGGCGACGTCGCCGTTGATCGCTGCGGCGGAGAATCCCCGTGCGCGCAGTCGCTCAGCCAACGCCTCCGTTGCCTGCTTGGTGCGGACGAAGACGATCATCCCGTCGAAGTTCTCCACCTCGAGGATGCGCGTCAGGGCGTCGAGCTTCTGCGGATGCGCGACCTTCAGGTAGCGCTGGGTGACGTTGGTCGCCGTGTTGGACGTGGACTTCACCGAGATCTCGGTGGCGCCGGGTGCGTACTTCTTGATGATCCGCCGGATCTGCGGCGGGATCGTCGCGCTGAACAGGGCCAGCTGCTTGTTGTCGGGCGTCCCGGCCAGGATCGTCTCGACGTCCTCGGCGAAGCCCATGTTGAGCATCTCGTCGGCCTCGTCCAGTACGACGAACCGCAGCTGGCTCAGGTCGAGGGTGCCCTTCTCCAGGTGGTCCATCACCCGGCCCGGCGTACCGACCACGACGTGCACGCCACGACGCAGGGCACTGAGCTGTACGCCGTACCCCTGCCCGCCGTACACCGGGAGGACGTGCAGGCCCTTGAGGTGGGCGGCGTAGCGGCCGAACGCCTCGGAGACCTGCAGCGCGAGCTCGCGCGTGGGTGCGAGCACCAGCACCTGGGGCGCCTTCTGGGACATGTCAATGCGCGAGAGGATCGGCAGCGCGAACGCAGCGGTCTTGCCGGTGCCGGTCTGGGCGAGCCCGACGACGTGCTGTCCGGCGAGCAGCGGTGGGATCGCCTCGGCCTGGATCGGCGACGGGGACTCGTAACCGACGTCCCGCAGGACCTTCTCGACCTTCGGGTCCAGTCCGAGCTCGTCGAAGCGCAGGGTCGTAGGGCTCTCACTCACCGCGCAATCCTAGTGCCGCTGGAGCACTCCACCTATTCGGTGCAACTGGCAGCCGCGTAGGTTTCGAGGCATGGATACACCGGAGCCCTGGCACCTGCTCGACGAGAACTGGGAGCGCGCGCTGTGCATCGTGGCGCACCCCGATGACATGGAGTTCGGTGCCGCCGCAGCAGTGGCCCGATGGACCCGTCAGGGCAAGTGGGTCGGCTACACGATGGTCACCAGCGGTGAGGCCGGCATCGACGGACTGGCGCCCGACGAGTGTCGGGTGGTGCGCGAGACCGAGCAGGTCGAGTCGGCGCGCATCGTCGGCGTCGACACCGTCGACTTCCTGCACGAGCCGGACGGGGTGCTGGAGTACGGCGTACCGCTGCGTCGGCTCCTGGCAGCAGAAGTCCGTCGGCACCGTCCCGAGATCGTGATCACCGGCAACTTCCGCGACACCTGGGGCGGTCGCAACCTCAACCAGGCCGACCACATCGCCGTCGGCAAGGCGGTTGTCGACGCGGTCCGCGACGCCGGCAACAGGTGGGTGTTCCCCGAGCAGATCAAGGACGACATCGAACCGTGGGGCGGCGTACGCGAGGTCTGGGCATTCGGCTCGCCGCAAGCCAACCATGCAGTCGACACCACCGAGACCTTCGACCTCGGGGTGGAGTCCCTCAAGGCGCACCGGGCCTACATCGACGGCCTGGGCTGGGAGAACTGGGACCCGCAGGAGTTCCTCGAGGGCTTCGCACGTCCCGTGGGCCAGCGCCTCGACGTCGCCTTCGCAGCGCCCTTCGAGGTGTTCCCGATGGGCTGGGGTAGCTAGCCCTGTGCGGCGTTGAGCTTCTGCGCGAGTGGCTCGAGCGCAGCGATCAGCTCGGCGAGCTCAGCTGGTTCGAGGACCTCGTAAGGCGCGATCGCGAGGTCGTCGGTGAGCTCCTCGACACGGTCCTTGGCCTGCCTGCCGGCCGCGGTGAAGGTGGCCTCGTCCGCGATCAGCCCACGATCCTTCATCCCTTCGATCAGGTCGGCCAGCAGTGCGGCGGGCAGGTGGTGGATCCGGCCGAAGGCCGGAGCCGGGATCCCCATGTCGATGGCGAGCAGGACGTGGGCCTCGAGGCCGCCGATGCCCTCAGCCATGAGGGCGGAGACGTGCCCGTCACCGCGGTGCTCGCGCAGCAGCGTGGCGGCGTGGAACAGGCGAGCCACCGGCTCCTCCGGTAGAGGCAGCGTCCGCAGTGCGGCGTACATCGGCCGGCCTTCGAGCGGGGCGCTGATCGCCGCCTTGGTGAGCAGCTCGCCGGCTCGCGTGAACTCTGGCGTGTCGACGAGGTCGCCGAGGATCCCGCGCAGTGCGTTGGCGCAGCCTTCCTGGCGGGCGGCGATCGCGGCCTCTGGTGTGGTCGTGCTCCAGACCTTCGGGATGTGGCGGGCCACCTCACCCGGGCCGAAGTTGTAGAAGAGCGCATGGACAACCTCGGCGGGAACCGAGCTGCCGAGCGCGGCCGCCCGGCCGGCGAAGTAGGTGTCCCAGAAGTTCGTGAACCCCAGGGCGAACATCGCCTCGTTGGGCTCGTCTGACGAGTAGGGGATGACCCCGATCGGCTCGACGAGCTCGAACATCCTCCGGGCCAACCGAGGCTCCGGCGACTCGCCCGAGAAGTCAGCACTCGTCATGCCGTCGGGATGACCGGCAGGCCACTGGACGAGCTCGATCCGGTAGCCGTCGGGATCGGTGAGCCAGCAGGTCCAGAAGTCCTCGGAGCCGTCCGGCGAGCTGGGCTCAGACGCTTCGATGCCCGCGGGACCCAGTCGTGTGACGGTGTCGTGCAGGTCCTCCACCTGGACGACGAGGTGGTTGAGCCCCACGGGGGTGATCGTTCCCGCATCGGGATCGTGGACGAGCTCGAGGCTGACGAACGGGTCTGTTGGCAGCTTGAGCATCGTCAGGCTGCCGAACTCCGTCTCGGGCACAGAGCCGACGACGTCGTACCCGAGGTTCTCGTAGAAATCGAGCGAACGATCGAGGTCCGTGACCCGGAGCCCGACGTGCAACATCCTCATGCTTGCCGCTCCGACGACCCCGTCACCGGGAACCGGAGGTGGGTGACGCGATCGCCCTGGACGCACTCGGTCGGATCGTCCAGGAGGACGTCGTCCGTCTTCATCTGCCCGAAGAACGGGCGGCCTTCCCCCATCACCACGGGCACCAGGTCAACGGCGGCCACGTCGAGCAGGCCGACCTCGAGGCACTGCCCCGCAATGGTGCCGGCAGTCACCGCCACGGTTCGCTCGCCCGCGATCTCCTGGGCCTTCGCAACCGCAGCCTCCACGCCGTCCGTGACGAAGTGGAACGGAGCGTCCGGGTGAGCCTCGACCCAGTCTGTGGGGACCTGGTGCGTCACCACGACCACGGGCACACCGATCGTGTGCATCCCGCCCCACCCGTCTGTGACGTCGAAGAGCGTGCGCCCGCACACCAGGACACCCAGTCCGTCCACCCACCTGTGCCAGTACTCCGCGCTGGCCGGGCCCATGTGCAAGGTGATGCGGTCATCGACCGTCGGCACCTCGACCTTGCCGTTCTGCAACCAGTCGAAGAGCCGACCGATCGTGTTGTCGTGCTTGGCGATGAAACCGTCCAGCGACATCGCGGCATTGGCGACCACTTGGCCCATGAGTTGCTCCTTCAGTCCGAGATCGGGTTCGTGGGTACCGACCGATCCGGTGGACCGAAGTCATCGCAATGTCAGCGCCGGCCCGCGGGACTGTCCAGCTGGACGCTGGTGACCCTAGGCGGCGAGGAACGGCAGGATGAATTCGTAGCTGTCCTGGGTGTCGACTCTCCAGGAGTAGTCAGCGCCGTGGCAGGTGCCGCTGTTTCCGTAGGAGACGACGGCGATGATCTGGTTGGTGTCGTTCACCATCACAGGCCCACCGGAATCGCCGAAGCAGGTGCCGCCCTGCCCGCCCTGCTGGCTGGGGTTGTTCGACGTGTGCAGGTTGCCGCTGCGAGAAGCGTTCCCCTTGACCTCGACGATCCTCGACGTGGACTTGTACCGGGTCTCCTCCTCCATGGGGTTCGGCTGGATGGCCTGAACTCCGTAGCCGGCGCTCTCCACGAGTGCGTCGTTGGGGTTGGCCGCGTCAGCGACGAGTGTCTCGGCTGTGCCCAGCGGGGCGAGCACCGCGAACGTCGTCACGGGGGCTGCCTCATCGAGCTCGACGATGCCGACGTCATGGTTGACAGGCTTGGCGGAGAAGTTGTCGTAGTCGGGGTTCGGATATGCCGTCCCGGAAACATAGGCAGAGTTGCCGTTGAGCCAGGCGCTGCGCGCCGCGTAGAGCGCTTCCGTGGTGTCGTAGTCCGCACGGTCCGGCCAGCCAGCCAGGACATCCGTGTCCTTGAAGGTGACCCACATGTCCGTCCCACCACTGGTGAGGACTTCGCCGTCGGGGTCGACGACCTCTGCACCATCGGTGCCGACGCCATACACGCAGTGCCCTGCGGTCAGGAGCGTGTCGGCATCCAGCAGGCTTCCGGTGCAGCTGAACCACCCGCCCGCGGTCGGGTCGAAGTAGATCATGAAGCCCACGTAGGGGTGCTCCCCGTCGTCTGGTTCTCCGTAGGTCACGGCACCACCAGGGCTTGCTGTGGCGATCATGGTCATCAGCGCGGCCACCATCACGAACACGAGCTTCTTCATGTTGTTCTCTTTCGTCCCGAAAGCAGCGGAAATGCCAGCTTTACCGGCACCGTACTCCGAGCTGCCTCGGGGAGGGGAACTTCGACGGAAACTGCTCCTCAGCGCTGCAGTGACTCGAGCACCACGGCGAGGGGTGCCCACTCGGCCCGGCCGCGCCGGGTCGCGGTGTAGGCACGGAGCGTCAGCGTCGGGTTGTGCAACGGCAGCACGGCCACAGCGGGATGGGTTGGCTGGTCGAGCGGCAACAGTCCGACACCCAGGCCTGCCCTGATCAGCTCCTGCACCAGCTCCAGGCTGTCGACCCGGTGGGCGATCGTGGCTGCGAACCCCGCCATCGAGGCGAGCGTGTGCACGACTTCCTCGTCAGCGGTGTTGCGAGAGTTCACGATCCAACCGGACTCCCGATGACGCTGGAACAGGCCGGTGGCGTCCGCACCATCGACCTTCTCCGAGCTGGGTACGCCGAGTCCCCAGTCGGCCGTCCACAGGGGCGCCTTCTCCACTGCACGGTCAGTCCTTGCCGGAGCCAGGTTGTAGTCGTAGGTCAGGACGAGGTCGACCTCGTCGCGGGTGAGGAGGCTGTCGGCCTCGATCGGCTCGTGCTCGTAGATCTTGAGCCGCACGTTGGGGTGGTGTGTCGACAGGTCGCTCATCAAGGGGAGGAGGGAGCGCCTGATGGCGGTCGCGAAACCGGCGACCCGCACCGTCCCTGCGGGGTCCGCAGTGGGATCGAGGTCGTTCCGGGCGGCATCGACGGCGGCAAGGATCGTGATGGCGTGGTCGGCCAGTCGCTGACCTGCCGGGGTGAGCCGCACCCGCCGACCGACGGGCTCGAGCAGCGGGGTCCGCACCTCGCGAGCCAGTGCGGCGATCTGCTGCGACACCGTGGACGTGGTGACGTCGAGCTGCTCCGCGACCTCGCGCATCGAACCGACCTGCGAGAGGCGCAGGAGCATCTCCAGCCGGCGTACGTCCACGTCGGTCATTGTCCACTAACAGTGAACGATCTGTCCACGAATCTCACGTGGACGTGAACAGTCTCTCCAGTGTGCACTGGGTGTCATGAGCACGGAGACGGTCGCGCAGCCTGCGCCGACAGCAACAGCGGCAAGGTCCGCCGCCAGGACTGGCACCTTGATGGCGCTTGCGTCGATGACGCTCGTGCAGCTGGGCCTGGCTGCCTCCATCGGCTTGATGGATCAGCTCGGCGCAGCAGGCGTTGCCTGGCTGCGACTGACGTGGGCGGGCGCGCTGCTCCTCGTCCTCGTCCGGCCCCGGCCGTCAGCCTTCACCCGGTCCAGCCTGCTGGCCTGTGTCGCTCTCGGTGTGGTCACCGCGGGAATCACGATGCTCTTCATGGCATCGGTCGAGCGGTTGCCCCTCGGCACAGCCAGCGCGCTGGAGTTTCTCGGTCCGCTCGGGGTCGCGATCGCTCGGGGCCGCGGCGCGGCCCGCCTGTGGGCGTTGGTTGCCGCGGCCGGCGTGCTGCTGCTGACCGAGCCCTGGCATGGGGCTGCTGACCCGGTCGGTGTGGTTTTCGCACTGGGGGCCGCGTGCTGCTGGGCGGCGTACATCCTGCTCACTCAGCGAGTCGGCGATGAGCTCTCCGGACTGCAGGGGCTGGCGATCTCGATGCCGGTCGCCGCTCTGGTTGCGACGGCGGTCACCGGGCCTTCGATCGTCACGGCGCTGTCCCCCGAGGTCATCCTCGTCGGCCTCGGCCTGGCCTTGCTGCTGCCGGTGGTTCCCTTCGCGATGGAGCTCTCTGCGCTTCGTCGACTCACCAGTGCCGCGTTCGGCACCCTGATGTGCCTCGAACCCGCGATCGCCCTGACCGTCGGACTCGTCCTGCTCGGCCAGGTGCCGGGCTGGGCACCCGTCGTCGGCATCGGGCTCGTCATCGTCGCCGGCATCGGTGCCGAGCGCACCGGCGCCCGCGCGACCACCTAGCCCGCGGCTGAGCGCGGCTCTCGGGGCGGAGATCGAGGTGCAGCCGGAGCTTGTCGCGCTTGGGCTCCGACACCGGCTGCAGCCAGATCGTCACGGCCTCGGCAGGCGCGCCCTCGACGGGATTCGTGAGGCCATGTCGTCGCGGTACCCAGACGTCCCGAGATCAGGCATGACAAAGGCCCTGATCCGTTGCGGATCAGGACCTCGTCAATCGCTCCCCCGGTTGGACTCGAACCAACAACCCTCCGATTAACAGTCGAATGCTCTGCCAATTGAGCTACAGGGGATCGCGCTCACGAACCCTAGCAAGGCGGCGGGTTGTGGCTAAATCGAGTGCCGGCCTCCCGGGGCTTAGCCCTCGGCCGGTTCGCCGACCTCGGCCTGAGCCTGCGCGAGGGCCTGTTCGGCCACGGCCGCGACCTCCGGATCGGCGGGATCCACACCCGCGTCGTACGCATGCATCCATGCGACCGGGCCGCCGACCGGACTGCGGCGACCGATCACCGTGAGCCCCTTCTTCCCGCGCACGGGCACCCATCTCTGGAGTACGACGCTCGCGGTCACCCGTTCACGGACGAGCTGCAGCAGGAGGGCCGGATCGGTCACGGTGAACGAGTGCGTCGGCTTCGGTTCGCCGTACTGTCCCATCTCGGTGACGCGTAGCCGTCCAGGCTCCTGCTCCCACGCAGCGTCCTCCACCGACTCCCACGCAATCTGGATGGCGGGCGCGTCCTCGCCCCCGACGATCACCAGGTGCAGTCGCGTCCCGAGCAGCCAGGTGCCGTCATTCGCGACGGTGTGGGCCAGGACCTTCTCGCCGCGCGGCAGGTCGGCGCGCGCGAGCACTTCGGCGGGGACTCGCCCGCCACGGTCGAGGAACCTCACTGGCTCTCCAGTGCCCGTTCGCGCAGGCTGCGGCGGTGCTGCTCGAGGGCGACCAGCTCACCGAACATGCGGTTGTACTCCGTCGCCTGCTCGACCGGGTTGGTGCGCTGCAGCCGCGACTTCACGTCGGAGATGCGACGCATGGCGGTCAGCTCACGCAGCCGGTGGACGTGCTGGTTCACGTAGGCGTCGTCGGGCTGCTTGTCGGAGTAGAGCGGCTCGACCGCGAGCGCGCTGACCAGCGACTGCAGCCGCTCATCGGACTGTGCGTCGCGCAGGGTGGACGGCCACTGCGCATCGGCCGCGGTCGGGCCCCCGGCCGCCTGGATGCCGGCCCAGAGCGCCCGGTAGGCGCCGTGGGTGAAGTCGGCGGCGTCCACGTCGTTGGCGGTCCTGCCGACCACCTGCGGGTGTTGTACGACGAGCTTCAGCGTCTCGCGCTCCAGCATCAGCCGCGGCTCCCGTGGGTCGGGAAGCTCGGCCGCACGAGCAGTCGCCGGCGTGCCGACCTGATCGGCGCGAAGAGGTCCTGCTCCCCTGGCGGCCGCCTTGCGCACCTCGCGCTGCACGTCCGCCGGCTCGATGCCGATCATGCCGGCGAGCTCGCGCGAGAAGGCATCGACCTTCGACCGATCACGGATCGCGGTGACCAGCTTCGCCGCCTCCCGCATGGCGTCGACCCGACCGTCGGCCCGGTCGAGGTCATAGCGCTGCACCACGTTGGCGAGCACGAAGCGGTAGAGCGGCACCCGGCGGGCCACCAGCTCGCGCACCTCGGCATCGCCCTGCTTCAGGCGCAGGTCGCACGGGTCGAGCCCGCTGGGCTCCACCGCGACATAGGTCTGGCCGGCGAAGATCTGGTCGCCCTCGAACGCCCGGATGGCTGCCTTCTGCCCGGCCTCGTCCCCGTCGAAGGTGAAGATCACCTCGCCGCGGAACTCGTCGTGGTCATGTAGCAGTCGCCGGATCACCCGGGCGTGGTCGTCGCCGAAGGAGGTGCCACAGGTGGCAACCGCCGTCTTGACGCCGGCGAGGTGGCAGGCCATCACGTCGGTGTAGCCCTCGACGATCACGGCCTGGCTGGCGCGGGCGATCTCGCGGCGGGCCAGGTCGATGCCGTAGAGCACCTGGCTCTTGCGGTAGATCGGGGTCTCGGGGGTGTTGAGGTACTTCGCCTCGATGCGGTCGTCGTCGAAGATCCGCCGCGCGCCGAAGCCGATCGTGTCGCCGCTGCTGTCCCGGATGGGCCACATCAAACGGCCGCGGAACCGGTCGTAGAGCCCGCGGCCCTCACCGATCAGGCCACTGGTGACCAGCTCCTCGTCGGTGAACCCCTTCTGGCGCAGGTGCTTGAGCAGGTCCTCGCCACCGCGCGGGGAGAACCCGACCCCGAAGGTGGCGGCTGCGTCGGCGTCGAAGCCACGAGAGTCCAGGAACTGGCGGGCGGTGAGCGCCTCGGGGGTGGCCAGCTGTTCGGCGTACCACTCCCCTGCGTGCTTGTGCGCCTCGACAAGGCGGGGCCGGTGCGGGCCGCTGCGCTGCCGAGGTGCGCCGCCCTCCTCGTAGCGCAGCTGTACGCCGGCCTTCTCGGCCAGCCGCTCGACGGTCTCGGTGAACCCGAGCCCGTCCATCTCCATCACGAACTTGATGACATCGCCGCCGGCCTGGCAGCCGAAACAATGGTAAAAACCTCGCGAAGGGGTCACGTGGAACGAGGCGGACTTCTCGTCATGGAAGGGACACAGGCCCTTCATCGAGCCGCCGCCGGCGTTGCGCAGCGTGACGTAGGAGGAGACGACGTCGTCGATTCGCGTCTTCTCGCGGACCTCCGCGATGTCCTCTTCCCTGATGCGCCCCGCCACGAGACGAAGTCTACGGGCGGGTCGTCCCACGGTGGGACCGCCGAGACCCCAACGCAGCCTTATGACGTAAGTCAATGCGACGCAACGGGTTTCAAAACTCGCAGAATGGCTACGAGTCGTATATGACTGAATCAAGTGCGAGCCAGCAGGGCGCCCACACGGCGTCCACGCGGCAAGACGTGAACGGGTCGGACCCGACCCTCGGTGCCATCGTGAACCAGCTGACCACCCAGGTCCCCGAGCTGATCCGCTCCGAGATCAGACTCGCGCAGGCCGAGGTGACCGAGAAGGGCAAGCGCGTCGGCATTGGGGTCGGCATGTTCAGCGGGGCTGGGCTGATGGCCTTGTACGGCTTCGGCACGCTGCTCGCGACGATCATCCTCGCGCTCTCGCTGTTGATGGACCCGTGGATCGCGGCCCTGATCGTCACCGTGGTGCTATTCATCATCGCCGGCGTACTGGCGCTCCTCGGCAAGAACAAGGTCCAGGAAGCAACGCCACTCGCCCCTGAGCGGGCCGTGACTGGCGTCAAGGAAGACATCGCGACCGTGAAGGGACAGCACTCATGAGCAAGACCCCCGAAGAGATCCAGGAAGACATCGAGCAGCAGCGCGAGCAGCTCGCGCAGACGGTCGACCAGCTCGGCCACAAGCTCGACGTCAAGGCCCAGAGCAAGGCCAAGGTCGAGGACGTCAAGGCGCAGACCCAGGCCAGTCGGCTCAGGCCGACCCCAGCTCGCCGAGGCCAAGGAGCTCAGCACCACCGACGACGGCAAGCCTCGCCCAGAGGTCATCGGCGCGGCCGCAGCCGTGGCCGTTGGTGTCGCGATGATCATCTGGCTGCGGCGGCGCCGATGAGCAGGTCAGATGTGCGCCAGGAGCAGAGCGAGGGGCGCACCAAGGAGCAGATGCCGCACCCCGACGACAACCGAAAGCCTGACGGGCCTTCGGACCTGAAGAAGCGGTCCTGGTTCTACGTGCTGCGCAAGACCATGCACGAGTTCACCGAAGACCAGTGCACCGACCTGGCAGCGGCACTGACGTACTACGCGGTGCTGGCGATCTTCCCGGCGATGATCGCGCTGATCTCGGTGCTCGGCGTGATCGGCCAGGGCCCGAAGGCCGTCGACACCATCAAGACCACCCTGGAGCCCCTGGTCTCAGAGTCGGTGCTCACCACGATCACCGAGAACCTGAACGGTGTGGCCAACGCCCCGGGGGCAGGACTCGCACTGATCGTCGGCCTCCTGCTTGCCCTCTGGTCGGCCTCCGGGTACGTCGGCGCGTTCGGCCGGGCGATGAACAAGATCTACGAGATCGAGGAGGGTCGGCCGTTCTGGAAGCTCCGGCCGATCATGCTGCTCCTGACCCTGATCGCGGTCATCCTCGCCGCCATCGCCCTGCTGATGCTGATCGTCTCCGGACCGGTCGCCGAGTCCGTCGGCAACCTGATCGGGCTGGGCAGCACTGCCATCACGGTCTGGTCGATCGCGAAGTGGCCCGTGCTGGCACTGATCGTCATCATCGTCGTGGCCCTGCTGTACTACGCGACACCGAACGTCCAGCAGCCGAAGTTCCGCTGGATCTCGGTGGGCGCAGGCGTTGCGATCCTGGTCTGGGTGCTGGCCTCGGTGGGCTTTGCGTTCTACGTCGCCAACTTCTCCAGCTACAACAAGACCTACGGGTCGCTGGCCGGCGTCATCATCACGCTGCTGTTCCTGTGGATCACCAACCTGGCGCTGCTGTTCGGTGGCGAGCTCGACGCTGAGCTCGAGCGCGGCCGGCAGCTGCAGGCGGGCATTGCCGCGGAGGAAGAGCTCCAGCTCCCGGCGCGAGACACCCGCAACATCAAGAAAGCCGAGAAGAAGCGCAACAAGGACGCTGCACTCGGTCGCAAGATCCGCCGCGAAGCGGCGGCGAACGGTACATCGGACCGGGAGCACAGCTCCCAGGAGGGAAAGAAATGAAGAAGCTACTCATCCTCGTCGCCGGGGGCATCGGCTACGTACTCGGGACCAAGGCCGGTCGTGAGCGCTACGAGCAGATGCGCTCGACCTTCAACAAGGTGAAGGACGACCCGCGGGTGCAGGAGAAGACCCAGCAGGCCACGGACCTCGCCAAGCAGAAGGCTCCGATCGTCAAGGACAAGCTGGCGGAGGCGGCCGACAAGGGCGCCGCGAAGGTCGAGTCGAAGGTCGGGTCCTCGAACGGCTCCAGCACCTCGAGCGACCCAGCCCTCAAGCTGAACCCGGACAGCACCGCGCTGCAGGACAACCCCGGCCCCAAGGGCGACCTGCCCTGAGCTAGTAGTCGCCGGTCATCACGTTCGCGAGTGGCTCCCCCGCTGCAAAGCGGTGGAGCTGCTCGCGAATCAGTTTGTAGGCCCGCGGCCACATCGCGCTGCTGGCACCACCGACGTGCGGTACGAGCAACAGGTTGGGCGCCTCCCACAGTGGATGGTCCCCCGGCAGCGGTTCTTGTTCGACTACGTCGAGAGCGGCATGGATCCGCTCACTTCTCAGCTCGGCGAGGAGCGCGTCGGTTTCCACGACCACTCCGCGAGAGACGTTCACGAGGAGCGCGCCGTCCTTGAGCCGACCCAGCATCTCCGCGTCGAACAGCCCCTTCGTCTCGTCGGTGCCGGGCACGATCACGACCACGACGTCGGCATCCGGCAGCAGGTCGGGAAGCTCGCCGATCGCGTGTACGCCGTCCCGGGCACTGCGCGCGACCCGGGTGACGCTCGCCTCGAACGGAAGCACCCGCGCCTCGATCGCCGCGCCGATCTGCCCGTAGCCGACGATCAGCACCCGCTTGTCGGCGAGTGACTCCCGGAACTCCGGCTGCCACTCGGCCCGGGACTGCGCGCGGACGAACTCCGGGATCCCGCGCAGGCTCGCCAGGATCAGCGCGAGGGTCAGCTCCGCGGTGGAGGTGTCGTGGATGCCGCGCCCGTTGCACAGCTGCACGCCTTCGGGCACGAAGCTCTGGATGTGCTCGACGCCGGCCGACATCGTCTGCACGGCCCTGAGCCTGGGGAGCCGAGCCAGCACGTCACCGTCCGCCGCCCGGAAGCGGTAGGGCAGGACGTACAGCTCGACCTCGTCCCCGTTGTCCGGCAGGTCGTCGGGATCCACGTGCTCGTAGCGCAGCGAGGAGGGCAGCTCGCCGAGAACCTCGGCATCGAACGGCAGCCACACCAGTGGCCCGGACGCGGTCTCCGGAGAAGTCATGGCACCAGCCTCTCGCGGTGCGCCCCGCCGTCGGGGACCAGGTGGGCGTGCCGGGTGATCGCGGAGGCATCGGTCAGGCTGGCGATCTGGTCGAGCACCACTCGGGTGCGCGCAGCATCGTCGGCGGCCTCGTCGAAGTCGTGGCGCAGCGCCGGGTCGAGCGCGTCGATCCCCCGATGCCACATGGCCTCGAACAGCTCGTGGAGCACTGTGCGCTGCCGATCCATCAGGTCGAGCCGGTCCTGGGCGCGCATCACGTAGTGCGCCGCGATCCCCTTGAGCACGGCGATCTCCTGGGCCGTCTCGGCGGGTACGACGAGGTCGGCCCGGTGGCGCACCATCGGGCGGTCGCCGTACTCCTGCTGGGTGGCGCGCTGGACGCTGCCGCAGAAGATCCCGATCAGGTCGCTGGTGAGGTTCTTCAGGGCCGCGAGGCCGCGCCTGCTCCCGTCGTACGACGAACCGGGCCAGGACGTCAGCGAGCGGACCCTGCCGAGCGCCTCGTCGAGCAGCTCGTCGGATGCCGCTGGGAGGTACCAGTCGCGGACCGTCTCCCAGGTCGCGGCGCGCTCCTCATCGTGGTCGAGGAGGGCGAGGTCTATCCGTCCCCCGACAACGCCGTCCTCGAGGTCGTGCACGGAGTAGGCCACGTCGTCGGCGAAGTCCATCACCTGCGCCTCGACACAGCGTCGCGGGCCGTCGACACCGCGGCGCATCCAGTCGAAGACCACGCGGTCGTCGTCGTACACCCCGAACTTCGGGCCGGCGACGTCGTTGGTGGGTCGGCTCCAGGGATACTTCGTGCAGGCATCGAGCGTCGCGCGGGTGAGGTTCAGGCCGATCGAGCGGCCGTCGGTGTCGGCGGACTTGGCCTCCAGCCGGGTGAGGATGCGCAGCGTCTGGGCGTTGCCCTCGAAGCCGCCGCAGCCCGCTCCGAGCTCGTCGAGCGCCACCTCGCCGTTGTGGCCGAAGGGCGGGTGGCCCATGTCGTGGGCCAGCGCGGCGGTCTCCGCCACGTCGGGGTGGCAGCCGAGCGGGTGCGCGAGGTCGCGCGCGACCTGGGCGACCTCGAGGCTGTGGGTGAGCCGGTTGCGCACGAAGTCATCCGCCTGCGGTCCGAGCACCTGCGTCTTCGCAGCGAGTCGGCGCAGGGAGGCCGAGTGCACGACCCTGGCCCGATCCCGCTCGAACGGCGTGCGCTCCGGTGCGTCGACCCGCTTGGTCGGCTCGTCGACGAGGCGCTCGCGGGATTCCTCGTCGTACAGCTCCTCCCAGGTCACGGCCCCGACGCTACTGGCCGTCACTAGAAGCCGAGCTTGCGGAGCTGGCGGGGGTCGCGCTGCCAGTCCTTGGCGATCTTGACGTGCAGGTCGAGGTAGACCGGCGTGCCGAGCATCGCCTGGATCTGGTGGCGGGCAGCGGTGCCGACCTCGCGCAGCCGCGCGCCCTGGTGGCCGATCACGATGCCCTTCTGCGAGGACCGCTCGACGAACAGGTTGGCGTGCACGATCAGCAGGGGCTTGTCCGCCGGCCGGTCTTCCTTGAGGCCCATCTCCTCGACCACGACGGCGATCGAGTGCGGCAGCTCGTCGTGCACGCCCTCGAGCGCGGCCTCTCGGATCAGCTCGGCGACCAGGATCTCTTCCGGCGCATCGGTGAGCTCACCGTCCGGATAGAGCTGCGGGCCCTCGGGCATCTGCGCAACGAGAAGGTCGGCGAGCAGGTCCACCTGGTCGCCGTTCTTCGCCGAGACCGGCACGATCTCGGCCCATTCGGTGCCGGTCTCGCGACCGAGCGCGTCGATGGCGAGCAGGTGGGCGCCGAGCTCCTGCGGGCTGACGAGGTCGGTCTTGGTGGCCACCGCGAACTTCGTCGTACGCCGCACCTTGGCGAGCTCGTTGACCAGGAACCGGTCGCCGGGACCGGGCTTCTCGTTGGCCGGGAAGCACACGGCCACGACGTCGACCTCGGCCCAGGTGTTCGTGACCAGCTCGTTGAGCCGTTCGCCGAGCAGCGTGCGCGGACGGTGCAGCCCCGGGGTGTCCACCAGGATCAGCTGGGCGTCGGGCCGGTGCACGATCCCGCGTACGACGGTCCGCGTGGTCTGCGGCTTCGAGGACGTGATCGCGACCTTCTTGCCCACGACCGCGTTGGTGAGCGTGGACTTGCCGGCGTTGGGGCGGCCCACGAAGCAGGCGAACCCCGACCGGTACGTCCCCGCGTCGCTCATGCTCGCTCACGGGCGGCGTCGTAGTCGGCCCAGATCTGCTCGTCGCTCAGACCCTCGCGCCCGGCCGCGGGCGTAGATCGGCCCCGGATCGACCTCGCGGACCTGCCGGCCCCGGCTGCCGCTCCAGTAGCCCATCACGTCGTAGTGGCGAGTGTCCCAGCCGAGCTCGTGGCGCGCGTGGCGCCGGATGTCGCGCATCTGGGCCGACTCCCCCGCCATCCAGAAGTACCCCGGGCCGTCGGGCCAGGCGATGCCACGCACGATCTCCGCGAGGTCGCTCGTCCCGGAGTCGGCGTGGTGCCAGCTCACCGGGGCGGCCAGGTAGTCAGGCATTGGGCCGTCGGGCACCTCGGCGTGGATCTGCACCGGGAGCTCCCCCACCTGCTCGGAGATCCGCGCCATGGCGGGAAGAGCGGTGAGGTCTCCGGCGAGCACCACCCACCCGGCGTCCGCTGGCATCGCGAAGGACCCCTTGGGCGCGGACAGACCGACGCTCTCACCCACGCAGTCGGTCTGCGCCCACTCGGTCACCAGCCCCTGCTCGTGCACCACCACGTCGACGGTCAGCAGACCGTCGACCAGCGACCGCACCGTGTAGTAGCGGGTCTGGAACTGCCCGGGCACCGTCAGCGCCACCCACTCGTCGGGCACCCCTGTCGTCGCGAAGCCCGCCGGCGCCTCCAGCACCAGACGCACCAGGTGCGCGCCGAGCACGGTGCGTTCGCGCACGACGGCGTCGAAGGGAGTCCGGGAGGTCACCGGGCAAGGTTATGCGCAGTCAGGACAGCCACGTGGGTCGCAGTGGGAAGCCACTGCGGCCCTCGTCGTCGGTGCGGCCCGCAAGCACCTGGTGCAGCTGGATCTCGTTGCGCTCGAAGCCCATCCGCGAGCCGGCCATGTAGAGACCCCATACGCGGGCCGTCCCCTCACCCACCTCGGCAACGCACTCGTCCCAGTGCTCCTCGAGGTTGGCGTTCCAGCCGGCGAGAGTCTTCGCGTAGTGCACCCGCAGGTTCTCCTCGTGGTGCACCTCGAACCCGGCGTCCTGGGCCTCGGTGATGATCTTGCCCGAGCCGGTCAGCTCACCGTCCGGGAACACGTAGCGGTCGATGAACGCACCGGTCTGCGTCGACTTGTTGTCCGGGCGGGTGATGCAGTGGTTGAGCAGCCGTCCGCCCGGCACCAGCTTGTCGCGCAAGAACCGGAAGTACGCCGGGTAGCGGTCGACCCCGATGTGCTCGGTCAGCCCGATCGAGCTCACCGCGTCGAAGGCGGTCTCCTTCACGTCGCGGTAGTCGAGGTGTCGCACCTCGGCGAGGTGGTCGAGCCCCTCTTCCTTGATCTTCTGCTGGGCCCACTCGGCCTGTTCCCGCGACAGGGTCACGCCGAGGGCGCGGACGCCGTACTCCCGGGCGGCGTGCCGGACCATCCCGCCCCAGCCGCAGCCGACGTCGAGGAGTCGCTGGCCGGCCTGGAGGTCGAGCTTGCGCGCCACCAGGTCGTACTTCGCGTGCTGGGCCTCCTCGAGCGTCTCGTTGCCCGTGGGGTAGAGCGCACAGGTGTAGGTCATCGACGGGCCGAGCACCAGCTCGTAGAAGCGGTTGGAGACGTCGTAGTGGTGCTGGATCACCTTGCCGTCGCGCTCCGGGCTGTGCCGGAAGCCCTCGACCACCCGGCGCCAGCGCGGCAGGTGCTCCTGCGGCGGTGGCGGAGGCGGAAGCATCTGGCTCAGCCCGATGGAGCGGAGCAGGGCGAGCGCCTCCGGCGGCGACGGGCGGCGGAACCGCATCGCGCGCAGGAGCAGGAGCATGCCCTCGTAGGGGTCTCCCGGGGGCATGCCGATGAGGTCGAGATCGCCCGAGACATAGGCGCGGGCCATCCCCAGGTCGCCGGGTGCGGTCACCATGTAGGCGAGGCCACGCTCGTTCTTCAGGTCCAGCCCCACCGGTGCGTCCTCCGGCCCATAGCTGCTGCCGTCGTACGCCGTGAACCGGATCGGCGCCGGGCCGGCGAGCAGGGTCTCGAAGATCTCGGCCAGGTTGAGCCGGCTGTTTCCCAGCGTGGTCGTCTGGTCCTTCATCTGGGTCATCTTTGTCGCACCGCCTTGTCGTAGAGACTGGTCAAGCGTTCTTCGGGGTCGTAGCGCTTCTTCACCGCAGCGAGGTTGGCGCCGTCGTAGAGCCGGTCGAACGTGGCGGGGTCGTAGAACGCCTCGGAGTAGAGCGACTTGTGCCCTTCGAGCTCGGAGACCTTCTGCTCGATCGCGCGGTTCAGCGGGCTGTTCGGGGCGTCGTCGCCGACGTGCACGGCCCCCCAGAACCCGACGTTCACGTAGGTGCGGTCCGGCACCAGCGGGTACGACGGCCACGGCCGCCGGTCGTCCGGGTCCGTGGAGACCCCGCGCAGCCGCAGCGGGCACAGCCATACCGGTCGCATCCCGATCTCTGCGTCGAACCAGTCGAGGAACTCACCGAGCCGCTCCACCGGGACCTCGATGTCCTGCACGACGCGCTCACGCAGCGGCCGGTCAGCGCGGCGGTCGAGCCGGTCCATGATCCCGAAACGGCGCTCCAGCCCGACGAGCCGGTGGTAGGTGTCCGACCGACGCAGTCGCCGTGGCCAGAACCGGCGGACGACCGGGTGCTGCGCGCCGAAGGCCCGCGAGCACCAGAACCAGTCGGTGTCCCAGCGCCAGAGGTAGTCATAGGTCGTCAGCAGGTCGGTGTCGCGCTCCTGGACCGAGCGCCAGTAGACCTGCTGCCCGACGTAGTCGGAGGCGACCGCGCCGGCCTCGGCGTCGGTCCACGTCGCGAGGGTCAGGTAGTACTCCCCCGGCTCGAAGGCCGTGCCGTCCATGCCGTCCACGGCGACGCCGTCCCACTCCCCGGTCACGGTCACCTCGGCGATCGCGTCCTGCAGGGCAGCGGCGTCGTTGAAGCGCACGTGGCGGAGCGCGACGTGGGAGCGGACCGGCTCGAGCTCGATCCGCAGCCGGGTGGCGTAGCCGAGGGAGCCGTAGGAGTTCGGGAAGGTCGCGAACAGGTCGGCGTGCTCGTTGGCGGGGGTGGCCGTGACCACGTCGCCCGCCCCGGTGAACACGTCCATCTCCACCACAGACTCGTGCGGCAGGCCGCTGCGGAACGAGGTGGACTCGATGCCGAGTCCGGTGACCGCGCCGCCGAGCGTGATCGTGCGCAGCTGTGGGACGACCAGCGGGATCAGTCCGTGCGGCAGGGTCGCGTCGACGAGGTGCTCGTAGGTGCACATGCCCTGCACGTCGGCGGTCCGCGCGACCGGGTCGACACTCACCACGCCGTCGAGCCCGGAGACGTCCAGCCCGGCAGTGGCGATCGCCTCGCGCGGGCGGAAGAGGTTCGAGGTGCGCTTGGCCAACCGGACCGGGGAGCCGTGCGGGATCGCGTCGTACGACGCCTGCAGGCGCCGTACTGCCTCGCGATGCTGTTCCGTCGCTGTCACGCCGGAGTCACCTCCGCCTCTGGTTGTCCGCCACAACCATTACTACCAGACCCTCCGAAGTGATCCTGCCACGCCTCGACCCCAAAACCCGGCAGAGCCTCACGTCGCGCTGCTGTCCTTCACTAGACCGGCTGGTGTCCCCCGGTGCACTGGGACTCCGCTGCCGGCGAAGTCGCGCACGATGTCGAGGTCGCCAGGCGCCGCCTCCCCGTCGGTCAGCACCACCACCGCCTCGGCTCCACGAGCGCCGCTGGCGACCGCCATCGACACCACGACACCGACCGCGGAGACGGCCAGGGAAGGCAGGTCGACGGTCGCGCCGGCGTACGTCCGGCCGTCCAGGTCGCGCAGAGCGGCACCCTCCGCCGCCCCGGTGCGGGCACGCGCGGCCTTGGCCAGGGTGACGAGCTTGTTGTCCTCAGGTGCCAGCGAACTCACGCCCGGGAGTCTAGGGGTGGCCTCCGACAGAGCCGGACGGCGCTAGTGCCGTGAGTTGGAAGTCCTTGGACGGTAGCCGTGGTCCAGGTGCGTGCAGCGCAAGGCCGAGGAGCGACGGCGTGGCAGCGCCACGTCGAGTGACGAGAACGCAGCGATGTGCGTGCCTGGGCCGCGGGGACCGCCAAGGACTTCCAACTCACGGCACTAGGAGTGGGCGCGGCGGGACAGCCCAGAACGTTCGGTCTCGCCCGTGGCGTCGGGCGGTGGCGGCCAGGACTCCGGCCGGGCGACCGGCGCGATCAGCACGGTGCCGACCCGGTTCCGGCGGCCCTTGGCCTCCTCGGCGGTGAACAGCAGGCCCTCCACCTCGACCGTCGAGCCGGGGATGGGCACCTTGCCGAGGTACTTCGCCATCAGGCCGCCGACCGAGTCGACCTCGTCATCGTCGATGTCGACCCCGAGGATCTCGACCAGGTCGTCGACCGGGAAGCGCGAGGGCACCCGCCGGGACCCATCGGGAAGCTCCTCGACCGAGGCCTCCTCGCTGTCGAACTCGTCGGTGATCTCGCCGACGATCTCCTCGAGGATGTCCTCGATCGTCGCGATGCCGGCGGTGCCGCCGTACTCGTCCACGACGACGGCGATGTGCCGCCGCTCGGCCTGCATCTCGCGCAGCAGGTCGTCGACCGGCTTGGAGTCGGGCACGTGGAAGACCGGCCGCATCATCGACTCGACCTGCTCGGTGGTCTGCGCTGCCTGGCGGTCGAAGACGCGCTTGCTGATGTCCTTGAGGTAGGCGAATCCGACGATGTCGTCGAGGTCCTCCCCCACCACCGGTATGCGCGAGAAGCCACTGCGGAGGAACAGCGACATCGCCTGACGCAGGGTCTTGGTGCGCTCGATGTAGACCACGTCGGTGCGCGGGACCATCACCTCGCGCACCGAGGTGTCGCCCAGCTCGAAGACGGAGTGGATCATCTTGCTCTCGCCGGACTCGATCAGGCTGGACGCCTCGGCGAGGTCGACCATCTCGCGCAGCTCGGTCTCGGAGGAGAACGGGCCCTCCGAGAACCCCTTGCCCGGCGTGATCGCGTTGCCGATCAGGATGAGCAGCTTCGGCACCGGGCCCATGATGCGACCCAGCACGAGCACGATCCCTGCAGTGGACAGCGAGATCACCTCGCTGCGCTGGCGCCCGATCGTCCGCGGGCCGACCCCCACGACCACGAACAGCATCACGAACGTCAGCCCGATCGCGGCGAGGACAGAGGTCCACTGCGTCGGCCCGAGGGAGTCCAGGATCATCGCTGTGGCCAGCACCACCGCCGAGGTCTCGGCCAGCAGTCGCAGCACGAGCAGGGCGTTGAGATGATGGGCGGTGTCGTCGAGCACTCGCAGCAGGGGGACGGCTCCGGGGCGCTGCTCCTGGGCCAGCTCGACGGCTCGGGCCCGCGAGAACCCGGCGAGCGCGGCCTCGATCGTGGTGAGCGCGGCAGCGACTGCGACCAGCACCACGACCAACGCGAGCAGGCCCGGACTGTCTGCGCTCATCTCTGGCTCACGCCTGTTCGCTGCGGGATCGGTCGGCCTCGTGGCCGACCCACTCGGCGAGCAGCCGCGACTGCAGGCCGAACATCTCCTTGTGCTCGTCGGGTTCCGCGTGGTCGTAGCCGAGGAGGTGCAGGATGCCGTGCACGGTGAGCAGGTCGAGCTCGGCGCTCAGCGAGTGCCCGGCCGTCTTCGCCTGGCCCGCAGCCAGGGTGGGACACAGGACGAGGTCACCGAGGACCCCCTCCTCGGGCTCGTCGTTGACCATGCCGGGGCGCAGCTCGTCCATCGGGAAGGCGAGCACGTCCGTCGGCCCCTCCTTGTCCATCCACTTCGCGTTGAGCTCGGCGATCGTGTCCTCGTCCACCGCCGTCACGCACAGCTCAGCGAGCGGGTGCACCCGCATCCGGTCCATGACGAACCGGGCCAGGCGTTGCGTACGGAGCTCGTCGAGGTCGACGCCCGACTCGTTCAGCACCTCGATCGTCATCGATGGCGTCCACGGTCGGGAGCAGCCTCGCGGCGGGCGTCGAAGTCCTCGTACGCCGCCACGATCTTGCCGACCAGCCGGTGCCGGACGACGTCGTGCGACGTGAGCCGGTTGAAGCTGAGGTCCTCGACACCGTCCAGGATCTCCTCGACGACGCGCAGGCCGCTCTTGATCCCGCTCGGCAGGTCGACCTGGGTGACGTCACCGGTGACCACGATCTTGGAGCCGAATCCCAGGCGGGTGAGGAACATCTTCATCTGCTCGGGGGAGGTGTTCTGCGCCTCGTCGAGGATGATGAACGCGTCGTTCAGGGTGCGGCCGCGCATGTAGGCGAGCGGGGCGACCTCGATGGTCCCGGCCGCGAGCAGCTTGGGGATCGTGTCTGGGTCGAGCATGTCGTGGAGTGCGTCGTACAACGGACGCAGGTAGGGGTCGATCTTCTCGCTGAGGGTGCCGGGCAGGAAGCCGAGCCGCTCACCTGCCTCGACCGCCGGCCGGGTCAGGATGATCCGGTTGACCTTCTTCGCCTGCAGCGACTGCACGGCCTTGGCCATCGCGAGATAGGTCTTGCCGGTGCCTGCCGGCCCGATGCCGAAGACGACCGTGTGCTTGTCGATCGCGTCGACGTAGCGCTTCTGGTTCAGCGTCTTCGGCCGGATCGTGCGCCCGCGGTTGGACAGGATGTTCAGCGACAACACGTCGGCCGGCGACTCGGTGGTCTCCGCGCGAAGCATCGAGACCACTCGGTCGACGGTCTCGCTGGTCACTCCCTGGCCGGTGCGGATGATCGTCACCAGCTCGTCGAGCATCCGCTCGGCAAGGGCGACTTCCGCGGCCTGCCCGCGAAGAGTGATCTGGTTGCCCCGGACGTGGACATCGGCGTCGAAGGCCTTCTCCATCACGGCGAGGTGTTCGTCGGCCGGCCCGAGGAGCGACACCATGTTGATGCTGTTGGGCACCACGAGGGTGTGCTGGGTCTGGTCGCGTGCGTCCGCGTTCCTGGTTTCTGTCATCTTGCCCGCAATGCTACGGGAGGACGCGAACCGATAACCGGGCCGAGGCCCGCACACCGATCACCACAGGCGGCACGACACGCCGGCACCGCAACCCCGCGCTGGTCGACCACCGGTGGGTTGCGGCTCAGCTCGGCCCGCAGCTTGGTCCACGCCCGAGCGCCTGGTGGCGGCCGTTGTGGTTGCGGCCGCCGACCGCTTTGCGCCAAGTCGTCACCACTGATGGTCGAGCAGCGAGCGCAGCGAGCGGACAGACGAGACCAAGGCCGTACGACGAGCTGCAGCCGTCACCCCGGTGGTTGAGCGGCTGTGGTTGCGACCGACCGCCGCCGTACGGAATTTGGTTTCGTCTGATCGCTCGCTTCGCTCGCTGCTCGACCACCTGTGGTTGCGGTCAACCCCAGCGGTCCTCGGGCTAGGGGCGGGTGACGAGCATGATGCCCAGGCACATCTCGTCGGTGGTGCCGTCGCCCCAGAGGACGTACTTGTCCGGCTGGCCCTTGAAGGAGGGGAGCTGGTCGCGGAGGGACTGTTCGTGGCGGCAGGTCACCTTGAGCTTGTCGCCAGGCTCGAGGGCCTCGGGCTTGATCGAGCGGCTGGCCTGGTTGTCGAAGTCCCACGTCGGGATGTCCAGGATGGTGCGGGCGTCGGACTCGCCGGGGTTTACCTCGAGCTTGATGGAGCGGCCCAGCAGGTGCATGTGTCCCGCGACGCCGCGGACCGTCTCCGGTCGGGTGACCGTCTGGGTGCATGACTGGACGGGGCCGGCCTTGACCTCACCGCACAGGAAGTGGAGTACGTCGGCCATGGATCCGGGCTCCTGGCCGAATCGCTTCTTGACGTCCTTCAGGGCAGCCGGGCGGCTGCAGAGCTTGCCGCCGCTGTACTCAGGGCGGCACGGCATCTCGACGGGTGCCGGCAGCAGCCGGGTCTCGAGCGGCTTGATGTCGTCCGAGACCGGGGCGAGGCGCAGCTGGGCCCCGCTGCGGTCCGGCTGCTTCCCTGCCAACAGGTTGTAGTGCACCTGCATCACGACGCGGGAGCCCTTGCCGAGCTCCTCACCGAAGCCCTTGCCGTAGACCTGCTCGCTGCCACCGGGCGCCCACGCACCCACCCAGGGGGCGTCGTCGATGCCACCGGCTCCGCGGCCGAGGCCGCTGGCGCCGAAGCAGGTCCAGCCCTGCCCCGGCGTACCCGCATCCTTCTGCTCGGCCTGGGCGACGAGGTCGGCCGGGACGCGGAACAGAATGACGTGGTGGACCACCTCGGGGTTTCCCGGCTTGATGTCGAAGCCGGTGATGAACTGGTCGGTCGGCACCTTCGGGTCGAGCAGGAAGCAGCGGTAGTCGTCGGTGCCGGTCCCGGTCGGCGCCGACGGGGTGTACGCCTTCGGCATCCGGACATTCACCCGGCGCTCACCCGCGCGCAGCGGCGTCCGCTTGCCCAGCGCCGCGGCACCCGCGTGGTCGTGCGCGGCGTCGGCAGTCTCCGTGGGCGAGGGCTTGGCCTCGTGCTCAGCGTGGGAGCCCTCGTGGTCGCCAGCCTTGGAGTCCTCCTGCGCGCCACAGGCAGACAGGACGAGTGCCAGCACTGCGAGAGGGGCCAGGACAGCCGCGCGAAGACGCCGCCGATTTCTGGGCTGGCTCATCCGGGGGGCCAGGTCATGGTCCGGCCGCCGAGCACGTGCAGGTGAGCGTGAAAGACGCTCTGGTGCGCCGCAGCACCGGTGTTGAAGACCAGGCGGTAACCGTCTTCCAGTCCTTCGCTCTCGGCGATCGCGCGGGCGGCCGTGAACAGGTCGACCGCGGTCTCCGGCTCACCCTCGGCGAGGGCGGCGGCGTTGGGGTAGTGGCTGCGCGGGATCACCAGGACATGGGTCGGCGCCTGGGGGTCGAGGTCACGGAAGGCGAGTGTTGTCGAAGACTCGTGCACCACGTCGGCATCGATGTCGCCCGAGACGATCTTGCAGAACAGGCAATCCCCGGAGTCGTCGCTCGCACTCATGGGCCAAGCATGCCTGATCGGTGCACACGGCGTGTAAACCCACGGGACCACCTACACGTCCAACTAACGTGACCAGCATCCTGCGCGAACACATGACGAGCACACCGGCATCGGGGGTGCACATCGACGCCGACAACAGTGCCTCCGGCGATCGCAGGGCCGATGCCGAGCTGGGGCAGCTGTACGACGAGCACTACGTCCGGCTGGTGCGGCTGTCGGTGCTGCTCCTCGGTGACGTGGGCCGCGCCGAGGAGGTCGTGCAGGACTCCTTCGTGGCGATCTACCGGCGGATGCGCCGGTCCGGCGACGACGTCGTGGCGAACGCCCCGGCGTACCTGAGACAGACGGTCGTCAACCGCTCCCGGTCGGTGCTCCGTCACCTCAAGGTGGTGTCGCAGCACCCGACCGATGCGCCGACCGCGGGCCCCGGCGCCGACGACGAGCTGCTTCACGGCGTACGCCGACGGCTCGTGATCGATGCCCTGGCCCGGCTCCCCCGCCGGCAGCGCGAGGTGCTCGTGCTGCGGCACTACCTCGACCTCTCCGAGCGAGAGATCGCCGAGACGCTGCGGATCAGTCCCGGAGCCGTCAAGAGCCACGCCTCGCGTGGGGCCGCCGCCCTGCGCAGAAACCTCTCGCAACTCCTCGAGGAGAACGCATGAGCACGCCACCGACCGACGACTCCGACCTGCGCGGGCTGTTCGACGACGCCGTTTCGGACGTGCATCCCGAGGGTGGGACGCGCGAGATCCGTGCCCGCGCCGGACGCCCGTCCGCGAGCCGCTGGGTGCCCATCACGCTGGCTGCCGCCGTCGCGACCGTCGCGGTGATCGTCGGTGCGGCTTGGGTGGCGCAGCGAGAACCTGGCGACACCCTCGTCGCAGGGCCCGGGAGCCAGGAGCAGAGGAGCCGCAGCCCACCACCGAGGCGACGCCCGTGCCGGGGCGGACCATCCAGGTCCCCGTCTACTACGTGGGCAGCACGGCGGGCGGGCCGCGCCTGTTCGCCGAGTCGCACGTGGTGACCGACACGACCGAGAGCGAGCTGCAGGCGGCGGTCCAGGAGGCACTCAGGGGCGATCCGATCGACCCCGACTACAGCCCCGCCTTCCGCAACGAGACCTCGACTGCCCGCGCATCCACCGACGGAAAGACGATCACGATCGATCTGTCGGACGACCTCGGTGCGACCGTGGACATGCCGGATGAGCGCGGCACGGCTGGCGTCCAAGCGCTGGTCTGGACGGCCCAGGCGGCCACCTCGAGCGAACAACCGGTCCGCTTCACGATCGACGGCAAGCCAGCCGACCATGTGTACAACGTCGACACCTCGGCACCGTTGCAGCGGGCCAGCGCCAGACTCGATCCTCGCGACGGTCTCGATCGCCACGCCCGGCGAGGGCGCGACGGTGCCCACCCGCTTCGAGGTCACCGGCCAGGCCGCGACCTTCGAGGCCAACGTGGTCTGGGAGCTGAAGCGCGGCGAGGAGGTCGTGCGGAACGGCTTCACCACGGCCCGGGAGTGCTGCACGCTGTCGCCGTACTCCTTCACGGTGACCGCCACCCCGGGTGACTACACCCTCGTCGTGCACGACACCGACGAGTCCGACGGAGAAGGCATCGGCACCAGCGAGGACACCAAGCGCATCAAGGTCGAGTAGAGGTACTCACTGCTCGCCGGCGATGAGGTAGTCGCCGTCCTTCTGCTGCACCAGCCTGAGCGTGACGTTGTCGTTCTGGGTGCTGCCGTCCTTCATGTCGTAGGTCACGGCGTAGCTCACGGTCATCGCCTTGGGATCCGCCTTCACGGCAGACGGGCTCGCGGACTCGATGGTGCCCCAGAAACCCCGGTAGGAGCCGAAGCCCCCGCTCTGGGACTGGAACGCCGGGGTCAGCATCCTCCAGCTCTCCCGGGGGTTCGTGGTCGTGGTCGCGAGGTAGTCCTCGACGAACGTGGTCATCCCCTTGGCGGTGGGGCGGACCTCCTTCGTCTTCTTCTTCGTCGGGCTCGGTGACTCCGAGGGTGTCTCCGACTTTGAGCCCCGCTTGTCAGCCGCAGGCTGCTCGGAATCACCGCTGAGCAATGCCCACCCGATCAGCACGATGAGGGCCAGGGCCACCACGGCAGCCACGACCGCGAGGAGGCCGGGTGGGACCCGCCGCCGACGCTGGCGGACGGGAGCGGCAGGTGGCGGCTGGGCAGGGGGGTCCGCCTGCAGCGTGGGATCCGTGGGGACCGGATCAGGTTCCGGCTCTGGCTGCATGGCCCGCGTGCGGTCGTCGACCACCGCACCGGCCAAACCGGGTGCGGCCATCTGCTGCGTCGTCTGCGGAGTCGAGGTCGGCCCCGCGGCGAGCACGTCGCGGACCCGCTCCATCGACCAGCGGTCGTCCGGGTTCGTGGCCATCGTCGACTCGAGCACCGGGGCGAGCCAGCCGGCTTCGGGCAGGCGCGGCGGGTCCTCGTTGATGATCTTGTAGAGCGTGCCGAGCGGGTTCTCGGTCACCTCGTACGGCGGCCGGCCGGCCAGCGCGTGGAACAGCGTCGCGCCGAGCGACCACGTGTCGCTGGCGTTGGTCGCCTTGCTGCCGGAGGCCACCTCTGGCGCGAGGTAGGACGGCGAACCGGTGACCAACCCCGTCTGGGTGAGCGACGCGTCGGCCATCGCACGGGCGATGCCGAAGTCGGTGAGCTTCACCTGGTCAGCGGCGGTCACCAGGATGTTCGCCGGCTTCACGTCACGGTGCACGATCCCGGCCGCGTGAGCGGCGGCCAGCGCCTGCGCGGCCTGACCGACCAGGCGAGCGGCGCGGTCGAGACCCAGCGGGCCGTCGCGCTTGACCAGGCCACCGAGGGTGACGCAGTCGACGTACTCCATCACCAGCCACTGCTCGGCCCCGTCGGTGACCAGGTCGTAGACCGCGACGACGTGCGGGTGGTTCAGCGTCGCGGCGAGGCGCGCCTCACGCGCGGCGCGCTCGATGTCGGGATCGCTGCCGCCCGGGAACATGCCCACGCGCTTCATCGCGACCAGCCGGCCGAGGACCTCGTCGCGAGCGAGCCAGACGACGCCCATGCCGCCGCGCCCAACTTCGCGCTCGAGGGTGTACCTGCCTGCGATCACCTGGTTTCCCTCCCTGGAACGCCGCTCGGGGCATCGTAGGCGGTGGAACCGGAGCCCCAGCGAGGTGTCCGCGACAGGAGAGCAGCCACCGCTGCGACGCCCGCGGTCGACGTACGCAGCACTGACTCGCCCATCCGTACGACGTGGGCGTCGCCGAGCTGGGCCAGCTCCTCGTCGGTGATCCCGCCCTCCGGGCCCACGACGACCAGCACCCAGCGGACCCCGTCGAGGTCCAGCGAGGAGATCGGGACAGCCGCTTCCTCATGCAGTACGACGGCCAGGTCGGCGTCCTTCGCCAGCGCGGCAACCTCGCCGGTCGTGGCCATCTCGGTCACCTCGGGGAGCCACGCGCGTCGCGACTGCTTTCCGGACTCCCGTGCCGTGGCCCGCCACTTCGCCAGCGACTTCGCGGCCCGGTCGCCGCGCCACGTGCCGACGCACCGCGTGGCTGCCCAGGGCACGATCCGGTCGACGCCGACCTCGGTGAGCACCTCGACGGCGAGCTCGGCGCGCTCCCCCTTGGGGATCGCCTGCGCGACGGTGACGAACGGGGTCGGCGCGGGGACAACAGCCACGTCAGAGACGACGGCAGACATCGACGACTTCGAGGTCTCGGTGACAGAGCAGGTCGCTGACGTGCCGGCGCCGTCCACCAGCACGACCTCCTCGCCGACCCTGGTCCGGCGGACCACGACGGCATGCCGAGCCTCGTCACCCGTGACGGTGACGGAGTCGCCCACCTCGACGCCGGTCACCGGGCCGAGGAACACAGGGAGCGTCATCGTGGGTTGAAGGCGTCCTTGAGCCGCCCGAACACGGACCTCTGTGGAGAGTTGATCCGGCCGTCGGGCGACTCCTCGTGGCGCAGCTCGGCCAGCTCGCGGAGCAGCTCCTGCTGCCGATCGTCGAGCCGGCCCGGCGTCTCCACCTCCACGGTCACGACCAGGTCGCCGCGGACCTGCGATCGCAGGTGCGGCACCCCCCGCCCGCGGAGCGTCGTCTCGGTGCCCGACTGGGTCCCGGGGCGGATCTCCAGGTCGACCCAGAGCTCTACGTCCGAGTCGGGCTCGGCGACGTCGGCCTCGAGCAGGGGCAGCTGGATCGTCGTACCGAGTGCGGCCGCGGTCATCGGCACCGTGACGTGGCAGCGCAGGTCGGTGCCGTCGCGGGTGAAGACCGGGTGCGTCGCGACGTGGATCTCCACGTAGAGGTCCCCGGCGGGTCCACCGCCCGGGCCGACCTCGCCCTCACTGGCGAGCTGGACGCGGGTGCCGGTGTCCACACCGGCCGGGATCTTCACGGTGATCGACCGGCGCGAGCGGACGCGTCCGTCGCCGGAGCACTCGCGACAGGGCTCGGGGATGATCTCGCCGAACCCACGGCAGGCGGCACACGGGCGGAGCGTGCGGATCTCGCCGAGGAACGAACGCTGCACCTGCTGCACCTCGCCGCGACCGTGGCAGGTCTCGCAGGTGACCGGGCTCGACCCGGCGGCCGCACCACTCCCCCGGCAGGTGTTGCACAGGACGGCAGTGTCGACCTTCAGCTCACGGGTGACCCCGAACGCCGCCTCGGCAAGCTCGATCTCGAGCCGGACGAGCGCGTCCTGGCCACGCCGGGAGCGCGGACGCGGACCGCGGCCCTGTCCGGCGCCGGGGCCCTGCCCGCCGAAGAAGGCGTCCATGATGTCGGTGAACGAGAACCCGGCGCCCTGGCCCGCTCCACCGCGGCTGAAGGGATCCCCGCCCAAGTCGTACATCCGGCGCTTCTCCGGGTCGGAGAGGACGTCGTAGGCGGCGGAGACCTCCTTGAACCGGTCCTGGGTCGCGGGGTCGGGGTTCACGTCGGGGTGCAGCTCTCGGGCGAGACGGCGGTAGGCCTTCTTGATCTCGGTCGCTTCGGCGTCCCGGGACACACCGAGGATCTCGTAGGGGTCCTGGCTCACGTTTCGTCTTTCGGCTGGGGTACTGGGGGGTTCAGGTCTTCGGGCTGGTCAGGCTTTGTCGAGGATGGTGGAGACGTAGCTGGCGACCGCGCGCACAGCGGCCATCGATCCCGGGTAGTCCATGCGGGTGGGTCCCACGATGCCAAGGGTGCCGACCGCTTCCTCACCGGGTCCGTACCCCGTAGCGACGACCGAAGTCGTCGCGAGCTCCTCGTAGGGGCCCTCGTGGCCGATCCGCACGGTGATCGAGTCCGAGGAGGTCGCCTCGCCGAGCAGCTTGAGGAGTACGACGTGCTCCTCGAGCGCCTCCAGCATCGGCTTGATCGACTGGTCGAAGCTGTCGCCGAACCGGGCGAGGTTGGCGGTGCCGCCGACCACGACGCGCTCGTCGTTGCGCTCGTTGGACATCGCCTCGACCAGGGCTGCCGCGATCACGGCGGCCTGGGTCCGGTCCTGCGTCTCGACCTGGTCGGCCAGTGCTGCGAGAGCACCGGCCGCGAGGGTGATCGGCTGACCCATCGCGCCACGGTTGATCCGCGTGCGCAGGTCGGCCAGCGAGTCCTCACCGAGCTCGAGCGGCAGCTCGATGACCCGCTGCTCGACACGGCCCGTGGAGAGGATCAGCACGATCAGCAGACGGGTGCTGGTCAGTTGGATCAGCTCGACGTGCCGCACGCTGGAGCGGGCAAGCGTGGGGTACTGGACGATCGCGACCTGCTGGGTCAGCTGCGCGAGCAGCCGCACCGATCGCTGGACCATGTCGTCGAGGTCGTGCGCACCTTCGAGGAACGTCGAGATCGCCCGGCGCTCCGCGGCGCTCATCGGCTTGATCTGGGTCAGCCGGTCCACGAAGAACCGGTAGCCCTTGTCGGTCGGGATCCGGCCGGCACTGGTGTGCGGTTGGGCGATCAGCCCTTCCTCCTCCAACGCGGCCATGTCGTTGCGGACCGTGGCGGGTGAGACCCCGAGGCCGTGCCGGTCGACCAGCGCCTTGCTGCCCACGGGCTCGCGCGTGACGACGTAGTCCTCCACGATCGCGCGCAGCACAGCGAGCCTGCGTTCCTCCTGCATCTCGCCTCCTCGTGGGTCGTCGTTCCGATCGACTTTGGCACTCAGTCGTTCCGAGTGCCAATGCTACTAGTGCCCCGTAGGCTCGCGCCCGTGTCGGACTTCACAGAGGTGGCCGCTCGCGTCTGGGTCGCGCGCTACGAGTGGTACGACGTCAACGTCACCGTGATCGAGGGTGAAGCAGGTCTGCTCGTCGTCGACACCCACGCCTCGACGAAGGCAGCGCAGGAGGTGATCGCCGACCTTCGCCGGCTCTCCACGCGTCCGGTGGTGGGGCTGGTGAACACCCACGAGCACGTCGACCACGTCTTCGGCAACGCGGCGTTCCGCGACGAGTACGGCGAGGTCCCGATCACCGCCCACGAGGTGGCTGCGGCCAACACCGTCCCGCACGGGGAGCAGGTGAAAGCCTCCTCGGTGGCCCGCGGCGACCATCGCGCGGAGGAGATGGCGGAGACGCCCGATCGTGCCGGCCAACAACACCTTCTCCTCGGTCGCGACGATCGATCTGGGCGACCGCGCGGTCGAGCTGGTGCACCCCGGGCGCGGTCACACCGGCGGCGATCTCGTCGTACGCATCGATGACGCGGACGTCGTACTCGCCGGCGACCTCGTCGAGGAGTCCGGCGTGCCGTCGTACGGCGGCGACTGCTTCCCGCTGGACTGGCCCCGCTCGCTCGACCTCGCCCTCGAGCTCGATCGGCCAGGCGACCGTGGTGGTGCCGGGCCACGGGGTGCCGGTCGACCGCGACTTCGTGCAGGAGCAGCGCGCCTCGCTCGACGTCGTCGCTCGCACGATCCACGACCTGGCCGGCCGCGGAGTGCCGCTGAGCCAGGCGCTCGAGTCGGCGCAGTGGCCCTACCCGAGCGAGACACCTCGGTGACGCCGTACGCCGTGGCTACGAGCAGCTGCCGCGCGACGCGAAGCGCCTTCCGCTCATCTGAGCTGAGAGCGTCGGTGGTGCATCTGGTGGCGCACGCGGTGGCGCCACCCGAACACGAACCAGAGCCCGATCAGCAGCAGCCAGAACGGGATCTTGGTCAGCACGGTCAGCAGCACAAGCACCACGATCAGCGGCAGCAGCGGAGGCGCCCAGCGGGGACCCCACTGCCGTCCTCGCCCGCTCGTGCGCACCGGCACCTCCGGCGAGCGCCACGGCAGGTCGGCGAAGACGGGGGCCAGGTCGCCCTGGGTCTTCGCCGACCAGATGGCATCGCTGCGCTCGTCGAACTCGTCCTTGTCGAGCCGGCCCTGCGCGTACTGCTCGCTGAGCAAGTCGAGCGCTTGGGCGCGGTCGGCGTCACTGATGCGCAGCTCGTCCATCACTCGTCCTCGAGGGTTTCCTCGTCGGTGTCCTGGGGGCCCTCTGCCAGCAGCCCGTAGATCCGGCGCCGGGTGTCGGCGAGGATCTCCTGCGCCTTTGCGCGCTGGTCAGGGGTGCCGGTCGACATGACCTGGACGATCGCGCCCACGGTCTGTCCGACCACCTGCTTGAAGTTGACTGCCTCGACGTCGTCGTCATCCTCGGCGAACGGCGCCCACACGGCGGCCATCTCCTCGGCGTGGCCCTCGACGTACGCCGAGCCCTCGGCCGTGAGCCGGAGCGCCTTGCGGCCGGCCGGCGCGTCCTCGACGAGCCCTTCGTCCTGTAGCTGCGCGATCGTCGGGTAGACCGAGCCGGGGCTCGGCTTCCACACCCCGTCGGTCCGCTCGGCGATCTGCTGGATCACCTGGTAGCCGTTCACCGGCTCCTCGGAGGTGTGCAGCACGTCGAGGATGGCCGAGCGCACGTCGCCGCGTCGTACCCGTGCACGACGGCGACCGCCGCCGCCGGGCCGCTCGCGAAGTCAGCGCCGAACATCTGCGCGACCCACGGCGGCGGGCCGCCCATCGGGCCGCCCCAGGGGCCGCCCCACGGGCCGCCGTGTCCGTGACCGCCGCGGCGGCCGTGTCCTCTCCCGCCGCGCTGGCGGCGGGTCGGTTCGAAATCTGGTGTCCATGCCTGTCCCATGTCGGGACCTCCTTGCTCTTGTCTTGTTCTTGGTCTCGGGTGCGGGTCCTCGCCTGTGCGGGTCTCCGACTGTTCCGATATGTTGACGATATATCGCGACTGGTCGTAACACAAGAGCGAGTTTTGTTGGAACAGCCCTCAGCGGCGATGCGCCGGGACCGGGTGTCGGGCTGGCCGTAGCGTCGCGCTGGTGCCCTCCCCCACTGATCGTCCCTTCGACCGCTACGGCTCCGACGTACTCGCCGAGGACTGGCGCAAGCCCGCCGGTGGCAGGGCCGTCGAGATCGACGCCGACCTCGGCCTGGTGGTCGAGGAGGTCACCACCGACTGGTGCGGTGAGATCGTCAAGGTCGAGCGAGACCTCGGCACGCTGACGCTGGAGGACCGTCGCAACAAGCGCCGCACCTTCCCACTCGGTCCCGGCTTCCTGCTCGAGGGACGTCCGGTGGTCCTCGTCGCCCCGACTCGCAAGGGCCCGGCTGCCCCGACGCGGACGGCGTCAGGGTCGGTGGCGGTGCAGGGAGTCAAGGCGCGCGTCGCCCGGGCCAGCCGGATCTTCGTCGAAGGGCGGCACGACGCCGAGCTCGTGGAGAAGGTGTGGGGCGACGACCTGCGGATCGAGGGCGTGGTCGTGGAGTACCTCGAGGGCGTCGACGACCTCGGCGAGCACCTGCGCGCCTTCGGGCCGGGGCCGGAGCGCCGGGTCGGCGTACTCGTGGACCACCTGGTGCCGGGCTCCAAGGAGAGCCGGATCGCCCAGTCGGTCGCGAAGTCCGCGGTCGGCAAGCACGTGCTGATCGTGGGCCACCCGTTCGTCGACATCTGGGCCGCGGTCAAGCCAGAGCGCCTGGGCAAGAAGGCGTGGCCGCAGGTGCCGCGCAACATCGAGTGGAAGCACGGCGTGTGCCAGAGCTTCGGCTGGCCGCATCGCGACCAGGCCGACATCGCCCGCGCGTGGAAGCACATCCTCGGCGGCGTACGCGGCTTCCAGGACCTCGACCCCGCCCTCCTCGGCCGCGTCGAGCAGCTGATCGACTTCGTCACCCAGCCCGGTGCCTAGTTGCGCCAAGTGGTCAGTCGACGAGGTCGCGGACGATTGCGTCGGCGAGGAGCCGGCCCTTCCGGGTGAGCACCAGGCGGTCCTGATGAAGTACGCCGAGCTCGCGGCGTACGACGTCCTCGACGCGAGTCCGGTCCACCAGGTCGAGCGGGAGTCCGTCGCGCAGGCGGATCTCGAGCAGCACCCGCTCCAGGTGCCGTGACTTCTCGTCGAGCAGCTCGCCCTCCTGCGCCGGCGACTCTCCCGCCGCCATCCGGGCGGCATAGGCGCTCGGATGCTTCACGTTCCACCACCGCTCCCCCGCGACGTGCGAGTGAGCACCCGGGCCGACTCCCCACCAGTCCCGGCTCGTCCAGTAGAGCTCGTTGTGCCGACAGCGCGCGGCCTCGTTGCGAGCCCAGTTCGAGACCTCGTACCAAGCCAGCCCGGCCGCGGCGAACGCGTCGTCGGCGATCACGTACTTCTCGGCCAGGTCGTCGTCATCCGGTGCGGGGATGACGCCGGTGCGCACCTGTCGGGCGAGCCGGGTGCCGTCCTCCACGATCAGTGAGTACGCCGACACATGGTCGGGCTAGCACGACAACGCGGCATCGACCGACGCCTGCCAGTCCGCGACCGTCTCCCCGGGGGTCCCGTAGATCAGGTCGAGACTGACCTGCTCGAAGCCGGCTGCGCGCGCCCAGGCGACGGCCTGCGGGACCCGGGCGGGGTCATGGGTGCGCTCCAGGACCTGCAAGACGTGCGGCACGGCTGACTGCATCCCGAAGGAGACGCGGTTGAACCCGCCCTCGCGAAGGGCGGCCAGGCCCTCGGGAGTCACGCTGTCCGGGTTGGCCTCCGTGGTCACCTCGGCGCCCTCGGCCAGGCCGAAGGACGCGTCGATCGCCGAGAGGACCCGGGTCAGGTCACCGGCAGGCAGCAGGGTCGGCGTGCCGCCGCCGAAGAAGACGGTCGCCACTTCGGGGCGGTCCGGGCCGAGCAATTTGGCGGCGTACTCCACCTCGGCGACAGCGTGACCGGCGTACGCCGCCTGCGACCCACCGCCACCGAGCTCGGTCGCGGTGTAGGTGTTGAAGTCGCAGTAGCCGCACCGGACCGCGCAGAACGGCACGTGCACGTAGACGCCGAAGGGAGCTCCGGCCGGGGCAGCAGGCACCACCCCAGTCTCACACCGGCCAGGTGACGTACGGCGCTCAGGCGTAGAGCTGGTCGATCACCGACGAGTAGTTGTCCTCGACGACGTTGCGCTTGACCTTCATCGACGGGGTCAGCTCGCCGGACTCCACGCTGAGGTCGTGGTCGAGAAGCTCGAACTTCTTGATCGTCTCCCACCGGTTGAGCTCGGCGTTGAGCTTGTCGACGTACTCGCTGACCATCTCGCGGGTCTTGGAGTCACCGACTATCTCCTCGTAGGACTTGCCGCCCAGGCCGTTCTCCTCGGCCCACCCGGCGATGGCGTCGGGGTCGAGCGTCACCAGCGCGACGCAGTAGTTGCGCTGACTGCCGAAGACCATGAACTGGCTGGCGTAGGGGCACACGGCCTTGAACTTGGCCTCGATCGCGGGCGGGGCGATGTACTTGCCGCCGGAGGTCTTGAACAGCTCCTTGATGCGCCCGGTGATCGTCAGGAAACCTTCGGAGTCGAGCGACCCCTTGTCGCCGGTGCGCAGCCAGCCGTCCTCGGTGAGCGTCTCCGCCGTCGCGTCGGGCAGGTTGTGGTAGCCGTCCATCACGCCGGGGCCGGCGATCTGGATCTCGTCGCCCTCGCCGAGGCGCACCCGGCTGCCGGGTACGACGGGGCCGACCGTGCCGAACTTGTAGTTGTCCGGGTGATTCACGAACGAGCCCGCAGAGGACTCGGTCAGGCCATAGCCCTCGAGGATCAGGATGCCGGCGGCGTGGAACCACTCCGCGATGTCGCGGTTGAGTGCGGCTGCACCGGAGATGAAGAAGCGGACCCGACCTCCGAACCGGTCGCGGACCTTGGAGAAGACCAGCTTGTCGAACAACGCGTGCTGGACCTTCAGCGGCAGCGGGACGGACTTGCCCTCGCGCTTGAGTGCGTCGACCTTGCGGCCGACCGAGAATGCCTGCAGGAAGATCTTCTCCTTGGCGCCACCCTCGGCCGCCTGCATCGTGACGATGCGCGCGTGCGCCTTCTCGAAGATGCGGGGTGCCGCGCCCATGAACGTCGGCTTCACGATCGCCAGGTTCTCGATGATCTTGTCCACGCGGCCGTCGACCGCGGTCGCGAAGCCGCACGCGAGCTGGGTGGAGAGCAGCACCTTGCCGAACGAGTGCGCCATCGGCAGCCAGAGGAACTGAAGGTCGTTCTCGTCGAGGATCTGCTGGGCCTGGATCGCGGCCCCTTCGTAGGTCCAGGAGGAGTGGCGCAGGCGCACGCCCTTGGGCCGTCCGGTCGTGCCCGAGGTGTAGATCAGGGTGGCCAGGTGGTCCGGCTCGACGGCGTCGATCGCCTTGGTGACTGCGTCGGGGTTCTCGGAGAGGTGCTTCTCACCGAGCGCGACGAGGTCGTCGAGGGTGATAACCCAGTCGCCGTCGGCGGGACCGTCGAAGACCACGACCTTCTCGAGGTGCGGGAGCTCGGACTTGTGCTTCCTGAGCTTGGCGACCTGGTCGTCGTCCTCGGCGAACACCACGTGGCACTCGGAGTCGGCGAGGATGTAGGCGACGTCCTCGGCCATGGTCGAGGGGTAGACCGTCGTGGTCGCGCCGCCCGCACTCATCACGGCCAGGTCGGCGAAGATCCACTCGACCCGGGTGTTGGAGGCGATGCCGACGCGCTGCTCGGACCCGATGCCGAGGGCCAGCAGGCCTGCGGCGATCTTCTCGACCTCGTCGCCAGTCTCCTTCCACGTCTTCGACGTCCACGGCTCGCCTTCACCGGCGGGGTAGCGGAACGCCTCCCCTTTGGGGGTCTGGGCCACCCGGGCACGGAACTGCACGGCCACGTTGGGCGGGCGGTTCTCGATGAAGGAGGTGTCGGTGTTGACGGGCGACATGGTGGCTCCTGGGAGAGTTGTTGCGGGTCCGGAGAGGCGGACCGAGCGTATGGTGACGAAGGTAACCTACTCAGCCGATGTAAGACTCGGCACGCCGCCTGGCGACGCGGGCGAGGTTGTCGATCTTGAAGAGCTCGGGCAGCAGTGTGCGGTCGACGGTCAGCGCCCGGAACATCGTGGAGATCGTGACGCCGTGCCCGGGCTGGTGTACGACGAAGATGTCGTCGCCCGCCTGCAGCTCACCCTCCTGGATCACTCTCAGGTAGGCCCCGGGGCGCCCTCGCTCGGCGAACCGCCTGACCCACGCGCGGTCGTCGAAGCCGTTGAGCCGTTGCCAGTTCTTGAAGTCGTTGCAGGGGATGCGCACCATTGCCACCTCCAGCACGGTGGTGCCGATGCGCCACCTCTCCCCCACCTCGGCCTCGTTGACGTCGATGCCTCGGGTGGTGAGGTTCTCCGCGAACTGGCCGTCGCGGATCTCACCGCCGAGCTCGGCGGCCCACCAGTCGAGGTCCTCGCGCGCGAACGCGTAGACCGCCTGGTCGACGCCACCGTGGTACTTCGTGTCGGAGACCTGGTCGCCGTACAGCCCCAACCGGCCGACCGGGACGGGGCCGCTGACCGGCTGCTTGTCGATCGAGGTGCGGCCGATCCCCGCCCACGCTGCCTCGCGCGGTGTGCCGACGTTGGTCGAGATCACCTGCCCCATCGCTCGATCCTCTCAGCACAACCCGACAGCCAGACGGAGGTGGAGCTGTCAGCCGGCAGGGCGCAGCAACAACGTCCAGGTGGTGGCCTTGTCGGAGCTTGCGCTGGCGACAGCGGTCAGCCCGCCGGTGGTTGCCGGTGTCCCAGCGGTCAGGGGTTCTCCGGCGTCGGTGAGCAAGGTGCCGACCCGGCCGCCACCACTGCCGAACGTCTTCGCGCGGGTGGACTCACCGGTCGGCGCAGTCCACGCCGAGGTCGCGCTGTTCTTGTCCGACCAGTACGACACACGCCAGGCACCCGTGGTCGCGTTCGAGACCGCTGGGGTCTTGTGCGAGGCCGTCGTGGCCGGCTCTGCGGCACCCGTGGCCGAGATCAGCGGGCTCGAAGGATCGACGCCGCGATAGGCCGCAAGGGTGAGGCCGACCTTGGTGTACGTCGTACCACTGCTCACGCGCACCGTGCTGCCGGCGTCCGAGGACGTGGCTCGGCGTCGCCAGACGGTCGTCGCATGACTGCTGTCCACCACCCTGCTGACCTGGGTCCAACCCGTGCCGGGACCGGTGAGCGCGGCGCTGCTCCCCTGGGAGGCGAAGAGCAGCAGGGTGTCGTCGGCCTCGACGCCGCTGGGCGCGCGCACCGAGAAGGCCACGTTGTTGGTATTGCTCGTCGCCTGCCCGACGAACGCGATGGGTGCTCCCTCATCCGTCGTGCTCGGGGCGACGTCGTGGCTCGCGGTGTCGGTCGCACCGTCGTCGTCGGTGACGGTCAGGACCACCTGACGGGTGCCGGCGGTCTCGTAGGTGTGCTGTGGATCGACCCCTTCACCGGTCTCCCCGTCCCCGAAGTCCCACTTGTAGGACTCGATGCTGTCCTCGAGGTCGGAGGAGGTGGAGGCGTCGAAGGAACAGACCAGCTGCGCACAGCTCGAGGTGAACCGTGCCACCGGCGGCTGGTTGACGACCTGTACGTCATCTGCGGGGCGCAACAGGATGGTCCAGCTGGTGGCAGAGCTCGCTCCCGCATTGGCCGTCGCGGTGAGGCCGCCTGTCGTGGGAGGTGTGGTCGCCGTGAGGCTGGCGCCGGGGTCCGTGAGCAGGGACCCGACCCTGCCCCCACCCGAGCCGACGGTTGTGGCCCGCACGCTCTCGCCGGCGGGCGCGGACCATCGCGTCGTCGCACTGTTCTTGTCCGACCAGTACGACACCCGCCAGGCACCCGTGGTCGAGTTCGCGACCACTGGCGTCGTGTGCGAGGTCGAGCTGCCTGATTCCGGGGCGCCCGTGATCGAGACGAGCGGGTTCTGCGGATCCACCCCGCGATAGGCCGCGAGGGTCACGGCGCCCTTGGTGTAGACCCCTCCACTCGTGGTCAGTCGTGCCGTGCTGCCGGGATCGGCCGAGGTGGCCACACGGCGCCAGACCGTGGTCGCGTGCCCGGTGTCGACCGCCCGGCTGACCTGCGTCCACCCGGTGCCCGGCCCGTTCAGGGCGGTCGTGCTTGCCGTGGAAGCGAAGAGCAGCATCACGTCGCCCGCCACGACGGGGGTCGGCACCCGCGCGGAGAACGTGGTGTTGTTCCCGTTGACGGCCGACTGTCCGACGTACGTGATCGGCGACAGGTCGGCCGGCGGCGGAGGCGGTTCTTCCTCGCCGCCACCGTCGAGGTTCAGCTTCTCCAGCCCGACGAGCTTCAGGTCCTGGTGGCCGACGCCGCCCGGGAGGTCGTTGTTGTTGTCCTGACAGATGAAGACGCCGTTCGGGAACGCCGGGCCGAGGTCAGCGGTCGACGCCGTCACACCGTCGGTGCGGTCACAGTCGTCCGAGGACGCGCCGTTCGCGACCCGGAAGGTCTTCACGAAGTCGTTCCCGGGGCCGCGCTTGTAGACACTGAAGTACGACGCATTGGGGTTCGGCGCGTTCTGCACCGAGACGATGACGTAGCCGGTGCCGTTGCCCTGGTCGACGATGGTGACACCTTCGACGTCGTTGATCAGGTGGCCGTCGGACGAGGCCAGGACGTCGACCGCCTCGCGAACGTCGGCGTCATCGGGCTCGGCGGAGTAGCGCCACAGGGCGCGGTTCTCCTCGCTGATGTAGAGCGCCCCGGTTTCGTCGTCGGCGACACAGCCCTCAGCCTCGGACCCGACCGCGAAGCTGCGGACGGTCCTGCTCTCGAGCAAGCCGTCCTCGTCTGCGTCGAGCAGCTCGAACTGGTTCACCATCCCCGCGATGGTGATCGAGAAGGCGTAGACCTTCCCCGTCCTGCTCTCGTACATGCAGAAGCCCTCACCGTTCGACCCGATCGGCTCACCCCCCTCGGTCGTCGAGGAGAGCTGCCGGGTCTCCGGGTTGACGTTGTAGAAGCGTGCTCCGCGCTGGATGACTCCAACGAGGTCCCTGGTGCGTCCGCCGATTTGCACGCCCTGGCGCACGTCGACGTTGCCCCAGAACTGGGTGCCGAACGCGAGGCGTTGCACCAGGCTGCCGTCGAGGTCGTAGGTCTCGAGGCCGCCGCCCTTGTCGTTGCCCAGCACGAGCGAACGGGACTTGTCGGTGGGGTGCACCCAGACGGCGGGATCATCCATCGCGTCGCCGGAGTGGAGCACCGGCACGGTCTCTGAGTCCGACGCGATCAGCTCCGGCGACTCGGCCGCGTGCGACCGCGGCTCGAACACCACCGTGGTCACGAGGGACAGGCTCAACCACAGGCTCGCTGCGAGGGCGAGGCGTCGGGAAAGCGCCTTGGTCACCATCTGTTCTGCCTCGAATCCGGAATGCCTGTCGGGAAAGTATGGCGACCAGTTCCCGATGGCAACGATTTCTCCCCAAAATGGCTGAAACGACCGCTACCGGTCTGCTCCACATGTTTTTCGGCTTGACCTGTCGTATCCGACGATGCCCGTTCGTGGAGTGGTCGACATGATGGGCCGATGCAACATACCGCCCTCGACCACTTAGATCCGTGAGGAGCACGACATGACGCAGTACATGCTTTCCGTCATCCACGCCGAAGAGGGCCCGGACTTCACCGAGGACGTCGATCTCCAGGAGGTCTACGGGAAGGTGGACGCGTTCAACAAGGAGCTCCAGGCCAGCGGCAGCTGGGTGTTCGCCGGCGGACTGGAGCCGCCCTCCGTATCGACGGTCGTGGATGCCACCGGCTCCGAGGCGCTGGTGACCGACGGTCCCTACGCCGAGACCAAGGAGCAGCTCGGTGGCTTCTGGGTCGTGGAGGCACCCGACCTCGACGCGGCTCTGGAGATCGCCAAGAAGGGGTCGGCCGCGTGCATGGGGGCCGTGGAGGTCCGCCCGTTCCAGTCCGAATGAGCCACTCCTCGTCGCCGGGCGGCGCGGGAGACGACCCGGGAGCAGAGCTCGCGACCGTCTTCCGCGCCGAGCACGGCCGCGTGGTGGCCAGTCTGGCCCGTCGTTTCGGCGACCTCGACCTGGCCGAGGACGCCACCAGCGAGGCGCTGGTCATTGCCGCCGAGCGCTGGCCCGTCGAGGGCCTCCCACCCAACCCGGGCGCGTGGCTGACCACGGTGGCCGGCAACAAGGCGCTCGACCGGATCCGTCGCGAGAAGCGGCGCCAGGAGAAGTACGCGGAGGTGTCCCGCATGGACGACGACTCTGCTGCCGAGCCCACCGGCCCTGTCGAGGACGACCGGCTGCGGCTGGTGTTCACCTGCTGCCACCCGGCCCTTGCCCCGGAGAACCGGGTGGCTCTCACGCTCCGGCTGCTCGGTGGCCTCACCGTGGCCGAGATCGCCGCCGCCTTCTTCGTCCCCGAGACGACGATGGCCCAGCGGATCACCCGGTCCAAGCAGAAGATCAAGGCGGCGCACATCCCCTACCGCATTCCGCGTGCGGAGGACGTTCCGGAGCGGATGGCAACAGTCCTCGCCGTTCTCTACCTGGTCTTCAACGAGGGCTACCTCGGCTCCTCCGGCGAGGCGCTGCGCACCGATCTGACCGCCGAGGCGATCCGACTGACTCGCCAGCTGCGGGAGATGCTCGCCGCGACCCCGTCTCTCGGCCGCCAGCCGGAGGTCGACGGGCTGCTGGCGCTGATGCTGCTGGTCGACTCGCGCAGAGCGGCCCGCGTGCGTGAGGGAGTGCTGGTCACTCTCGACGAGCAGGACCGCACGCTGTGGGACGCAGCGATGATCGACGAGGGACACGACTTGGTCAGGCAGTGCCTCGCCCTGAACCAGCCGGGGCCCTACCAGGTCCAGGCCGCGATCAACGCCGTGCACACCGATGCCCTCGACGCCTCGATGACCGACTGGAACCAGGTGCTGCAGCTCTTCGACCAGCTGCTCGCGTTGATGCCCAGCCCGGTGGTGGCGCTGAACCGGGCGGTCGCGGTTGCCGAGGTCGACGGTCCGGAGGTCGCGCTGGCGCTGGTCGAGCCGCTGCAGCTGGAGAGCTATCACGCCTGGCACGCGACCCGTGCCGACCTGCTCCGGCGTCTGGCGCGTCACGATGACGCGCGTAGCGCCTACGACAATGCCATCGACCTTGCCGGCAACGACGCGGAGCGGGCGTTCCTCCGCACGCGCCGTGGGGAGCTACCGGGGTAGCGGTCCGCTCAGTCCTGGACCGCCTTGGCCACGGCGATGCACATCGTCAGGTAGTCCTCGGTGGCGGTCATCGGCTGCACCTCGGGAGGGTCCTGGAGGCGCCAGGTCGCGTTGTTGAGCATGCGTACGACGACCCAGTCGCGGGCGCGGTGCTCGTCGAGACCGGCATGGTCGACCAGGGCGTGGAACCGTCGCCGGACACCGTCCCTCACATCGCCGGCAAGCTCGTCGAACCGGTTCCACAGCATGGGCGCCAGCTCGTAGTGCGGGTCCCCACTCATCGGCTTGGGATCGATCGCCAGCCAGGGCGCCCGGTCCGCGGCCATCACGTTCTCGTAGTGCAGGTCGCCGTGGATCATCGTCCCGACACTGCCCGGGTCGGCGACGAAGTCGCGGGAGAGCGAGATCGCCTGCTCGACGAGCCGTCTCGGCAGGGGCGCGTTGCGGGGCAGGGCCTCCATCTCGCCGGCCCACTTTTCGACGTACGACGTGAGGAGGCGCAGCTGCGGGAGCGCCGGGACGTGCAGCAGCCCGTAGAGACCGGCCACGATCTCGCAGGCCTCGACGTCCCACATCTCCGTGAGCCTCTCCTGGTGGAGTCGCTCCAGCAGCATCGCCGAGCGACGAGGGTCGGCACGCAGCAGCCGGACCGCGCCGCGACCGCCCCAGCGCTGCAGCGCGAGATGCTCGTGCTCGCTCTCCTCGTCGGGGAAGCTCACCTTCAGCGCGGCCGGACGCCCGCCGGCTGTGCGCACCGGAACCACGAGGGCGACGAAGCCGTGCATCATCCAGCCGTCGCTGCTCAGCTGCCACTCCTCGAGCAACCCGGCCAGTAGCGCGGGCAGCCGGTCCACCCAGTCGGCCCAGTCCGGCCCGCGGCGTGCCATCCCCGTCACCCCGTCGGGAAGGCGCGGAAGGCTCACCGGGGGATGATCCCACCCCGGCTGGCCCTACTGTTGAGGCCCGGTCCTGGCGAAGGGGTGGTCACCATGTGCGGCATCGCGGTGGTGCACGACCTGCGTCCTGACCTCGATCGGCTCCGGGCCTGCCGCGTGATCGGTGAGGACATGCTCTCCCGCCTGCATCACCGCGGGCCCGACGGCTCCGGCACCCGTCAGGTGGGCCCCACCTGGCTCGGCCACACCCGGCTGGCGATCGTCGACCTCGACGGCGGCGAGCAGCCGTTGCGCAGCACGGACGGTGACCGCTGGGTGGTGGCCAACGGCGAGATCTACAACCACGACGCACTGCGCTCGAGGCTCGGCGGTCCGTTCGTCACAGACTCGGACTCCGAGGTGGTGCTCCACGTCATCGATCAGCTCGGCACCGATGGGATCCACGACATGCGCGGCATGTACGCCTTCGGCGCCGCCACCAGACACGGGGACGTCGTACTCGCGCGCGACCCGTTGGGGACCAAGCCGCTCTACTGGGCGAGGTACGACGACCGGGTGGTCGCCGCCTCCGAGCTGCGAGCATTCCCGGTCGATCTGCGACCGCACGTCGAGGAGTTCCCGCCAGGCCACCACTGGACCGCGGCCACCGGACTGCAGGCGTTCGTAGACCTGAGCTCAGACCCGCTCGGTGTCGAGGCCCCGCCCTTCGCGCCCATCGAGGACCGCAGCCACGCTCTCGATGCCATCAGGGAGACCCTGGTGCAGGGTGTCCGCGAACGGATGATGGCCGATGTGCCGGTGGGGGTCTTCCTCTCCGGTGGTCTCGACTCGAGCATCATCGCGGCCATCCTCGCCCGGCTCGCAGAGCCAGGCACGGTGATCCAGTCCTTCGCCGCCGGCACCGAGGGCAGCTCCGACCTTGCTGCGGCCCGGGTGGTGGCCGAGCATCTCGGACTCGACCACCACGAACGGGTCTACACCGACGACGACGTGGTGGCGGTCCTCCCCGAGGTGGTCCGCTCGACGGAGAGCTACGAGCCCTCGCTCGTGCGCAGTGCAGTGCCGAACTTCCTGCTCGCCGAGCTCGCTGCGCGTCACCTGAAGGTCGTGCTGACCGGCGAGGGGGCCGACGAGCTGTTCGCCGGCTACCACCACCTGCGCGACCTCGATGTGCACGCGTTGCAGGCCGCCCTGGCCGAGGGAGTGGCCGTGCTGCACCACCTGAACCTGCAGCGGTGCGACCGCGTGACGATGGCGCACGGGCTCGAGGCGCGGGTGCCGTTCCTCTCCCGCGACATGCTCGCCCTCGCCCTGCGCATTCCGATGGAGTGGAAGCTGCTCGGCGAGGACGGCCAGGAACAGGCGCAGGAGAAGGCCTTGCTCCGGGAGGCCTTCGCCGGCTGGTTGCCCGAGGAGATCCTGTGGCGTCGCAAGGAGCAGTTCGGTGACGGCTCCGGCACGGCGGACGTGATGGCCCGTCAGGCGGCGCGACTGGTGCCCGACGAGGACTGGGAGCAGGTGCAGATCCCCGGTCTCCCGCAGGCGCGCAGCCGTGAGGAGCTCGCCTACCAGCGCATCTTCGCGACGGTCCTCGGCGGCATTCGCGCCGAGCAGGTCCTCGGCCGCTTCGCCACAGCCTGAGCAGCGGACCCGGCATGGACATCACCAGGCTCGCGGCCGAAGAGCTCACCGGTCTCGTGGTCTCGCGCGAGCTCTCCGCCGAGCAAGTGACTGCCGCCCACCTGCGCGGCATCGAGAGCTGAACCCGGACCTGAACGCGCTCGTCCACGTGGATGCGGACGATGCACTTGCCGCAGCGGTCCGCCTCGACGACGACCTGCGACGTGGCGGCCGTCCCGGCCCGCTCACAGGCGTGCCCTTCGTGGTCAAGGACAACATCGACGTGCGCGGTCAGGTGACGGCGAGCGGCTCCCGGGCCCACGACGGCGTTCCTGCGAGCGGCGACGCCCCCGTCGTACGACGCCTGCGGGAGGCGGGCGCGATCCTGCTCGGCCGGGCCAACATGGACGAGCTGGCGATGGGTGCCTCGACGCAGACCTCGGCGAACGGCCCGACGCGCAACCCGGTCGACGTACGACGCAGCCCGGGCGGCAGCTCCGGAGGATGTGCGGCAGCGGTGGCCGCACGACTGGTCCCGCTGGCCGTGGGGACCGACACCGGTGGTTCGATCCGCGAGCCGGCCTCGCAGTGTGGGGTCGTCGGGATGGCTCCGTCTCCCGGTCTGGTCCCGATCGACGGGGTGGTCCCGTTCGCGCCCGGCCTCGACCGGGTCGGTCCGCTGGCGCGCACGGTCGCGGATGCCGCCGCGATGCTGGCCGTGATGGCCGGCTCGTCGGGTCCCGAGGGTGCTGATCCGCCGCGGCACCCCCGCGTCGCGGTGGTCGAGGAGCTGGTCGGCGCCCGCAACCGGCCGGAGGTGCTGGTGGCCTTCGACGCCTGGTTGGACCGACTTCGCCTGAACGGGGTCGAGGTGCTGCGGGTCTCGGTGCCCGACGCACCTGGGGCGCTCTCGGCGTACATGACCCTGACGTCGTTCGCTGCGCTGGCCTGGCTGGAGCCCTACGTCAGCTCGGGGCGCGCCGGCGAGGAGCTGTTGCGGCGCCACGAGTACGCGATCGAGCTTCGCGAGCACGGGCTGGACACCCTGGCCGAGGCCGCGAACCTGCAGCACCGACTGCGTGCCCAGGTCGACGAGGCCCTGACACACGCCGACGTGCTCGTCTCCCCCACCATGCCGACGGCCGCTCCCCTGCTCCACGGCGCGATCACCCCGGAGGACCTGGCTGACCCGCTCGCCGCCCCCTACACCGACTGCTGGACGGTGGTCGCCAACCTGGCCGGCGTACCAGCGCTCTCCGTGCCCTGCCCGACCGACGGGCTCCCGGTCGGGGCGATGCTGATGGGTGGGGTCGGGACGGACAGCGACCTGCTCACCCTCGCCGCGGCCCTCTGAGCCCGGCTACTTCTTGGTCTTCTCGGCCGGCCCGGACGTGGACAGCGCGGCGATGAACGCTTCCTGGGGGACCTCGACGCGGCCGACCATCTTCATCCGCTTCTTGCCCTCCTTCTGCTTCTCCAGCAGCTTGCGCTTGCGGCTGATGTCTCCGCCGTAGCACTTGGCCAGCACGTCCTTGCGGATCGCGCGGATCGTCTCGCGAGCGATCACGCGGGCACCGATCGCGGCCTGGATGGGCACCTCGAACTGCTGGCGTGGGATCAGCTCGCGCAGCTTGCCGGCGAGCATGACGCCATAGCCGTACGCCGCGTCGCGGTGCACGATCGCGCTGAACGCGTCGACGGTCTCCCCCTGGAGCAGGATGTCCACCTTCACCAGGTCTGCGGCCTGCTCGCCGGTGGGTTCGTAGTCGAGGGACGCGTAGCCCTTGGTCTTCGACTTCAGCTGGTCGAAGAAGTCGAAGACGATCTCGCCCATGGGCAGCGTGTAGCGCATCTCGACGCGGTCGGCCGAGAGGTAGTCCATGCCGTCGAGCTGGCCCCGCTTGGACTGGCAGAGCTCCATGATCACGCCGATGTAGTCGCTGGGGCTCAGGATCGTCGCCTTCACGACCGGCTCCCGGACCTCGGCGATCTTGCCGGCGTTGGGGTACTCGCTCGGGTTGGTCACCTCGTGCTCGGTCCCGTCCTCGAGCAGCACGCGGTAGACCACGTTGGGCGCCGTACTGATCAGGTCGAGGTCGAACTCGCGCTCGAGCCGCTCGCGCACGATCTCCATGTGCAGCAGGCCGAGGAAGCCGCACCGGAACCCGAACCCCAGTGCGCCGGAGGTCTCCGGTTCGTAGGCGAGCGCCGCGTCGTTGAGCTGCAACCGCTCGAGGGCATCGCGCAACGTCGGGTAGTCGTCGCCGTCGATCGGGTAGAGCCCCGAGTAGACCATCGGGTTGGGGTGCTTGTAGCCGCTCAGCGGCGTCTTCGCCCCGTGATGCTGACTGGTCACGGTGTCGCCGACCCGTGACTGCCGCACGTCCTTCACGCCGGTGATCAGGTAGCCGACCTCTCCGACGCCGAGGTCACCGGCCTTCACCGGCTCGGGGCTGATCACGCCGACCTCGAGCATCTCGTGCACGACGCCGTTGGACATCATCTTTATCCGGTCGCGGTGGGTGAGCTTGCCGTCGATGACGCGGACGTAGGTCACCACGCCGCGATAGGTGTCGTAGACCGAGTCGAAGATCAGTGCGCGCGGTGGTGCGTCCGCATCCCCGATCGGCGCGGAGGTCTGGGCGACGATCTCGTTGAGCAGGTGCTCCACGCCCATGCCGGTCTTCGCGGACACCTGGAGCACGTCGGAGACCTCGCAGCCGATGATGCCGGCCAGCTCCGCGGCGTACTTCTCGGGCTGTGCGGACGGCAGGTCGATCTTGTTCAGCACCGGGATCACGTGCAGGTCTGCGGCCAGTGCGAGGTAGAGGTTGGCCAGCGTCTGCGCCTCGATGCCCTGGGCGGCGTCCACGAGCAGTACGGCGGTCTCGCACGCCTCCAGCGACCGGGACACCTCGTAGGTGAAGTCGACGTGACCCGGGGTGTCGATCATGTTCAGCACGTAGGTGCCCGGCTCGGCCGCCGCGTCGTTGTCGTCCTTGACCGTCCACGGCATCCGGACGGCCTGGCTCTTGATGGTGATCCCGCGCTCGCGCTCGATGTCCATCCGGTCGAGGTACTGCGCTCGCGCAGCGCGCTCGTCTACGACTCCGGTCAGCTGGAGCATCCGGTCAGCGAGGGTCGACTTCCCGTGGTCGATGTGCGCGATGATGCAGAAATTCCGGATGATCGCGGGGTCGGTCTTGCCGGGGACGGGCGCGGCAGCGTTCGGAGGCACGGAGGGCACAGAAGACTCTCGTTGACGAGCGGGGGACGTCCTCATTCTCCCATATGGGCCGTGCGTTTCCCGCCTCCGCGGGCTGGTCGCAGGCTCGGACGGCTCGGTCAGCCAGTGTCGCTCACTCGGCGCTCTCGACGGACTCCTTCATCTTCGCGATCGCGAAGCCCCAGCCCTGCTCCAGGGTCGGGGACGGCGGGACGGCGACCTCGTCAGGGTTGGTGAGGACGTCGAGCAGCACGGGGCCGTCGTACGCAAGGGCCTCCTGGACCGCTGCATCCACGTCATCGGCCTGCTCGACGCGGATGCCCCGCATCCCCATGGCCTCGGCGACCCGGGCGAAGTCGGGGTTGTCCAGGGCGGTGCCGTGCTCCTGCAGCCCGACCTGCTCCATCTCGAGCTTCACCATCCCGAGCTGGCCGTTGTCGAAGACGACGAGCTTGACCGGGAGGTGATAGGTGACCGCTGTCAGCATGTCGCCCATCAGCATGGAGAGCCCGCCGTCGCCGCAGAACGCGACCACCTGGCGCTGCCGGTCCAGGGCGCTGGCCCCCAGGGCCTGCGGCATCGCGTTGGCCATCGAACCGAGGTTGAACGAGCCCACCAGTCGGCGCTGCCCGGTCATCTGGACGAACCGCGAGAGCCAGACGGTGGCCATCCCCGTGTCGGTGGTGAACACCGCGTCGGACGCGGCGTGCCGGTTGACCGTCGCGGCGAGCAGCTCGGGACGGATCCGGGCATCGGGGTTCTCGACCCTGCGTCGCAGCAGGCCCTTCGGCCTGGCGTCGTACGCCGGGTCGGTGAACTCCGCCTGCCGCTTGCGCCACTTGTCGTACGCCGTGCGCGCCTCCTCGAGGTGCGCCCGGTCCTCCTTCTTCTCCAGCAGCGGCAACAGGGCCTGCAGCCCTAGTGCCGCATCCCCCACCAGGGCCACGTCGACCGTCGTACGCCGGCCGATGTGCGAGCCCCGGACGTCGAGCTGGATAACCGTCTTCTCGCCTGGCAGGAAGTCGCGGTAGGGGAAGTCGGTGCCGATCATGAAAAGCACGTCGCAGCCCTCGAACGCCTTCACGGTCGCGTGGTTGCCGAGCAGGCCCGACTGACCGATCTCGTACTCGTTGTCCCGCTCGAGCCCCTCTTTCGCCTTGAGCGTCAGGACCATCGGCGCGGAGAGTCGCTCCGCGAGCTGCAGCACCTCCTCGCGGCCCGCACGCGCGCCCTGCCCGACCAGCAGGGTCACCTTCTTCGCATGGTTGAGCAGGGAGGCCGCCTGCTGCACCACGTCGGGTGCGGGCATGCTCCGGGGGCGGGTGTCGATGAACCTGGGCACATCCGTGCCCTTGGGCAGGTCCAGCCCGCCCACGTCCCCGGGGAGGGTGAGCACGGCCACTCCGGAGGCCTGGATCGCAGCGTTGCCGGCTTGTTCGATGAGCTCCGGCAGCTGGTCGATGGTGGTGACCGTCTCGTTGAACACGGCCACGTCCGCGAACAGTGCGTCGTTGTCGACCTCCTGGAAGAACTCGCTGCCCATCTCCTCACGCGGCACCTGGCCACAGATGGCCAGGACGGGAGCGTGCGACTTCTTGGCGTCGTACAGACCGTTGAGCAGGTGGACGGCTCCGGGTCCGACGGTCCCCATGCACACCGCGAGCCCCTCGCTGAGCTGGGCCTGGGCGCTCGCGGCGAAGGCGCCGGCCTCCTCGTGCCTGACCCCGATCCACTCGATCCGGTCCTCCCGGCGGATCGCGTCGGTCACCGGATTCAGCGCATCGCCGACCACACCCCACACGGTCTTGATCCCGTAGTCGGCCAGGGACTCGATCAGCAGCTCTGCGACGGTCGTCATGGAGGGCTTGTACCCACAGGACCGCCGGGAGCACCGATTTGGGCGCCACTGCCGCCCGCTGATATCGTTTCCCTTCGTGTCTGGACGCAGTCCGGACACCCCGAACACTTATTTCCACACGAAGAGGCGAGCCTTAGTGGCGAACATCAAGTCCCAGATCAAGCGCAACAAGCAGACCGAAGCTGCCCACGAGCGCAACAAGGCTGTGAAGTCTGCGCTCAAGACGTCCATCCGCAAGTTCCGCGAGACCGCCGCAGCAGGCAACGCTGACGAGGCGAAGGACGCCGCCGTGGACGCAGCGAGGGCGCTCGACAAGGCCGCCTCCAAGGGCGTCATCCACAAGAACCAGGCCGCCAACCGCAAGTCGGCGATCCACAAGCAGGTCGCCTCGCTCTGAGGCCAGCCGGCCACACCGCAACAGGCGTCGTGCCCCTCGGGGCCGGCGCCTTCTTGCTGCCCTGACCGTCTAGCGCCGCGGTCGGGCTCGTACGACGTCGAGCACCATCTTCTCCAGCGCGTAGGCAGGGTCACTCGCCTGGCCCTTGATGTCGGCGTCGGCTCGCGCCACGGTGCGGATCGCCTGCCCGACCCCGTCGTCGTCCCAGCCGTGGGACTGCCGGCGCAGCGTGTCGAGCTTCCAGCCGGGCACACCCACCTCCCGCATCAGGTCGTTGTTGCGCATCCCCCGCGGCGCGGACATGAACCTGGCCAGGCTGCGCAACCCGGTCGCCATGGCGCTCGTGACCAGGACGGGGGCGGTGCCGCGGTCCAGCGCCCAGCGCAGCTCCTCGAGCGCCCGGGCCGTCTGTCCGTAGATGGTGTGGTCGGCCACCGCGAACGACTTCGCCTCGGCCCTGCCGCCGAAGTACTTCTTCACCATGTCGACCGTCAGCGGCTGGCCCTCGAAGTCGTTCGCCAGCTGGCTGGCAGCGGCTGAGAGGGCCCGCAGGTCCTGTCCGACCGCCTGGATCAGGAAGTCGGCGGCGTCGGGCTCGATGCGCACATTGCGTCCGCGCAGCTCGTTGACCACGAAGCCGGGAAACTCCCGCATCGTGAGGGGTGCGGACTTCACCTCGGTGACACCCGCCAGCTTGCGCAGCTTGGTCACGAGGCCACTTCCCTTCTGGCCCCCACTGTGGGCGAGCACCAGGGCGACGTCCTCGGCCGGGTCAGCGGCGTAGTCGAGCAGTCCGGGCGCCGAGTCCTCGGGCAGGTCCTCGAGCCGGCGTACGACGACGCAGCGCGTGGTGGAGAACAACGAGGGTGCCGCCATGTCGCCGAGGGTGGCCATCGTGAGGGACGCGGCCATCGTCTCGGAGAACTCGGCCTCCTCGTCGTGGCTGCGCACTGCGGATCGCACTGCCGAGATGGCCCGCTCCCCCAGGAACTCCTCCGGCCCGGTCACCAGGGTGATCCGGCCGAGCACGTCCTGCGGCTTCGGATTGGCCATGCGCGCACCTTCTCACGCCCCGCGGACAACCCGGTCTGCGAGGTTCAGGCTCAGGAGTCCTCAGAGGGTCAGGGTGCCCTCCACCAGCGTGCGGCTCCTCCCACCGACCCAGATCTCCCCGGCTTCGTCGGTCTCGATCCGCACCCGTCCGTTGCGCCCCAGCACCGTCCCCTGGCGCGCTACATAGCTGCCGGGAAGATGTCCCGCCCTGCTCAGCCACATCGCGAACCCGGCGTTGAGGCTGCCCGTCACCGGGTCCTCGGGGATCGAGAGTCCCGGGCAGAGCGCACGCACCTCGTAGTCGGCGCCGAGCTCGGCACGTTGGTCCTCGTCGTGGGCGCCGATGACGCCGATCTCGAGACCGTCCATCGCCACGAAGTCTGGTCGCAGGCCCAGCACGTCGTCGGCGCTGACCAGCTGGAGCCCGAGCCAGCCCGGCCCGTTGTCGATCCAGTTGGAGCGCAGCACGCGGTCGCGAGCAACGCCGAGAGCACCGATCGCCTGCGCCAGGGTCTGCTCGTCGACCTCCCCGGCACGCAGGAAGCCAGGGGCCTGGAACGCCAGGTCCTCACCAATGCGTCGCAGCTCGATCAGGCCGACGCCGCACTCCTGGACGATGCGTCCGTCCGTGGCCGGCAGCCCGCCGGCCTCCAGCCAGGCGTGAGCGCTCCCCAGCGTGGGATGACCAGCGAACGGCAGCTCGCCGCCCGGGGTGAAGATCCGCAGCCGGTAGTCCGCCGAGGGGTCTGTCGGCGGTAGCAGGAACGTCGTCTCGGAGAGGTTGGTCCAGCGGGCGAACGCCGCCATCTGGTCGTCGTCGAGATCGGTGGCGCCGTGCACCACCGCCACGGGGTTGCCGGTGAGCGGCCCGGGGGCGAACACATCGACCTGGGAGAAGGAGAACCTCGTCACAACCCCAGCCTGCCGTAGGCCTACCCGGGAGTACGACTCTCGGGGCTGGGTACGTTTCCTCGGAGACGTTCGCGCGCGACAAGAGAGAGGAACCGATGCAGCCGGAGTTGATCGGCGGCCGATACCGAGTGGACTCGGCGATCGGCAAGGGCGGCATGGGGACCGTGTGGCTCTGCCGTGACGAGACCCTGCACCGGAACGTCGCCGTCAAGCAGGTCGGCCTGCTGCCCGGCGAGTCGGTGACCGACTCCGCAAGGGCGCTTCGCGAGGCCCGCTCCACGGCTGCCCTGAGCCACCGCAACGTGGTCACCGTCTTCGACGTCGTCGAGGAGTCTGGCCACATCTGGCTGGTGATGGAGCACGTGCCGGGACGGTCGCTCTCCGAGATCATCAAGCAGGACGGTCCCCTGGATCCAGGCACCGTCGCCGACATCGGCGCGCAGGTGGCTGCCGGGCTCGAGGCCGCACATGCCGCCGGCACGATGCACCGCGACGTGAAGCCCGGCAACGTGCTGATCCGCGAGGACGGGGTGGCGAAGATCAGCGACTTCGGGATCGCGCGCACTCACGGTGACCCAGCCCTGACCCAGTCCGGCTTCCTCACCGGCACGCCGAGCTACTTCTCCCCTGAGCTGGCCCGGGGCGACCACCCCGGCGCGGGTGCCGACGTCTGGGCACTCGGCGCGACGTTGTACGCCGCGGTCGAGGGGCACTCGCCGTACGAGCAGCGGAGCAACCCCGTGGCCGTGCTGCACGACATCACCCAGGGCCAGCCTCCGCAGCCACAGCGAGCAGCGTTCCTCGAGCCGGCCCTGCAGCGGATGATGGACCGCGACCCGGACTCGCGATGGTCGATGGGCGACGCTGCACACGTGCTGCGCCGCCTCGCCGAGGAGCACAAGCCTGAAGGCACCCTGGTCAACACGTTGTCGGGTGGGGCTCCCGCTCAGGCGCGCGAGGTCGCGCCCGAGGAGCCCAGCACGGCCGCCAAGCCTGCCGAGCCCAGCACGGCGGCCACCCCTGCCGAGCCGCGTCCGAGCGCTCCGCCTCCTGAGCCCCGCCCGAGCCCCGCGCCTGCCAAAGCTCGGCGAGGTGCGAGCGATCGACCGCGGCGGCGGGGTCCCGCCCGAGCCGTGCTGGCCACGCTCGCTCTGCTGCTCCTCGTCGGCAGCGTTGCGTGGTTCCTCTCGCCGCTCGGCGATGGAGACAACCCCGAGGACAACGCTGGGTCCACGTCGTCGTCGGACTCCTCGAAGGGGGAGGACACGTCCTCCGACTCCAACTCGGGCTCCGGCTCCGGGTCCGGCTCCGGGTCCGCCTCTCCTGCCGAGGAGAAGGAGGAGTTCGTCCGGTCCTACTACGAGAAGGCGCCAGGCGGCACCGACGAGGCCTGGGCGATGCTCGGTCCCAGTCTCAAGGAACAGGGGCGAGCCTCCTACAACGGCTTCTGGCGAGACATCGAGTCGGTGGAGGTCCAGTCCGCAGAGGTCAACGGCAACACCGTGGACGTGAGCTTGGTCTACACCCGCACCGACAAGTCGACCAGCAGGGAGCGAAAGCAGGAGGGGCTGATCTCCGACGGAGAGGGCGGCTACCTCCTGAACACCGACACGCTCGCTCAATGACCTGATCCGCCCCGCGCACTCACGCCGAGAGCACCGTCCCGCACGGTGACCGCGACGTCTCCGCCTTGGTCAGTGCGTACGACGCGCGTGCGCATGTCGCGGAGCATCGCCATCAGCGACGGCGCGGGATGCCCGTAGTCGTTGTCTGAACCGACCGATATGAGCGCGAGCCGGGCACCGACGCCACGCACGAGGTCGGGGTCCTGGCTCGCGCTGCCGTGATGGGCCACCTTCAGTACGTCGGCGCGCACTCCCCCGGTCTCCCGCAGCAACTGCGACTGCGACGAGTCCTCCTGGTCGCCCATGAGCAGGATCCGGATCCCGTGCACCTCGACCAGGAGCACCAGGCTGGCGTCGTTCGCCGGTGACTCCGAATCGAGCGATGGTGCACGCGACGGAGCGATCACCTGCCAGCTCAGCGGACCCAACCGCCCTGCTTCGCCGTACGACGCTCGCTGCACCGGCACCCCTGCCTGGCCGGCCACCCCTTGCACCAACCGGACCCCGGACATCGGGTCGGCCAGCTCGGTCACCTCCACCGCACCCACCTGGCGACCCTCGAGCACGCCCTCGAGCCCGTCGACGTGGTCGGCGTGGAAGTGGGTCAGCACGACGAGCGGCACCCGCTCGACCCCCAGCCGCCGCAGGCACCGGTCGATCAGCGTCGGATCCGGACCGGCGTCGACGACCACGGCGGTGCCGCGGCCGGCGTTGAGCACCAGGCCGTCCCCCTGACCGACGTCGCAGGCGACCATCACCCACCCCTCCGCCGGCCACCCCGGCGTCGGCAGCGGGACCAGCAGCGCGCACACCATCACTCCGCCGAGGGCAAGAGTCGTGACCCGCCGGGCAAGCAGCGCGCCGAGGAACAGTGCCAGGGCTGCGCAGATCACCGTGAGGCCGGCGATGCCGACGGGACCGGCCGGCCAGCCGAACGCTGCCACCGGCAGGGCCGCTCCGCGCACCGCGACGCCGATGATCCACCCGGCGCACCATGCCGCGGGAGTGGCCACGAGCCGACCCAGCGGTTCCGCGACGAGTCCCACCACACCGCCCGCCAACCCGAGCACCGTCGCCGGGCCGACGGCCGGAGCCGCGAGCAGGTTGGCGCCGACGGCGACCACGCTCACCTGGCCCGAGATCGCGGCGACGAGCGGGGTGCAGGCGATCTGCGCGGCCAGCGGCACGGACACCGCCTCAGCCACCCAGCGCGGCAGCCAGCGCATCAGCCGGTCTCGCCACCCGGGCGCCAGCCAGAGAATCCCGGCCGTGGCCAGGACCGAGAGTGCAAAGCCCATGGTCTGCGCCAGCCAGGGGTCGAAGAGCAGCAGCAGGAGAACAGCAGCACCGAGCGCCCGAGTGCCCCGGCGGCGACCGTGATGGCCCATCCCGATCAGGCCGACCGTGCCCATGGCAGCTGCCCGGACCACGCTGGGCTCGGTCCGGGCCAGGAGCACGAAGCCGACCACCCCGAGCGCCCCGACGACAACCAGCCCACGAGCTCTCACGCCGGCCCAGCGGGCCAGCAGGAGCATCGAACCCACCACCAGGGTCAGGTTGGTGCCGGACACCGCGAGCAGGTGGGTCAGCCCTGAGGTGCGGAAGTCCTCACTCAGCTTCTCAGGCATGGCCGCGTCGTCGCCGTCCACCAGAGCGGGAACCAGCGCCCGCGGTCCGGGTGGATGGTGGTCGACCACCCCGCGGATGGACGCCCGCAGCCGATCGGCCGAGCGCAGGAAAGGACCCGGTTCCTCGAGGACGGTGGGCGGGCCCCGCGGACTCAGGACTCCGGCGAGGTCGCTGGTCCGGGACTTCTGGAGCCGGCCGGTCAGCTTCAGCCGGGAGCCCAGGCCAAGGCGATGCCAGCGCTCGTCGGCGATCACGAGCACCGGCACACGCACCCGATGCTGCAGTCCCCGACCGGTCACGGTCTGCGTGCGGGCCCGGAAGACGACGTACTTCTCGAACCGGCCTGGCCGCAGCACCGGGTCCGAGGTGACCACGATCTCGGCCTGCACGGACGCACGCTCTCCGGCCAGCGTCTCGACAGCGGTGCCGTGCACCGCGTCTGCCCGGAGGAGGGCCGAGGCAGCGACACCGCAGGCAGCGACGAGCCAGGCGACTTGGGTCAGCACCTCCTGGCCGCGTCGGTGCCGGAGCACGATCCACAGAGAGGCGACTACAAGCGCAGCGATGACGAGCCACGTGGGTGCGAGCAGAGCAGCCAGTGCCGCGGACCACGCGATCAGCCCGAGGACCGGCGCCCGCAGGTCGATCGCGGTGGCCGGTGCGGTCACAGCGTGACGTGCGGGGCGAGCTCGGCCAGCGTCTTGTCGCCGATGCCGTCGATCTCGAGCAGCTCGTCAACTGACGAGAACGCACCGTGGGCACCGCGCCAGTCCAGGATCTTCTGGGCGGTCACCGGTCCGACGCCGGGCAGGGTGTCGAGCTGCTCGGAGGTCGCGGTGTTGATGTTGACCAGCGCGCCGGCCGGGTCGGGCGCCGCAGTGCTGGCGCCTGCTGCCGTCCCGCCTGCCGTCCCTCCTGCCACTCCGCCGGCCGCGACCGCACGGCCGACGAGGATCTGCTCGCCGTCGACCAGGACCCGGGCCAGGTTGAGCGCGCTCAGGTCGACGCGGCCGCGTGGGCCGCCGGCCTTCCTCAGCGCGTCGGCCACCCGGGACCCTGCCGGCAGCGTGGTGATCCCCGGTCGGCGGACCTTCCCCGCAACGTCAACGGTGACCTCCTTGCCGCCCGCTCCGGCACTGCCGGGGCTGGCGCCAGTGGCAGCCGGAGACTGCACGAGCGTCGGGTCCGGAGCAGTCTTGGCCAGCGTCGGCCGGTTGGGCACCGCTTCGGAGTCACCGCCCGTCCGGAGCACGACGTACGCCGTGACCGCCACCGCGAGGGCCACCAGCGCGACGACCAGCAGCACCGGCCCCGGGTCCAACCCGACCCGACCGCGCATCGTGTCGGGGACCTGCTCGCCCACCCAGCTGCGCAGCCGCCGCGTGCCGCCGGGCCTCGAGACGCGCGCGTGACGACCGGCTGGCGCCACCCTCGACGGCTCGGGCAACGACGCCCCGGCATCGCTGAGTTCGCTGGGACGGTCCCCCGAGTCATCGACACGTCGCAGCCCGGCCTGGTCGAGCTCACGACCCAACAGCTCGAGCCGGCGACGGGCAGCCTCGGCTGCTTCCTCCTGTGACTGCCTGCGCATGCGACGACGCTAGGAAGGGACCTCCACCCCGGGAAGGGTCAATCACCGGCCTGTGGAGAACCCACGGGCCGCCGCGAGGTGTGGACGGTCAGCCGCGCCTCGACACGACGACGGCCACCATCCCGGGGCCGACGTGCGCGCCGAGCACGGCACCGATCTCCCCCAGGGCGATCTCGCGGTCGCCCAGTCCCGCCTCGAGCCGCCTGCCCAGACGGCCGGCGAGCTGCTCGGCCCGGTCGGGGCTGGCGAGGTGGGCGACTGCCACGTCGACCTCGGCCTCCCCCGCGGCCTCCACCGCCAGCTCCTCCAGCCGGGACAACGCCTTGCCCGACGTGCGGACCTTCTCGAATGGACCGACCTGGCCGTCGTCGACCTTGAGGATCGGCTTGACCGCCATCGCCGACCCCAGCAGCGCAGCGGCGGCTCCCATCCGGCCACCGCGACGGAGGTACTCCAGGGTGTCGACGTAGAACAGCGAGGTCGTGTTGGCCGCCCTCGTGCGGGCGGCCTTGCCGGCGGTCGTCGCGTCGACGCCTTCGGCGATGGCCTCGGCCGCAGCGAGTACGGCGTAGCCGGTGCCCATGCCCACCTGCCGCGAGTCGACCACCGTCACCGGCACCGATGCCCGCCGTGCGGCCAGCTGGGCCGACTCGAAGGTGCCGCTCAGCTCGGCAGAGATGTGTACCGAGACGATCTCGTCGGCACCCTCGCCGGCGAGCCGCTCGTAGTGCTCGAGGATCGCCTCCGGGTTCGGCCTCGACGTGCTGACCGGGGTCCACTCCTTGAGAGCGTCGGCAAGCATCTGCGGGGTGACGGCGTCCGGGCCGCTTTCGTCATACGACGTGGCCCCGATGACCACCTGCAGCGGGACCACCGTGATGTCGTGCGCGGCCGCCGTCTCGCGGGTGAGCGAGGCGGTCGAGTCGGTGACCAGCGCGACGGACATGGGGCGAAGGCTATCGCCGCGGCCAGGGCAACCGGGACCGAGCCTCCCGTCACCCATGGGCCGCTACCGTCGTGTCCGCACCGTCGAGCATGGGCGGAACCTCACCACGAACCACAGCGAGCAGGAGTACGCATGCGCATCGTCATCGCGGGCGGCCACGGACAGATCGCCCGGCAGTTCAGCAGGCTGGTCACCGAGACCGGGCATCACCCCGTGGGCATGATCCGCAGCCCCGAGCACATCACGGACCTCGAGGAGGACGGCGCCGAGCCGGCGATGATCAACCTGGAGGCCACCGACCTCGAGGAGATGACCAAGATCGTTCGCGGAGCCGACGCGGTCGTGTTCGCTGCCGGTGGTGGTCCGGACGGCAACGCCCAGCGCAAGGAGACGGTCGACAAGAACGCCGCGATCATGCTCGCCGACGCGGCCGAGGCCGCCGGGGTACGCCGCTACGTGATGGTCTCGGCCATGGGCACGGAGAACGCCGACCCGGAGTCCGACGAGGTCTTCCAGGTCTACCTGCGCGCCAAGCAGGCTGCCGACGACAACGTGCGCGCTCGTGACCTCGACTGGACGATCGTGCGGCCCGGGCGGCTCACCAACGACGTACCGACCGGAAACGTGCAGATCGGCGACCTCGAGCACGGTCCGGTCACCCGTGGCGACGTGGCGCACGTGCTCGCCGAGGTGATCGAGTCCGACAACACTTTCGGCAAGACCTTCGACGTGCTCAACGGTGAGAAGCCGATCAAGCAGGCCGTTGCCGAGATCTGAGCCTGCCGCTCCCCTACCCTGAGTGCCGTGAGCGAGCAGGGGGCCGCAGTCGTCCGGCCGGGGCGCGCCGGTGACAACGAAGTGACCGCCGACGTGTCGGTGCCGGGCCTCGAACCGGCGACGCTCTACATCCGGGCCAACGTCAGCCTCGCCGAGTCGGACACCACCTGGCTGCCGGCCCTGCTGCCGCTGGCGATGAAGTCCGGGACCACGCTGTCCCTCGAAGGAGCGGTCGACCCGGTCGCCGTACAACAGTCGCGACGGGCGCAGGAGATCCTCGCGGGCTGGTACTCCGACCTCTCCGTGGTCCCGGTCGAGACCCGGGAAGATGCGCCCGTCGCGCCACCGGCCGACGGGGTCGGCTGCTTCTTCTCCGGTGGAGTGGACTCGTTCCACAGCGTCCTGCGCGACCGGGACCGCCCGATCACGCACCTGATCTTCGCGCATGGCTTCGACATCCCCATTGCGAACACCGACCTCGGGGAGCTGGCCCGCACGGAGGCACGCAAGTCCGCCGAGGCGCTCGGCCTCCCGCTCATCGAGATCAGCACCGACCTGCGGACCCTGTCCAACCAGAAGGTGGACTGGCAGACGCAGTACCACGGCGCCGCGATGGCGGCCGTGGTCCACGCCCTCTCCGACCATGTCGGCCACGTGCTCTTCCCAGGCTCCCTCACCACGGAGAACGCGCACCCGTGGGGGACCCATCCCGACCTCGACCCCTGCTGGGGAGGCAGCCGCGTCAGCATGGTGCACGACTCCACCGACGTGACGCGCTCGGAGAAGGTGCGCGCCCTCGCCGAGCACCAGGTGGCCCTCGACCACTTGCGGGTCTGCTTCAAGAACCCCAACGGCGCCTACAACTGCGGACGCTGCGAGAAGTGCATGCGCACGATGATCAACCTCAGCGCCGTCGGGGCGCTCGCACGCTGCAAGACACTCCCGACCAGCATCGACCCACGGGCCGCACGCCGTATGAAGATCGACTCGGAGCCGGCCGACATCTACATCTCGGAGAGCATCGCCGACCTCGAGTCCCGTCCTGCGGCCGAGAGGGACCAGGAGCTGGTGAGAGCACTCCGCTTCGCGCGCCGTACGGGGCGCATGCGCCGTCCCTTCCGCCGGGCAGGACGACCGTTCTACCGGCGCTACAAGCGATTCCGTGCCGCGCGCCGGGCGGCTTCGCGCTAGCGGGCGAGCAGCGCCTCGACGACGGCCACCTCGGCGTCGAGCTCGGACTGCTCGCGCTTCGAGAGTTGCGCGAACACCTCCATGACGATGCGACCGTCGCGGACCCACCACAGGCCGGCCATGAACCCGTCGACGAAGATCGTGTTGCCGACGCCTCCGTTCGTGCCGGCCCAGCGCGGACGCATCTCCACCGGGACGATGTGGTCACGGTTCGCGTGCGAGAGCCAGACGTTGTCGTAGGCGCCGAGCATGCGGACCGGTGCCGGCTCGTCCCCTTCGGCGTACGGCGCACCCGGGACGTCGTACCTTTTCTTGCCGTCCTCGCACTCGACGACGACCAGCTCGTCCGACATCTCCTGGAAGACCGGGCCGAGCCTGGTCACCCGCGACCAGGTGGTCATGTCCGCGGCCGTGGCCGGCCCGAACGCCCGCAGGTAGCGGCGTACCAGCTCGTGCACGTCGACCTCGGTCGCCTGCCGACCCAGGTAGTTCTCCATGGTCTGGTAGACGACCCCACCCGACCGTTTCCACAGCCCCCGGGGCGGCACCTGCAACATCGGGGCGCGCTCGCGAGCCTTGTGCACAAGCGCAGCCGCCGGCACATCGGGAAAGGTCTCCGCGAGCCGCTCCGCCAGCGCCTTCACGGGCAGCGGACCCTCTGCCAGGATCCGCCTGGTCTCGGCGACCAGATCGTCGGCGGCCACGCCCTTCGCCGGCCGGCTCAGCTGGTTCGAGGAGCTCTGCTGGTCGAGCCCCACCTGCACCCACGGTCGCAGGGCCAGCGCGTCCTCCGGCAGCAGCACGTGGATGGTCCCGCGCATCGTCAGGAACCGCACAGCGGCCTTGCGCTCGAGGGCGTCGGAGAGCTCGAGTGGGTCGAATCCCTCGATCCGGGCCGCGAGCGAGAGGTACGGCGGCAGGTTCTCCTGCGCCTGCAGCCCGATCAGGTGCTCGACCATCTGCAGCGCAGGCATCGTCGTCCGCTCGAGCAGGTGCTGCCGCTTCAACAGCGTGCGGTTGAGATCGCGAAGGGTGAGCACGAACGCAGCGTAGATCCCCGCTCCCACAGCCACAGGCAGCCGCGGACCCTTGATGTCACCGGCGGACCGTAACCACAGGTGGTCGAGCAGCGAGCGAAGCGAGCGGACAGACGAGACCGCTGGCCGTGGCCACACAGGCAGGCGCGCACCCCTTGACAGGCTGCACTGCTCTGGTAAAATCGAACATGTGTTCGATCTTGTTGCTTCTCGCTCTCGCGCCTCCCACCGGGTGGAGCCGGCGGCCTGGATCGAGTCGCTGGCCGACCACGACGGCCGAGACCTGACCGACGCCGAGCGGATCGACCAGATCAGCGAGCTGGAACGACTCAAGGCCGCTGCCGCCGCGGCGCAGGCGCGCATCACTGAGGCCTTCGACCGTTCCCGGCGCCGGGCGGCTCCCTCCCTCAAGCCCGCCAGCGAGGTCTCCCGCAGCATCACCGCGCAGGTCGCACTGGCTCGGCGCGAGTCACCCGCGCGCGGCCAGCAGCACGTGGGCGTCGCGTTGAGCCTGGTCCGCGAGATGCCGGAGACCCACGACGCGCTGATGCACGGCAGGATCTCGGAATGGCGAGCCACCCTGATCGTCCGCGAGACCGCCACCCTGACCCGCGAGCACCGGCTGCAGCTCGATGCCGAGCTCGCACCACAGCTCGACGGCGCCGGTGACCGCCGGGTCGCCGACCTCGCCCGCAAGATCGCCTACCGCCTCGACCCCGGCGCCGCGACGCGTCGCAATCAGAAGGCCGAGAACGACCGACGCGTCACCATCCGCCCGGCGCCCGACACGATGAGCAACGTCACCGGCCTCTTGCCTGTCGTGCAGGGAGTCGCCGTGTACGCCGCACTGCGCACACACGCCAAGACCCTGCGCGCCGAAGGCGATCCCCGAACGATCAGCCAGATCATGGCCGACACGTTCTACACCCGACTCACAGGGCAGGAGGCCTCCGCTGTGGGCGTAGAGGTGCAGCTGGTGATGAACGAGCGCACCCTGCTCCGCGGGGACCACGAACCCGCTCATGTCCCGGGCTACGGCACCATCCCCGCGTCCCTTGCCCGGCGGATCGTGAGGGAGTCCCACAAGACCTGGCTCCGTCGCCTCTACACCGCCCCCGACTCCGGCGAGCTCGTCGCAATGGACAGTCGACGCCGTACGTTCCGCGGCAAGCTCCGCGACCTCACTGTCCTCCGGGACCAGACCTGCCGTACTCCCTGGTGTGACGCCCCGATCGCCCACGTCGACCACGCCCGGTCCGCCAGAAGGGGCGGGAGGACGACTGCAGCCAATGGCCAGGGACTGTGCGAGGCCTGCAACTACACCAAGGAAGCACCTGGGTGGCGGGCCGACCTCGTGACCACCGCCGGACACACGGTCGAGATCACCACACCCACCGGCCATCGCTATCGATCCAGCCCACCGCGACAACCCGGCGACCCACCCGCCTTGACGCTCGAACAACGCCTCCGGCGTCTGACGGACGACGCGGCATAGTTGGGCCGTACGCCGAGAGGCTCCAGGCGAAACGGTGCCAAGCACGGCCAACGGGGTACCCCTGAGCACATGGAGAACCCGCCACAGCACCACGAAGTCCTGATTGTCGGGGGTGGCAATGCCGGGATCTCGCTGGCGGCCCGGCTGCTCCGCGACGGCGCGCAGGATGTGGCCGTGGTGGAGTCCCAGCCCGTCCACCGCTATCGACCTCTGCTCAACTACGTCGGCTCCGGCGAGGCGACCATGGCGTCGCTCGAGAGGCCAGCGGCCCACGTGATGCCTGACGGATGCACCTGGATCCAGGATCACGTGGTCTCGGTCGATGCCGAGGGACGGAGCGTGCTCACCCAGGACGGCCGGCGGATCAGTTGCTCCACGCTGGTGATCGCCACGGGACTCGAGGAGGACTGGGACGCCACGCCTGGCCTACGGGAGTCCTACGCGGCGGGCTGGGCCGGGTCGACGTTCGTCGTGGAGACCGCCCCACGCGTGTGGCCCGCGCTCCGGGATCTGACTGGGGGCCGCGTGGTCTTCACCGTGCCACCAGAGCCCGCTCCCTGCGGCGCGACCGCCCTCAAGCCCCTGTTCATGGCGTGCGACCACTGGCGGCGCACCGGGGTGCTTCAGGACCTCGACGTCCACCTCGTCCTACCTGGGCCGTTCCCCCTCGAGGTGCCGGCCGCAGACAGAGTCCTCGAGCGGACGCTGGCGTCGTATGGCGTACAGGTGCTGCGCGACGCCCGGGTCACGAGCCTCGACAACTACCGGGTCACCGTGGCCACTCCGCAAGGCGAACAAGAGCTGGACGACCTTGCCTATGCACACGTCGTCCCCCACTACCGAGCACCACGGTGGATCCAGGAGAGCGACCTCGCCGGCGCGACTGAGGCTGGCCTGGTGGACGTCGACTCCAGCACGATGCAGCACAAGCGGCACGCCGGGGTGTGGTCACTGGGCGACGTCGCGGATCTCGGCACTCGGCCATCAGGCGGTGCACTGCGCAAGCAGGTGACCGTGCTGGCCCACAACATCGGCGCGGCGGAGACCGAGGAGCAGCAGCACTACGACGGCTACACCGTCATGCCGATCACGGTCGCGCGGCACCGGCTGATGCTGGTCGAGGTCGACCGACAGGGTCGCCCGGCCCCATCGGTGCCGTTTCCCGACCTCGCCAAACCCCGCCTCGCCACCTGGTTGGTGGACCGCTACGGCCTGCCGGTCGCCTACTTCCGGCGCATCCTGCGCGGGAAGGTCTGAGCCGACCCGGCAGCCACGCGGTCCGTATTCTCGACGGTGTGACACTCGCACCGACTTCCGCCCTCGGGCTCGGAGACAGCTTCGCTCGTGAGCTTCCCGAAATGGCCATCAGCTGGAAGGCCGAGCCCGCGTCCGCACCAGAGCTGTTGGTTCTCAACGAGCCGCTGGCAGCGGAGCTGGGCCTCGACCCGTCGTACCTCCGGAGTGCCGACGGCGTGCGCCTGTTGATCGGCAGCTCCCTGCCCGAGGAAGCCAACCCCGTCGCACAGGCGTACGCCGGCCACCAGTTCGGCGGTTACTCACCGCGACTCGGCGACGGCCGTGCACTGCTCCTCGGCGAGCTGACGCTCCGTGACGGCAGCGTGCGCGACCTGCACCTCAAGGGCTCCGGCCGGACGCCGTTCGCCCGAGGCGGAGACGGTCTGGCCGCGGTCGGCCCGATGCTGCGCGAGTACGTCGTCAGCGAGGGCATGCACGCACTCGGGATCCCCACCACCCGATCCCTGTCCGTCGTGGCCACCGGCACTCCGGTGCGCCGCGAGACCGTCCTGCCCGGTGCCGTGCTGGCCCGCGTCGCGAGCAGCCACCTGCGCGTGGGCAGCTTCCAGTTCGCCCGAGCCACCGGTGACACCACCCTGGTGCGCCGGCTGGCCGAACACGCCATCACCCGTCACTACCCAGCGGCCGCGAGCTCGGAGAACCCGGCGCTCGCGCTGTTCGAGGCGGTAGTGGCAGCCCAGGCGTCGCTCGTTGCCCAATGGATGCTCTTCGGGTTCATCCACGGCGTGATGAACACCGACAACATGACGATCTCGGGCGAGACCATCGACTACGGGCCGTGCGCCTTCATGGACGCCTACGACCCGGCGACCGTGTACAGCTCCATCGACAGCGGCGGCCGCTACGCGTTCGGCAACCAGCCGGTCGTGGCCGAGTGGAACCTGGCCCGCCTCGCGGAAGCCCTCCTTCCCCTGCTGCATGACGACCAGGAGCAGGCCATCGCACTGGCCGTGGAGTCACTGAAGGCGTTCCGTCCCCAGTACGACGCCGTCTGGTCCGCCGGCATGCACGCCAAGCTTGGTCTCCCCCGCGGCCTGGACGAGTCCGTGGCCGCAGAACTGGTCGAGGACGTGACTGCGCTGCTGCGTGAGAGCCACCCCGACTACACGTCGTTCTTCCGCAGTCTGAGCGTGGCGGCAGCGTCCGGTGACGCCGAGCCGGTGCGCGGCCTCGTGCTCGACCTGCCGCGGTTCGACGCCTGGCTCGAGCGTTGGCGCAGTCTCGACCCTGACGCCGAGACGATGGCCCGAGTCAACCCCGTCTACATCCCACGCAACCACCTGGTGGAGGAGGCGCTCGATGCCGCCACGGCCGGTGACCTCGACCCACTCATGCGCCTCCTCTCGGCTGTCAGCACGCCGTATGACGAGCGGCCCGGCCTCGAGCGGTACGCCGAACCCGGTCCCGAGGACTTCGCGACGACGTACCGCACCTTCTGCGGCACCTGAGCCAGCATCAGCGTGGGTGCTTCGGGTAACGCGTGGCCACTGACCCACTGCCGAGGAGAAACCGATCATGCCTGCTGGTGAAACTGACTTCGACGACGTCACGTTCGACCTGATCTCGGTGCAGTACCACTCGCTCAAGGCGGGGCACTACTACGGCCAATATGTGCGTGATGCAGAGAACGCGGGCCAGGACGAGATCGCTGAGTTCTTCAAGCAGGTGATGCAGCAAGACTCTGAGCGGGCACAGAAGTGCCACAAGTTCCTGGCGCAGCTCGGCGGAACGGACAACACCCGTCCGTAGAGTCGACCGGGATCATTCCTCCGCAGAGAAGCGGTACTCGATCTGGTCGAGCGATGGAACCGCGAAGGCCCAGAAGAAGCGCAGTGGGGCGTCCCCGGTGTTGCGAATCGCGTGCTCGCTGTTGCCCGGGACGTGCGCGGCAGTGCCGCCTCTGACGGCGTGCTCCTCGCCGTCGATCGTGAGCTTTCCTTCACCGGAGACCACGAAGTAGATCTCGGCGGGTTCATGCCGATGGCCCGCCATCCACCCACCGGGTTCGAGCTCTGTGACCCCCGCGGTGAAGTCCGTCTCGGCTGAGGCGTCGCCGAAGATGGTGCGGAACCCCATGTCACCGCGGACCGGGTCGGACCAGCGCTCAGGCTCGACGTCGGCCGCTGCCCTCACCAGTGCATCGCTCATGGACTGCAGGTACCCGCTAGCGGCGTCACCACAACGTCAGCCGACGACGACGTTGACCAGCTTGGGAGCGCGCACGATCACCTTGCGGACCTGCTTGCCCTCCAGCGATCGCTGTACTGCCTTGTCCGCCATGGCGGCGGCCTCGAGGTCGGACTCGTTGATGTCCGGTGAGACCTGCAGGCGCGCACGCAGCTTGCCCTGCACCTGCACGATGGCCGTCACCGAGTCCTCGACCAGCAGTGCCTCGTCGACGGTGGGCCAGCCCGGCACGCGCGACCGTGGGCTCGTGGCCCAGGCGGGACCACATCTCCTCGGCGGTGTACGGCGCGACGAGGGACAGCATGATCGCCACCGCCTCGGTCGCCTCGCGTACGGCGGGATCATCGGGGCCGGGTCCGGAGTCGATCGCCTTGCGGGTCACGTTGACCAGCTCCATCATCCGGGCGATCATCACGTTGAAGCGGTGCGAGTCGATCAGCTCGGCGGCCTCGTGGAGTGTCCGGTGCGTCTGCTTGCGCAGGGCCACGTCTCCATCGCCAGGCGAGGTCCCGGGCGACGAGGTCACGTCGCCCGAGAGCCGCCAGGCACGTTGCAGAAACCGGAGTGAGCCGGCGGGCGACATGTCGGCCCAGTCGATGTTGTCCTCGGGTGGCCCGGCGAACACGAGCGTCAGGCGGACGGCGTCGACGCCGAACTCCTCGAGCTGCGCACCCAGGTCGACACCGTTGCCCAGCGACTTGCTCATCTTCTTGCCGCGGTTGATCACCACGCCCTGGTTCAGCAGCGCGGAGAACGGCTCCTCGAAGTCCACCAGCCCCATGTCGCGCAGGACCTTGGTGAAGAAGCGGCTGTAGAGCAGGTGCAGCACCGCGTGCTCGACGCCGCCGACGTACTGCTCCGCCGGCATCCACAGGCGCACCTTCTCCGGGTCGAACGCCTGGGTGTCGTCGTGCGGCGAGCAGTAACGAAGGAAGTACCACGACGAGTCCACGAACGTGTCCATCGTGTCGGAGTCGCGCTTGGCGGGTCCGCCGCACTGCGGGCAGTCGACATTGACCCAGTCCTCGGCCGCGGCCAGGGGCGAGACGCCCCTGGGCTTCAGGTCGGCACCCTTCAGATCAGGCAGTACGACGGGCAGCTGGTCCTCGGGGACGTCGACCTCACCGCACTTCTCGCAGTGGATGACCGGGATCGGACAGCCCCAGAACCTCTGCCGTGACAGCAGCCAGTCGCGCAGGCGATAGTTCACCGCGCCGCGGCCGGCCCCCTGCTCCTCGAGGTAGGCGATGGTCGTCCGCTTGGCGTCGTCGACCTCCATGCCATCCAGCGAGACGCTGTCGTTCGAGGAGTTGATCGCCGGGCCGTTGCCGGTGAACGCCTTGCCGCCGTCGGCCTCGAACCCCTCGGGAGGCTGCACCGTGCGCACGACCGGGAGGTCGAACTTCTCGGCGAAGTCCCAGTCGCGCTGGTCCTGCCCGGGCACCGCCATGATCACGCCGGTGCCGTAGTCGGCGAGCACGTAGTCGGCGGCCCACACGGGCACCCGCTGCCCATTGGCCGGGTTGGTCGCCCATGCACCCAGGAACACACCGGTCTTGGGCCGGTCGGTCGCCATCCGGTCGATGTCGGAGGCCTTCCGGGTCTCCGCCAGATAGGCGTCGTACGCCGCCCGCTGCTCCGGAGAGACGATCTCCTCGGCGACCTTCGCGTCGGCCGCGACCACCACGAACGTGGTGCCGAACAGCGTGTCCGGACGGGTCGTGTAGACGCTGAGCGTCCGGGTCTCGTCGGTGCCTTCGGTGGCCACCTCGAAGTCGACGTGGGCGCCCTCCGAGCGGCCGATCCAGTTGCGCTGCAGCGTGAGCACGCGCTCGGGCCAGTCCAGGTCATCCATGTCGTCGAGCAGCCGCTGGGCGTACTCGGTGACCTTGAAGTACCACTGCGTCAGCTCGCGCTTGGTCACCTCCGCGCCGCAGCGCTCGCACATGCCGTCGACGACCTGCTCGTTGGCCAGGACCGTCTGGTCGTTGGGACACCAGTTGACCGGGCTGGACTTGCGGTAGGCCAGGCCGCGTTCGCGCAACTTCAGGAACAGCCACTGGGTCCAGCGGTAGTACTCAGGGTCGGAGGTGTGCAGCCGCCGCGACCAGTCGAAGCTCACGGCGTAGTTGCGGAACGACGCGGCCTGGGTCTCGATGTTGGCGTAGGTGTACGTCGCCGGGTGCTCGTTGCGCTTGATCGCAGCGTTCTCGGCGGGCAGGCCGAAGGAGTCCCAGCCGATCGGGTTGAGCACCTCGAAGCCGCGCTGCCACCAGTAGCGCGCGATCACGTCGTGCAGCGCGGTCACCTCGGCGTGACCCATGTGCAGGTCACCGCTCGGGTAAGGGAACATCGTCAGCGCGTAGCGCCTCTCACGCGGGCTGTCGTCGTCGGCACGGAACGGGTCCAGCTCGTCCCAGACCGGCAGCCACTTCGCCTCCGTGGCATGCACGTCGTAGGTCTCGGCCCGGTCCGGGCGGTCCTTGGTCCGGTCCTGCTCGGTCATCTCGGCAACTTCCATGTCTCGGTCCTGCAGGCACAAAAAAACCCCTCGGGCAGAGGGGCAGCCGCGTCGTGTACCGACGCGGCTAGCTAAGGAGGAGGGCCTGCTTCACCGCGCCATCCTAACGCGATGGTCGAGGGGTCAGTGGACGGGACGCTCGGCCCCGCCATCGGGACCGGCCTCGCCTGTCTCCTTCGGCTCCGGGGGTACGACGATCGGCCGGATCCGCGCCCACGCGATGAACGCAGCAGCGAACAAGATCATCACGATCCCGGCGATGATGTTGATGTTCAGCCCGGATGCCTTATCCGCCTGCGCCTCACTGGAGAGCAGCCCGGTGATCACCAGGATGATGCCGTACAGCCCGATCAGGGCCGCGATGATGATCCGGATGTCGAACAGGCCCACCTTGCGAGGTTCGGTTCCGGATCCTCCGACGTTCCCACTCATGACTGTGCTCCTTACCAGAAGGCGATGTTGAGGGCGATGACCATGATCAGCGATATCAGGGCGAGACGCTTCGGCTGCTGGTACCACGGCAGCTCGCCTTCGTTCTCGTCGTGGAAGTCGGACTTGGGCGTGAGCGAGTAGACGAGTCCACGCAGCTCGGGCTCGGGCTTCGGGCTGGTCATCAGGGTCGCGATGATGCTGACCACGATGTCCACGACGAACGCCGCTGTGGCAGCCACGAAGCTGGCGCCCTGACCCGTGAGCCCGATCCAGCCCTGGGACATCGGGCCGAGCACGTCGGTGCTGATCACCCCGACGAGGACGGCCGCCAGGGTGCCGCTCACCAGGCCCATCCATCCTGCGGTCGCCGACATTCGTTTCCAGAACATACCGAGGATGAACGTGGCGAACAGAGGTGCGTTGAAGAACCCGAACAACGTCTGGAGGTAGTCCATGATGTTCTGGTAGTTCCGCGCGATCAGCGCGGTGCCGATCGCCACGATCGTCGCGCCTACCGTCGCGATCCGGCCGACGCTCAGGTAGTAGTCGTCGGACCGGTCCTTGACGATGTAGGTCTCCCAGAGGTCATAGGAGAACACCGTGTTGAACGCGGAGACGTTGGCCGCCATGCCCGCCATGAACGCGGCCAGCAGACCAGTGATCGCGATGCCGAGCATGCCGTTCGGCAGCAGGTCGCGGATCAGGTAGAGCAGCGAGTTGTTGTAGTCGAAGTTCGGGTCACCGGAGGCCTTGGCGTCGGCGACCTCCGAGGCCACGACGGCGGCGATCATGCCGGGGAAGATCACGATGAACGGCACGAACATCTTCGGGAACGAGCCGATGATCGGAGCGCGCTGCCCCGCGGAGATCGAGTTCGAGGCCATCGCCCGCTGGACCTCGACGAAGTTGGTCGTCCAGTAGCCGAACGAGAGCACGAAGCCCAGGCCGAACACGAGCCCGATCACAGACAGCAGTGGACTGTCGATGGCGGTGAGGTTGGTGCCCGGCCACGAGCTGAGCTGCGCCTCCCCGTCGCCGGCAGCCGTGATCTTCTCCTTCAGCCCGCCGTAGCCGCCGACCTTGTGCAGGCCGACCAGCGTCAGCGGAAGGAGCGCCGCCACGATGATGAAGAACTGCAGCACCTCGTTGTAGATGGCGGCCGACAGTCCGCCGAGGGTGATGTAGGAGAGCACGATGACTGCCGCCACGACGAGCGAGATGTAGAGGTTCCAGCCCAGCAGGATGTTCAGGATCTTGGCGAGGAGGAACAGGTTGATGCCGGCGATCAGCAGCTGCGCGATCGCGAAGCTGAGGGCGTTGACAAGGTGCGCGCCGGTGCCGAAACGCCTGCGCATGAACTCCGGGACCGATCGGACCTTCGAGCCGTAGTAGAACGGCATCATCACGATGCCGAGGAACAGCATTGCCGGCACGGCGCCGATCCAGAAGTAGTGCACCGTCGGAACGCCGAACTGCGCCCCGTTGGCGGACATGCCCATCACCTCGACCGCGCCGAGGTTGGCGGAGATGAACGCCAGGCCGGTGACCCAGGCAGGCAGCGAACGTCCCGACAGGAAGAAGTCCAGCCCCGTGGAGACCGAGCGCTTGGCCATCAGGCCGATGCCGATCACGAAGGCGAAGTAGAGGCCTACCAGGAGGTAGTCGATCCAGTTCGCGTCCAGCCGAAGCTGGGATTCCGCTGCCAGTACCATCATGCCTCCCGGATCAGGAACGGACCGTGAGAACTTCCTACTCCTGTTCGGTGGTATCCGGCAACGAGTGGGACGAGAATTTGAGGCGCGTGTCGATGTCGTGGTTGGTGACCGGAGGTGCCGGCTACATCGGTGCGCACGTCGTGCGGGCGTTCCAGGAGGTCGGCCTGGAAGCTGTCGTGATCGATGACCTGTCCAGCGGCCACCGCGAGTTCGTGCAGCCCCAGGTGCCCTTCGTGGAGGGCAGCATCGTCGACACCGAGCTGCTCGTCGAGACCATGGAGAAGTACGACGTGGAGGGCGTCGTGCATCTCGCCGGGTTCAAGTACGCCGGAGTCTCGGTCGCCCGTCCGCTGCACACCTACAAGCAGAACGTCACCGGGACGATCAATCTGCTCGAGGCGATGGAGCGCGCCGGCGTCGAGTCGATCGTGTTCTCCTCCAGCGCCGCGACGTTCGGCACGCCCGACGTCGAGCTGGTCACCGAGGAGACCGCGACGCTGCCGGAGTCGCCGTACGGCGAGAGCAAGCTGATCGGCGAGTGGCTGATCCGTGACCAGGCGCGGGCGACGACGCTGCGGCACACCTCGCTGCGCTACTTCAACGTCGTCGGCTCGGGCAGCGACGACATCTTCGACACCAGCCCGCACAACCTGTTCCCGATCGTCTTCGAGATGCTGCTGGAAGGGAAGACGCCGCGGATCAACGGCGACGACTACAACACCCCCGACGGGACCTGCGTGCGCGACTACGTCCATGTCGCCGACCTCGCCGAGGCGCACGTCGTCGCCGCACGTCATCTCGCCGCCGGCGACCCGCTGCAGCCGGTCTACAACCTCGGCAGCGGCACCGGGTCGTCCGTGCGCGAGATCATGGACGCGATCCGTGCGGGCACCGGCATCGACTTCACCCCTGAGATCGCCCCCCGCCGGCCCGGCGACCCCGACCGCATCGTCGCCACCGGCGAGGCTGCGGCGCGCGACCTCGACTGGCAGATGCGGCACTCGCTCGAGGACATGGTGCGCACCGCCTGGCAGGCCCGCAGCAACAGCTCCCTGTCATGATCGCCGCATGACTTCCATCACCGATCTGTTCTCCCTGACCGGCAAGGTTGCTGTGATCACCGGAGCGTCCTCCGGGCTCGGCGTCGCGTTCGCGGAGGCGTTCGCCCAGGCCGGCGCCGACGTGGCCCTGGGCGCCCGCCGGGTCGACAAGCTGGGCGACACCGCCGAGCTGGTCGAGGCGGCCGGAGGCAACGCGATCAGCGTCGCCACGGACGTCGCCTCGCCCGAGGCGTGCCAGGCACTGGTCGACGCGGCGATGCAGGAGCTGGGCCGGGTCGACGTACTCATCAACAACGCGGGCATCGGCACCGCGGCCCCGGCCACCCGGGAGCAGCCCGACGAGTTCCGCCGGGTGATCGACGTGAACCTCAACGGCTGCTACTGGATGGCACAGGCGTGCGGTCGTGTGATGGAGCCGGGCTCCTCGATCATCAACATCTCCTCGGTGCTCGGGATCACCACCGCCGGGCTCCCCCAGGCGGCGTACGCCGCGTCGAAGGCCGGCCTGATCGGACTCACCCGGGACCTCGCGCAGCAGTGGACCGGCCGCAAGGGCATCCGCGTGAACGCCCTCGCCCCGGGTTTCTTCGCCTCGGAGATGACCGACCAGTACCCCGAGGGTTACCTGGAGAGCCAGCAGGCCCGGATCCCGATGGGGCGCAAGGGCGACCCACGCGAGCTGGCGGCCACGGCGGTGTTCCTCGCCTCCGACGCAGCCGGCTACATCACCGGGCAGACGCTGCCGGTCGACGGCGGAATGACGATCACCTGATGCCCCGCCCCTCAGTCACGATCATCGGCGCCGGGTTCGGGGGCCTCGGCACGGCCATCGAGCTCAAGCGCGCCGGCTACACGGACGTCACAATTCTCGAGAGGGCCCACGACGTCGGCGGCGTCTGGCGCGACAACACCTATCCCAACGCAGCGTGCGACGTGCCTTCGTCGCTGTACTCGTGGTCGTTCGCACCCAACCCGGGCTGGCCGCACCGTTACTCCCGGCAGGACGAGATCCACGCCTACATCCGGCGCACGGCCCGGGAGCAAGGCGTGCTCGACCTCGTGCGCACCGGTGTGGAGGTCACCTCTGCGTCGTACGACGAGAGCGCGCGCGCCTGGCACCTGACCACCGCCGGCGGCGAGAACATCGAGACCGACGTGCTGATCAGCGCCGTCGGCCAGCTCTCCCGACCCGCGATCCCCGACCTGCCGGGGATCAGCAGCTTCGAGGGGCCCGCTTTCCACTCCGCGCAGTGGGACCACTCGGTCGACCTGAAGGGCAAGCGGATCGCGGTGCTCGGCACCGGCGCGAGCGCGATCCAGTTCGTCCCCGGCATCCAGCCCGACGCCGCCCACGTCACGGTGTTCCAGCGCTCGGCGCCGTACGTCGTGCCGAAGCCGGACCGGGAGTACACCCGGACGCACAACAAGCTGTTCCGCAAGGTCCCGCCGACCCAGACCTTCGGGCGCAAGCTGACCTGGGTGCTGTCCGAGCAGCTGAACCGGTCCTTCGGTCGCAAGAACCCGATCACCAAGGCGATGGAGCTGTCCTGGCGCATCCAGCTCCGCGCCCAGGTCCGTGACCCCGAGCTGCGGGCGAAGCTGATCCCGGACTACCGGCTCGGCTGCAAGCGCTTGCTGTTCTCCAGCGACTGGTACCCCGCCCTCGCGCAGGCCAACGTCAACGTCGTGACCGAGCCGGTCGTCGAGGTACTGCCCAACGGCGTGCGCAGCAAGGACGGCACAGTGCACGAGGTGGACGTGATCATCTACGGCACCGGATTCGCGGCCACGGAGTTCCTCGCACCCATGACGATCACCGGTGAAAACGGGGCCGACCTGCACCAGCAGTGGGGGGACGGCGCCCGCGCCTACCTCGGCATCTGCATGCCGCACTTCCCGAACCTGTTCGTCGTCTACGGCCCGAACACCAACCTCGGTGGCAGCTCGATCATCAACATGCTCGAGTCGCAGGCCGGCGCGATCGTCACGCTGCTCGAGCACGCCGACGCGAACGGTGCCGGCGCGGTGGCTGTCCACCCGGAGGCCGAGCAGCGCTTCGACGACGAGATACAGGAGCGCCTGGCGAACAGCGTCTGGACGAGCTGTGCAAGCTGGTACCACGAGGACGGCGGCCGGATCACCACCAACTGGCCGGGCACCGTTGCGGAGTACAAGCGGCGCTGCGCCGAGCTGGACCTCGCCGACTTCGTGACCACTTGACCAGCTGACCAGAGCCGCTGACCAGGACCCGCTGAGCGAGACACCGATGACGACCGAGGAGCCCATCTTCGTCGTACAACGGCATGACGCGTCGCGCCTGCACTACGACCTCCGGCTCCAGGTGGGCGACGTGCTCGCGAGCTGGGCCGTGCCGAAGGGTCCGTCGCTGGACCCGCGGGACAAGCGGCTCGCGGTGCAGGTGGACGACCACGCGCTCGACTACGCCACCTTCGAGGGCCGCATCGCCGGGTCGTACGGCGCGGGCACGGTGATCGTGTGGGACATCGGCACGCTGACCAACCTCACCCGCAGCAAGGGCCGGCCGGTGCCGCTCGACCAAGCGGTGGCGGACGGACACCTGAAGGTCGAGCTGCACGGCCAGAAGCTCACCGGGGCGTTCGCCCTCACCCGCACCAAGATGGGGGACGACGCCAGCAACTGGATCCTGGTCAAGGTCGACGACGAGGGTGCCGATCGACGCCGTAGCCCGGCCACCACCGAGCTGCAGTCGGTGCTCAGCTCGAAGACGAACGAGGACTTCGAGGACGCCTGACCTGCCCCCGTCCGCTGTGGAGATCTATGTCACGGCCGTGCATTCTTGGGCCCTGGTGGGTACGTATTAACCACCGATACATGGAGGACGAACCCATGCACCTTCCCCAGGAACGCGGGCCGATCAGTCGGCACGTCATCCAGGCACTCACCCACGAGGGGGACGACACCCTCTCGCTGGCTCTCGGACCCGGTGACGTCACCGGTGACGAGGACGTGCAGCTGGCACTGTGGATGATCTACGAGCTGCACTACCGCGGCTTCGAGGGCGTGCCCGACGACCGGGAGTGGGACCTCGGCCTGATCACCCTCCGACGCTCCATCGAGCGGCGCTTCGAGATCGAGCTCCGGAACGCAACGCGCGACCGGCTGCTGTCCGTGCCCGACGAGGGTGACATCGCTCGCCAGCTGCTCGACCTCGTCGCTGCCGACGACGGCCCGGCGCTCGCCACGTTCCTGCACCGGCGCGCTTCGCGCGAGCAGGTGCGCGACTTCCTGCGCGAGCGAAGCGTCCAGCAGCTCAAGGAGTCCGACCCGCAGTCGTTCGTGCTCCCCCGCCTCGACGGCGCCCCCAAGGCAGCCCTCGCCGAGCTGCAGTACGACGAGTACGGCGGCGGGCGTCCCGAGCGACTGCACGCCACGATGTACGGCGACGCCCTCGAGGCGGCAGGGCTCGATCGGGCCTACGGCGCGTACATCGACGAGGTCTCTGCCCTCAGCCTCGCGTGCACGAACGCGATGTCCATGTTCGGCCTGAACCGACGTCTGCGTGGCGCGTCGATGGGCCACCTCGCCGCCTTCGAGGCGTCCAGCTCGGTGCCGTCGCGCAAGATCGCGGGGGGCATCGAGCGGGTGGGCCTTCCGGCTGCTGTCTCGGCGTACTTCCACGAGCACGTCGAGGCGGATGCGGTTCACGAGCACGTCGCCTCCACCGACATCTGCGGAGCCTTGGTCTCCGCGGAGCCGTCCCTTCGCGGCGACGTGCTGTTCGGCGCAGCGGTGAGCCTCCACCTGGAGGCCCTTTCCGGCGCGGAGCTGCTGGACCGGTGGACGCCGGGCCTGGAGGCGGCCTCGTGAGCGGGGACGTCGTCGTACGCCAGGTGCCAGACGGGCCGTTGCTGGTCCGCGGTGCCGACACCATCCAGGACGAGAACGGCGAGGAGCACGAGGTGACCCGCCCTGTCGTAGCCGTGTGCGCGTGCGGGAAGTCCGCCCGCAAGCCCTGGTGCGACAGCACGCACAAGTCCATCCCCGACAGATGAGCGAGGACACCGGGATGAGCAGCGAGCTCATCGAGGCCGCGACCCCTCCCACCGAGGTCATCGACTTCGGTCGCCTGCGCATCGCCTTCGACGAACGAGTGCTGCGTCCGCGGGCCTGGACCGAGAACCAGTCGCTCTGGGCTGCCGAGCTGCTGCCCTCGTTGCCGGCGGGCACGGTCCTGGAGCTCTGCGCCGGAGCCGGCCAGATCGGGCTGCTCGCCGTCGCGGGGTCCGGCCGCCGGCTGGTGTGCGTCGACCTGAATCCCGTTGCCGCGGAGTACATCGCGGCCAACGCCGTGGCAGCAGGTGTGCGCAACCGCGTCGAGATCCGGCTCGGCCGCATCGATGACTCGCTGGCGCCGCGCGAGCGCTTCCCGCTGATCATCGCCGATCCCCCGTGGGTGCCGCGCTCGGAGACCGCGCGATTCCCCGAGGACCCGCTGGTGGCCATCGACGGCGGTGAGGACGGCATGGGCGTGGTCCGGGAGTGCCTGGCGGCCATCGAGGCGCACCTCGGCTCCGGCGGCGTTGCCCTGCTCCAGCTCGGACCGGGTGGCCAGGCCGAGGCAGTGGCCGAGCTGCTCGCGGACAGCAAGCTCGTGGCGGGCGAGACCCGTGACTTCGGTGAGAGCGGCGTGCTGCTCCGCATCGACCACCGCGGCTGAAGGCCCCCCGTCCTCTATGACCCGCCCTCGACGAGCGGGCCCTCAACCGCCGTTTGCGAGGACCTCCTCCAGCAGCGCGAGGCACTGCGAGGCGGTCGCGTCCAGGACCTCCTCGGGTGACCCGTCCAGGGACAGCTCCCGGATGACGACGTCGTCGCCGCTCGCCACCGCGAGGATCACCGTGCCGGCCGGCTTGCCCTCACTGGGGTCGGGTCCGCCCACGCCCGTGCACGAGACCGCCACGTCGGCCTGAAGAAGTCGCCGGGCACCGGTTGCCATCTGGCGGGCACAGTCCTCGGTGACGACCGGACCCTCGTCGACGCCCAGCACGTCGAACTTCACCGGCTCCTGATAGGCCACGATCCCGCCGGCGAACCAGTCGGCCGCGTTGGGACCCGCACCCAGCCGGGTCGCAACAGTGCCGGAGGTCAGGGACTCGGAGGCCACCACACGCAGTTCTCGCTCTGCGGCAAGCTCGGCGATGCGCTCGACCCGGTCAACGTCATCGGTCATGTGCTCACTTCCTGTTCTTGCGGAGTCGGTCGTTCTGGCGCTCGAGGCGTCGCACCCGCGCCTCCAAAGTCAGTACCCGATCGATCCCCGCAAGATTCAGTCCTTCGGCCAAAAGGTCGCGGATTCGCTCGAGCTGGTGCAGGTCGTCGCGGCTGTAGAGCCGGGTGCCGCCCGGCGTACGGTCCGGGTCGACCAGGCCGCGTCGTTCGTAGACGCGCAGGTTCTGCACCTGCATGGAGAGCATCTCGGCGGCCACCGAGATGGCGTAGACGCCCTTCGTTCGCTCGGTCATGTCGGTGCCGTCATCTCTGCTCGATCCACTGGGTTCGGGACTTGAACTTCACTGTTTCATAGACTATAAGAAACCTATAACCAACGTTATAGGTGCTGACCTCTCGGGGCAAAACCCCGAAGGCAGCGACTACAGGGATCAGGAGGACATCATGCTGCTGCGCAACACCGACCCGTTCCGTGACTTCGACCGCCTGACCCAGCAGCTGCTGGGCACCACCAACCGCCCGGTGGTGATGCCGATGGACGCCTGGCGGGAGGGTGACCGCTTCGTCATCGAGCTCGACATGCCGGGGGTGAGCCCGGAGAGCATCGACCTCGATGTCGAGCGCAACGTCCTCACCATCAGCGCCGAGCGCGTCTCCCGCAACGGCGACTGGGAGATGCTCGCCTCGGAGCGGCCCCGCGGCCGGTTCAGCCGCCAGCTCGTTCTCGGCGACAACCTCGACCTCGAACGGATCGAGGCCGACTACGAGGGCGGCGTCGTACGCCTGACGGTGCCCGTCGCGGAGAAGGCGAAGCCCCGCAAGATCCAGCTGAACACAGGTGCGGACAACGAACGGACCGCGATCCAGGCCTGACGACGCGGACACCCGGGAAGTGGTGGCAGCTCGGCCATCGCTTCCCGGGTGTCGCCGTGATTGACTGAAGACACCTGCTCCAGACCTCGGCAGAGCGCGTTCACCCACCTCCAGATCGGGGCAGGAATTTGTCGTCAGCACGTGTCGGGTCTGATCAACATCTCTACACCGACCTGGCGCGCCAGGTACGCGAGAGCGGCCTGCTGCACCGGCGCTACGCCTACTACTGGAGCCGGATCGCTCTGCACGTCGGGGCGTTCGTCCTGATCTGGTGGGGTGTCGTGCTGGTCGGGAACTCCTGGTTCCAGCTGGTGCTGGCTGCCGCCTTCGGCGTGGTCGTCACCCAGTTCGGGTTCCTGGGACACGACGCCGCCCATCAGCAGATGTTCCGCTCCCCCGCCTGGAACGAGTGGACCTCACGCATCCTCGCCGGAGTGTTCGCCGGGCTGAGCTTCGCGTGGTGGCGGGACAAGCACAACCGGCACCACAAGGCCCCCAACCGCGAGGGCATCGACCCCGACATCGGGGCCGGCGCGATCGCGTTCACACCCGCGATCGTGGAGAGTCGGACGTCTGGCTTCCCGGGGTGGTTCGTGAAGCGCCAGGGGTGGCTGTTCTTCCCGCTGCTCACCCTCGAGGGACTCAACCTGCACGCCGAAAGCGTGCGTGGGCTCCTGCGCCCCGGCAAGGTCCCGAAGCGAATGGTCGAGCTCGTGCTGGTCGGCACCCGCCTCACGTCGTACGTCGTGGCGCTGCTGGTCCTGCTGCCCCCGACCAAGGCGGTGGCGTTCTTCGCCGTTCAGATGGCGGTCTTCGGACTGTGCCTCGGTGGCTCGTTCGCCCCCAGTCACAAGGGCATGCCGATCGTTCCGCCGACCGCCAAGATCGATTTCTTCCGCCGCCAGGTGCTGGTCTCGCGCAACGTCAGGGGCGGGCTGCTGGTGGACTTCTTCATGGGCGGTCTGAACTACCAGATCGAGCACCACCTGTTTCCCAACATGGCCCGGCCGAACCTCAAGCGGGTGCGTCCGCTGATCCGCGAGTACTGCGCGCAGCACGACGTGCCCTACACCGAGGTCGGCCTGTTCGAGTCCTACCGGATCGTCGTGAGCTATCTGAACAACGTCGGCATCCAGGCACGCGGGCCGTTCGAGTGCCCGATCACCGCGCAGTACCGCAGGTAGGGCACCGAGCAGACCGGCAGCTTCCTCGGTTGAGAGAATGTGGCGGTGCGCCTGAACCGGTTCGTCGTGGTCTCCATGTTGAGCGTTCTCTACACAGTCACCGGTTGCTCGACCTCGACCTCGACCGGCGACGACACCAGTGATCCGGAGGCGGTGGGGCACACCCACACGGCAGGTGGCTCCATCGTGTCCCCGACGGTGGGCGACGGCACCCAGGACGAGGTGGTGGGCTACGAGCTCGCAGATGTCCGGGTGCCGACCCGGGCGGGCCGGTCGGGTCGGGTGAGCTTCCGGATCGACCGCTACGACGGCTCGACCGTGGTCGACTACATCGTCGCGCAGACCAAGAAGATGCACCTGTACGTCGTACGCACTGACCTGGCGGTCTTCCGGCACCTGCACCCCACGATGAAGCCGGACGGCACCTGGTCGGCGGCGGTCACCCTGCCGAAGCCCGGTGACTACCGCGTCGTGGCGGAGTTCGTGGCCCGTGACGAGGGCGGGAACGGCGACACCCTCATGCTCGGCGCCACGAAGACCGTGCCAGGGGCGTGGACCCGCGAGCCGGTGCCGGGCGGACGCGAGGGCGACGACGGCACCGTCTCCGTGGCGGCACGCGGGACCCTGGCGGTGGGCAACAACGGCCGCCTGGAACTGGAGGTGAGCAGCACCTCCGGCCGGCCGGTCGAGCTGGGCAGCTATCTCGGCACCTTCGCCCACGTGACTGGCTTCCAGACCAGGAACGGCACGGCGGTGCACATGCATCCCCTGGGACAGCCAGAGGTCGACAAGGACGTGAACCGACTGACGTTCCACACCCAGTTCGAGAAGCCCGGCGACTACCGGCTGTTCGTCCAGGTGCGGGTGGAGGGATTCGTGCACACGGTCCCGGTCACCGTGACCGTCCACTAGCGGGCACCCGGAAGGTGAGCGAAGCAACCGGGTTCTCGAACTCGTCGATGCGCAGGCTCACCTGGACCCGCCAGTTCCCGGAGGTGGGAAGCACCGCCTCGGCGCGATAGGTGCCGGCGGCGCTGGGCGTGAGAGGCACCTCGCCGAGATCGACGGTCTCCGAGCGCACCCGGACCGTCGGTGGTCGCACCGGCTCGTACGGCTCCCCGGTGCGGTCCTGGAGCTGGACGGTGACGGTGTTCGTCCCCACCGTGCGCGGCGACATCGTGCCCAGCACGCGGAACTGCTCGCCGAGCTGACCGGTCACCACGCCCGTGCGGCCGGGTGTGATCACTGGCGGTGCCTGCCGGGGCGACTGGTTGACCAGGAACCCGGTCACGAGCAGCACCGCAGCCAGCACCGACGCCTCTGCCGAGACCGTTCGCCGGATCTCGTTCGCGGCGTCGAGACGCTCCGGTCGGTCGGCGGCGCCGACGATGCGCGGAAGCAACGCGAACCGGTTCCAGGCGGCAATGGCGACCGCCAGCGCAGCGACCATCACCTTCACGATCAACAGTCGGCCGTACGTCGTACCGAACAGGTCGTCCCACGAACCGACGATCCGCCAGGCCAGCACCGACCCCGCCGCGACCAGCATCGTCAGGACGCCAGCGGCGAGACCCGAGAAGCGCGCGAGCGTCTCAGCAGCCGCGCGGGACCGGCCTGCCAGCGCATGCAGGCTGAGCGCGAGGCCGACCAGGCCACCGAACCAGACCGCTCCGGCAGCGACGTGCAGGACATCAGTCGCCACCACCAGCAGCTGGGGTGGGTAGGCCCGCGAGTGGCCGACCACGGACGGCGACGCGATGGCCAGCACTGCTCCGGCGGTGGCGACCACACGCCCGCGACCTCGCAGTGGTGCAGCGCCCAGCGGGGCAACCGCGAGCAGGAGGCCGGCGGTGAGCAGGCCTAGCCCAAGGAGCTCTCGCCCGCCCGCGCTGGACCACACCGACCCACCCAACAGGTCGGAGAAACCCAGGCCCTGCTGATACGCACCGCTCAACGGCAGCTGCACCAGACCGGCTAGCACCGCCACCGCGGCCGAGACCCGTACGACGCGACGCAGCCGTCGGCGGAGCACGTCCAGCCGCGGCAACCCCGGGAGCAGCCACGCGGTGAACATCACGAGCCCGGCGGCCAGGAACAGGGCCAGGTAGCCGACCCCCTGGGCGACACTCAGCGCGCCGCGCACGCCACTCGCGGCCGACGCATCTGGGGTCGACGGCTGGCGTACGACGGTGCTGGGCTGCCCGACCGAGAAGGTCAAGGCCCCGGCGACCGGGTGCCCGTCTGCGGAGACGACCCGCCAGCTGATCACGTAGGTGCCGTCAGCAAGCTTGTCGGGCACATCCACCGTCAGCACCTTGTCGCGGGCGGACGCTTCCGACTCGACGGCGTCCCCGCGGGCGTCGTACATCTGGACGCCGCCGGACTGCGCGGAGACCGTCTCGTCGAAGGTCAGCCGCGCCACCTTCGGCGACTTGTTCAGGACCTGCCCGTCGGTGGGGTCGGTCCTGACCAGGCTCGCGTGCGCTGCCGCCGGGGCGGCAGATCCCAGGGCGAGCGCGACGCCCACGAGGGCGCTGGCGAGGAGGCCGAACCATCCTCGCCAGCGCACCCGGGGCGCGGCGCTGTTCACGCGCGGCGACGTACCTGGAAAAGCGCCGTGCCGCCGGCGACGAGGCCGAGGGCACCGAGGACCAGGCCGACGATGCCCAGCGTTGTGCCCGTGTCGTTGTCGTCGTCCTCGACCTCCACGGGTGATGCCGTGGCGCTCTCCTCGCTGCCTTCCTCGACAGCATCGGTGATCTCGAACGCGGGAGCCGGGTGCTCCAGATCCTCCTCGTCCTGGTCCCCGGTCGGGACCTCGGTCCAGGCGGTCTCGCCCTTCGCGCACGTCTGGATGGCCGGGAACGCGAGCTCCTCGCCTGCCTTGTCCGGCAGCTGCAGCGAGAGCTCGAAGGCGTCTCGCTGCCCGTCAGGCAACGGCGCCTTCGCGGTGTACACCACGCTCCCGACCCGCTCGGTCACCTCGTTGCCGTGCGCGTCCTTCACCGGCTCGGAAAGCTTCTGCATCTTCTTGGCCACGTCGTAGTAGGGGTTGCGGGTCGGAGTCACCGCGAGGATGTCCTCCGGGATCTGGATCGCGACCTTGGTCGTCGGAGATCCCTCGCAGCCGTGCGGGACGCTCACCGTCACCACGGTGAACGAGCCGGCCGCCGTCGCCTCGGGTGTGATCGAGACGTGGGCGCCGGCCGGCGCGGCCAGGCCCAGAGCGACCAGGGCAGCGGCAGCGGGGACCGCGAGCAGGCGTGCGGTTATGCGCATCTTCATGAGTGGTCCTTCGAGTTCGTCGACTGGGTGGGTCCGTGCGCGCGTACGCCGCCCCGGCGCCCACCCGGTCACGGACCGGTCAGGCGCGCCGCGGCGAGAGTGCTCGCGGAGGACCCCGCCTGGGTGCACCTGATCGCCAGCTCGCGACGGAGCGGACGACTGAAGCCACGTCGCTCACAAGAGCTGGGCGGCGAGCCGGTACGACGAGGTGGGGTTGGTCGCGCACCCGGACGATGTCCTCGAGAGCGCCGGCCGTGACAGACCAGATGACCATCGTGAGTCCTGCGCTGAGCAGGTGTGCCAGTGCCATCTGCCAGCCGATGGAGAGCACCTCGAGGCCCGTCGTACTCCCCATGGCGGCGTGGTGGGTGTGATGCGTTGTCTGGGCTGCCATCGCGGCGAGCAGCCCGTGCACGCCGAGCTGGCCGGCCGCGAGGCCGACGACCATCACGCGGGCGCTGACCTGACCACGGAACACGGCGCGAGTCGCGGCGAAGACCAGCGCCGCGACCAGACCTGTCCAGAGCGGCGAAGGCAGTGCACCGCCCGCCCAGGTGTGGGCGGTCAAAGTGCCGGTCATGACCGCGGCCGTGGCGAGAGCAGCACGCGCAGTCATGGCGACATCATGCCCGGTCGCGTCCCGACCGCGCCGACCCGGCTAGTTGTCGAAGTAGCGCTTGGTGGCACGCAGCTGGCTGTTGGTGAGCCGGCGCGACTCGGCCGGGCTCAGCCTCCACTTCGCCGGCAACGCCACGCGGCACTCCTCGCCCCGGCAGTCGTGGTAGCGCGCATAGAGAGCCTTCATCTTGCGCACCGTCGGTTTGTGCGCCGGGTCCCGGTTGAGGTTGTTCAGCTCCAGCGGGTCCGACTTCAGGTCGTACAGCTCCGTCTCCCCGGTGGAGTAGCGAGTCAGCTTCCACCGCCCGAGGCGCAGCCCGCGCGTGTCCAGCGGCTGCCGACCGAGCTTGAACTGCTCGGCGTACCGACCGAAGCCCATCATCCCCTCGGTGACGACCGCACGGGTCCAGCCCTTGTCGCCGTCGCGGATGATCGGGAGGAGCGACTTCCCGTCCGTGCCCTTCATCGTCGTCCCGGCGTACGACGCGAACGTCGCGGCCAGGTCGATGGTGGTGACCGGGTCGTAGCGCCGGCCTTTCGGCACCCCCGGTCCCGCGATCAGCAGCGGCACCCGCAGGGATGGCTCGTGCAGGTTGATCTTGCCGGTGCGCCTTCGGTGCTCGCCGAGGTAGTAGCCGTTGTCGGAGGTGAACACGATGACCGTGTTCCTCAGCTCACCGAGCTTGCGGAGGTGGCGGATCGTCTGGCGGACCTGCACGTCGAGCGCGTAGAGCGACTCCGCGCGCTGGCGGGTCACCTCGGTCAACGCGTCCTTCTCCGTCGACGTCAGCTCGGGCAGCTTGCGCAGGTAGTTGGGCTTGTCGCTGGTGTCCTCCTCGGCCGAGCCCGACTTCGGTGTCCCGGAGCCGTGGGTGATCCGGCCGTCGAACTTCCCCTTGACCCAGTTGGGGCGCCCCGGGGTGTCCCACGAGCTGAACTCGCCATCCAGGCGCCGCGAGGGCGCCGGGTCGTCGGACTCGAGCGGCAGCCCGTGGTGTGGGGCCGTCGGCGTCCACCACACGAACCACGGCGCCTTGCTCTTCTCGAATCCGGAGATCACCCCGCGTGCCTGCTCGGCGACGACGTCCGTGGAGTACTGACCGGGGAAGGACTTGATCTCCCCGTTGATGTTCTGGACGAGGTGGTCGTAGGAGTACGTCCCACCGCCGTAGTGCGGGTCGTCGAAGTTCCACAGGTGGTCGGAGCCGGCGTACCACTGGTCCCAGCCGGGCGGCAGGTAGTGCAGCGAAGACCCGCCCGAGCGCAGGTACTGCTCGCCGTACCCGTTGAGGTACTTGCCGACCAGGCCGGTGCGGTAGCCCGCCCCCTGCAGGACGGTCGCGATGGTGCGCTTGTCCTTGAAGGCCGCGAACCCGTAGGGCTCGAGGTGGGTGTAGACGTGGTGGTTGTGCGCGTACTGGCCGCTCAGGAAGCTCGACCGGGACGGGCAGCACAGCGGGTACGGCGCGAACGAGTTCTCGAAGCTCAGCCCCCTGCGAGCGATCAGGCGTCGTACGTTCGGCATCCAGCGCAGGTCGTCCGAGCGCATGTCGTCCGTCTCGATGACCAGCATGTTGGGACGCTTCTTCGGGACATCCGTGACCTCGCGCGATGCAGGGCTCGGGCTCAGCTGCTTCACACTCGGCGACGCAGCCGCCGGGCGAGGTGCGTCGGAGGGCTCGACCAGGTCACCGCACGCCACGAGAGTCCCACCGAGCAGCGCCACAACGGCGGCCGTGAGAGCAACGAACTGAGCGCGACTACGGGGAATGGGAGGTCCTGGGTCTCGGCGCCTGAAAAGGCGATGGGGAAGTAATTGCGATTAAGTCTAGCGTCTTACTCTAGAAAGTGCAGAAACCGCCACGCCAGCGGACCATCTCGCTGAGGCGTCGCGTCTTGTGCCCGGAAATGCGCCGAGGCGTCGCGTCTTGCCGCAAGATGCGACGCCTCAGCACCAGGTCTCGTCTGATCGCTCGCTTCGCTCGCTGCTCGACCACCTGTGGTTGCGGTCGGCGCGTGATACGTCAAAAAAGTGGAGCTGAGGGGATTCGAACCCCTGACCCCTTGCATGCCATGCCATGAATCGGCACAGCCGCTACCAACTGCGCCGGCGCGTGATACGTCAAAAAAGTGGAGCTGAGGGGATTCGAACCCCTGACCCCTTGCATGCCATGCAAGTGCGCTACCAACTGCGCCACAGCCCCATCGCCCGTTTGGGCAACGCGGGGAATCTTATCTACGGCATCGGGCGATTGCTAATCGGGGGCCGCCGCGCCGACCGTCTGGTTGTACGACGCCAACCGGAGCCGGCCGGCACCTGTCTCGGCGAGCATCGCCCAGGCACAGTTCTGCATCGCATCGAGGCCACCGGCCGTCGAGAGCGGCCAGCCGAGGATCCCGGCCAGCGCGATCCGGAGCGATGCGCCATGCGTCACGACCACCGCCGTCTCCCCCTCGTCGAGGCGCTCCAGGAGCTCCTCGAACGCCGGGACCACGCGGGTCGCGACGTCCTCCGAGGTCTCCGCGCCGGGCACCTGGATATGTGCGTGGACGTCCCACCAACCGTCGAACTCGATGCCCATGCGCTCACCGAACTCGGCAAGTGTCAGGCCGGTCCGCTCACCGAGGTCGTACTCGCGCCACCGCGCATCCTCGATCGCCGTCAGCCCGGTCTCCTTCTCCAGCAGCGCGGCGGTCTCGCGCGCGCGGGCGAGGTCGCTGGTGACCAGAAGGGTCGGGTCGAGCTCGGCCATCACCGGGGCTACGGCCTCGGCCTGGGCGCGGCCGGTGTCGTCGAGGCCCACATCGGCATGGCCCTGCGCCCGGCCCTCGGCGTTCCACGCGGTCTGTCCGTGCCTGACGAGGACGACCTTGCGGCCGCGTCCCCGGGGGATGCCGGCGCCGATGTCGGCAGCCATCTCAGCGGCCGCGGCCGGACGTCACGTCAGCCGGCATCGAGATCACCGGGCAGTCGCGCCACAGCCGCTCGAGGGCGTAGAACTCGCGCTCCTCGGCGTGCTGCACGTGTACGACGATCTCGGCGTAGTCGATCAGCACCCATCGGCCGTCGCGCTCACCCTCACGTCGTACGGGCTTGGCCCCGATCTCACGCAGCTTGTCCTCGATCTCGTCGACGATCGACTTGACCTGCCGTTCGTTGCCGGCCGAGCAGAGCAGGAACGCGTCGGTGATCACGAGCTGCTCGCTCACGTCGAAGGCCAGGATGTCCTCGGCCAGCTTGTCCGACGCTGCGCGCGCCGCGGTGTGCACGAGCTCGATCGCGTGGTCAGTTGCGGTCATCCAGGGCTACCCCTTCATCGAGTAGAGGTCGTGTTTCACGATGTACTGCACCACGCCGTCGGGCACGAGGTACCACACCGGCTCCCCCTTGGCCCGGCGCTCGCGGCACTCGCTGGAGGAGATCGCCAGCGCGGGGATCTCCAGGATCGTCACCCGGTCGTGGGGGATCCCGTGCAGGGTGCTCGGTTCCATCTCGTATCCCGGTCGAGTACACCCGACGAACCGCGCGAGCTCGAAGAGCTCCGAGGCGTCACGCCAGGTGAAGATCTCGGCCAGCGCGTCCGCACCGGTGATGAAGTAGAGGTCGGTGTCGGGAAGGGCCTGCGTGAGGTCCTTGAGCGTGTCGATCGTGTACGTCGGACCACCGCGGTCGATGTCCACGCGGGACACGGTGAAACGCGGGTTGGACGCGGTCGCGATCACCGTCATCAGGTAGCGGTGCTCGGCCGGCGAGACCACGCGGCCGGACTTCTGCCAGGGCTCTCCGGTGGGCACGAAGACCACCTCGTCCAGGTCGAACCAGGCCTGCACCTCGCTCGCGGCCACGAGGTGGCCGTGGTGGATCGGGTCGAACGTGCCACCCATCACCCCGACCCGCCGCCGTGGTTTGACCACGTCGAGCTCGTCGGAGGCACCGGCCGATGTCGTGCTCAGGAGTGATCGCGTCCCTTGCCGAAGGAAAGCAGGGCAACCAGGGCGAGCAGCAGGATCAGGAGTGAGCCACCACCGACGACGTACGGCAGCAGGCCGGCGCCTTCTTCGGTGACCAGCGGGAGCAGCATCTGGAGACTCGGCATGGCGCACAGCCTAACCTCAGTTGAAGATCAACCCGACTCCGGCCAGCCATGCCCAGAAGAAGAGTGTCCGGCCCAGGAGGCCTGCGACGAAGAACACCACGACGTTCATCCGCAGCGTCCCGGCGACCATGGCCATCGCGAAGAACGGCGGGAACCCGATCGCCGCCGAGACGAAGGTGAGCACCCCACTCCAGCCCGGCCTGCCCTGGATGAAGTCGCTCCACTTGTGGAAGCTGGCCTGGCGCCGGGGCGTGTCCATCCGGCGCTTGAGCCACGGGATGTCGAGGGCGCCGCGGCAGATGTAGTACCAGACGAGCTTGCCGACGTTCTGCCCGAGCGACCCGATGAAGGCAATCATCAGGGCGGAGTGCGCTGTGGAGTTGGCGTACAACACGGAGATGTAGGCCTCCATGTTGAACACCGGGATGACCGCGGAGACGAAGCCGAACCCGAAGGTCAGCAGGAGCAGCCTCACCGGGTGTGGCCGCTGCCGGTGACGACGTACTTGGTTGACGTCATCTCCGGGAGGCCCATCGGGCCCCGGGCGTGCAGCTTCTGCGTCGAGATCCCGATCTCCGCACCGAAGCCGAACTCGCTGCCGTCGGTGAACCGGGTCGAGGCGTTCACCAGGACGGCCGCCGAGTCGACCGCCGCGACAAAGCGCTGCGCGCTCGCTTGGGAGTCGGTGACGATGGCGTCCGAGTGCGAGGAGGAGTGCGTGCGGATGTGGGCGATTGCGGCGTCGAGCGAGGGTACGACGGCGGCGGAGATCTCGAGGGAGAGGTATTCCGTCCCCCAGTCGGCGTCGGTGGCGGGCAGCACACCGCCCTGCGCGGCGAACACCTCGTCGCCGTGGATGGTCACGCCCGCGTCCTGGAGCGACCCGACGATGCGCGGCACGAACGTCGCCGCCACGTCCTGGTGCACCAGCAGTGACTCGGCCGCGTTGCACACCGAGGTGCGGTGAGTCTTGGCGTTGAGCACGATCCGCTCGGCCATGTCGAGGTCGGCGGCGGAGTCGACGTAGACGTGGCAGTTGCCGACGCCCGTCTCGATCACCGGCACCGTCGACTCCTCGACCACCGAGGCGATCAGCCCGGCGCCACCGCGCGGGATCAGCACGTCGACCAGCCCGCGTGCCCGCATCAGCTCCTTGACCGAGTCGTGGCCCTCCCCCGGCACCAGCTGGACGATGTCCTCGGGAAGGCCGGACGCGGCTGCCGCCCGACGGAGTGACGTGACGACCGCCGCGTTGGAGCTGCGCGCGCTCGAAGATCCGCGCAGCAACACCGCGTTGCCGCTCTTCAGGCAGATGCCGGCGGCATCCGCGGTGACGTTGGGACGGGCCTCGTAGATGATGCCGACCACACCGAACGGGACCCGCACCTGGCGCAGCTGCAGCCCGTTGGCGAGCGTGGAGCCGCGCAGCACCTCACCCACCGGGTCGGGGAGTGCCGCGACGTCCCGCAGGCCCTGGGCCATTCCGGCGAGCCGTGCGTCGTCGAGGCGCAACCGGTCGAGCAGGTGATCGGGAGTGCCGGCGGCGGCCGCGGCGTCGATGTCGGCACGGTTGCCGGCGAGGATTTCGGTCGCATCCGCCAGCAGGGCGTCGGCCATCGCCTCGAGGGCGGCGTCCTTGGTGGCTCGGGTTGCCAGGGCCAGCTCAGTGGCGGCCGTTCGGGCACGGATCGCCACCGCGGCGAAGGCGGAGTCCGACATGTGCCCAGCCTAACCAGCGGGCACGACGCCTTTTCAGGTGCGGCGGCTCATCGAGGAGCGCTTGTCATAGAGGTCCTTCCCCACGATCTCGAGTCCGACGACCTCCCAGTCCGGGAGGTTGGCGGTGTGGCGGTGCTCGTTCCACAGGCGCATGGCCAGCGAGGCGACGTCGAGCATGGTGTCGCCCTCGTCCCAGAACTGGATCTCGACGGACTCACCGTTGGAGATGACCGAGTCCAGGAACGGGCGCTCCTGACTCAACCGCTGGGTCGCCCCCCGGAGGATCAGCGGTTCCACAGGGGCACCCGCGAGCGTCAGCCTCACATGCCAGTGGCGCACGGCATTGTTCACTTGTCCCCCAACCAACTGAGCGATATGCCCGAATTGAAGTATCTCAGTAGTTGGACGCATTGCGCGGCGGAACGAACTTTTTCAGGGCACGCCGAAAAGCCCGTAAATGGGCGCTTCACAGGACGATCAGGTCGTCGCGATGCACGACCTCGCGCTCGTACGCCGCTCCCAGCTCGCGGGCCAGCTCACGGGTGGACCGGCCCAACAGTCCCGGCAGCTCCCCGGCGTCGTAGTTGACCAACCCACGCGCGACGACCTGGCCCCGCTCGTCGACGAGGTCGACCGGGTCACCGGCCACGAAGCCGCCCGCGACCGCGGTGATGCCGGCGGGCAGCAGGGACGCCCTGCGCTCCGTGAGCGCCCGCACGGCGCCGTCGTCGAGGGTTACGCTGCCCTTCGCCTCGGTGGCGTGTGCCAGCCAGAGCAGCCGGCTCGGCCGACGTCGACCGGTCGGCTGGAACAGCGTGCCGATCTGCTCCCCCGCCAGCGCGCTGCGCGCGTGCACCATGTCGGTGAGCACCACGGGGATACCGGCACCGGTGGCGATCCGCGCTGCCTCGAGCTTGGTGTGCATGCCGCCGGTCCCGACCCCAGCCGTTCCGGCGCGACCGATGCGGACGCCATCGAGCCGGTTGACGTCCTTTACCTCAGAGATGAGCGTGCTCGCCGGGTCACCGGGCGGCGCGTCATACAGCCCGTCGACGTCGGAGAGCAGCACGAGCAGGTCGGCCTGCACGAGATGGGCGGTTAGCGCGGCGAGCCGGTCGTTGTCGCCGAACCGGATCTCGGAGGTGGCGACGGTGTCGTTCTCGTTCACGATGGGCACGACACCGAGCTCGAGCAGCTTCGCGAACGTGCGCTGGGCGTTTCGGTAGTGGCTGCGCCGGGTCACGTCGTCGAGGGTCAGCAGCACCTGGCCGGTCACCTGCCCGTGCCGCGCGAACTCCTCGGTGTAGCGGTGGACGAGCAGCCCCTGCCCCACCGACGCGGCGGCCTGCTGCCGGGCCAGGTCGCGGGGACGGCGCGCTAACGAGAGTGGTGACAGGCCCGCCGCGATCGCACCCGAGGAGACCAGGACCAGGTCGGCTCCGCGCTCGCGTACGCCGACCAGGCTGTCGACGAGCGCACGGACCCGGTCCGGGTCGATGCCGCCGGCAGCGGTCGTGAGGGACGACGAGCCGACCTTCACGACGACGCGAGCCGCGCCGGTCACAGCGTGGCGGGTCACGCGTCGCCCTCGTCCGCCTCGGCCCCCACGTCGTCCGGGGTCGAGCCGGTGTCGAGCCGGCGGGCCACGTCGGCGCGGACCTCGGTCTCGCCACGCTCGGGCATCGCCTCGGCGATCGCGCGACGACGATCGGCGGCGGGCCGATCCATCCTCAGGCGCTCGTCCTCGCCGCGTCGGCCGAGCGTCTGCGCGCCGGCGTCGATCCCGGGCTTGAAGTCGAAGACCACAGCGTTGGTGGGGTCACCGATGAGCACCGTGTCACCCTCGACGGCGCCGAGCTCGACCAGCTTCTGCTCCACGCCGAGCCGGTTGAGGCGATCGGCCAGGAAGCCGACGGCCTCCTCGTTGCTGAAGTCGGTCTGACGGATCCACCGCTCGGGCTTGTCCCCGCGGACGCGCCAGCCCTCGCCAGTCTGCTTGACGGTGAACTCGACGCCACCGCTGGTGGACCGCGGGCGGATCACGATGCGCGTCGCCTCGGTCTGCGGCAGCTCCGCCCTGCGGGCGGCGACCAGCTCGGCCATCGCGAACATCAGCTCACGCAGTCCCTCGTGGCTGGACGCGCTCACCGGAAGCACCTTCCAGCCACGGTCGGCGATGTCCGCGCTCACCAGGTCGGCCATGTCGCGTCCGTCGGGTACGTCGACCTTGTTCAGCGCCACCAGACGCGGCCGGTCGTCGAGCCCGCCGTAGCGCTGCAGCTCCTGCTCGATCACCTCGAGGTCGCCCAGCGGGTCGCGCCCGGGCTCCATGGTCGCGAGGTCGACCACGTGGACGATCGCGGCGCAGCGCTCGATGTGGCGCAGGAAGTCGTGCCCTAGGCCGCGACCCTCGCTGGCGCCCTCGATCAGGCCGGGGACGTCCGCGACGGTGAACGTCGTGTCACCCGCCTTCACCACTCCGAGGTTGGGCACCAGCGTGGTGAACGGGTAGTCCGCGATCTTGGGCCGCGCGCGCGACATCGCGGCGATCAGGCTGGACTTGCCGGCGCTGGGAAAGCCGACCAGGCCGATGTCCGCGACGACCTTGAGCTCGAGATTGACGACGAGGTCGTCGCCCGGCTCCCCGAGCAGTGCGAAGCCGGGGGCCTTGCGCTTGGACGAGGCCAGCGCCGCGTTGCCCAGGCCGCCATGACCCCCGCGGGCGATCGTCATCTCGGTGCCGGGACCGACGAGGTCCGCGAGCACGTTCCCGGTCTCGTCGATGACGACGGTGCCGTCCGGCACGGGCAGCACCATGTCCTCGCCGTGCGTCCCGTTCTTGTGCCCGCCTGCGCCGTGACCGCCGTGCGGGGCGGTACGCCGGGAGTTGTGGTGGTAGTCGATCAGCGTGGTGACGTCGGGGTCGACGCGCAGGATCACCGACCCGCCCGGGCCGCCGTTGCCGCCATCGGGACCGCCAAGGGGCTTGAACTTCTCCCGGTGCACCGAGGCCACGCCGTTGCCTCCGCGGCCGGCGACGATGTGCAGCGTCACGCGGTCGATGAATGTCGGCACTGCCATCGTCTGTCCTTTCGCTTCTCGGTGTGGTTTCGAGACACTCGCTGGCGCTCGTTCCTCAATCACCGGGTGGTGTGGAAACACGAAGGGCGTTCCCGATGGTCTCAGGAACGCCCTCGTTGGTGGATCAGTAGCCGACTGGGGAGCGTTACTCCCCGGCCGGCGCGATGTTGACGACGCGACGACCGCGCTTGACGCCGAACTCCACGTTGCCGGCGATCAGCGCGAACAGGGTGTCGTCCCCGCCGCGGCCGACGCCGCTGCCCGGGTGGAAGTGCGTGCCCCGCTGCCGAACGATGATCTCGCCCGCGTTGACGAGCTGGCCGCCGTACCGCTTCACGCCGAGACGCTGAGAGTTGGAGTCGCGACCGTTCTTGGTCGACGCTGCTCCCTTTTTGTGAGCCATGAGCTGTAGTCCTTCGTGGTGGAGAGTCAGACGGTGATGTCGGTGACCTTGACCTGGGTGTACTTCTGGCGGTGACCCTGGCGCTTCTTGTAGCCGGTCTTGTTCTTGAACTTCTGGATGACGATCTTCGGACCCTTGGTCGCGCCGAGGACCTCAACGGTGACTCCGGCCTTGTCCAGGCCGGTCGCGGTGACCTTGTCGCCGTCGACGACCATCACCACGGGAAGGGTCAGGGACTCGCCCACGCCGGTCTCGATCTTGTCGATCTCGATGACGTCGCCCACGGCAACCTTCTGCTGCTTGCTGCCAGCGCGCAGGACTGCGTACACGGCGAGTTCACTCTCCTCGGTTGCGTTGGGTCACGAAAGTCTTTGGGCTCTGCGGCGGCGCACTGGCTACCCGGCCGGTGGTTGACGGGGTGGCGCACTCCGCGCAGATGTCGGCTGTGTGTGAGCACACCGAGGACCGACTTTACTGGCTGGCCGGTCACACGGTCAAAACGGCTGCGGGATCACCGCTTGCGCGATCCCTTGCGCTTGATCGGGACGTGGGTCAGGGAGCCGCTGTCGGAGGAGCCCTCGTCGCCGTTCTCGTCCTCGCCGCCCTGGTCCGCATCCTTGTCCGTCTCGGCGGAGTCGTCGGGTCGTTCGGACTTCTCCGGCCAGGTCGGGTCGCCGTGGATCGGGGTGGCGGTCTCCGCTGCGGCGTGCGGATCGGGCTCGGCCACCCGGTCCGGCGTGTGCCCGGGCACCCCGGGTTCGACCGGGATGTCGATGGGCTCGGCTGAGGGCGTCGCGGGCGGGCCTGCACCGTGGGACCCGGTCGTGTCTGTTGATGAGCTCCCACCGACCGGGACGGGCGGGGGTCCCGCCGGGCGTCGCGCCGTACGACGGCGGGTGCTGGTGACCAGGCGCGGCCCCTCGGGAACGGGCTCTGCAGCCGGCTCGGGGGTTTGCTCGCTCACCGGCTCGGAGGCCGGTTCCTGGGACCCCGAGTGCGCAGGGACCTGCTGGGGTTCGGGCGCGGAGCTGGCGGGCTTGCCGATGACGGGCTTCTCGGGCGACTCCTCGACGGAGTCTTCCTCGTCGGCCTGCTTCTCCGGGGGACGGGAGTTGGCCAGGTCGGCGGGTGACGGCTTGGCTGCCGCTCCCCCGCTCGAGCCGTTCTTGTGGTCCCCGTTCCGGTTGTCCCCGTTGTCGTCGCCTCCGTTGCCGCGTCCACGGTTGCGGCCGCCGCGGTTGCGTCGACCACGCGGCTCGTCCTCCTGCTTGCCGCCGGACTCCACCGGGTGGTCGTGCAGGACCAGGCCGCGGCCCTTGCAGTGCTCACACTCGGTGCTGAACGCCTCGAGCAGGCCGGTGCCGATGCGCTTGCGCGTCATCTGGACCAGGCCGAGGGAGGTCACCTCGGCCACCTGGTGGCGGGTCCGGTCACGACCGAGGCACTCCACGAGGCGACGTAGTACGAGGTCGCGGTTGGACTCCAGGACCATGTCGATGAAGTCGATGACGATGATGCCGCCGATGTCGCGCAACCGGAGCTGGCGGACCATCTCCTCGGCGGCCTCGAGGTTGTTCTTGGTGACCGTCTCCTCCAGGTTGCCACCGGAGCCGGTGAACTTGCCGGTGTTGACGTCGACCACGGTCATGGCCTCGGTGCGGTCGACGATCAGCGAGCCGCCCGAGGGCAGCCACACCTTGCGGTCCAGGCCCTTGGCGATCTGCTCGTCGACGCGGTAGCTGGCGAAGAGGTCCTTGCCGGCCTCCTTCGGGTCGAACCGCTCCAGCCGGTCGCGGAGGTCGGGGGCCACGTGGGAGACGTAGCCGTCGACGAGATCCCAGGCGTCGTCGCCCTGGACGACCAGCTTGGCGAAGTCCTCGGTGAACAGGTCCCGGACGACCTTGAGGGTGAGGTCGGGCTCGCCGTACAGCAGCTGGGGCGACTTGCCGGCCTTGACCTTCTCCTCGATGTCCGACCACCGCGCGGTCAACCGTTCGACGTCGAGGGTGAGCTCCTCCTCGGAGGCCCCCTCCGCGGCCGTGCGGACGATCACTCCGGCGCTGTCCGGGACGATCTGCTTGAGCAGCGTCTTGAGCCGGGTGCGCTCGGTGTCGGGGAGCTTGCGGGAGATCCCGGAGGTGTTGCCGTCCGGGACATAGACGAGGAACCGGCCGGGCAGGCTGACCTGCCCGGTGAGCCGGGCGCCCTTGTGACCGACCGGGTCCTTGGTGACCTGCACCAGGATCGACTGGCCGGAGGACAGCACCGACTCGATCTTGCGCTGCTGACCGTCCTTGTGTCCCAGCGCCGCCCAGTTGACCTCGCCGGCGTAGAGCACCGCGTTGCGGCCCTTGCCGATGTCGATGAAGGCTGCCTCCATCGAGGGGAGCACGTTCTGCACCCGACCGATGTAGACGTTGCCGATCAGCGAGGTCTGCGACTCGCGAGCGACGTAGTGCTCGACGAGCACCTTGTCCTCGAGTACGCCGATCTGGGTCAGGTCGTCCTTCTGCCGGATGACCATGACCCGGTCCACCGACTCGCGACGCGCCAGGAACTCGGCCTCGCTGACGATCGGCGCCCGGCGACGACCGGCCTCGCGGCCCTCGCGCCGGCGCTGCTTCTTGGCCTCGAGCCGGGTGGATCCCCCGATGCTGGTGATCTCGTCCTCGGGGTTGCGCTTGCGTGCACGGTTGTTGTTGTTGTTTCGGAGTCGTCGCCGTTCGAGTCGTCACGCGGTCGGCGGCGCCGGCGACGCCGGCTCGAGCCGCCCTCGCCGTCACCCTCGGAGTCATCGGAGTCGTCGGAGTCGGCTGACTGGTTGTCGCTCTTCTCGGAGCTGTCGTCACCCTCGCCGTCGGAGGGCTTGCGGCGGCGGCGTCCGCCCCGGCGACGGCGACGGCGGCCGCCGTCTCCCGAGTCGTCGTCGGTGTCGTCGTCCTGCTCGTCGTTGTCGCCACCGGACTTCGCCTGGTTGGCCTTGCCCTGTTCGGACTTGGCCTGGTTGGCCTTGCCCTGCTCCGACTTCGCCTGGTTGGCCTTGCCCTGCTCGGACTTGGGCTGGCGGGACCTGCCCTGGCCGGACTTCCCCTCGTCCTGCTTGTCCTCGTCCTGCTTGCCCTCGTCGGACTGCTCGTCCGGAGCCTCGTCGGCGGGCGCCGCGGCCTTCTTCGTGGACTTGCGCGGCGGAGCCGTGGTCGGCTCCGGTGCCTTGAACAGCACCGGCGGTGCCGCCGGGGCGCTCGAGTCGGCAGCCGCGGTGGCCGCCTTCTTCTTCGCAGCGGTCTTCTTGGGCTTCTCGGCCGGCGCGTCGACGGCCACGTCGGCGCTCGGTCCAGCGCCTGCGTCGGCGCCCGCGTCCGCGTCCGCGCCCAAGTCAGGGGCCTTCGGGTCGGGTTCGGCGGTCTTGGCCGCCTTCTTGGCGGTCTTCTTCGCCGCCGTCTTACGGGCCGGCGCCTTGGTGGCCTTCTTGGCCGCCTTCTTCACCGGCTTCTCGGCTGCCGGTTGCTCGGCCGCCGGTTGCTCGGCCGCCGGTTGCTCGGCCGCCGGTTGCTCGGCCGCCGGCTGCTCGGCTGCCGGATCGGGCTGGGCCTCCGGCGCTTCGTTGTTGTTGTCGGTTTCGTTCGGGTCGTTGTCGAGCACTGGTGAGCTCCTAGTGCACGTCGTCCGGGTCTGTCCCTCGCGACGATGCTGGTCACGGAGTACGGCGCGGCGGTGGGTCCACTGCGGCGTACGCCAAAAAGCCTGCGGTCGGCGGCGACATCCTTCGCGTCTTTCGCGTCAAGGGATGGTCCGTGGCACCACCGCGGTCGCTGGACTGGTCATGTCACTGAAGCTGTCACCTTCACTGACCAGCCGCGTCGCGGTCGGGTGTCAATGGATCACCCACCGTGCCGTCCTCTGGATCCAGAGGTCCCTGCGCCAATCGCTGCTGGAGGGCGGCGGTGACGCTGAGACCGGAGGTTCCGTGAAGAGCGGCAAGAACGTCGTCGGGTCTCACGGACGGCGAGCCGTGTCGCAAGACCACGTCGAGTATCGCACACGCCGGTCGATCGGCCGGTCCTTCTGCGACCTCGGCCGACACGATCGCCGCCCGGGCGTCGAAGCTGCGGACGCCCTTCTTCGTCATTCGCTCGACGATCACTTCGTCGGTCGCGAGGAGCTGCTCGACGGCCCGGCGGGCCTCGTCGAGGGGGGTCTCCTGGAGCGTGAGCTGCCACCACGAGGCCTCCAGGCGGTCGGCGATCGAGCCTCCGGCGCTGACGACGACCTCGACCACGTCGAGGCCCTCGGGAAGCGCCTCGTCGATGTCGGCGCGTGCCCGATCCGGGTCGACCACCTCGGCGAGGCCGATCTCGAGGTACTCCGCCTCACTGGCGGCGCCGGTGGGAGACGCGTTGGCATAGGAGATCCGGGGGTGCGGGTTGAATCCCGAGGAGTAGGCCATCGGGATGCGGGCCCGGAAGATCGCCCGCTCGAAGGCCCGGCTGAAGTCGCGGTGGCTGGTGAACCTGAGCCGGCCGCGCTTGGCGTAGCGGATCCGCAGCCGCTGCACCGGCGGAGCCTGCTGCTCGGGTTGGTTGTCCTTCTGTTGGCCGGGCACGCAGGAACCCTAAGCCTGGATCGGGGGTCGTCCTGGCTCGGGCGCGATCAGCGCACGGACCGCATCAGCGCGGAGGGGTAGACGGTGCCGACCCGCTGGCCGGCGAGCCACTCCGTGAGCCGGTCCGCCTCGGCGCCCAGCGCGCGGGTGCCGTCGGCGCCGACGTCGTGCCGGAGGACCACCGAGACCACCCCGTCCTCGTCCTGCACCCAGCAGCCGACGATCCGGCCCGCCCACCACGCGGTGGTGCCGGCGTTGCCGTTGGTGTCGAACAGGTGTGGTACGTCGTCGTCGGCGAGGTAGAACCCACGCTGCTTCCAGCCCATCGTCGTGGGGTCGAGCACCGGGAGCAGGGCCGCCCACGGCTCCGGCTCGGGTACGTCGTCCAGGTCGTCGGGAAGCAGGTATCCCACCCCGTCCTCGAGCCCGACCTCCACGGCACCGAGATCACCCAGCGCACGTCGTACGGCACCCTTGGTGGCCCCGAGCCACCAGACCATGTCTGTCTCGGTGCCCGGCCCGAAGGTGCGCAGCCAGCGCTCGACCAGGACGCGATATCCGGTATCCGTCTCGGCGGGTCGCACCGGCTCACCCAGCCAGTCCTCGGTCAGCGACCACTCCGGCCGGGAGACGTTCCAGCCGCCGTTGTTCACACCACGCACGATCTGACCTCCGGCCCCGAGCGTGCCCAGCAGACGAGGAGCGATCGGGAAGCTGCCGCCGTAGGCCTTGCCGGGGGCCAGCTCGAGCCGCTGGGCCAGGGGCGGGATCCGTTCGCGAAGCTCGGCCGTGGTGGCGGGACCTTCGGCGCGCAGGCTGCGGAGCACCTCCGCGAACATGACTTCGAGCCAGGCGACTCCGTCGTCGGCCAGACCGTTGGACTCCACCTCCTTGGCGAGGCGAGTGCGCAGCTGCGCGAGCACCCGCGCCGAAGCACTCCCCCACGCCGCCGGCAGCAGCTCGCGGGGGAACGCGAACAGCGTGCGACGCATCGCCAGCTGCTTGACCACCGACCGCTCTTCGTACAGCGCCCGGTCGATGTCGGCCCGACTGGCCTCCACCCGCGCGAACGCGGACAGGTAGACGCTGGCCGGCTCGGTGGCGTGCAGGCACGTCATCTGCTCGACCGCCTGCGCGACCGAGCCCACCCGGGTGCCGAGTGCGTGCCGGGTGGCCAGCCGCGCTCGCCGCTGTGCGTCGGTGACTTCACGCATGGGCCGATCCTTGCAGCCGACGGCGACAGTGCCACGGCCCGTCGCCGGACCCCGTCACCCCAGGTAGGAGGTCCTCCGGCACGATGCATGGGTGACCGAGGCTCGGAGCTCAACCGCGCAGCGTGTCCTGGTCGTCCTCGGGATCGTGGTGCTTGCGTTCAACCTCCGGCCGACTGCGGTCAGCGTCGGTCCCGTCCTCGGTGACATCAGCGCGGGCCTGCGGATGTCCACCGCCGAAACGGGGATCCTGACCTCCCTGCCGGTCGTCGCCTTCGCGGTCTTCGGGGCCCTCGCCCCGCGCGGTGCCCGGCTGGTCGGCCTGCACCGGCTCACGCTCCTGGCTCTGCTGTGCGTCGTCGGCGGTCTCGCCGGGCGAGGGGTGACGTCCTCGGTGCCGTTGTTCCTGCTGCTCTCCCTGCTGGCGCTCGCCGGGATGGCCTCGGCCAACGTGCTGCTGCCCTCGCTGGTCAAGCTGCACTTCCCCAACCAGATCGGGTTGATGACCGCGGTCTACTCGACCGCGCTGGCGATCGGGCTCACTTCCGCGTCAGTGCTGACCGTCCCGATCGGCGAGGCACAGGACGGCTGGCGATCGGGCCTGACGGTCTGGGCAGTGACCGCGGGCATCGCCGTACTCCCCTGGCTCGCGCTTGTCGCGCACGACCGCCGTCCTGAGGAGGCCAGGGGTCACATCGGACTGCTGGACGTGGCCCGCACCCGGCTCGGCTGGCTGATGGCGCTGTTCTTCGGACTGCAGTCACTCCAGGCGTACGCCGTGTTCGGCTGGTTCGCGGAGCTCTACCGTGACGCCGGGTTCTCCGCACACACCGCCGGACTGCTGCTGGGGGTGATCACCGGGGTGAGCATCCCGCTGTCGATCCTGATCCCGTGGCTGGTGGGGCGCGCGGACGACCAGCGGCTGCTGATGTGCCTGGTGATGGCCTGCTATCCGATCGGCTACCTGGGGCTGGTCTACGCGCCGCACGCCGGGGCGTTGGCCTGGGCCGTCTTCGTCGGCATCGGGCTGTGCACCTTCCCGCTCATCCTGACCCTGATCGGGCTGCGCGCCCGCACCCCCGCCGGGACGGCTGCACTGTCGGGCTTCACCCAGTCCACCGGCTACCTGATCGCCGCGATCGGACCGTTCGGCGTCGGGGTGCTGCACGACCTGACTGGCGACTGGACCGTGCCGCTGCTCGCCCTGCTGGCGCTCTGCGTCCCGCAGCTGTGGCTCGGCCTGACCGTCGCGCGGCCGGCGTACGTCGAGGACGAGCTCGGCCCTCAGCGGTCGATCGACTCCCCCGGCCGGACGAACCCGCTCTCGTAGGCCAGCACCACCAGCTGGGCGCGGGAACGCTGGCCGAGCTTGGCCAGCAGGCGGTTCATGTGGGTCTTCACGGTCGCCTCGGAGACGAAGAGGCGCTCGGCGATCTCGATGTTGGCCAGGCCGCGCGCCACGAGAGCCAGCACCTCGCGCTCCCGCTCGGTGAGCGAGGCGAGCGTGGACGGCACTCCGCTGCTCGGCGCCGGTCCGCGCACGTGGTGCTCGATGAGGCGTCTGGTCAGCGACGGGGACAGCAGCGCCTCGCCCTCGCGCACCGTCTCGATGCCGGCCACCAGGCGGTCGGGTGCGGTCGCCTTGAGGAGGAAGCCTGCAGCTCCGGCCTGGAGTGCTCCGTAGACGTAGGAGTCGACGTCGTACGTCGTCAGGATGAGGACCTTCGTCGCCAGCCCGTGGGAGGCGATCTCGCGGGTGGCGGCGATCCCGTCGAGCACCGGCATCCTGATGTCCATCAGCACCACGTCGGGGACCAGGTGGGAGACCAGCTCCACGGCTCGCCGGCCGTCAGGGGCCTCCCCCAGGACCTCGACCCCACGCGCCTCGAGCACCATCCGGAGACCCGAGCGCACCAGCTCCTGATCGTCGGCAATGACCACGGTCGCGCTCATACGGGATCCCCGGGCAGGGTGGCGGCGAGCTCGAACCGTCCGTCGCGGACACCGTGGGTCATCGTCCCGCCGAGCAGGGAGACCCGTTCGGCGATGCCACGCAGGCCGAGTCCCGAGCCGCGCAGGGCATGCCCGTTGGCGCTGGGGTTGGAGGCCCGGATGGCGACGCCGGAACCGGTCGCGGTGACCTGGAGTGACGCCGTGCCGTCGCCGTACCTCAACGCGTTGGTGAGCGCCTCCTCCGCGATCCGGTAGGCCGAGACATCGATGCCGGCCGGCAGCGCCGGCAGACGCTCGTCCAGCCGCAGCTCCACGTCGAGACCACCATCGCGGAACTGGCCCACCAGGTCCTCGAGATCGGCCATTCCAGGGGTCGGGGCGAGCCCCAGCTCGTCGGCCTCGTCCCTGATGACGTGCAGCAGCCGGCCGGTCTCGACGAGCGCGCGACGTCCGGTGTCCGCGACGTCGCGCAGCACGCTCTCGGCCTTGTCGGGGTCAGTGCGGACCAGGTCCTGGGCAGCGGCCGTCTGCACCACCATCGCGCTGACCGAGTGCGCGACCACGTCGTGCAGCTCGCGGGCGATCCGGTCGCGCTCGGCGCGCACGGCCTCGCGCTTGACCAGCTCCTCGCGGTCCTCGATCAGCGCCTTCTGCACGGCCATCCGGTGCACCACCCGGCCGAAGACGTACGGCGGCACGATCAACGCCGACACGAAGAAGACGTCGCCGATGTCGTGGTCACGGACGTCGATGGTGAGGTACTCGACGAAGAACGACAGCCCGATCAGGCCGAGCCCGAAGAGCCCGCGCAGGTCGGCAAGCCAGCGGCCCAGGGTGTAGATCGCGATTCCCATCGGCAGCAGCGGAGCCGCGGTGTCCTCGAGCTGCGACCCGAGGAGGACGGTGCTGAGCAGGATCAGCGGCACCAGCGTGCCGATGACCAGCGGTGCCCGCCGACGCTGGCTGAGCAGCGCACACGCGACCCCGTCGATCAACAGGCCCCAGCGCCAGCCTTCCGGCCGCACCGTGAGCAGCTCGATCACGTCGGCGGCGAACACCAGGGCCGCCAGGCCCAGGTCGAACGCCCACCACGGGATCCGCTTCCCCATCCTCGAAGGGTAGGACGCGGTCGGCCCGGTGTCCCTCAACCCAGGGGTGGACTTCGCTCCGACCCCCGGGATGACGACTCCACCGGTGCGCTCTTCCTAGCGTCGAGCATGCACTCAGCGGATCGCTGGGCACGACGATGAGGAGGGCGTCATGGACACCGACGTGAGGGATCGGCGCATCGGACGCGCGGCCTGGGTGATGGCCTGGGTGGGCCTGGTGGTGGGCCAGTTCCACGCCATGGCGCGGCACAACACCACGGAGGGCCGGTCCGACCTGGAGTCCTCGACAGTCCGGGTCTGGTCCGATCCGGCCCGCGACTTCTTCAGCCCGTTGCTCGACTGGGCGAGCGCCGACACGGTCTACATGACCTACGGCAAGATCTGGTTCCCGGTGTTCGCGGCCTTCACCGCGTGCGCCTACGTGCTCTACCAGCGGCGCCGACCACAGGGCTTCGAGAAGTTCGCCTGGCGCTTCGCGCTGGTGGCCTACGTGTGGGGCGTGCTGGCCGTCTTCGTCACCTACTGGACCCAGTGGACGGCGCCGTACTCCAGCGAGCTGGTGGACACGGCCTTCCTGTTCCTGGACATTCCCGCGGTGCTCCTCGGCTGGCTGGGCTCGACCATGCTCGGGATCACGCTGATCAGGCGCGGCTACCGGCCGCGGGTCACCGGATGGCTGATCGCGCTCACCATCCCTCTGGCGCTGGTGATCACCGAATTCACCTCGTTGGGCAGCGCCACGCTCCCGGAGATGTTCGCCTTCGGCATCGCCGGCCACCAGCTCTCCCGGAGCCTGCGGCAGAAGGAGCCTCAGACCACGCTGAGCGGCAGCAGGGTCTGACCGGTGGGCCCGATCTGGATGTCGGTGCCGAGCTCTGGGCAGACGCCGCAGTCGTAGCAGGGAGTCCAGCGGCAGTCCTCGATGTCGACTGAGTCGGGGTCGAGGGCGTCCTCCCAGTCCTGCCACAGCCAGTCCTTGTCGAGGCCGGAGTCCAGGTGGTCCCAGGGCAGCACCTCGGCGTACGCCCGCTCGCGAGTGGTGAACCAGTCGAGGTCGAGACCCGTGCCGGCGAGGCCGACTTCGGTGGCCGCCATCCAGAGGTCGTAGGAGAAGTGCTCGCTCCAGCCGTCGAACCGGCCGCCCTGGCGCCACACCTCCTCGATGATCCGGCCCACGCGCCGGTCGCCGCGGGAGAGCAGTCCTTCGATGATCCCGGGCTTCCCGTCGTGGTAGCGGAAGCCGATCGCGCGGGCGAACTTGCGGTCCGAGCGGACTTCCTCGCGGAGCTTGCGCAGCCGCTCGTCGGTGGTGGTGACGTCGAGCTGGGAGGCCCACTGGAACGGCGTGTGCGGCTTCGGCACGAAGCCACCGATCGACACCGTGCAACGGATGTCGTTGTGCCCGGCGACCTCACGACCCTTGGCGATCACCCTCTTCGCCAGCTCGGCGATCTGCAGCACGTCCTCGTCGGTCTCGGTCGGCAGGCCGCACATGAAGTAGAGCTTCACCTGCCGCCAGCCCGAGGAGTACGCCGCAGCGACCGTGCGAATCAGGTCCTCCTCGGTGACCATCTTGTTGATCACCTTGCGCATCCGCTCCGAGCCGCCCTCCGGGGCGAAGGTGAGCCCCGAGCGACGGCCGTTGCGCGAGAACTCGTTGGCCAGGGTGATGTTGAAGGCGTCCACGCGGGTGCTCGGCAGGGAGAGGGACACGTTGGTGCCCTCGTAGCGGTCGGCCAGACCCTTGGCGACCTCACCGATCTCGGAGTGGTCGGCGCTGGACAGCGAGAGCAGGCCGACCTCCTCGAAGCCGGACTTGCGGATGCCGTTCTCGACCATGTCGCCGATCGTGGAGATCGACCGCTCGCGCACCGGCCGGGTGATCATGCCCGCCTGGCAGAACCGGCAGCCGCGCGTGCAGCCGCGGAAGATCTCGACGCTGAAGCGCTCGTGCACCGTCTCGGCGAGGGGCACCAGCGGGTTGCGCGGGTAGGGCCAGGCGTCCAGGTCCATCAGGGTGTGCTTGCGCACCCGGTCGGGTACGCCGGGCCGGTTGGGCACCACGCCACGGAGCTCCCCGCCCTGGTTCGCCTGGTCGGCGTACACCGCGTCGTAGAACTTCGGCACGTAGACGCCACCGCTCGCCGCCAGCCGCAGCAGCACACCGTCGCGGCCACCGGGACGACCCTCGTCCTTCCACTCCCGGAAGATCTCGGTGATCGCGAGGACGATCTCCTCCCCGTCCCCGAGCACGACGGCGTCGACGAAGTCCGCGACCGGCTCCGGGTTGAAGGCGGCGTGCCCACCACAGAGCACCACCGGGTCGTCGTCGGTGCGGTCGACCGCGTGCAGCGGGATGTCGGCGAGGTCGAGGGCGGTGAGCATGTTGGTGTAGCCGAGCTCGGTGGAGAAGGAGAGCCCCAGGATGTCGAAGCCGCGCACCGGGCGGTGGCCGTCGACGGTGAACTGCGGGATCGCCTGCTCGCGCATCACCGCCTCCATGTCGGGCCAGACGGAGTAGGTGCGCTCGGCGAGGACTCCCTCGCGCTCGTTGAGGACCTCGTAGAGGATCTGGACGCCCTGGTTGGGCAGCCCCACCTCGTAGGCGTCGGGATACATCAGCGCCCACCGGACCTGGGTGTCCTCCCAGGCCTTCGTGACCGAGTTGAGCTCGCCGCCGACGTACTGGATCGGCTTCTGCACGCGAGCCAGGTGCGGCTCGAGCATGGCGAAGACTGACTCACCAGGTGGGACGGGCATGCCGGAACCTTCCGCGAAGTGGGGAACGGCAAGCGTACGTGCTGCCCGCACGCTCAGTAACGTGCCACCATGCGCGACCCCCACTCCCGCCGGCTCAGCTGGACCGAGATTGCGCCGCCGGTGGCGCTGGTGGCGCTCGCTCTGGTCTGGGGCCGCCACCCCGGCCCCGTCGGACTCACCATCGCTGCGCTGCTGCTGGGCGCTGCCGTCCTCGCTGCGGTCCACCACGCCGAGGTGGTCGCGCACAGGGTGGGTGAGCCGTTCGGCTCCCTGGTGCTTGCGGTCGCCGTCACGGTCATCGAGGTCGCGCTGATCCTGACGTTGATGCTCAGCGGCGGCGAAGAGACCTCGACCCTGGCCAGGGACACCGTCTTCGCCGCGGTGATGATCACCTGCAACGGCATCGTGGGCATCTCCCTGCTGGTGGGCGCCGTCAAGTTCGGCACGACCCACTTCAACGCAGAGGGGACCGGTGCCGCACTCGCCTGTGTGATCACTCTGGCCGTCGTCTGCCTGGTGCTGCCGAACTTCACCACCACCACTCCGGGCCCGGAGTTCTCCGGCTCCCAGCTGGCCTTCGTCGCGGTTGCCTCTCTCGCTCTGTACGCGATGTTCGTGGTCACCCAGACCGTGCGCCACCGGGACTTCTTCCTCCCGGTGATGGAGGGCGGCGAGCTGATGCCCGAGGAGGACCACGCTGCTCGACCCACTGACCGGCGGGCGCTGATCAGCCTGGCCCTGCTCCTGGTCTCACTACTGGCGGTGGTCGGGCTCGCCAAGATCGAGTCCGCCCCGATCGAGGATGCGGTCAAGTCGCTGGACCTCCCCCAGGCCGTCGTGGGCGTCATCATCGCGCTGCTGGTGCTCTTGCCCGAGTCGATCGCCGCGGTCAATGCCGCGCGCCGCGACCGCACCCAGATCAGCCTCAACCTGGGGTACGGGTCGGCCATGGCCAGCATCGGGCTGACCATCCCGACCATCGCGGTGGCCTCGATCTGGCTCGACGGTCCGCTGGACCTGGGGCTGGACAACAGCTACATCGTGCTCCTCGCGCTCACGGCGGTGGTCAGCGTGCTGACGGTCGTTCCCGGCCGGGCAACCCGCCTGCAGGGCGGCGTACACCTCGTGGTGCTGGCCGCCTATCTCGTGCTCTCCGTGCGGCCCTGAGCCGACTGATTTCCAATCAGGGAAAGCACGGCCCTTCGATCCTCCCGGGCGTACACTCAATGCGGAGGAAAGGGATAAATGCGACAGGTGGCCGCACGGCCGGAGACGGCGTCACCGCACCCCGGTGCGGGCGCCTTCATGGGCCTGTCCCTGCGGCGGGTCGCCCCGTTCCTCGTCTTCACCCTTCTCTGCTACCTGATCGCCCCCTACGTGGGCCTGAGCAGCCGGGACGTGGATCCGCGCATCTCCGAGATCTGGCCGCTCGGTGGTGTGGGCTTCGTGCTGCTTACCGTGATCTGGTACGCAGGGCGCCGGATCGTCGCTGCAACCCTGGCCGTCATGGTCCTCATCTTCGCCGGGACCGCCGTGGCGATGGGCTACGAACCGCCCCTCGCACTGTGGCTGGCACTGACCGGTGTCGCGCAACCGCTGCTGATGATCTGGCTCTACCGGAGCCGGCTCCGCCACACGGGCTGGGCGCCGGAGTGCCCCCAGGACGTCGCCGCGCTCCTGTTCGCAGCGGCCGGCTCCTCGCTCCTGCTGGCACTCGTGGGCGGGTTCCCGTTCCTGAGCCCCGACGACCTGCCTTCCAAGGTGTTGCTGTGGTGGGTGCTGCGCAACACCGTGTTCTGCTTCGTCGGCGCCGCCACGTTCACGATCCTCTTCTACGGCCAGAGGTCCACTGTGCTCCCGGCGAGCTCGTGGGCCAACCGGGTAGGGCTGGGCGCTACTGCACTGGCGTGTGTCTACGGCGTCTACTTCGACCCCTCGCTGCCGTTGTCCTGGCTGCTGATCGTGCCGAGCGTGTGGGGTGGTCTCACGCTCACGGTCCGGGGCACCGCCTACCTGATCCTGGGGGTGGCGCTGGCCGCCGCAGGGATGAGCTATCTGCCCAACGTCCGCTTCGGGTACGACGGGCTGCTTCCGGCCGCATCGCTCGTCGACCTGCTGATCATCGTCAGCTCGACCTTCGCCCTGCTGCTGAGCCTGATGCGCGAACAGCGCGGTGCGCTGATCGCCGAGCTCGACCGCAAGGGCGCGGAGTCGGAGGCGCAGCGCCAGATGCTCTCGACTGTCTTCAACTCGATGAACGACGGAGTCCTCCTCCTCGACCACGAGGGCATCCAGATGTACAACACCGCGGCCCGTCAGCTGCTGGGTCGCCCGATCCTCACCGGGAAGCCAGCTTCCTGGGCGGACGCTCTCGGACTCAGCTCACCCGAGGGCGCGCCCCTGGACGAGGAAGCGCTCCGCAGCAGCCTCTTCCCCGCCGAGCCCTCGGCGCACCCAGACCCCATCGAGGTCCGCGTCGGGCAGGAGGGTGCCGCCCGCATCGTCGAGCTGACCGCGCAGCCCCTGGGGACCATGGACGACGACAGGTCCACGATGGTGCTCCTCCACGACGTCACCTCACAACGCGCACGCATCCGGGAGCTCGGCAACTTCGCAGGCATGGTCGCCCACGACCTGCGCGGACCGCTCACGGTGCTGGACGGCTGGCTCGAGGTCGCCCAGGACGGCGACCGCAGGGTCGGAGTGCTCGCCGTCGAGGACGCCTTGTTCCGGGCCCGGGACGCGAGCGCGCGGATGCGTCAGGTGATCGAGGACTGGCTGAACTACACCGTGGTCCAGAACGGCAAGCCCCGCCCCACCGCGGTCACGCTGGCCTCGGTCGCCGACGAGGTCGTGCAGAGCCGTCGCGCCCGCTGGGCCGGCGGCGAGGAGCCGCAGTTCATCCTCGACCTCGTGCACAGCGTGCAGGCCGACCCCGGGCTGGTCCGGCAGCTGCTCGACAACCTCGTGGAGAACGCGATCAAGTACACCCCCGCGGACCGGGCGCCCTGGGTACAGGTCGTCTCGACGCGTGACGTGGAGCCCGGATGGGTCACCGTCGACGTCACCGACCACGGGATCGGGGTGCCGCAGGGTCAGGAGGAGCGGATCTTCGAGGAGTTCCACCGGGGACCGGCCGAAGGTCGCTCCGCCGGCACCGGGCTCGGCCTGGCGCTCACCCGACGCATCACGGCGTCCCACGGCGGGGAGATGTCGGCCCGCCGCAACCCGGAGGGTGGCTCGACCTTCACCTTCACCCTGCCCGAGGCCTAGCTCACCTTGCGTGCGGCTGATGAGCAAGTCCGGGGGGTCGTGCATGCGAGCGCCGCTCAGCGCGTGGCCTGGCAAGGCGGAGGAGGGAGACGTGGCGGAGCCACGGCGACTGATCGACAACGCAGTCCAGGGTGCGTGATGAGTGGTGCGCAGCGTGCGACCCCTCGGACTTGGTCATCTAGATCGGGTCGACGTACTTCCGCGCATGGCGATGTTCAGCAACAGCCCGACGGCCATCATCGAGGCGAACATCGACGACCCGCCGTAGGAGACGAGCGGGAGGGGTACGCCGGTCACCGGCATGATCCCCAGGCACATGCCGATGTTCTGGAAGGTCTGGAAGGCGAACCAGCAAGCGATGCCTGCGGCCGCGACCCGGCCGAACATGTCATCGGCGTTCATGGAGATGTGCAGCGCCCGCCACAGGACGACGGCGAAGAGCAGGATGAGCACGCCGGCACCGATCAGGCCGAGCTCCTCGCCCGCTACGGTGAAGACGAAGTCGGTGTGCTGCTCGGGCACGAACCGCGAGCGGGTCTGCGAACCGTCGAAGAGGCCTTGGCCGAAGAGTCCTCCGTTGCCGATCGCGATCCTGGCCTGGGTGGTGTTGTAGCCGGCCCCACGCGGGTCCAGGCCGGGATCGGTGAACGCCATGAACCGGTTGAGCTGGTACTGCTTGAGCAGGCCCAGCGACACGACCAGGAAGGCGAATATCAACCCGACGGTAAGGATCGAAACCAGCCATCGACGCGGGACACCCGCGACCGCCAGCACACCGAAGACCGTCGCAGCGAGCACGAGCATCGTGCCGAGGTCCGGCTGCAGGATGATCAAGACCGCTGGGATGCCGGCCAGCACTCCCAGCAGAGCGACGTCGACCAGCCCGACCCGACGTTGACGCGAGTTCTCGGTGCGCTCGGCGATGATCATCGCCATCCCGATCACCACCGCGAGCTTGGTGAACTCGGCCGGCTGGATCGACAGGCCGCCGAGCATCAGCCACGAGCGCGAGCCGTTGATCGTCGTACCCATGGCCAGGACCAGGAGCAGTCCGATCACCGAGGCGACGTAGACCAGGGGCGTGACGATCCGGACCCACCGGTGGTCGGTGGCCATCACGGCCGCCGCCAGCACCAGGCCGATCAGGATGTTCACCAGGTGCTTGTGGAGGTACGCCGTGGACTGGCCTCCGGTGAGGACGTCGTTGCTCGAGGTCGCTGACCAGACCAGCAGCGTGCCGATCGTCAGGATCAGGCCGACGGCGCCGACCAGCAGCCAGTCCAGACGGGGTACGGCGACGCGGGTGCGGCTGACGGCGAGCCGGCTCATCGGCGCCACGCTCATCCGACTCCCCCGGGAGACCGGCGCTGTCTTCGTCGGGGCGCTCACTGGCCCTCCTTCCGGGCGGGCGGGAGGATCGACCCGTCCCGGGCGAACGTCGGCAGCTTGCGCGGGGACGTGGTGCCGGGGATGGCGGCCTTGGCGGGCTTCACGTTCATGCCCTTGATCCCGTATAGGTGCTCCCAGATCGCGCGGATGGCCGGACCGGACGTGCCGGACCCGGTGCCACCCTGGCTGACCATCATCACCACGACGTAGTCCTTGGTGTAGGACGCAACCCACGAGGTGCTCTGCTTGCCGTAGACCTCGGCGGACCCCGTCTTGGCGCGCACGGTCACCTTGTCGAGCGGGAACTCCGTCAGCTTCCAGGCCATGGTGCCGGTCCTGGAGACTCCCTTGAGGGCGTTGTCGATGAAGTTCAGGTACTCCTTCTTGACCGGGACGCGGGCGGCGACCTCGGGCGGGATCCGCTTGATCAGCTTGCCGTCAGGGCTGACGATCGCCTTGGCCACGCGGGGCTCGTAGAGCGTCCCGCCGTTGGCGAACGCGGCGTAGGCGCGGGCCAGCTGGAGCGGGGTGACCACGGTGTCGCCCTGGCCGATCGCGAAGTTGACGGCGTCACCGGCACGGTAGGCGAACCCTTCGATGCAGAACTCACGCGCGAAGCGGTGCAGGAAGTCGTTGCCGTCGCGCTTGCCGACCTTGCAGTAGTAACGCTTCATGGACTTCCAGTAGGCGAGCTTCCACTTGCGGTCGGCGATGCGTCCGGTGGCCTCGCCGGGGATGTCGATGCCGGTGGTCTTCCCGAAGCCGAACTTCTGGGCCATGTGAACCAGCGGGTCCTTGGCGTTCACGTCGGCGATGTCGGTGCCGAACTTCTGCCAGAAGTGGTAGCCGACCCGGTAGAAGAACGTGTTGCAGGAGACCTCGAGCGCCTTCATGAAGCCGATGGCGCCATATGCCCCGGACTCGTAGTTCTTGAACGTCCGGTTGCCGACCTGGAAGCCGGAGGAGCAGTCCAGGCTCGTGCCCGTGGAGAAGCCGTTCTCCAGGGCCCCGGCCGTCATCATCGGCTTCCAGGTGGAGCCGGGTGCGAACTGTCCCTGGGTGGCACGCGAGAGCAGCGGGGTGCCGGCTGCACCGGAGTAGAGCCGCTTCAGCTGGGGGGAGGTGATCCCGCCGGACCAGACCTTCGGGTTGTACGTCGGCTGGCTCGCCATCGCGACCACCCGGCCGTTCCGGGCGTCGAGCACGACCGCGGCGCCGCTGTCTGCGGCGTACGGGCGCCCGGTGACCTTGTCCATGGTGGAACGGGCCGTCTGGATGGTCCGCTGGAGCTGCTTCTCCACGTGTGCCTGGACCTTGGAGTCGATGGAGGTGACCAGGGTGTCCCCCGGTGTCGACTCGACCTCGCCGGAGTCGCCGAGCACCCGACCCATGGAGTCGACCGCCACCTTCTTGTAGCCGGGCTGGCCACGCAGCCAGTTGTCGTAGGCCTTCTCGACACCCGCCCGGCCGACCACCGAGGCGCCGTTGACCGACCTGTCGTCCTTCTTCTCGGCACTGTCGAGCTCACCCTCGGTGATCGGGCTGAGGTAGCCGAGCAGGTGCGCGCCGTTGACGCCGTACGGCGAGGGGTAGGCGCGCACGCTCTCCTGCTGCGCCAGCACCCCGGGGTAGTCCTCGGACTGCTCGAGAACCTTGACCGCGATCTTCTGCTTGACGTCGCGTGCGACGGGCACCGGCTGGTAGGGCGAGCCGTTCCAGCAGGTGCCGCTCTTGGAGCCGGGTTGCCCGCAGAGCAGGATGCGCTCCTCGATCTTGGGCACCGGCACGTTGACCACCCGGGACAGCCTGCGCAACGTTGTCGCGCGGACGTCGTCGGGCAGCTTGCCGAGGAGGGTGCGGTCGAGGCTGACCACCCAGCTGCTGCGGTTGGCCACGAGCGGGCGACCCTGGTCGTCGACGATCAGCCCGCGGGGCGGCTGCACGACGACGTCGCGAACGGACTGCTCGGCCGCCGCCGCGCGGTAGCCGTCACCGGTGGCCACCTGCATGTACCAGAGCCGGGCGAACAACGTCAGGAACAGTGACAGCACCAGGGCCTGCACGACGAACAGTCGCAGCCGGCTCTTCTCCGAGGCGTTCGGCCGGATGAGGACAGCGGCCATGTCAGTAGACCAATTCGGCCGTGCGGGTCCGCTCGAACAGGGTCATCAGGCCGGGCAGCAGCAGGGGCGCGACCGCGACGTCCCAGAGCAGGGCGATGGCGATGACCTGGATCATCTCGCCGGCCGGCAGCGCGTGGTCACCGAGGATCACGCCGCTGAGGGCGAAGACCGAGGTGGCGACGAACGAGCAGATCGCAACCGTCGCGAGCCCGGCGATCGGGCTGCGGCGGGCGTCGTCGCGGACCCTGCCGGCCAGGATGGCGACGAGCACGAGCGCGAGCGCCCACCGCCCAGCCACGTGGTCGGCCGGGGGCGCGAGGTCGAGGAGCAGGCCGGCAGTGAGGCCGACCACGGCACCGAACTGCGGTCCGCGCGCGATGGCGGCAGCCACCACGACGATGAGGACCAGGTTGGGGACCACCCCGTTGACGGCGAAGAGGTTGAACAAGGCCACCTGCAGGACGACGGCGGCCACGATGACGAGCCCGACCATTCCGGTGCGCGAGAGGTTCATCGGTTGCCTCCCGACTTGTGGGCCTGGCCGTTGATCACGGGCCGGTCGCCGTTCGTGCGGCGCGGGACGACGACACCGACGACGTCGAGGGCGGTGTAGTCGACGAACGGGTCGATCACCGCGTGCTTGGCCAGCTCGCGCGGCGTGGAGTACACCGACTCGACCTTGCCGATGGGGATGCCGGCGACGTAGGGAACGCCGTTCTCGCTGCCCCACGTGACCACGGTGTCGCCCTTGGCCGGCGTGACCGAGTGGTCGACGAGGTCGAGGTCGAGGCGACCGCGGTCACCGGTGACCCCTCGGCCGCGAAGGAACCCGATCTCGCGGTTGGAGCCGAGCCGGCCACCGACGACGGAGTCGGTGTCCAGGATGAGCAGCACGTTCGCGGTGCTGCGCGTCGTACTGATCACGCGCCCCACCAGGCCGTCGTTGTTCAGCACGGTCATGTCCTTGCGCACCCCTGAGGTGGTGCCGGCGTCGATGGTCACCGTGCGCGAGAAGGACTGCATCGGCCCCATCCCGACGACCCGGGCGGCAACCAGGGCGTAGCCGGTCTGGTTGGCGGTGCCGGTCAGGCCGTCGAGCTCGGCCAGCCGGTTGCGGTCGAGCGGCACCTGCTCGGCCTCGGAGCGCAGCTGGGAGTTCTGCGCGGAGAGCTCGGCGACGTCCTGCCTGAGCTCGTCGTTGGCGGCGAAGTACTTCATCGTCTCGCGGAACGGGTCGCACCGCGGTGGCAGTGCCGGACTCGACCGGGCCGATCACCTCGCCGACCGCCGCGCGGGCCGGGTCGACGGGTGAGTCGTCGCCACTGGCCGCGTCGATCGTGATGATGGAGAGCGAGGCCACCACACACAGGGCGACCACGACTCGCGAGGAGCCGTTGCGGTCGCGCCCGAAGCCGACGCGGCCGCTGTCGTGGCTCAACGGCCGACCGAGCGAGGGTCCTTTGTAGTTGCGCAGACGCTGCTTGGCCACGCCCTACCGCCTGTGGTCCGAGACGAGAACCTGCTGGAGCGCCTCGAACTCCTCCACGCACTTGCCCGCGCCCAGCGCGACCGAGGTGAGCGGGTCGTGGGCAAGATGCACCGGCATCCCGGTCTCGTGGCGGATGCGCTCGTCGAGACCGAGCAGCAGCGCGCCACCGCCGGTGAGCACGATGCCGCGGTCCATGATGTCGCCGGCCAGCTCTGGCGGCGTCTGGTCGAGGGTGGTGCGTACGGCGTCGACGATGGCGTGCAGCTGCTCCTCGATCGCCTTGCGGATGTCGGGGCTGGAGACCGTGACCGTGCGGGGCAGGCCGGAGACCATGTCCCGCCCACGGACCTCGGCCTGCCGCTCCTGCGGAAGCGGGAAGGCCGACCCGAGGGTCATCTTGATCTCCTCGGCAGTGCGCTCCCCCAGCATCAGGGAGTGCTCCTTCTTCATGTAGCTGACGATCGCCTGGTCGAGCTGGTCGCCGGCGGTGCGGACCGACAGGGTGGTCACCAGGCCGCCGAGCGAGATGACCGCGACCTCGGTGGTCCCGCCGCCGATGTCGACGACCATGTTGCCGGTGGCCTCGTGGACCGGCAGCCCCGCGCCGATCGCGGCCGCCATCGGCTCCTCGATGATGTAGACGCGGCGTCCGCCGGCCTGGTAGCCGGCCTCCTTCACCGCACGCTGCTCGACCGCGGTGACCCCGCTCGGCACGCAGATGATCATCCGCGGCTTGGCGAAGTAGCGACGCTTGTGCACCTGCTGGATGAAGTGCCGCAGCATCTCCTCGGTCGCGTCCAGGTCGGCGATCACCCCGTCCTTGAGCGGACGGATGGCGGTGATGCCGTCCGGCGTACGGCCGATCATCCGCTTGGCCTCGTGGCCGACGGCCAGGATCTCGTGGGTCTGCTCGTTCATCGCGACCACGGACGGCTCGTCGACGAGCACGCCCTTGCCGCGGACGTAGACGAGTGTGTTCGCCGTACCTAGATCGACCGCCATGTCGCGGCCGATGAGACTGTTGGCCATCCGATCCGCCTCGCCGTGCGTCCAAAGGGGAAGAGGTATGACGCAGCACGCGCCCTACCGTCTTCGAAGACTAGGAGCGAATTGCCCTCTTCCCGCGACGACACGCGGCGAGGGCTGGCGAGTGTTGGCGCCTCTTGGCGCAGAGCGACGGGTCTGTCAGAGGTCGGGGAACCAGAGGGCGATCTCGTGGGCGGCCGACTCCTCGCCGTCCGAGCCGTGCACGAGGTTCTCCCGGTTGGACAGCGAGAGGTCACCGCGGATGGTCCCCGGCGCGGCCTTGCGTCCGTCGGTGGCGCCGTTGATGGCGCGGACCACCTCGATCGCCTCGTCCCCCTCGAGAACGAGGGCGATGAGCGGCCCGCTCGTGACGAAGTCGCGCAACGGCGGGTAGAAGTCCCGCTCGACGTGCTCGGCGTAGTGCTTGTCGGCCTGCTCGACGTCGATGTGCCGCTGCTCCAGCGCGACGATGGTCAGGCCCTTGGCCTCGAACCGGGACACGATGTTGCCCACCAGGCCGCGGCGTACGGCGTCGGGCTTGAGCAGGACGAGGGTGCGCTGAGACATGGCGCCGAGACTAGTGGTGCGAGTGGTCTGCCGGGTCTGCCGGGTCCGCCGAGGCACGTCCGGGGTACTCCCCCGTGACCGCCCACTCGGCGCGCTCGCGTTCGATGCGGCTGCCGAGGAAGTACGCCGTGGCCCAGAGCGCCAGGAAGATCGCGCCGAGCACGAACATCGCGTGGATCACGAAGCCGAGCCCGATCGCCGCGACCTGGATCGCCCAGCCGAGTCCGTAAGCCCACCCGAAGCGCAGCAGGCCGGCCACCAGGATGCAGGCGACGCTCAGGCCCAGGCCGATCCACAGCGCCGTCGCGGTGGAGACCCCGGCCACCGAGATCAGGACCGGGGTGCTCAGCCCCAGCGCGACCGCCTCCAGCGAGAGGATCGCCGCACAGAGTCGTCGCTGCATCAGCGCTCCTCCTGCTCTCGGCTGCGGCTGCCGTCGGCGTTGCGCCGAGAGCGCAGCATCGCGCGGGCCTCCCCGACCGTGATCACCGACCCCGTGACGAGTACGCCGCCGGAGCCGATCGCCTCGCCGAAGACACCGCCGGCCTCGGCGAGCGCGGCAGCCTGGTCGATCGCATCGGCCAGTGAGGTGGTCTCGCTGACCCGGTCCCGGCCGAAGATGCCGCGGGCCACCTCGGCCAGCTCTGCCGCCGGCATCGACCGCTGGGTGGAGTTCTGGGTGCACACGATGTGGGCCAGCGCCGGCTCGAACTCGGAGAGAAGGCCCTCGTAGTCCTTGTCCGACATCACCCCGAAGACGCCGATCAGCGGGGAGAAGGTGAACGAGTCCTCGAGCGCCTCGACGACCGCGGCGGCGCCGTGGGGGTTGTGCGCGGCGTCGAGCACGATGGTGGGCGAGCGCCGGATGATCTCGAGGCGTCCGGGTGAGGTGACCTCGGCGAACGCCTGCAGGACGAGCTCGGTGTCCAAGGCGTCGTCCCCGCCCAGGAAGGCCTCGACGGCCGCCAGCGCAAGGGCGGCGTTCTGCGCCTGGTGGGCTCCGTAGAGCGGAAGGAAGACCTCTTCATAGTTGCCGCGCAGTCCCTGCAGCCCGATCACCTGACCACCGACGGCCGGCACGCGGCTGGTCACGCCGAACTCCAGCCCCTCCCGGGCCAGCGTCGCACCCACCTCGGCGCAGCGTTCGAGGATCACCTGGGTGACCTCCTCGGTCTGCACGGCGCTGATCACGGTGGCACCGGGCTTGATGATGCCGACCTTCTCCTGGGCGATGATCGTCGGCGACTCACCGAGGTATTTCGCATGGTCGACCGCGATCGGCGTGAGCACCGCGACGTTCGCGTCCATGACGTTGGTCGCGTCCCAGGTGCCGCCCATGCCGACCTCGACGACGGCTGCGTCGACCGGCGCATCCGCGAAGGCGGCGTACGCCATGGCGACGACGGTCTCGAAGAAGGACAGCGGGTGGTCGTGCTCCTGGTCCACCAGGTGGATGTACGGCGCCACGTCGTTGAAGGCGGTGACGAAGGCCTGCTCGTCGATCGGCTCGCCGTCCAGGCTGATCCGCTCCGTCATCGACTCCAGGTGCGGGCTGGTGAACCGGCCGACGCGCAGCCCGAGCGCAGCGATCAGCGCCTCGATCATCCGGGCGGTGGAGGTCTTGCCATTGGTGCCGGTCAGGTGGATCACCGGGTAGGTGCGCTGGGGATCGCCGAGCAGCTCCATGAACGCCTCGATGCGGTCCAGCGTCGGGTCGAGCCTGGACTCGGGCCACCTGCTCAGCAGGGCATCCTCGACCTCGGCGTACGACTCGGCCAGTCGCGCATCGGAGCGGGTCTCGGGAGCGGAGGGGTCGAAGTCAGGGGTGTTGTCCATCGAGGCCAACTCTAGGTGGTGGGCGGGGACCACCCGGACGTCGGACGGGACCAGGGCCCACCCCAGCCAGTTCGACAAAACGTGTATTTCGGACGGCATTCGATCCTAGGATCGCGCCATGAAGGTCGCGTTCCGGGTGGCGCTGGCCGTCACTCTGCTCGCTGGCGTGTACTTCCTCGCCGCGGGTATCGCGGTGGCGATGGTCTCCTTCGGCATCTGGTTCATGCAGGTCTCTCTCGAGGTCGGCGTCGACAGGTTGACCGCCGCGTTCTTCCTGATGCTGGCGCTGATCGGCGTCTTCGCACTGCTGATGGGCCTCTTCTACCGGAACCCGTCAGCGACCTTCGAGGAGCCAGGGGTCGTCCTGACTGAGGACCGTCACCCCGGGCTCTGGTCCGAGGTGCGCTCACTGGCCGATACCGTTGGAACCAGTCCCCCGGACGAGATTCGCCTGGTCCCGGAGATCAACGCCGCAGTCCACGACACCTCGAAGCTTCTCGGCCTCATCAGGGGCAAGCGCAGGCTGTACATCGGCGCCCCGCTGCTGATCGGGTTCGACCGGCAACAGCTTCGGGCAGTGCTTGCACACGAGCTCGCTCACTACAGTCGTCGCCACACCAGCCTCGGCGGCGTGACCTTTCGAGGTCAGGAAGCCCTCGCCGCCGTCGTGGAACGGTTCGGCCGGCGATCGATTGTTCGGCAGGACGTTCGCCCTCTACGCCCGCTTCTACGACGTAGTCACCTTCGCGGTCCGTCGCCAACAGGAGCTGGAAGCCGACGACTTCAGCGCAACGGTGGCTGGGCCTCATGCCGCCGCGTCTGCCCTGGCCGAGCTGCCAGTACTCGGGGCCGCGTGGGAGCACTACGACGAGGAGTTCCTCAACCCGGTGCACGAGGTCGGCAAGCGTCCGGATGACCTGTTCGAGGGGTATGCCGCGATCCTGGGCTCTGCCACCTTGCAGGAGGCACTGGCGAGCTTCCGTACGGACTTCGAGGAGGCGCCCGCCAGCCGCTATCGCAGCCACCCGCCGCTGACACAGCGAATCGCGCGGTTCCGAGCGCTGCCGGACAACGACGGCCAGCGTCGACACGACGAGCGCGCTGGCGCTGGTCGAGGCCCCGGAACAGACTCTGCGCGAGCTCCAGGAGTGGATGTACAGCGACGTGCAGTTCGAGTCGTCGTCGTGGACGGAGCTGCTGCACGGGCATGAGCCGCGCCTGACTCGTGAGCAAGCGCAAGTGCTCTACGAGCGCCGCCGCGAGATCGAGCACGCCGACGTCTCGATCGGCACCTTGGCGGCAAGCGTTCGGGGTCGCCGACTCGCGTCGTACCTGCGGCCGATCATGGAGGAGCCGTCCGGAGAGGACATCGAGGCGGCCTCGCAGGAGTTGCTGCGGGCTGCTGTGGACGAGGCGCTGATCTCCTCGTGCGGTGCAACGGTCTCCCTGGACTGGGATGCAGCGCCCCGACTCGTGGACCGACAGGCCAGACCATCGACACGCTGCCGGTGGTCAAGGCTGCGATGGACTCCGGCAACCCGGCGGCGCTCATCGACTGGCTTGCCGAACGTGACGTGCACTCTTCCTACGTCCCCGTCTTCCCGAAACCCGACAGGTGTGCCGAGGCCAAGCTCAGGCCGCTGCGTGTGCTCGGCGTCATCGCTCCGATCAAGGGGTCCGGCGTTCGCTTCCTGATCGTGCTCACGCACGGCTTGCTGCTGCGGCGCGCGCGAGCAGGTGACTGGTTCGCCTACCTGACTGGAGGATCCCAGCCCGGTCCGCGGCAGGTCGCCCGAGTCGTTGACCGCGATCCCAAGGACCTGATCGGGGGAGAAGGGGACATCTGGTTGACCTGGGACCAGATTGCCTCGGCAAGTGCGGCAACCACCCGGATGGGCAAGCTCAGACTCACCATTGCGACCGTGACCGGCACCACCCATACCGTCAGGTGCAGCAGTGCACTCCCACGACTCGGGCGAGGCCCTGGACGCTATCGGCTACTTCCTCGAGGACCGCGTCGAAGGCTGAGCAGGTACGCCGTTTCCGGTGGGCAAATGAGTCTCCGTAGGATTCGGCGCATGAGTGACGCCCCCCAGACCAACGAGGCCAGTACGACGACCGCAGCCGCTGCGGCCGCCGTACCGGACCGGGCCGCGCTCGAGGGTCTGGAGGCCAAGTGGGCCGGGCAGTGGAAGGCCGACGACACCTACGCGTTCGACCGCACCCGTCCGCGCAGCGAGGTCTACTCGATCGACACTCCCCCGCCGACGGTCTCGGGGTCGCTGCACGTGGGACACGTGTTCTCCTACACCCACACCGACCTGGTGGCGCGCTACCAGCGGATGCGGGGCAAGACCGTGTTCTACCCGATGGGGTGGGACGACAACGGGCTGCCGACCGAACGCCGGGTGCAGAACCACTACGGAGTCCGGTGCGACCCGTCGTTGCCCTATGACCCCGACTTCACCCCGCCGGTAAAGCCCGACGCCAAGCGCCAGCTGCCGATCAGCCGGCCCAACTTCGTCGAGCTCTGCGAGATCCTCGTCGAGCAGGACGAGAAGATCTTCGAGGACCTGTGGCGAACCCTCGGCCTCTCCGTCGACTGGAAGCAGCACTACACGACGATCGGTCCGAAGGCGCAGACGGTCAGCCAGCGTGCGTTCCTGCGCAACCTCGCCCGCGGTGAGGCCTACCTGCAGGAGGCGCCGACGCTGTGGGACGTCACCTTCCAGACGGCTGTCGCCCAGGCAGAGCTCGAGGCCCGCGAGTACCCCGGCGCCTACCACCGGGTCGCCTTCCACGGCCCCGATGGCCCGATCCACGTCGAGACCACTCGCCCCGAGCTGATCCCCTCGGTCGTCGCCCTGATCGCGCACCCGGACGACGAGCGCTACCAGCCGCTCTTCGGGTCCACGGTCACCTCGCCCCTGTTCGGCGTGGAGATCCCGGTCCTCGCCCACGCCGCGGCGGAGCCGGACAAGGGCGCCGGCATCGCGATGTGCTGCACGTTCGGTGACCTCACCGACGTGATCTGGTGGCGCGAGCTGCAGCTGCCGGTCCGCACGCTGATCGGTCGCGACGGGCGGCTCTCGCGGGAGACCCCGGACTGGCTCTCGAGCGCGCCGGCTGCCGCGGCGTACGAGGACCTCAAGGGCAAGACGGCGTTCAGCGCCCGCGAGGAGATGGTCGCCAAGCTGCGGGAGAGCGGGGACCTCGACGGTGAGCCGACGCCGACGCAGCGGATGGCGAACTTCTACGAGAAGGGTGAGAAGCCGCTGGAGATCGTGGCCACCCGCCAGTGGTACCTCACCAACGGCGGCCGCGACGTCGAGCTGCGCGAGAAGATGCTCAAGCGCGGAGACGCGGTCGAGTGGATCCCGGCCCACATGAAGCACCGTTACGACAACTGGGTCGGCGGGCTCAACGGTGACTGGCTGATCTCGCGTCAGCGGTTCTTCGGGATCCCGTTCCCGGTCTGGTACTCCCTGGACGCGGACGGCGAGCCCGACTACGCACACCCGCTCCTCCCCCGCGAGGAGGAGCTGCCCGTCGACCCGTCGACCATGGCGCCGTCGGGCTACAGCGAGGACCAGCGCGGCAAGGCCGGCGGTTTCGTCGGCGACCCCGACGTGATGGACACCTGGGCCACATCGTCGCTCACCCCTCAGATCGCCGGCGGCTGGGAGGAGGACCCCGACCTGTTCGAGCGCGTCTTCCCGATGGACCTGTGCACCAACGCCCACGACATCATCCGCACCTGGCTGTTCTCCCGGGTCGTGCGCGCACACCTCGAGAACGACGCCACTCCGTGGTCACACGCGATGATCTCGGGCTTCATCATGGATCCGGACCGCAAGAAGATGTCCAAGTCCAAGGGCAATGCGATCGTCCCGACGGACGTGCTCGAGAAGTACGGCGCCGATGCGGTCCGGTGGCGTGCCGCGATGGCCCGGCCGGGGCTGGACTCCCCGTTCGACGAGACCCAGATGAAGGTCGGGCCGGCGACTGGCCATGAAGGTCCTCAACGTCGCCAAGTTCGTGCTGGGCGGCGTCGAGGCGACCCGGCCGGAGCCGGAGCTGGTCACCGAGCCGGTCGACCGGGCCCTGCTCGGCAAGCTCGCCCGGACACTGGAGGAGACCACGCGCGCGTTCGAGAGCTACGACTACACGACCGCGCTGGAGCAGACCGAGAGGTTCTTCTGGGACTTCTGCGACGACTACGTCGAGCTGGTCAAGGAGCGGGCGTACGGCGACGAGGGCGCTCCGGCGACCGAGTCCGCGAAGGCCGCGCTGGCCACCGCGCTGGACCTCCAGCTGCGCATGTTCGCCCCCTTCCTCCCCTACGCCACCGAAGAGGTGTGGTCGTGGTGGCAGCAGGGATCGATCCACCTGCAGGCGTGGCCCACCCCCGGTGACCTCGGCGCCGCGTCCGGCGGCGACCCGGCAGTGCTCGAGGCGGTCGCCGCGGTGCTCGCCGGAGTCCGCGGAGCGAAGTCGACTGCCAAGGTCGGCATGCGTACGCCGGTCGAGCAGGCCACGATCACCGGCCCCGAGTCCGCGCTCGAGGCGATCCGCAGCGCCGAGCGCGACCTACGTGCGGCGGGCTCGATCAATGGTTCTCTGGACCTGGTCCCGGACGAGGACGCCGAGATCCACGTGGACGCGGTGCTCGGGGAGCCTCCTCCGAAGCGGTGACCCTCAGCGGCGGTGACCGTGGTGCCCGTGGCCGCCCCGCTTGTGGTGGCCGCCCGAACCGCGGTGGGAGTTGCCGCGCTGCGAGTCGTGGCGAGGGCGGCTGTGGGCGCGGTTCGACCTGGTCGAGCGCTGAGACTGTCGGGTTGCATGCCTGCTCTTGACCCGGCGCTCCGGGGCAGCCTGCGCATGTGCCCTGTCGCCGCTCGAGAATCGACGCGGCGGGGCGGCGCGTGGGTGGGACCTTGCTCTGCCTTGCCCGCACCACGGGGTGCGGGCGCCGGAGCCGGCCGAGCGCCGGCTGGCTTCGGAGCAGGCGCCGGACGGGCAGCGGCCCTGGCAGGCGCTCGGGCACCGGACTTCGGGGCTGCGGACTTGCGGCTAGCAGTCCTGGCTGCGGGTCCCGAGGGACGGCTGGCCCGTGCTTTCGCACGGCGATCCGTAGCCTTCCTTGAGTCGACAGTGCGCGCGTCCGCACCGGCAGGCGACCGGACCGAGGACGAGTTGGCCAAGGACTGTGTGGTGGACGGGCTATTCTGTGACGGCCAGCGTCGTCCGCACCGGCTTGAACCGGTCCCTGGACCGCAGGCACCTTCTTCGCAGCCGCCTGCGGCTGCGGCGCACCATCCAGGGCCTGGCCGAGCACCATGTCGGGAGCGATAGCAGTGACCAACTCGTTCGATCCGCCGGTCTCGATCAGGACCTCGACGACCTGGGTCCGCAGACCGTTCCCCATGACCAGACATGCGGCGGCGAACACGACGAGGAAAGCGACAAGCGGCTTCCTGTGCTCCGTCGTGACCATCGATTTCCCCCGGCTGCTGGTGTCACGAAGGGTGACACCAGAGGGAAACAATATGTGCAAAATGCCCGATCCTTCAGTGTGGGCTAGTTAGATTGCCCAACTGGTCTAGCCGTTAGGCCGATTTCTTCTTCTTCGGCTCGTCCTTGCGCGGGATCAGGGTCGGGTTCACGTTGTCCGAAACGACCTCACCGGTCACCACGACCTTGCCGATGTCCTCACGTGAGGGCACGTCGTACATCACGTTGAGGAGCACCTCCTCGATGATCGCGCGCAGGCCGCGAGCACCGGTGCCGCGCTCCATGGCCTTGTCGGCGATGGCCTCCACGGCGTCGGGGCTGAACTCCAGCTCGACACCGTCGATCTCGAACAGCTTCTGGTACTGCTTGATCAGCGCGTTGCGCGGCTCGGTGAGGATCTGGATCAGCGCTGCCTGGTCGAGCTTGTTCACACTCGCGATCAGCGGCAGCCGTCCGATGAACTCGGGGATCAGCCCGAACTTGACGAGGTCCTCGGGACGGACCTGCGCGAACATCGCGTCCGACTCGGTCTCGTTGGAGCTGCGCATCTCGGCGGTGAAGCCCAGGGTCTTCTTGCCCACGCGCTGCTCGACGATGTGCTCGAGGCCGGCGAAGGCGCCGCCCACCACGAACAGGATGTTGGTGGTGTCGATCTGGATGAACTCCTGGTGGGGGTGCTTGCGCCCGCCCTGCGGAGGCACCGAGGCGGTGGTGCCCTCGAGGATCTTCAGCAAGGCCTGCTGCACACCCTCGCCGGACACGTCACGCGTGATCGAGGGGTTCTCGGCCTTGCGGGCCACCTTGTCGATCTCGTCGATGTAGATGATCCCGGTCTCGGCCTTCTTGACGTCGTAGTCGGCGGCCTGGATCAGCTTGAGCAGGATGTTCTCGACGTCCTCCCCGACGTAGCCCGCCTCGGTGAGCGCAGTGGCGTCGGCGATGGCGAACGGGACGTTGAGCATCCGCGCCAGAGTCTGCGCGAGGTAGGTCTTGCCACACCCGGTCGGACCGATCACCAGGATGTTGGACTTGGCGACCTCGACGACGTCTTCCTTGGAGTGCTTGGTGCTCGTGGTGGTGACGCCGGACTGCACCCGCTTGTAGTGGTTGTAGACCGCGACGGCGAGGGACTTCTTGGCGGTCTCCTGACCGATCACGTAGGAGTTCAGGAACTCGAAGATCTCCCGCGGCTTGGGCAGCTCCTCGAGGCCGACCTCGGAGGTCTCGTTGAGCTCCTCCTCGATGATCTCGTTGCACAGGTCGATGCACTCGTCGCAGATGTAGACGCCTGGACCGGCAATCAGCTTCTTGACCTGCTTCTGGCTCTTCCCGCAGAAAGAGCACTTCAGGAGGTCTCCTCCGTCACCGATCCGTGCCATCCGTCCCTCATTCGTCTCGGTCGGACCGGGGTCCGAGGTGTTGTTGGTCTCTCGACGTCGTGCTCACCACAGGTTCTAAGACCGTACTCCGAGATCGCGTTCCTCGGGGGAGGACACGACGACCCGGTTGCTACCTCCCGGTGCCGCCACCGCTCCCGCTGCCGACGCCGGCAGCCAGTGCCTTGCGGGACTCCAGGATCGAGTCGATCAGGCCGTACTCCAGCGCCGCGTCGGCGGTGAGGATCTTGTCGCGCTCGATGTCGAGGTTGACCTCCTCCGGGGTCTTGCCGGAGTGCTCGGCGATCAGCTTCTCGAGCAGCTCGCGCATCCGCAGGATCTCGTTGGCCTGGATCTCGATGTCGGAGGACTGCCCGTAGGTGCCCTCGGTGTACGGCTGGTGGATCAGGATGCGGCTGTTGGGCAGCGCCAGTCGCTTGCCGGGAGCACCGGCCGCGAGGAGTACGGCGGCCGCCGAGGCTGCCTGTCCCAGGCACACGGTCTGCACGTCGGGCTGGATGAACTGCATCGTGTCGTAGATCGCGGTCATCGCCGTGAACGAGCCACCGGGGCTGTTGATGTAGATCTGGATGTCGCGCGAGGGGTCCATCGACTCCAGGCACAGCAGCTGCGCCATCACCGCGTTGGCGATGTCGTCACTGATCGGCGTGCCGAGGAAGATGATGCGGTCCTCGAACAGCTTGGCGTAGGGGTCGATCCTGCGGACGCCGTAGGAGGTCCGCTCCTCCCACTGAGGGATGTAGTAGTTCATCTGGGGTCTCGATTCTGGTCGCAGCGAATGGTCACTTGGAGCGCGCGGGCCGACCCTCGTCGGCCGCCTCGCGGGCGCTGGTGACGACGTGGTCGATGAAGCCGTAGTCCTTGGCCTGCTCGGCGGTGAACCACCGGTCCCGGTCGGCGTCGGTCTCGACCTGCTCCAGCGCCTGGCCGGTGTGCTTGCTGATCAGCTCGAAGAGGACCTTCTTGATGTGCAGCGACTGCTGGGCCTGGATCTTGATGTCGGACGCGGAACCGCCCATGCCACCCGAGGGCTGGTGCATCATGATCCGCGCGTGCGGGAGGGCGTAGCGCTTGCCCTTGGCGCCGGCACAGAGCAGGAACTGCCCCATCGATGCGGCGAGGCCCATCCCGACGGTGGCGACGTCGTTGGGGATGTAGTTCATCGTGTCGTAGATCGCCATGCCGGCGTCGACCGAGCCACCTGGGCTGTTGATGTGCAGGAAGATGTCGCCCTCAGGATCCTCCGCACTGAGCAGCAGCAGCTGCGCACAGATCGCGTTGGCGTTCTGGTCGCGCACCTCCGAACCGAGGAAGACGATGCGCTCGCGGAGCAGCCGCTGGTAGATGTGGTCGTCGAGGCCGTACGACGACTGGCCGCCGTTCAGCTGCGGAGTGGTCGGGTTGTTGTTCTCAGTCACGAGTCCGACCCTAGACGGCGCCCGCGACATTTCCACGGGCGACCCCGCCATGTTCGCCCACAGCAGATCCGCACACCCACTAGTGGGCGGGGACGTTCTCCACCGTCGCCCGGATCCGCTCGAGCGTGGTCTGGATGCCGGCGGCGAGCTCGGCGTCGTGGCCCTCCGCGCCGCCGATGATCGGGGCCAGGAAGGAGGTGCCGAAGGTGAACTTGGGCAGCACGCGCCGGCCGGTGACCGCGGTGCCGCCGTCCTTCGGCTCCAGCTCGTAGACCCAGGTGGCACCGCTCTCCCGGACCTTCCAGGCGACGGCCTTGCCCGGCTCCCAGCGGACGACCTTGGAGGTGGTCGGCCAGACCACGGCCTTGCGCCGGTTGATGCCGATGATGTTGGCGCCAACACCGGGGCCACCCACCACGAAGGCCTTGCGCAGCTCGGGGCTGAACTCGGGCATGCGGGCGAGGTCGGAGACCACCTTCCACACCTCCTCGGGGCTGGCATTCATCTGCACGGTCGCCGAGATCGGTGTGGGACTACTCATCCTGTAGGGCTCTCTTCCTTGGTGGGTGGGTCAGTGCGGTCCAGCAGCCAACCCCGGATGGCAGCGTAGATGTCATCGTGGTTGAGCAGGTCGAAGTGGTCAGCACTCGGGACGTGCAGCGTCTCCGCTCCCGGGAACATCGCCTCCCCGCGTCGCGGTCGCCCCATCGCCGAGGCGTAGGGCACGAGGTAGTCACCGATCGTCGCGGACGTCACCGATCGCCGGGAGCGGGTCAGCGTGGCGCCGACCAGGCGGTAGCGGGCGTTCGGCAGGTTCTGCACGTCACTGGCCAGCCCGTGGCGCAGGTCGAGGATGCCGGTCGAGCGGTACTCCAGGATGCGGCCGAACGGCGCCGACTCAGGCAGGGCGCCGAGCACGCGGACCCCCTTGTCGACGACCCGCTCCAGTGGCGCTCCGAGGTGCGGGGTGCCCAGGCAGACCACGTCGGTGACCAGGTCGGTCCACGGGTCCTCGCTGTCGGTGGTCACCGCACACGCGGCACGCAGGATCAGGCCCCCCATCGAGTGGCCCACGAGTGCGAGGCGGCGTACGTCGAGTGGCCAGGACCGGACGAGCCGGTCGAGCAGGGCCGCCATCGCGACGCCGTTCTCGGCGATCGGGAACCCGGTGTTGACCCGGACGTAGACCGGGGTCCAGCCCTCGTCCTCGAGCCGGTCGCCATAGCTGCGCCGCTGCGGGACCTCCCGCTTGGGCCGCGCCGCGCGGTTCCAGTAGGCCTCGTTCTCGCTCAGCCCGTGCACGAACACGACGACCTTGTCGGTGGCCTTGGGGAACGCGGCTGCGACCCCGTCGCGGTCGAGTGAGATGTCGCGGCCGGCGACGCGGACGCCCATGTCGAACGCGAGGTTGGACCCCTCGTCGCGCAGGCGGTCGCCGATCAGCCCGTTGACGGCGGCCACCACGAACCGACCGCGGGGGGTGTCGTCGATCCCCGGGGCGATACCCGCGCGGCCGGCGGCGCGCATGCCCTTGGCCGAGGCCTTGAGCCCTGCGCTGATGCCGGTGAAGACGGCCTTGGAGATGCCGTCGTGCATCCGGTGGGGCAACGTGGTCCCCCCGCCGATGAAGTCACCGACGCCGTGTACGCGCCCGGCGACGGCGCCGTGCACGTCCCGGACGGTTCCGACTATCAGGTCTTCGGCGTAGTCGGCAGCAAGGGCCGCAGCGTCCAGGACGCTCGCATTTCGCAGTCACAGTGCACAAGTGTTCACTGAGTTTGTCCGCGTGGTCAACGGACACGCCGAAAACGTCAGCCCTTGGTCTCCACGGACTCTTCGGTGCGAGCCGCCTCGGCCGCCTCCGCAGCTGCGCGGGCCTCGGCTGCTGCCTGCGCCTCGGCCTCGGGGTCCCCGATGCTCCCGTCGGACTTGAGGTTCTTCAGCTCCACGGGGTTGCCGGACTCGTCGGTGACGGTCGCACTCTCCACGATCTGTGCGAGGGCCTTGCCGCGGACGACCTCGGCCACCATCTCGGGGATGTGGTTGTGCTCGACCATGTGCTTGATGAACTCGTCGGGGTCCTGGCCCGACTGCTGGGCCCGGCGGAACAGGTGCTCGGAGAGCTCCTCCTGCTCGAGCCCGATCTCCTCGGCCTTCGCGATCTCGTCGAGCAGGAACTGCGAGGCCATCGCGTCCCGGACGCGCTTCTCGAGCTCGGCCTCGAACTCGTCGATGGTCTGCTCCTCATTGTCGAGGTACTGCTCCATCGTCATGCCGGCGTAGGTCAGCTGCTGCTCGATCTCCTGACGGCGACCGGCGAGCTCCTCGGCGACGACGCCCTCGGGGAGCGGGATCTCCGAGCTGTCCAGCAGCTGCTCGAGCACGGCGTCCCTGGCGGCAGCGGCCTGCTCGAGGCGCTTGTTCCGCTCGAGCCGGGTGGCGACGTCCTGGCGCAGCTCCTCGATCGTGTCGAACTCCGAGGCCGTCTGGGCGAACTCGTCGTCGAGCTCGGGGAGCTCCTGCTCCTTGACCGCGCTCAACGAGACGGAGACCTCGACGTCCTGGCCGGACAGGTCCCCACCGAGGAGCTGGGAGGTGAACGTGGTCTGCTCGCCGGCGCTCAGGCCGCGCAGCGCGTCGTCGATCCCTTCGAGCATGTCGCCCGAGCCGACCTTGTAGGAGTAGCCGCTGACCTCGCCACCCTCGACCGGTTCACCGTCACGCGTGGCCTTGAGGTCGATGGTCGCGATGTCGCCGTCCGCGGCGGGACGGTCCACGTCCTTGAGGGTGGCGAAGCGCTCCCGCAGCGAGTCGACCTCGTCGTCGACGTCCTCGTCGGAGACGGCGATGTCGTCCACCTGCACGCTCAGCGCGTCGTACGACGGGATGTCGATGGTCGGCCGGACGTCGACCTCCGCGGTGAACTCGAAGAGCGTGTTGTCCTCGAGCTTCGTGACGTCGATCTCCGGCTGCGCGAGCGGCTGCAGGTCGTTGTCCTGCAGCGCCTGCACGTAGAGCTTGGGCAGCGCGTCGTTGATGGCCTCGTCGAGGACCGTCCCGCGGCCGACCTGGCGGTCGATGACCGGCGGCGGCACCTTGCCCTTGCGGAATCCGGGGATGTTGATCTGCTTCGCGATGGCCTGGTACGCCGCGTCGAGGCTCGGCTTGAGCTCCTCGAAGGGCACCTCGACGGTGATCTTGGCCCGGGTCGGGCTCAGCGTCTCGACGGCGCTCTTCACTGGTGTCTCCTTGGGTCTGTTGGGTGCTGCTGGTCGGGCTCTGCAGTCGGTGCATGTTCGGTGCAACAGTCGGGGCGACAGGACTCGAACCTGCGGTCTCCTGCTCCCAAAGCAGGCGCGCTAGCCACTACGCTACGCCCCGCCAGGAGGCCCTCTGGTTGCTGCTCAGAAGGCTCCTGAGAGCGGATGACGGGAATCGAACCCGCGTCATCAGTTTGGAAGACTGAGGCTCTACCATTGAGCTACATCCGCGCACGCCCCCGCTCATTCTCGGCGCGAGGGCGGGGACCATCGTGCCACAGCGGGACGCTCGGTCACGAACCGGCTGATCCTCCCGATCGCCGGTGCACCACGACGAGGGCGCGGTCGTCGTTGGTCTGCTCCATCGTGTCGATCAGCCGCTTCGCACCACCGTCGAACCCCTGCTGCACGAGGCGCTCCCCGAGGCCCGCCAGCTTGTCCATGCCGATCGAGATGTCGCGCTGGGCGGTCTCGACGAGACCGTCGGTGAACATCAGCAGCCCGTCTCCCCGGGCGAGCTGGCCCCGCACGCAGTCGAACTCGGCGTCGTCGAGCAACCCGAGCACCGGACCGTCGGAGTTCAGCACCTCCCAGCGACCGCTACCGGCGTGGAGCCACACGCCCGGCGGGTGGCCGGCCTTGCGCAGCTCGAAGTTCCCCGTGCTCAGCTCGAGGTGGAGGTGGATCGCGGTGGCGAAGCCCTCTCCCCACTGCTGACCGAGGAGGTACTTGTTGGCCGAGGGCAGGAACCGGTCACCCGGAAGCGCGGAGACGATGCCGTTGAACGCGCCGGAGAGGAACAGCGCGCGGGACCCGGCCTCGACGCCCTTGCCGGACACGTCGACCACCACCAGGTCGAGCCGGTCCTCGTCCGACCGGCTCGCCACGATGAAGTCGCCTGCGAACGAGGTGCCGCCAGCTGACTTCGCCACGGCCTCCACGAGCCATTCCGGCGGCAGCTCCGGGAGGTTGCCCTGCTTGGAGATGCGGTCGCGCAGGTCGACGAACATCGACTCGCCTCGCGGACCGGAGACACCCAACCGGCTGCGGCCGAAGGACGTGGTCATGATCAGCAACGCGATCGCGAAGGTGACCCCGGCCCGGGCAAGGGTCCGCGTGCTCACCGCCTGGTCCAGCAGCAGCACCACGACGCACGCACACACGAAGACGATGAACCATGGCAACGACCGTGGCCCGAGCCACAGGCTCCCGAGGAACATCGGGAGCAACAGCGTCGTGAACGGCATGAAGTCGGGGTAGAACAGCCCGCTGATCGTGCACGCCACCGTGAACAGGACGAGGAAGAACAGCGCCGGGCGGTCGGACGTGGCCATCTCGCGCCGGAAGCGCAGGCCGAGGCCTTGCCAGGGGCGCGCGTGACGGGTGGGCAAGGTCGTCTCCGGCTTCGTTGGTGGCTGGGCTCGATCGTCGGACTCGGGCTGGGGTCGGTTCCGGGTACAGCGCCGGGGTCTGGGGCGCATTGTGCCGGGGGGGGTTCGTGGGCGTTCGTGGTGGTTCGTGACCCCTGTGCGTCTTACCCTACGGCGCGAGAGCGGAACGTGGGTTGGCAACGCGGGCACCAGAACAGATTGCGTCCCATCAACACCTGGGTGCGCACCTTGGTCTCGCACACCAGGCACGGCTGGCCGGTGCGCCGGTAGACGTACACCTCTCCCCCGTGCTGGTCCTCCCGTGGCGGCCGGCCCATCGCCTCCGGGGTGTGCTCGGGACGGACCGTGTCGATCCTGCCCGTGCGCACGCCCTCGTGCATCAGCTCGACGAGGTCGTCCCAGATCGCGCGGAACTGCCCGACCCGCAGCGTCCGGCCCGGCCGCAGTGGATGGATCCGGTGCCGGAACAGGACCTCGGCGCGGTAGACGTTGCCGACGCCGGCGAAGACCGCCTGGTCGAGCACCAGCGCCCCGATCGGCGCCCGGCTGCGGCGGATCCGTTCCCAGGCACGCGTCGGGCTCGGCGTCGGGATCCAGCGGGTCGGGTCCCAGGCGATCCAGTACGACGGTGCGCTGCTCGCCGGTCACGAGCTCGCAGGCCGTGGCACCGCGCAGGTCGGCGTACGCCCGCTCGTTCTGCAGGCGGAGCCGCACCTCGCCGACCGGGGCCGGGGGCGGGCCGGCCTGTACGTCGAACTTGCCGATCAGGCCCAGGTGGACGTGGATGAAGCGGTCCCCCGCGAACTCGATGTAGAGGTGCTTTCCCGACGAGACGACACCCAGCATCGGCTGACCGTCCACCAGCGACGCATCAGCGGCGAACCGCCCTGGGGGCTGCTCACGCTGACCGGTCCGCCGGCGAACGCAGCGGAGAGGTCGTTCGCCAGGCGTCGGAGGGTGTGCCCCTCAGGCATTGGGGCCGAGGCCCGCGGCCGACTCGGGCAGCGGCGGCAGGACCCCGGTCGCCTCGTAGTCGGTGAGCATCCTGATCCGGCGTGCGTGCCGCTCCTCGCCGGTGAAATCGGTGTCCAGGAAGATCCCGATGAAGCGGGCCATCTCGTCCTGCGAGTGCATCCGCCCGCCGATGGAGATGACGTTGGCGTCGTTGTGCTCGCGCGCGAGGGAGGCGGTGAGGTCGCTCCACACCAGGGCGGACCGGACGCCGCGGACCTTGTTGGCCGCGATCTGCTCACCGTTGCCGGACCCGCCGATCACCACGCCGAGACTGCCGTGGTCGGACGCGACCGCCTCGGCCGCGCGGAGGCAGAACACCGGGTAGTCGTCCAACGCGTCGTAGCGGAAGGGTCCGTGGTCGACCGGCTCGTGTCCCTGCTCGCGCAGCCAGCCCACCAGGTGCTCCTTGAGCTCGAGGCCGGCGTGGTCGGAGCCGAGGTGGACGCGCATGGGTGAAGGCTAGTGGTCGTCGGCGGAGGTTCGTCGAGGGTGTCCGTGGTTCAGGTGCGTGCAGCGCAAGGTGGCGTCGAGAAGGCATACCGGCGTCTTCCGAGCGATGCCAACGCAGCGATGTGCGTGCCTGGGCCGCGGAGAGCCCGACGAACCAACGTCGAGGGCCACAGGCCGGATCGCTCAGGCATGCTTTGCCCATGTCGAGGAGTGACCCGGACCCGTTCGAGGGTGCCCAGCGCCGTACGCGCCAGGCGTATGCGATCTGGGTCGTCGGGCTGCTCGTCTACCTGCTCGCGGTGTTCCACCGCTCGTCGCTGGCCGTGGCCGGCCTGGCCGCCGCAGACAGGTTCGACATCGGCGCCTCCCAGCTGGCCACGTTGACGATGCTCCAGCTGCTGGTGTACGCCGGAATGCAGATCCCCGTGGGCCTGCTCGTCGACCGCTTCGGGTCACGCAGCGTGCTGCTGGTCGGTGCGATGGTGCTCACCCTCGCGCAGGCCGGCTTCGCGTTCGCTGACTCCTACTTCCTCGCTCTGGTGGCCCGGCTGTTCGTCGGGCTCGGCGACGCGATGACCTTCATCTGCGTGCTCCGGCTCGTGAACACCTGGTTCTTCCCGCGCCAGATCCCGGTGATCACCCAGCTGACCGGCGTGCTCGGCCAGTCCGGCGCGATCCTGGCCGCCGTACCCATGACCTGGGCGCTCTCCCACCTGGGCTGGACGCGGTCCTACCTGCTTGCGGCATCCTTCGGTCTGGTGCTCATCGTGGCGCTGCTCCTCGTCGTGCACGATGCGCCGGGGAGCTGGTCGCTGCGCGGCCCGACAATGTCCCTGACCGCCATCCGGAAGAGCCTGAGCGCGTCGTGGGAGCACCCGGGCACCCGGCTGGGCTTCTGGATGCACTTCTCCACCCAGTTCAGCGCCACCGTGCTCGGCCTGCTCTGGGGCTACCCGTTCTTCGTCCGGGAGAAGGACGCAGCGAGGCGGTCGCCGGCCTCCTGCTGACCGTGATGGTGATCGCGGTGATGACGGCCGGGCCGGTGCTCGGCTGGCGGGTGTCCGTGCGCCGTGGCACCGCTCCAATCTCGTCCTCGGCATCGTGTCGGCGATCGTCGTGGTGTGGACGGTGGTCCTGGCCTGGCCGGGCGAGGCACCGCTGTGGATGCTGCTGGTCCTCGTCGTGGTGACGGGCGTCGGCGGCCCCGCCTCGATGATCGGCTTCGACCTCGGGAGGACCTCGAACCCCTCCGAGAGGTTGGCCAGTGCGACCGGGATCATCAACCAGGGCGGGTTCCTGGCCAGCCTGATCCTCGTCGTCGCCGTCGGCCTGATCCTGGACTGGCAGACGCCGGGTTCCGGGAACGACTACACCCCGGAGGCCTTCCGCTGGGCGATGAGCTTCCAGTACCTCCTCTGGGACTGGGCCTCGTCCAGATCTGGCGCTACCGCCAGAAGACTCGGGCGCGCGTGCTCACCGAGGACCCGGACTACTGGCTGCCGGAAGCCACCCGAGGACGACGGCGGGCCGGTCGCGGGCCGGTCAACGAGCGAGGAGAGCGTCCAGCCCCACCGCCATCGAAGCGGCCAGACGGAAGTCGAGGCGCTCGTCCGGGACGGTGACCACGTAGCGATCACGCAGGGACATCTGCCGCTCCGAGCTCATCACCAAGGCACCGGTGGCACTGTCCTTGAACTCGAAGTGGAACGAGACGGGAAGTCGATGAAGCGGCGCAGGATCGCCACCAGCTGGTTGCGCTCCTGGCCGGTGGCATCCAGGCCCGGTCCCTTGAGGTGGAAGGTCGAGCGCAGCAGGCTCTGGCCGAAGTCCTTGCGGAACTCACCGAGGGGCACACCGCCCGCGTCGCGTACGTCGTACACGGCGCCGAGGTCCATCATCTGCCTTGCCTGGAACGAGAACACCGGCACCGTGCGCTGGTCGTCGCTGAAGAACGTGACCTGCTCCTTGAACGCCATCCGCTTCTGCTGGGCGACCGCCATCAGGCGCCCGGCGAGCCGTCGGGGTTGGTCTCGTTGATCTCGTAGCGGTTGACCATCATGTCAGCCGCTGCCTGATGAAGAACCGGGGGAGGTACATCTGCGCGGTCATGGCGCGACGAGCCGAGCGAGCTCTTCGTCGACGACGGCCGGGTCGAGCTTGGTGAAGACTGGCGCCGGCTTCTCGACCGGTGTGCCCGGCACCACCGCGCGCCGTTCCCAGCGCGCCGCCGACGTGTAGTCACCGGTGAGGATCGGGTAGCCCGCTCCACCGTCGAGGTCGTCGACCTCCTGCAGCTGGGGCATCGGCTGTACCTCGCCCGTTCCGCCGAAGACGGCGTCGACGGCGTTGGCCGAGAACGGGAGGAACGGCGACAGGATCGTGTTCAGGTCGGCAACGCACTGCGCGATGACGTGCAGGACCGTGCCGAGGCGCGCTCGCTCGTCCTCGCCCTTGAGCTTCCAGGGCTCGGAGTCCGAGACGTACTTGTTCACCTCCGCTACCGCACGCATCGCCTCGCCGACTCGCCTTCTGGTGGTGCCGGCCGATCAGGTCCCCCACCGTGTCGAGGTCGACTCGACGTGGTCGAGCAGGGCCTGGTCGGTCTCGGTCAGCTCGCCCGCGCTGGGGATCTCGCCGAAGTTCGGCGATCATCGTCGCCTTGCGGTCGACCAGGTTTCCCATCCGGCGACGCTCGTCGTTGGTACGGCGAACGAATTCGCCCAGGCGAAGTCGGAGTCCTGGTTCTCTGGTCCGGCAGCGGCGACGAAGTAGCGGAACGCGTCGGGCTGGTAGCGGCTGAGCAGGTCGCGGACGAAGATGACCACGCGCTGCGAGGAGGAGACTCTTGCCCTCCATCGTCAAGAATCCGAGGAGACGACCTCGGTCGGCAGGTCGAGTTCGCCGAACTGCCCGGGCGAGCCGCCCTTGTCCCCGTGGCCCGAGTAGGCCAGCAGCTCGGCAGGCCAGATCTGGCTATGGGAAGGTGATGTTGTCCTTGCCCATGAAGTAGTAGGCCAGGCTGGGTCCTCTCCCTCCGCCGGCGGGTTCCACCAGCGGCGCCGAGCATCTGAGTTGCCCGTACGACGGGCCCACTCGACGCTCGCCGAGAGATAGCCGATGACCGCGTCGAACCAGACGTAGAGCCGCTTGTCGGGTCGTCGCGCCAGCCGTCGAACGGGACCGGGATGCCCCAGTCGATGTCGTGGGTCATCGCGGCGGACGGATCTCCTCCAGGATGTTCCGGCGGAACCGGATCACGTTCGGCCGCGACCTCCCGCTCGCCTCGCGCTCGTCGAGCCACTCCTTGAGGGCGTCGGCCAGCGCCGGGAGGTCGAGGAAGAAATGCTGGGTCTCGACGAACTCCGGGATCTCGCCGTTGATCCGCGAGCGGGGGTTCCCCGGTCGGCCGGGTCGAGCTGGTTGCCGCAGTTGTCACACTGGTCGCCGCGTGCGCTCTCGTAGCCGCAGATCGGCAGGCGCCCTCGATGTAGCGGTCGGGCAAGGTGCGCCCGGTCGAAGGGCTCCTCGCACCGAACGTGGTCTTCTCGATGAAGTAGCCGTTGTCGTAGACACCGGTGAACATCTCCTGCACCACTGCGGTGTGGTTGCGCGTGGTGGTGCGGGTGTAGAGGTCGTAGGAGATCCCGAGTGCCGCAAGGTCCTCCGCGATCACGCGGTGATTCTCGTCAGCGAGCGCCTCGGGCTGACGCCCGCTTCTCGGCCGCGATCAGGATCGGGGTGCCGTGCTCGTCGGTGCCGGAGACCATCAGCACGTCGTGGCCCGCCATCCGCATGTAGCGGCTAAGACGTCGGAGGGCACCCGAAACCGGCCACGTGGCCGATGTGGCGAGGCCCGTTGGCGTAGGGCCAGGCGACGGCGGACAGGACTCGACTCATGCGGGGATCCCAGGCCGAGCTGGGCAGGTCCTTCCGTCGGTAGCCGTGGTTCAGGTGCGTGCAGCGCAAGGCCGAGGAGCGAAGGCGTGGCAGCGCGACGTCGAGTGACGAGAACGCAGCGACGTGCGTGCCTGGGCCGCGGGGACCGTGAAGGACTTCCAGCTCGGGCATGTACGGCGCGACCGTGACCACCGAGGCACTGGCCACCTAGGCTCGGGCCATGACGACCCTGATCGCCGAGGACCTCGTCCTGCTGCTCCTGGACGACGAGTCGGGCAGGCTCACCAACAGCACCCACCTCGACACCGGCATCGGCGGCGCACTGCTCGTCGAGCTGGCGATGGCCGAGACCGTGCAGGTGGTCAAGGGATCAGGCCTCTGGGCGCGCGCGAAGGTCCAGCCCACTGGCCTCTCCACGCCGGCCGACCCGGTGCTCACCGAGGCCTTGTCGGTGGTCGCCGAGAAGGAGCGGACGGCGGAGGACCTCGTCGGGCGGCTGGGCAAGCGGCGGCGTGACCAGCTGCTGGACCGGCTGCGGAGCGCCGCATCGTCGAGCCGCGGGAGGAGCGCATGTCTTCGGCCGATCCCGAGGACTCGTTGGCCTGCCGTCGACAGCACCC
>CAVVID010000011.1:0-128427 GCA_963748185.1 uncultured Actinomycetota bacterium | reverse complement strand
TGGCACTCGTGGAAGGCCGCCTGCACCTTGTGCAGCTCACCGTCCTGGGCGACCCCTTCGATGGTGGTCACCTGGCTCCCGCTGGCCTGCACCGCGAGCACGTTGCACGACTTCACGCTCCGGCCGTCCAGGTGCACCGTGCAGGCACCGCAGTTGCTGGTGTCGCAACCGATCACCGTCCCGGTCTTGCCGAGCTTCTCGCGGAGGTACTGCACGAGGAGCATCCGGGGTTCGACGTCATCGGACACCTGGTCCCCGTCGACGATGAGTTCGATGCGGGCCATGGGCGCACTCCTTAGAGGTCAGAACGATGTGACGCCGCTCACGCTAGGCCCCGGCGGTTGGCTGAAGGTTGGCCGAAGTGCCCCGGTGGTTGAGGAGCGAGCGCAGCGAGCGTCTCGAAACCACCCCCGGTGGTTGCGGCCGTCTTGCGTCGTACGGCGATTGGTCTCGTCTGACCGCTCGCTTCGCTCGCTGCTCGACCACCTGTGGTTGCGGTCGCCCCGAACCCCCGGTGGTTGAGGAGCGAGCGAAGCGAGCGTCTCGAAACCACTCAGCCCGGGAAGGCGCAGAACTCACCTCCCTCGGGGTCGAGCAGTACCGTCCAGCGGTCGGTGGCGTAGCCCGGCGCGGCGCGGGCGCCGAGGGCGGCAGATCGCGATGCCCATCCCATTGACCTCTCCCTCGACCCTGCCGACGATGTCTCCTGAGTCGTCAGACGTGCTCGACTCGACGTAGGAACACCCGATATCCGGTGCCCAGAACCGGCCCAGCTCGTGGCCCGAGCCGGAGGTGTCCATCACCAGTTCTTTGAACTTCGTCACGCGTGTCTTCCCCTCGTGTGTCCGTGCATTCCGCACGGGTAGCCTCTTGGCCATGTCGCCGCAGCCAACTGATTCAACCCTGCCCGAAAACCAGCGAGCATGGGGGTTCGGGCTGGCTACCCTGACCGACGACGGAACCGTCCTGGACACCTGGTTCCCGGCGCCGGAGCTCGGTTCGCATTCGGGCGGCAACGCCCCCGAGTCGCTCACGGCCCTAGCGGGCAAGCACCCCGATCGGCGCGTGCACACCGACGTGGTCACGGTGTCCATCGATCTCGCCGAGCCGCCCGCTGACGCCAGCGACGCCTACCTGCGACTGCACCTACTGAGCCACCGGCTCGTCCGGCCGCACCAGGTGAACGTGGACGGCATCTTCGGCAAGCTGGCCAACGTCGTGTGGACCAGCGTCGGCCCGTGTGCCGTGGCTGGCTTCGAGGAGGTGCGCCTGGGGCTGCGTGCGCAAGGCCCGGTGCAGGTCTTCGGGGTCGACAAGTTCCCCCGGATGACCGACTACGTCGTGCCGACCGGTGTGCGCATCGCCGACGCCGACCGGGTCCGCCTCGGCGCCCACCTGGCCGAGGGCACGACCGTGATGCACGAGGGCTTCGTCAACTACAACGCCGGAACGCTAGGCGCCTCGATGGTGGAGGGCCGGATCAGCGCCGGCGTCGTGGTCGGCGACGGCTCCGACATCGGCGGCGGCGCCTCGATCATGGGCACCCTGTCTGGTGGCGGCAAGGAGACGATCTCCATCGGCGAGCGCTGCCTGCTCGGCGCGAACGCGGGCATCGGCATCTCGCTTGGCGATGACTGTGTCGTCGAGGCGGGGTGCTACGTCACCGCCGGCACCAAGGTCACCATCCGGGACATGGACTCCAAGCCCAAGGTGATCAAGGCGGCCGAGCTGTCGGGAAAGAACCAGGTGCTCTTCCGCCGCAACTCGGTCTCCGGTGCCGTCGAGGCGCACCCGTGGACCGGCGAGGGCATCGGCCTCAACGCGGCGCTCCACGCCAACTGACCGCTCGAGGCACCTACAGCAGATGAGATTCCGGTCCCTGATCCTCCTCGTCGTGCTCGCAGTGGTGGTCGGCGTCGGAGTGGCGCTGTGGCGCGGCTCCGGGCCGCTGCCCGATCCCGAGGGCTGCTCGGCGCAGCTCGGCGCGCACCGGGTCGAGCTCACGACCGAGCAGGGCGAGAACGCGGCGCTGATCTCGGCCATCGGTGTGAGCCGCGGGCTACCCGCGCGGGCGGTGTCGATCGCCCTGGCCACGGCGTACCAGGAGAGCAAGATCCGCAATCTCACCCACGGGGACCGAGACTCACTGGGCCTGTTCCAGCAGCGGCCCTCGCAGGGCTGGGGTACGACGCAGCAGGTGCGCAACCCCTACTACGCGATCAACAAGTTCTACGACGCTCTCGAGAAGATCGACGACTACAAGTCGATGCGGATCACCGAGGCAGCGCAGCAGGTGCAGCGCTCGGGCTTCCCCGAGGCCTACGAGGACCACGCGGAGGACGCTCGGGCGCTGGCTTCCGTGCTGACCGGCTACAGCCCGGGTGGCCACTTCACCTGCGTGGTGCAGAAATCCTCCGAGCAGGGCACGGCGAACCGGATGGTGCGGCAGCTCGAGCGGGCGTACGGCGACCTCAACGTCGCCCGGACCGACTCGGGCCAAGGAGTCGAGATCACCGTGGACTCCGGGGAAGCAGGGGTCCGGCTCGGGTGGTCGGTCGCACAGTTCGCGGTCGCCTACGGGGCCAGGCTCCACCCCGAGGCGGTTTCCTACGCCGACAAGCGCTGGCGCACCGGGCGTGACTCCGAGAAGGGCTGGCAACCCGGCGGCAAGGGCGATGACGCCACCGTGCACATCTCGATGGGCTGAGCCTGATCGGTGGTTGAGGAGGGCGAGGAACGAGCCCGTCTCGAAACCACCGGGATGCGCTCGGTTTGGTTTCGAGACGCTCGCTTCGCTCGCTCCTCAACCACCGGGGTGGCGGGCCGCAGCCACAGGTGGTCGAGCAGCGAGCAGTCGCGATGGTGGTCGAGCAGCGAGCGAAGCGAGCGATCAGACGAGACCTGACAGACGAGACCAAGGCCGTACGACGAGAGTCGGCGGCAACGACCCGGGGGTCAGGCCATCAGGCGCGCTGCTGCGGCGGCGACTCGCTCGTCCGGGGCGGTAAAGGCGATCCGGATGTGACGGTCGCCGGCTCGCCCGTAGAAGGCGCCGGGGGCGACCAGGATGCCTCGGTCGGCGAGCCAGGCGACCGTGTCCCAGCAGGGTTCGTCACGGGTGGCCCAAAGGTAGAGCGACGCCTCCGAGTGGTCGATCCGGAAGCCGGCCGTCTCGAACGCCGTCCTGAGCGTCGTACGACGGGCCGCGTACCGCGCGTGCTGCTCGACGACGTGCTGGTCGTCCTCGAGTGCGGCGACCATCGCGCGCTGCTGGGGAGCGGGCATCATCAGCCCGAGGTTCCTCCGGACCGCAAGCAGCTCCGCCACTACGGCAGGGTCACCGGCGACGAACGCGCACCGGTAGCCGGCGAGGTTGGACCGCTTGGACAGCGAGTGCACGGCGAGGATGCCCTCGAGGGAGCCGCCGTTGACATCCGGGTGGAGCACCGAGACCGGTTCGGTCTCCCAGGCGCACTCGAGGTAGCACTCGTCGGAGACCAGCAGGGCCCCGCGCTCGCGGCACCAGTCGACGACCTTGCGCAGGTGGTCGAGCGGCAGCACCCGCCCGGTGGGGTTGGACGGTGAGTTCACCCAGACCAGAGCCGGGTTGCGCGGGCCGACGGCGGTGAGGGAGTCCGATGCGACGATCTCTGCGCCGGCGAGCGCAGCGCCCACCTCGTAGGTCGGGTAGGCCAGCTGCGGCTGCACGACCAGGTCACCGGGGCCGATCCCCAGGTGCGTGGGCAGTCCGGCGATCAGCTCCTTGGAGCCGATCGACGGCAGCACCGCGTCCAGTCCGAGCCCGGTGACCCCGAACCGCCGTGCGAGCCAGTCGACGCAGGCCTGCCTGGTCTCCGGGAGGCCGATGGTCGTGGGATATCCCGGCGCGTCAGTGGCGTCCCGCAGTGCCTGCTGCACGATCTCCGGCGTCGCGTCGATAGGAGTGCCGACCGAGAGGTCGACGATCCCGCCGGGGTGGGCGCGCGCCGTCGCGGCAGCAGGAGCGAGCTGGTCCCAGGGGAAGTCCGGGAGCCGGGTGGAGACCCGCGAGGTCACTCCCCCTGCGGCTGCGGCGGGAGGGCCGCGATCATCGGGTGGTCCTTGTCGATCTCACCCATCTTCGCTGCGCCACCGGGAGACCCGAGGTCATCGAAGAAGTGCACGTTGGCGTCGTAGTACTCCTTCCACTCCTCCGGGGTGTCGTCCTCGTAGTAGATGGCCTCGACCGGGCACACCGGCTCGCACGCACCGCAGTCGACACACTCGTCGGGGTGGATGTAGAGCATCCGCTTGCCCTCGTAGATGCAGTCGACCGGGCACTCGTCGACGCACGCGAGGTCCTTCAGGTCGACACAAGGCTGGGCGATGACGTAGGTCACCTGGATCCTCCTGAGGGTTCGGTCCGATGAGGACGGGGCCAGCCTAGTATCCCCCCGTGCCCACTCAAGAACCGCCCGACGACCGACATGGGAGACCCACTCCTGTGGGGCGGCTCGGGCCGCACGTCGTCGGCCAGCGGGTCGTCGTACGCCGGGTGCTGCCGGGCGAGACCGGCCCGACGGGCGGCCCGGCGATGACCGACGTGCTCGGCATCTGCGAGTCCTGGGAGAACGGCATCGCCACGGTGCGCAAGGAGGACGGGAGCGTCGTGGAGATCGTCACCGCCGACATCGTCTCCGGCAAGCCGGTGCCGCCCAGGCCTTCGGTGCACCGCCGTCTCGACGCCGCGACGGCCGACCGGCTGGCGCTGCCGGGCTGGCAGCCGGTCGAGAGCGAGCATCTCGGGCAGTGGCTGCTCCGCGCCTCGGGCGGGTTCTCCTCCCGCGGCAACTCGGTGCTCGCCCTCGGCGACCCGGGGATGCCCGCTGCGGAGGCGGTGGCCAGGGTGGCCGAGTGGTACGCCGCCCGCTCGCTGCCCGCCCGCGCGCACGTCCACCCGGACGGGCCCGAGGCGGAGGCGTTCGCGGAGGCCGGATGGTCCGTCTACGAGCCGACGCTGCTGCTGCTCGCCTCGGTGGCCAAGGTGCTCAGGAACCTCGGCCCGCAGCACACCGAGCCCCGGCACGACGTGGCCGTCGACGCGGGCTGGCTGGCCAGCGACGAACGGGCAGCACGGTACGGCGAGCCGGCCCGCGCGGTCCTCGAGGCCGGTGAGGTCACCTTCGCCACGGTCAGGGACGACCAGGGTGCCGTGCTCGCCCGAGGACGCGGCGCGTTCCACGGTGACTGGGTCGGTGTCTCCTCGCTCTGGACGGACCCGGCCCACCGGACCACGGGTCTGGGGAGCGCCGTGCTGGAGTCACTGCTCTCCTGGGGTGCCGAGCGCGGCGCGACGACCGCTTACCTTCAGGTGGTCGAGTCGAACGAGCACGCCCGCCGGCTCTACGAGGCGCGCGGGTTCGATGTGCACCATCGCTACGCCTACCTCGTCGACCGGGCCTCTCAGGCCTGAGTCGTCTCCTCGAGGGGCACGGCCGGTCCGGACCCGAAGAGCATGTTGTACGTCGCGCCGGCGATGAGGCCGCCGACGACCGGGAAGATCAGGAACACCCAGAGCTGCTGGATCGCGTCCCACCCGGCGAACAGGGCCGGGCCGAAGGAACGGGCCGGGTTCACGCTGGTGTTGTCGATCGGGATGCTGATCAGGTGGATCAGGGTCAGGCTGAGCCCGATCGCCAGCGGGGCGAAGCCCTTCGGCGCGCGGGTGTCGGTCACGCCGAGGATGATGTAGACGAAGAACGCGGTCAGCAGCACCTCGGCGAGGATCACGGCCCACCATTCGTAGTAGGGGTCACCGAACCCGTTGGCGGCGAAGTTGGTCTCGGTCGAGTCGAAGCCGGAGCGACCGTGGGCGATCACCCAGAGCGCCACCGCCGCGACGACGGCTGCTGCGAACTGGGTGACGACGTAGGCAGGGACGTCCTTCCAGGCGAACTTCTTCGCAGCCGCCAGTCCGACGGTAATGGCCGGGTTGAAGTGCCCGCCGGAGACGTGGCCGACGGCGTACGCCATCGTCACCACGGTCAGCCCGAAGGCGAGGGCGACGCCGTAGATCCCGATGACCTCCGCGGCGAAGATCGCCGAGCCGCACCCGCCGAAGACGAGCCAGAACATGCCGAAGGCCTCAGCAGCGAGGCGTTGAGGGAGGGTGTGCACCATCACGGGCTCCTTTGCTCCACCTCAGGCTACGAGCGAGATCTCGCCCCTCGGATGACCCGCGGCGGGTGAGTCAGAAGTCCGTCCGGGTCACGGCGCGGATGCCGACCAGCAGTCCGAGCCCCGCGGTGACTGATGCCGCGACGACGCCCCAGAGGACCTCGACCCCCATCTGTCCGGTGAACAGCACGCGCTCGGCCTCGACCATGTAGGTCAGCGGGTTCAGCTTCGAGAGCACCTGCATCCACCCCGGCCCGGCCTCCAGCGGCAGCATCATTCCGCTGAGGATCAGGAGCGGGAACAGCAGCGTCTGCTGCACCGCCCAGAAGATCCACTCGTTCTTGCGGGCGGCGATCGCAAGGGCGTACGACAGCGATCCGACACCGACCCCGAACACCCCCAGCAGCAGCAGGCCGAGTGCGACGTGTGCCGGGAACAGCTCGAAGCCGAACGGCACGGCCACCAGGGTGATGATCGCAGCCTGGATCACCAGCGGCGTGAGCTCCTTGAGCGCCCGTCCGACGAGCAGCGCGGGACGTGAGAGCGGGGTGGCCAGGATCCGTTCGAACGCGCCGGTCATCAGCTCGTACTGCAGGTTTGACCCCACCATCGACGTTCCGAACATCGTGATCATCACGACCACGCCGGGCAGGAACCACTGCAGGGAGGAGGTGCCCAGGTCCCCCTCCCCCGCGATCCCGGACAGCAGTGGGCCGAAGAGAGCTAGGAAGATCAGCGGCTGGAGCAGTGAGAAGATCAGGGAGAACGGGTCACGCCAGATCGTCAGGCTCTCGCGGACCCACACGGCTCGGGTGTCGGCGAGCATCGTGGCCATCACGCATCCACTCCTTCGCGAAGACTGCGGCCGGTGAGATTGAGGAAGACGTCGTCCAGGGTGGGTTGGCGCAGCGTGGCGGCCTGTACGGCGACCTGCTGGTTCGCGAGGGCAGCCAACAGCGCGGGCAGCACTCGGTCGCCCGACTCCGCGCGCAACGTGACTGTTCCGGACACAGCACCCGTCACGTCGCCGGCTCGCTCGGCCACCTCGCGCGCCCGCGGTACGTCGGCCGGCCCGACAGTGAAGGTGATCCGGTCACCGGCCTGCTTCGCCTTGAGTCGTGCTGCCGTGTCGTCGGCGATGATGCGCCCGTGGTCGATCACCACCACGCGCTCCGACATCGTGTCGGCTTCCTCCAGGTAGTGGGTGGTCAGCACGATCGTGGTGCCGTGTGCCTCACGCAGGCGGGTGATGTGCTCCCAGAGGTTCGCCCGGTTCTGCGGGTCCATGCCTGTTGACGGCTCGTCGAGGAACAACAGGGCCGGCGAGTGGATGAGTCCGAGCGCGATGTCGAGCCGGCGTTTCTGGCCACCGGAGAGGGAGCTGACCTTTCGCATCTCCATCCCCTCGAGCGCCAGGCTGGCCACCAGCTTCTGCCCCCGCCTGGTCGCCTCCGGCTTCGAGAGCCCGTAGAACCTGCCTTGCAGGATCAGCTCGTCCCACACGCGGTAGCTCAGTCCCGCCCCGGTGTTCTGGCCGATGTAGCCGATGCGCTGTCGTACGCCGGCCGGGTCGGCCAGCACTTCCAGCCCGGCCACCCGGGCCGTGCCGCTGGTTGGCGCCAGCAGACTGGTGAGCATCTTCAAGGTCGTCGACTTCCCCGCGCCGTTGGGCCCCAGAAAGGCGACCAGCTCTCCGGGGGCGACGTCGAGGTCGACGCCCCGGACCGCTTCGACGGTCTCCTTGCCGGCTCGGAAGGTGCGAGTCAGCTTCTCGGTGTGGATCATCCGGTGTCCTCACTCCGTACGTTGTACTGAGTCATATACTGTACGCCGTACGGAGTAGATCGCACAACTGGCAGGATGCCTCCATGACGACACCACCGGGCGACCCCGCCGAGTGGGGTACGCCAGAGGGCCGCGCCATGATCGAGTTGCTCTGGGACCCTCCAGCTCCCGCGTCCCGTGGCCCGCGACAACGACTGTCCCTCGAGAAGGTCGTCGACGCCGCGACCGACCTGGCGGCGTCCGAAGGCATCGACGGGCTCTCTATGAGGTCCCTCGCGTCTCGCCTGGGCGTGGGCGCGATGAGCCTGTACACCTACGTGCCTGGCCGCGACGAGCTCTTCGAGCTGATGATCGACCGCGCCTGGGCCTCCCGGCAGAAGCCGGATCCCGAGATGTCCTGGCGCGAGCAGCTCGAGTTCCACGCCCACCAGGCAGGGGCGATGTACGACCGCTCGCCCTGGTTGATTCACGCCAACCTCTGGCGCCGCCCGCTTGGCCCGCACGTGCTGGACATCGAGGAGGACCTCTACCGGGCCGTCCGCCTGACAGGTCTGCCTCCCGACGACGTCGTCAGGGTCGCGCAGCTCGTGGAGTCACACGTCTTCGGCGTGGCTCGCGGCCGGATCACCGACACCAGCGTCTCGGCGAACACCGGCGTCACCCCCGACGAGTACTGGGAGTCGCGGAGCAGCTTCTGGGCCACCTACTACAGCGCGGAGAGATTCCCGACGATGACCTGGATCTGGGAGAACCAGGGCTTCGAGCAGCCGCTCGGCGAGGACCTCTATTTCGGCCTGCAGCGGCTGCTGGACGGTGTCGACCTGCTAGTGAGGCGCTCGGTGCCGCCCACCGACTAGGGCAGGCAGGAAGGCTGGTACGTCGGACTGGCCGGCCCGCTGCGACCCAGCGCGTCGAGCGCCAGCCGGATGGCCGGGCCGTCCATCGGGATCAGCAGGTGCTCGGCCAGGTCGAACCTGCACTTGTCCTGGAGCGTGATGTTGGTGGTGTTGTCCCCGGTGAGATAGCCGGAGGTGTAGGGCAGCACCACCTCGTCGTACCGCGTGACGATGTTGGTGTAGCTCACCGGTCCGGGAGTCTCGTCATCGGCGTTGAGGTTGCGCAGGAACTCCGACCCGGTCTTCTGCTGCAGGCAGGCCGGGCACCAGTAGTCCAATCCCGGGAAGAGCAACAGCGGGTTGGAGGTGCCGTGGTTGGACGGAGCGAGGCCGACCAGGTCATCGACCTTGTCGGCTCCCTGGAGGAACTTGATGTAGTAGCGCGGCATCATCCCGCCCTGCGAGTGCCCCACCATGGAGACCTTTGCCGCGCCGGTGGCAGCGAGCACCTGGGACACGAACGCCTGCAGCTGCTCCGCGGACCTCTCGATCGGGCCGGTGGCCCGGTTGCCGTAGTCGAGGGCGAAGACGCAGTAGCCGGCGGTGTGGATGCTCCAGGAGAGCCGGTCCAGCAGACTCTTGCTGTCCCCGAAGGTGCCGTGGACGAGCACGACCGGCGACGGGTGCGCCGCGGTCGGCTTGCACGACCAGTCGTTGGCCCCGGCCGCGGGGATGGTCGGCGGCCGCTCTGCCCCCAGCGACGGCGCCGCCTGTGCCGGGCCCGCGACGAGTCCGATGGCGCCGACAAGCGACGCGACGAGTGTGACGATCCAGCTGGTCCGAGTGCCCATGCTGCTCTCCCGAGTTCTCTTCTGTTGTCGACTCCTCGAGTCAGTTCCGCCCCGGCTTCGGCTTCGGCTTCGGCTTGGGTTTCGGCTTCGGCTGCGGCGGGGGATCCGGCTGCGGCGGCGAGCCGCAGATCACGTTGTCACCCGCGATGTAGTCGGTGTGGAACTTCTCCTTACGCAGCACCTTGCCAGAGTCGAGGTCTCGAAAGAACCGGAAGACGTTGATGCTGAACCCAGTCGTCCCGCTGAACTCCTCGCAGTTCGCCTCCTGCGAGTAGCGCGTGCCGGGGGAGGCGAAGTTGGTGCGCGGGCCCTTCGTCGCGGTGATCTTCCAGTGCTTGGTGGAGAACATCGCCACCGTCGCGGCACCCTCCCGGGTCGGGCTGGACTTGCGCACCCAGGCCTTGATGAAGACCCCGTAGGGGGTGGTGTTCTTGAACTTCAGGTCGACGGACGGCCATGCCACCGTGGCCTCGCGGCCCTCCGGGTAGCGGTCGATGTAGACCGAGTGCGGCTTGTGCTCGATGTCCTTGAGACCGGCGAAGAACATCGCGTTGAACGTCGTCGTCGCGATCTGGGAGACACCACCACCGAGGTCCTTCTTGAAGACGCCGTCGGCGACGACGTAGCCCTCGGTGAAACCGTTCTTCGCAGTGCGTTCCCCGACGATGTCGTTGAGGCTGAAGGTCTCCCCCGGCGCGAGCAGGGTGCCGTTGATCAGGTTCGCCGCCCTGGTCAGGTTGACGTTGCGGTACTCGGCGTACGGGAAGTTGGTGGTGAACCGGCTGACCCGCTCGGTGACCTTGAGCTTCTCCGCGTCCTTCGTCGTGAAGGCGGGCTGGGTCTCCTTGCCCTCCACCTCGAGCCGGCGCTCCGCTCCACTGCGTACGGCGACCTCGGCGAACTTGTCCTCGATCTCCGCCGGATCGAGCTCCACGCCCACCTTGGCGGGGACCACGCGCGGCTTCCCGCCCTTCACGACGATCTTGGCGTCCACGGGCTCGCGGCCCACCGTGCGCATCACCGGGTCGATGGCCTCGAGCAGCAGCTCGCCGTCGACCCTCGGCTCGAGCTCCCCGTCCTTGGTCTCCATCGAGAGTCCCTTGCCGAACAGCCGCGGCGGCGCGGCCACCCGCTGGCCACCGAGCACCAGCGTCACCGGCGCCGACATCGCCGGCTCGGCGAAGTCCGCCATCGCCCGATCCACCGCCTCGTCGGAGATCTCGGGCTTCCTCGTCTCGGTGGGGATCTTCTGCGAACCACCGTGCAGGAACCGACGCTCGAGGATTGCCTGCGTCGCGCCGCGCTCCACCACGACGCCGTCCTTGCTCGCGACCGGCACTGCGCGGCCGTTGCTGAAAGTGATCGAGCCCTCGACCGGGCGCGTCTCGATGCCCTCGTCGAGCTTGTCCAGGACGGCCTGCATCTTCGACTGGTCGACCGTGATCTCGGCGTGATGGTCACTGCCGCCGGTCAACGCCTCCCACATGCGGCCCGGACCGAACCCGGAGCCACCGCCTGCCTCCTCGATCGAGGCCTGGTAGTCGATGGCCAGGCCGGCCGCCGCGGGGTCGATGGTGTTTCCTCGCCCGTCACCGTAGGTGAGGTCGACCGACTCCTTTGCCCGCTCCTCGAGGCCGTCGCGGAGGCGCTGCTCCGCCTCGCCCGGACTCAGCCCGGCGATGCTGATGCCCTCGACCCGGGCGTTGCGCGGGGCCTCGTTTCCGGCGTAGAGGTACAGCGCCACCCAGGCGACGCCGACGAGCAGCAGCAGCCCTCCGATCGTGAACGCGGCGACCCTGGAGCCGAGGTTGTCGGACTCCCCGTCGCGCCCTCGCGTCATTCGAGACCGGCGAACAGATCGGCCTCGAGACCGCTGGGGCCGGCCGGCCCGGGGGCGCCCTTGGCGATCCGGTAGTACTCGGACCCCCAGATCTCGTTGCCGTGGTTGTCGGCCTGCGCGAAGAACGGGCCGTCGACCGCGATCTGGGTGGCGTGGGCCTTCATCGCCTCCATCTTCGCCGCGACATAGTCCTCGGCCTCGATCAGCGCGCTCAGGGCGTCGTCCTCCACCATGAAGGCCGGCAGCTCACCCTCGGGGTCCATCCCCTCGAAGGTGGTCAGGTCGCCCGCGGCCCGCAGGTCGCGCAGCCCCTGGCGAACCTTGCTGGCAGACATGGCCCCCCAGTAGATCTTGGGGATGTCGTGGGCCTCCCCCAGGTCCTGGCGGTAGGACGGAACGGCGGCCAGCGCTGCGGCGTACGTCGCCACCCGGTGGGCCTGGATGTGGTCGGGATGGCCGTAGCCGCCGAAATCGTCATACGTCACCATCACCTGCGGGCGCACCTCACGGATGACCTCGACGAGGTGGGACGCCGCCTCGGTCAGGTCGGCGTGCCAGAAGGCGTTCTCGTGCACGTCGTCGGCCGCGACGGCGTGACCGTCCTCGTGCCACTTCATGCCGGAGTCGCGGTAGCGCTTGAAGCCACCGAGGTAGCGGTAGTCGGTGACCCCGAGGGTCTTCATGGCGTTGTCCAGCTCGATCTTGCGCTGGTCGGCGAGGGTGTCGTCCTTGTCGGCGGCCATGTGCTCCAGCTCGGGTACCAGGATCTCGCCCATCTCCCCGCCCGTGCAGGTCACCAGCGTGACCCCGACGCCCTCGGCGACGTAGCGGGCCATCGTGGCTCCCTGGCCGATGGTCTCGTCGTCCGGGTGGGCGTGCACGAGCAGTAGGTGCTTGTCCATGGCCGCGATCCTATGGGGCGTCGCTGACGGTCGTTCTCAGCCCACCTCGAGCAGGCGCCGGACCGGGTCGAGGAACGGTACGTCGGCCTCGGCCCACGTCACCTCGTCGAGCTGGTCCGCGCGCAGCCAGCGCACGGCGTCGTGCTCGGTGGGGACCGGGTCGCCGTCGACCAGGCGGGCGGTGGCGACCCTCAGGACGAACTCGGCGCCGGGTCCGAGGCGCTGTCGTCGACCCCTTTGTCTCCCCCGCCATCCACCTCTTTGTCGACCCAGCCGGTGACCTCGACGGTGCAGCACAGCTCCTCGGCGATCTCCCGCACAGCAGTCGCGCCGGGGTCCTCATCCGGCTCGACCTTGCCGCCGGGGAACTCCCAGAGCCCGGCCAGCGCCGGCGGGCCGGACCTGCGGGCCGCGAGCACGCGGCCCTCCCGGAGCACCGCGACCCCCACGACCTCGCGCATGCGGGGAATGTAGCCGGTCTAAGTTGGCCCCGTGAGCGAGGGCACCCAGTCGAGCATCCACCTGCGCCGGACCGACGAGAACGTCGAGGACATCCGCGCAGCGGAGAAGAAGTACGGCGAGCGGGTGGGCATCGACGGCGTACTCGCGCATCTGAACCGGCAGGCCGTGCGGGTGCCAGTCCCAGGGCAGGCGGTCGAGTGGGGGTTCCGCTGGAACGACGACGACGGGAGCACCCAGCGGTGGTGGCCCCAGGGCATCACCACGTCCGCCGATGCCAGCGACGACGAGGACATCGGCGGTCGGCGGCTGCTGATGACCAGCTGGTACTCGAAGACCCTCGACGACGAGAACCACGGGAGCCGGATCACGATCGTCGACATCGACACCCTGGAGTACCGCCACGTGCTGCTCGTCGTACCCGAACGGACGTGGCGTGGTCTGCGGCTGAAGCCCCTGATGGTGCACGCCGGCGGGCTGGTTTGGTGCGGGCCCTACCTGCACGTCGCGGGAACCGAGCGCGGCCTGTTCACCTGCCTCGTCGACGACATCATCCGGCTCGAGGACACCGAGGACAGCTTCGGCTACCGCTACGTGCTGCCGGTGCGGTTCGGCTACTCCGCGGAGGCGACCGAGGGCGTGGAGCAGATGCGCTACTCCTTCCTGTCCCTTGACCGGACCTCGCGCCCGCCGCACCTTGTCGCGGGTGAGTACGGCCGGGGTCAGGACACCCGCCGGCTCGTGCGCTATCCGCTCGACCCGGAGACCTATCACCTCGCCGCCCACGAGGACGGCACCTCGCGGCCGGTCTGGCTCGACGACTGCGGGCTCGGCCACATGCAGGGTGCGGCGACCGTGCGCGACACCTACTACGTCACCGCGAGCCGAGGCCCCTACCGCCTGGGCCAGGTGTACGTCGGCCAGCCCGGGTCGTTCCGCCGACTCCCCCGAACCCTGCCGGTAGGGCCCGAGGACATCACCTACTGGCCCTCGACCGACATGCTCTGGTCCCTGACCGAGTACCCCGGCCGCCGCTTCGTCTTCTCCATGAAGCGAGCCCAGTTCGACAAGGCCCCCTAGCCCAGCTCCTGACCCTCGGCGAACTGGCAGCAGCCGCAACCACCGGTGGTCGAGCAGCGAGCGAAGCGAGCGGACAGACGAGACCAAGGACCGCAAGATGCGACGCCTCAGCAACCACCGCACCGCAAGATGCGACGCCTCAGCAGCCACTAAGGGTGGGTGGTTTCGAGACGCGAGCTGACAGACGAGACCAGGGCCGTACGGCGCTAGGGCGTCGGCGCTGCTGACGGCGTCGGGGTCTCGGTGGCGCAGGGGTCGGGCTCCTCTGACGGGTCCGCGCTCGGGTCCGTGGAGGGGGTGGCCGTCGCGGTCGGCTCCGCGGGTTCGGCCGGGCAGCAGGTGGGCTCGGCGTCGGGGTCGTCGGTCGGTGTCGGCTCGTCCGTCGCGCAGGTCGGCAGGGGCTCGTCGCTGGGCTTGTCACCAGGCTTGTCGCTGGGCTTGGGGTTGTCGGGCTTGTCAGCCGGCTTGTCCGGCTTCGGCTTGGCAGACGGGTCCGCCGGCTCGCTCGCCGTCGGAACCGTGGTGGGGCGCGCGGTCGGGTCGGCCGCGACGGTCCCGGTTGTCACCGTCGGTGGGCGCCCGCTCGCGGTGGCGGTCGTCTCGGACGCCGACTTCGACTCCGCCTCAGACTCCGGTGAGCTCGTCGACGACGGTCGCGGCGGGGTGGATCCGCCGGTTGCCTTGGTCTTTTCCGGCGCGAAGAGCGTCGGCGCCGCCCACGCTCCGAAGGTCGGCGTCGATGCGAACCCGGTGATGTCGGCGGTGTCGAAGACCGTCTTCCAGGCGAGCACGAGCCGCAGGTAGTCGCGCGAGTGGTTGTAGGCGAGGACCGCCTCTTCGAGTCCGTCGCGGGTGCCGAGGTCACGACCGCCGTCGCAGAGGTAGACCATCGCGGCGCCCGCGGCGTCATACACGTTCTGCGGGTCACGGAGCCCGTCGCCGTCCGCGTCCATCCCGGCGGTTCGCCAGCTGGCCGGCAGCAGCTGCATCGGGCCGATGGCCCGGTCCCAGGTCCGGTTGCCGTCCCACTTCCCGCTGTCGGTGTCCGGGATCTCGGCGTACGGCGAGCCGTCGAGGACCGGCCCGAGCACACGGGGCGCCACCCGGTGGTCCGCGTCAATCCGCTGGCCCTCCAGGTTGCCCGACTCGACCTGCCCGATGGCTGCCATCAGCGACAGGGAGAGGTGGCAGCCGGTCGGGGCCAGGGCCATCGCCAGGGTGTAGGCATCCACGAGCTCTGGGCGGACGCCCTGGTCGGCCGAGGGAACTGCTCCCGAGCCGTGGGTCCACCCCCGCGTGTTGGAGGAGAGCGCAGCCTGGACGACCAGCGCCTCCTCCGGCGCCGGGAGCAGTCACGGAAGCCTGCTGCAGGGTGCTCTTCGGAGACGCCGCGCGCTGGGGAGCATCGGCCGCGCCCCGGATCGCCTGGCCGCCGAACAGAACCATCAGCACGCTGAGTGCCAGCACGGCACCCTTGGTCTTGCGCCCCATTGGGTCCTGAACTTTCATCGATCGGATCATCGGATATTACGTAGGAAATGCCGCCACCGCGAGCGTTTGTCCACAGTCACGGGGGCGGCTGATGTGCAGAAGAACAGCAGGGGTTGAAGTTACCCGTGGGCTCCGACCCACGTCGATCTGATCGCACCATTTGCCCGGGGGTGGTCAAGTCCAGTCAGGGCCTCGGCGTCCTCCAGCTGAGACTTCTTGACGGTCAGGCGGGCGGCCGGGGTAGGAGGGCGAGCTGGCGGGACATCGCGACGAGCCGGCCCTCGGAGTCCCAGACCTCGCAGTCCTCCTCGAACTGGCCACCGGAGATGGTGCGGGTCGCATGACGCACGATCGCCCAGCCGGGAGCAGGACGGGCACGGACGTGGGCGGTCAGCTCGAGGGTCGGTGCCCAGCCCGGGAGGCCGAGGTCGAAGGTCACCGGAGGCAGGGCGTCGACCACCATCAGCAGGGCGATCGGGTCCAGCGGCCGGTCGTCGGCGAGCTTGAACCAGCCCTGGATGATGCCGCTTCCGCTGGGCTTCCCGACCGCCCAGCCGACGTACGCCGGGTCGATGCGGGTGCCGAACCGCTCCAGCAGGGGCGCCATCCGACGCACCTCCTCGGGCGCCTGCCTCGCGTCGAGACAGTCCTCGAGGGGCGGCAGCTCCGGCGGCGCGAGCTGCCGCTGGACCTCGGCAGGCATCCGGTCGAGGTCGCCGTACACCGCGAGCAGCGTGATCCGCTCGACCTCCTGGCCCTCGTGCTCCTGCACCAGGCTGGCCGCGACCGTTGAGCGCTGCCCGCCCTTCCGGATCCGGCGGACCCGTACGACGGCGGGTCCGGGCGCCGTAGGGCTCAGGTAGTAGGCGCTCACGCTGACCGGGTCGGGCTGGCCGTCCGCGGAGAGCTCGGCGCGGACCGCGTTGCCGATCACGGCCAGCGCGTAGCCGCCGTTGACCCCACCGCCGACGACCCAGCCGGCGTCGAGGTGCGCGGCGTACTCACCCGGGCCGGTCGGCTCCACGGCGATCCCACGGTCGAACTCGTATTCCATGGCGCGACCCTATGGGCTCAGGCGTAGCCCGCCGGCGTCCCCCAGGTTGCGCTGCGGGACGACCCCTCGGCGATCACCGGGCAGTGCGTCCCGACGAAGTTCGTCGGCATGCAGCGGTTGACGTGAACGCACAACGACGGAGTGGTGGCATCCGCGGCGATCCGGTTCACCAGGTCGGGTTCGCGCAGCAGCGCACGGGCCATCGCCACGAACTCGAAACCCTCGTCCATAGCGAGGTCCATCGAGGCGCGGTCGGTGATCCCGCCGAGCAGCACCATCGGCGTGCTGAGCGCCTCTCGGACCTCCCGGGCGTGCTCGAGCAGGTAGGCGTCGCGGTAGGGGTACTCGCGGATGAACCTCGCGCCCCCGAGCCGCATCGCCGTCTTGATCGGCTGCGGCATCACCTCGACGAACTCCTTGACCGGAGCACCGCCGCGAAACAGGAACATCGGGTTGAGCAGCGAGCTGCCAGCGGTCATCTCGAAGGCATCGACCGTGCCGTCGGCCTCGATCCACTGCGCGGTCTGGATCGCCTCCTCCACGGTGATCCCGCCACGGACGCCGTCGCTCATGTTGAGCTTGGTCAGGATGGCGATCCGGTCACCGACGGCATCGCGTACGACGCGCAGGATGCCCCTCGCGACCTTGGCCCGGTTGGCCAGCGTTCCGCCGTACTCGTCCTTGCGGTGGTTGATCTTCGGACTCAGGAAAGCGCTGGCGAGGTAGCTGTGGCCGAGGTGGACCTCGACCGCGTCGAAGCCCGCCTCGATCGCCCGGACGGCAGCATCGGCGTGCGCGGCGGTGATCCGCTCGATGTCGGCGACCGTCGCCTTGCGCGACACTCCACCCGACATGTTCGGGAAGCGGGTGCTCGGCGACAGTGCGGGCAGGCCGTTGCCACGCGGGTCGGCGACCGGTCCGGCGTGGCCGATCTGGGCTGAGACAGCCGCGCCCTCGGCATGGACCGCCTCGGTGAGCGCGCGCAGTCCCGGCATCGCCTCGTCGGTCCACAGGATCTGGTCGGGGGCGGTCCGGCCGTCCGGCGCCACGGCGCAGTAGGCGACCGTCGTCATGCCCACTCCCCCTGCGGCGTACGCGCGATGGAAGTCGACGAGGTCGGTGGTGACGCGCGAGCGGTGGCTGAGGCCTTCGTACGTCGCGGCCTTGATGACCCGGTTGCGCAGGGTCAGCGGACCGATCCGACCAGGGGTGAGCACCCTGGGTGTTTCTAGAACAGGTTCCACCTCGCGAACGTTAGCCCCAACCCACATCCCCGCGCGATCTTCACTTTCCGGCATTTGGGGGGATAATGGAGGCCTCCTTCAGGAAGCCGGGGGATTCTGGAGGGATCGAGGGGGGCCACAACACCATGCCTGCACGCTCTGAAGCCCCCAGCCCGGACGCGGACGCGGTCCTGGCAATCCTGTCGCGCCCTGACGACGTCGACCTCGCCGAGCTGGTCGAGCTGGTCGCCAGGATCTGCGACAGCACGGCCGCCGGCATCACCGTCCAGCGCGGCGAGGACTACCACGTGCCGGTCACCCATGGCATCGAGCCATTGGTCTGCCCCTCCGACGACACGTTCTGCCGCGCCACGATGAGCACGGACGGGATCTTCGTGGTCGAGGACGCCACGACCGACCCTCAGTTCTCCGCCATCGGGTTCGTCGACGGGTCGATAGCCGATGCCCGCTTCTACGCCTCGGCGCCGCTCTATGCCCCCAGCGGAGAGATGGTCGGCCGGCTCTGCGTCATCGACCCCGAACCGAAGACCCTGACCCCCTTGCAGCGACGATCCATCGAGACTCTGGCACTCAGCGTCACCAAGCTGATCGAGCTGCGGCTGCTGCGCGAGCGGCCCGCCCCGGCAGCACCGGAGGTGGGCCAGGCCGCTGCCACCGTGGTCTCCCAGCTGGCCGCGGAGGTCAGCCATGACATGCGGGTCCCGCTCAGCGCGATCATCGCCGGGGTCGAGATGCTCGCGGACGAGCTGCAGGATCATCCCGATCCAGCGGTCGGTGCGCTGCTGACCCGGACTGCGCGGGCCGCTGACCGGCTCTCCCGGATGCTCGACCAGCACATGGAGCTCGGTGGGATTCTCGAGACCCCGAAGCTCCGTGAGGTCGACCTAGGGGCGGTCATCGAGCAGCTGCGGGGAGACATGGCGGCGATGCTCGACTCGGCCGGCGCCACCGTCGAGAGCGGAGAGCTGCCGGTGCTGCACGCGGACCCCGACGACATGTACTCCGTGCTGCTCAACCTCCTCACCAACTCGGTGAAGTTCGCGCGGCCAGGCATCCCTCCGGTCGTGCGGGTCGCCTCGGCACGGTCCCCCGACGGCTGGCGCATCTCGGTGAGCGACAACGGGGTCGGCATCCCCCAGCACCGCCGCCGCGACGTGTTCTCACTCTTCAGCCGGGTCGACGACGGTGTCTCCGGCTACGGGATCGGCTTGGCCACGGTGGCGCGCATCATCGCTGCGCACGGAGGTCGCGTCGGCGCCGAGGAGTCGGCTGACGGAGGGACCGAGATCTGGTTCGAGGTTCCCGGCCAGCAGCCGAACGGTGTGCCCGGCGGCTAGCGGCGATTCGCGTTCAGCGCGCCCGGAACCGGCACTTCGAGGGCTTGCCAGAGATCAGCCGCGGCCACCCGAAGCTCGTCACAGCAGCGGTCAACGGCTTGCGGGACCTCGCGTACGGCGGGGCGCCGGACTCACTGATGGCCCACAAACGTCGGTTGCCGCCGCGGAACTGGATGCCCTCGACCCCCGGGACGAAACCGATGCGTCGGCCACTCGGTGTGACCACCTCCCCGCAGGACAGGTTGGACCGCGTCAGGAAGAGCCGCCCGCCTGCCATCGCGGCACCCTGCACATAGGTGGGGACACGGGTGCGGGCCACCGCGCCGATCTGTTTCCGGCCCTGGCGTCGTACGGCGAGGTCGAGCACACCGGGCCGCATCAGGCGCTTGAGGCTGAACCAGTGCACGTACGCCGCACCGCGCGTCTTGAACGGCACCATCCCGATCCGGGTGGCGGTCGCGACCACGGCCGAACCCCGGACCGGCGACTCCAGGCGCCAGACCCGGCGGGCCTTCAGCACGGGACCGGACTGCTTCGGGTTGACCAGCCACAACTTGTTCTTCTCGACGACCCAGAGCATGCCGTCGCGTTGCAGGATGCCACCGCCGTGGCGGCAATAGGTGCGCGGGCGCTTGCCCACACGACCCCAGATCGACCGGTTGAAGTCCACCATTCGTCCGGTGGTCAGTCCGACTCGCATCAGCTGGCAGGGCCTTTTGCCGTAGCCCTTGCGGTGGCGGAAGCCGCTGATCCAGACAGTGTTGCGGCCCGCCATCGCGATGCCTTGGGGGACGAAGTAGCGCCGCGGGCGGGGCAGCCAGATGCCGCGGCAGACCTTGTTGCTGTTGGCGAACTTGGCGAGCTTCTTGCGCGTGTACACCGGCTCGGTCCCGCGCACCTGACGGTGGGTGATCCCGTCGCAGCGCTTCTTGGCCTTGGCAGCGGCGAGGGCCTGAGCCGGCTGGGCGGCAGCATCGGTCCGGACCACACCCCCACTCGTGACCAGCAGGAGCACGATCAGGCCAGTCTTCAGGGCCGTTCCGAGACCGCGCGTCAACACCGGGGCAACGCTAGTCGCGCGGAGGCGCACACCCCGGCACCCCGCGAATGCGCGTGTTGCCACAGATACCCTAGGGGGGTACTGTATCCGCATGGACGACCACGAGACCTCCGCCAGTGACGCGCACACCCACCCCGGCTACATGCACCGCAAGGACGACTACCTGCGGCGGATGAAGCGCATCGAGGGCCAGGTGCGCGGGATCGAACGGATGATCTCCGACGAGACCTACTGCATCGACATCCTGACCCAGGTGTCCGCGGTCACCAAGGCGCTGCAGGCCGTCTCTCTCGGCCTGCTCGACGAGCACATGTCGCACTGCGTGCTGGACGCCGCGAAGGCAGACTCCCCGGACGCCGACGCCAAGCTCCGGGAAGCCTCGGCGGCCATCGCCCGGCTCGTGCGTTCCTGACCACCACCCCTTCTGAGGAGAACACGATGAGCGAGAACCAGAGCGCCTACACCGTCACCGGGATGACCTGCGGCCACTGCGTCGCGTCGGTCACCGAGGAGGTCCAGGAGATCCCCGGCGTCACCGACGTGCAGGTCGACCTCGCCTCCGGCAGCCTGCGGTTCAGCAGCGAGCAGCCCGTCTCCGACGCCGACGTGAAGGCCGCCGTCGAAGAGGCCGGCTACCAGCTCGCATGAACGCGCCGACCAAGGTCGTGGGCTTCGTGCTCGGGATCGCGGTGGCCTTCCTGGTCGCGTACGCCGTGGGCAGCCAGGTAGGCCCCGTCGGCGAGCCGGCCGAGGCCGCCAGTCACTCCGACGGAGGCCACTCCGAGGGCGGCCATTCCGACAGTGGCCACGCTTCGGCAGGGAGCGAGGAGGCGGTTGGTCTCCCCGGCGGGCTGATGGTCTCCGAGGGCGGCTACACCCTGGCCCTTCAGGACACGGTGTCGAAGCCGGGCCGCAGCAAGGAGATCTCCTTCGTCATCGAGGGTCCGCGCGGCCCCGTCACGTCGTACGACGTGCTGCACGAGAAGCGACTGCACTTCATCGCCGTACGACGCGACTTCAGCGGCTTCCAGCACGTGCACCCGAAGCTCAGCAACGACGGCACCTGGACGACGTCCCTTGACCTCACACCGGGACAGTGGCGCGTCTTCGCAGACTTCAAGCCCACCGGCGGCGAAGCGCTCACGCTCGGTTCGGACCTGTCCGTGCCGGGCCGGATGGACTTCGTGGTGCTCGGACAGACCACGCGCACGGCCACCGTGGACGGCTACACCGTGGAGCTCACCGGAGACCTGGTTGCCGGCGAGCACTCGATGCTGAAGCTGCGAGTGTCCCGCGACGGCCGGCCGGTCACCGACCTCCAGCCCTACCTCGGCGCCTACGGACACCTGGTCGCGCTGCGCGGCGGCGACCTCGCCTACCTGCACGTCCACCCCGACGGCGAGCCCGGCGACGGCAAGACCGAGCCTGGTCCGGAGATCGAGTTCGGCGCCGAGGTCCCCAGCGATGGCGAGTACCACCTCTACCTCGACTTCAAGCACGACGGAGTGGTGCGGACCGCCCAGTTCCACCTCGACGCAACGGCCCACAGCGAATGACCACGCAAGCGACGCCCGAGTCCAGCACCGAGCTGGAGATCACCGGCATGACGTGCGCCGCCTGCGCGAACCGGATCGAACGCAAGCTGAACAAGGTGCCCGGCGTCGTGGCGACCGTGAACTACGCGACCGAGAAGGCGAAGGTCAGCCACGGCGACGACGTCGCTGCCGGCGACCTGGTCAAGGTCGTGGAGTCCGCCGGGTACGGCGCCAGCCTGCCCGCTCCCCCGGCCACCGCAGGCACGGAGCAGATCGTGGTCGACGACCCGGTGCGTCGGCTGCGCCAGCGGCTGCTCGTCTGCCTGGTGCTGACCGTGCCGGTCGTGGCGCTGGCCATGGTGCAGGCCTGGCAGTTCACCAACTGGCAGTGGCTCTCGCTCGCCCTGGCCTCGCCCGTCGTGGTGTGGGGGGCGCTCCCGTTCCACCGGGCTGCCTGGGCCAACCTGCGGCACGGCAGCTCCACGATGGACACGTTGATCTCGATGGGCACATTGGCGGCCTTCGGATGGTCGCTCTACGCCCTGTTCTTCGGTACGGCGGGCGAACCCGGGATGACCCACCCGTTCGAGCTGACCGTCCAGCGCAGTGACGGCACGGGCAACATCTACCTCGAGGCCGCCGCGGGTGTCACGACGTTCATCCTGGCCGGACGCTACTTCGAGGCCCGCTCGAAGCGGCAGGCCGGCGCTGCCCTGCGCGCCCTGCTCGAGCTGGGCTCGAAGGACGTCTCGCTGCTCCGGGACGGCGTGGAGACGCTTGTGCCGGTGGACCAGCTCGCGGTGGGCGATCGGTTCGTCGTACGCCCCGGGGAGAAGGTCGCCACCGACGGCGTGGTCGAGCAGGGCTCCTCCGCCGTCGACGCCTCCATGCTCACCGGGGAGTCGGTGCCCGTGGAGGTCGGCGTCGGGGACTCCGTGGTCGGCGCGACCGTCAACGTCGGGGGGCGGATCGTCGTACGGGTCAGCAAGGTCGGCGCGGACACCCAGCTCGCCCAGATGGCCCGGCTGGTCGAGGACGCCCAGAACGGCAAGGCCGAGGCGCAGCGGCTTGCCGACCGGATCTCCGGGGTCTTCGTGCCGGTCGTGATCACGCTCGCGGCCGCCACCCTCGGCTTCTGGATCGGGACGGGCGGGGGCCTCACCCCTGCGTTCACGGCCGCCGTGGCCGTCTTGATCATTGCCTGCCCCTGTGCGCTGGGCCTGGCCACGCCGACCGCACTGATGGTCGGCACCGGCCGGGGTGCCCAGCTCGGCATCCTGATCAAGGGACCCGAGGTGCTCGAGCGCACCCGAGTCGTCGACACCGTGCTGCTCGACAAGACCGGCACGGTCACCACCGGCGAGATGACCCTGCTCGACGTCCTCGCCGGCGACGGCGAGGACCCCGACGAGCTCCTGCGGCTTGCCGGCGCCCTGGAGGACGCCTCCGAGCACCCGGTCGCCCGGGCCATCGCGGCAGGCGCCAAGGACCGGGTCGGCGAGCTTTCCCGCGTCGAGGAGTTCGCGAACGCCGAGGGCCTCGGCGTGGTGGGCGTCGTCGAGGGTCGATCCGTAGTCGTGGGCCGGCCACGCCTTCTGGAGGAACGGTCCCAGCACCTCTCCCCCGAGCTCGCCGAGGCGGTCGTGCGCGCCCAGCAGGCGGGCGGTACGACAGTCGCGGTCGGCTGGGACGGCCACGCTCGCGGACTCCTCGTGGTGGCGGACTCGGTCAAGGACACCTCGGCCGAGGCCGTCGCGCGGCTGCGCGAACTGGGCCTGCGACCGATCCTGCTGACCGGGGACCACCGGTCAGTCGCAGTGACGGTCGCGGAGCAGGTCGGGATCGCGCCTGAGGACGTCATCGCCGAGGTGCTGCCCGCGGACAAGGTCGAGACGGTCAAGCGCCTGCAGGCCGAGGGCCGCGTGGTGGCGATGGTCGGCGACGGGGTGAACGACGCCGCGGCGCTGGCGCAGGCGGACCTCGGACTGGCCATGGGCACCGGCACCGACGTCGCGATCGAGGCGAGCGACCTGACCCTGGTGCGTGGCGACCTCCGGGTCGCGGTCGACGCGATCCGGTTGTCCCGTCGTACGCTCGCCACGATCAAGGGCAACCTGTTCTGGGCCTTCGGCTACAACGTTGCAGCGATCCCGCTGGCCGCGGCCGGCCTGCTCAACCCGATGCTGGCCGGCGCCGCGATGGCGTTCTCCTCGGTGTTCGTGGTCGGCAACAGCCTGCGGCTACGCGGGTTCCAGCCGTACGCCGGCGACCGCTAGCGCCTCCACTGCCGGCCGCCGACGGGGACGCTCGGGGTCAGCGAGCGTTGTAGTGGTTGGTGACGGTGATCGCGGTCAGGTCGGTGTTGTAGAGGGCGACCTCGTCCAGGACACCGGTGTAGTTGCGGTCGGTACCGCTCGAGATCTTCCCTAGGTGGATGACCGAACTAGCAATCAGTGATGCAGTGTTGTTGTCGACTCCGGTGGCCGCGACGGCACCGTCGATGTAGAGCACCAGCGAGCCGGTTGCCTTCTCGCGCGTGAACACCACGTGGTGCCACTGGTTGTCCGTGTAGCCCCCGGCCGAGGAGAGGATCGACTTGTTGCCGGTTCCGGCAATGACCTTCCCGTCCGATCGGAGCGCGACGCCGAAGTCGTCGGCACCCTGACCGCCACCGCCCGTGACGTCGGCGGTCACGAGGCCGGCACCCTTGTCCCAGTCGGCGTCGGTTCCGGTGCCGGCGGCCGACTTGAACCAGAACTCGATCGACAGGTCGTCCTGCACCTGACGGGAGATGCTCGCGTAGTCGGTGGCCTTGTCGAAGTTGATCGCGGCGTTGCCGGAGATCGCGCCGGCCACGTTGAGTGCGGGACTGGCGAAGAGGGCCCCGGTGTTGGTGCCCTTGCTGTCGGCGATAGCGGTGCCTGAGGTCTCGGCAAGGCGGTAATAGTTCACCAGGCCGGTCGTGGCGCTGATGGTGGCGCTGTACGTGAGCTTGACCGTGATCGCAACCGTGTCGTCGTCGCTTTTCGCCCCACCGGAACCGGTGTTCCCGAGGTCACTCGAGATCAGGCGAACGCTAGCGGCGCCGCTGTACCCGGTGGTGGGCGCAAAGCTTAGGCCGTTCAGGGCGGTGTTGATTGCCGTCTGGGTGCCGGTGAATGTCATCGTCGCGGTGCCGTTGGCGCCCGCAATGAAGGTCAGCCCGGTGGCGGTCGACAGCGTCGCCTTGCCGTTGGTGCTGATCACCTGCAGTTGGATAGGGCTGGAGCCGGCGTCGGAGTCGCCGACCGACAACGCGTTGCTGTTCGCGGTCGAGAACACCCTCGCAGTGTTCAGCGTCGTGGATTGGCTCCCGGGGATGGTGTTCACCGGGGAGTCGTTCACCGCGGTGACGTTGAAGGTGAGCGTGTTCGGCGACGCGTCGAGGTCGGTGCCGCCGTTGGCGGTGCCGCCGTTGTCCTGGACCTGGAAGGTGAGGGAAGTGTAGGGCGTGCCGCTGCCGTTGGCCGCCGGTTGAAAGACCAGCAGACCGGACCCGATGTTCGCTGCTGAGACGTACTGGCCGGTCGTCACCGCGGTGCCGTTGAGCATCACGGTTCCCGCGGCGGGCAGCGTCGTCATCTTCACGGCCAGCATCGTGTCGGGCACATTCTCGAGGGGGTCGCCGAATCCGAAGTCCGAGGTTGTCAGAGTCCGGGGGGTGTCCTCGGTCGCGGTCAGCGTGGCAGACGTACCTGTGGGAGCGCTGTGCCTGGCGCCGACCTTGGCCACGTTGGAGCTCGCCGCGACGAACTGGTTGCCCACCAGGTCGGTGACGACGTACTGGTACATGTAGCAGTTGCCGTTCGTGACGGCGGTGTCGCTGTAGGGCGAGGTCGGGTTCACCGAACCCAGGTTCGTGAAGCTGGTGAAGGTTCCGCAGGTGGTGCCAGTCAGCGGTGCTGACGCGCGTTGGATCTGGCGCGAAGCGAGTCCGGATCCGCCGTCATTGGCCGTGAGGGTCAGGGACACCGAAGCGCCCACTTGGTCACCTTGCGGGTACGTGATGCTGCCCGTGGGATTCGTGGAGTCGTTGGCGAACGACAATGCTGTCTGGTTGGCGTTGCCGGAGACGTCGCGGCCGGTGACTACCTCGGTGGGGGCACTGCTGGTGCCGGCCGTCCAAGTGAAGAGGTTGGAGACGAACGGGCCTCCCGCCGGTGTGGAGACCGTCGACGGCGAGTGGGTCCAGCCGGTGGTGGTTCCGCCCAGGGCTGCGGTCGTGCTCGAGGCCGGGCCCGGAGCCGGCGTCAGCTCACTGCGTTGCTGAGCTGCAAAGAGCCCGCTGACGCGCCGCGGTAGTAGACCGTGTTCCCGTTCTTGTAGGCCGCCACCGCTGACCACGGTCAGCGAGATGTTGTTGGCCGGCGCCGTGGCGTCCGAGGTGACCGGGTCGCTGTCCTGGCTCTCCGCACCCAGCCAGTTCGTGGAGAACACCGGGGTCACCGTGTAGACCCAGTCACCCGACGGCACGTTGCTCTCGACGCACGAGAGAGCGCTCACCGTGCCGGTGCAGGCCGACAGGATGGTCTGCGAGACGTGGGTCGACTCGCTGTAGCGCTTGATCTTGTAGCCGTTGACCGCCTGGCCGTTCGACAGGGTGCTGGCCGTCCAGGAGACCGTGACCGTGCTGCCGGCGACGGTGGTCGTGGGGGTGGCGCCCTGGCCGACCGTGGCTGCCTGAGCCTGGCCGTTGCCTCCCGGCACCGAGCCGATGCTCCAGTAGCCCCAGGCGAGTCCGGTCACGAGGGTGCAGGCGAGCCCGAACGTCAAAGTACGCCGCACGGCTGTGCGACGTTTCTGGTCCTTGGGCCGGCGGGCGCCTCTGTGGCGACTTCGGATCACGGGCCGGCCGCCACGAAGACCGTGAAGGTGGCCCCCTGGCAGGCGTTGTTGGCGGCGCCGCTCATGGAGAGGGCATTGGTCAGGGTGACCGAGAGGGACCCGTTGACGGCGCCGACCTTCTTGGGAATCGTCCAGCCGGCGCCACCGTTGTTCTGGCTGGCGAGGCTCAGGGAGTTCACGTTGCAGCCGGCGTGGCCTGCGTCGACCGAGTAGCCGCTCGTGCCCTGGCTGGTGTCGAGCGAGAGGGACCGGACCGACACCTCGGCGGTGTTGGGGTTGGTCACGGTGAGCACCACGTTGCGGGTACCGCCGGGGGCGAGACCGCTCGGCGAGGTTCCGGGGCTGAGGGTCACGGGCTGAACCGTTCCGCTGCCGCCGTTATCGGCGCCGCTGCCACCGGCGCTCCAGAAGGCCTGGGCGCCACCGTTGAGGAGCAGGACACCGATGAAGGCGACCAGGGCGACGAGGGCCAGACGAAGGTTGCGGTTGCTGCTGCTGACCGGGAGTGTGAGTCCTGGACGGTGTTGGTGCGCATCTGTGACTCCCCCCGGTGTAGGAGCTGAGGCGGTGTTGCCTCTCGCTCGTTCCACCAAGGTAGAGCGATTCGGGGGCATTGATGCCCTCCTGACCCGTTTTGCACATGTATCCACCATACCGGTCTAGTCCGCCCCTCGTTATCCGCTTCTCAGACTTGACGAAAGTGCAGGTCAGGAGCTTGTCGGGGCCATAGCACGGCATTCTTAGAGTCAGAAGCTGAGGACCGATATAAGGCGCTTTTTCGGACAATAGCGGGTATCTGGACTAGACCTCGATAACCGTCGCCGAGCGGTTCACGCTCAGCAGCCGCAAGATACGGATCCGGAGCCCCGGTGGGGGCGCCGTCTCCAGCCCAATAAGCCCACCTGGGGCACGACGGCCAACTCCATCAACGCCACCCTGCAGAGCACCAGCACCCACACCGCCAACTGGTCGCTCCCGCTCACGATCATTGGCAACGCAAGCTGCTGCTGCGCGCCCGCACGGTCTCCTCGACCGCCGCGGTCGACGGCACCAAGGCGACCAAGAAAACCGAGACCTTCGGGCTGACCTACACGGTCACGTTGACCACCACGGACGGCTGGGGCAAGGCGAAGAGCACCACCAGGCAGGTCACCGTCGCCGCACCCTGACAGGGGCGTCGCGCTGAGCCGAGCGTGCTTTGCTTGGTTGATGCGCACGATCGTGGCTCTGGTCGTGGCGACCGCCACGGTGGTTGCCGGGTGTGGCAGCGCGGACAAGGAGTCCTCGGGTGCCGGCGGGACGAAGCCCCAGACGGAGCAGTCCGCGCCGTCCTCCGCGGCGACCAAGCCGGCTCCCTCGAAATCGACGGCCGCTCGGAGCGGCCGGGTGATCAAGACAGCTTCCAGCGAGTTCGGTCCGATGCTCTTCGACCGGTCGGGACAGGCGATCTACCTGTTCGCCAAGGAGAAGACCAGCAAGCCCGAGTGCTACGGAGCCTGCGCCGAGGCATGGCCGCCCGTGCTGACCAAGGGCAGCCCGCAGGCCCGCGGCGACACCAGGTCCGACCTGCTCGGCACCACCCCGCGCAAGGACGGCAGCAAGCAGGTCACCTACAAGGGGCACCCGCTGTACTTCTACGCGCACGAAAACAAGTACGAGGTGCTGTGCCACAACGTCACCGAGAACGGCGGGCTGTGGCTCGTGGTCACCCCGAAGGGCGACCCGGCGCCACCGTGACGGCGCCCTGGCTCGTCGTACGCCGTCAGCGGTCGCCGGCGAGCAGCGGCTCGAGGGTGAGCTCCGGGTGGTCGCGCTCGATCACGCCGATGCGCCACTTGTCGGGTGCGAGCGCGAGCAGGGTGCCGTCGTTGCGCGCCATCACCTCGACGCCACGCACTGCGTCGAGCTCGGCAGCGGACGCTGCGTCCGTACGCCGGGCCTGGGTGTAGCCGAGCATCTCCAGCCGGATCGGCGCACCGAACTCGCTCTCCATCCGGGCGACGGCGACCTCGAACTGCATCGGTCCGACGGCCGCCAGCACCGGCGACTGCTGGCCACGCAGGTCCGACCGCAGCACCTGTACGACGCCCTCCCCGTCGAGCTGGTCGATGCCGCGCCGGAACTGCTTGTGCCGGCCGGCGTCCATTGAGGTGGCCACCGCGAAGTGCTCGGGGGCGAAGGTCGCGATCGGAGGGAACGTCACCGGCTCGTCGAGATAGATCGTGTCCCCGATCCGCAACGCAGTTGGCGTTGACCAGGCCGATGATGTCGCCGGGATAGGCAGTGTCGAGCACCGCGCGCTCGCGACCGAAGATCGCCTGGGCGTACTTGGTGGCGAACGGCCGACCGGTCTGCGCGTGCACGGCCACCATCCCGCGCTCGAAGACGCCCGAGCAGACGCGGGCGAAGGCGACGCGGTCGCGGTGGTTGGTGTCCATCCCCGCCTGCACCTTGAACACGAACGCCGAGAACGGCCTCGCGACCTCGCGGACCTCGACGGGACGTCCGTCGGGCCCCTCCTCGCCGTGGCGGAAAGGAGTAGCCGGCGGCGCCAGCTCCACGAGCGTGTCCAGCAGCATGGCCACCCCGAAGTTCGAGATCGCCGAGGCGAACAGCACCGGCGTCGTGAAGCCGCTGAGGAACAGCTCCTGGTCGTGGTCGGCGCCGTCGGAGGCGAGCAGCTCGGCCTCCTCGACCGCTGCGGCCCATGCATCGCCCTCGCGGGTTGCGGCCGCTTCTGCTGCCATCCGCTCCTCCGGCGCCCGGGTGGCTCCGCCCGCCGTACGGGTGTAGGCGACGTAGTCGCCCGTGCGGCGATCCAGCACGCCGCGGAAGTCTCCGGCGATGCCGACGGGCCAGGTCAGCGGCGTCGGCACCAGCTTGATCTGTTCCTGGATCTCCTCCATCAGCGCGAGGGCGTCCAGTCCGGGCCGGTCCCACTTGTTGATGACGGTGATCACCGGGATGCCGCGCGCCTTGCAGACCCGGAACAGCTTCAGCGTCTGCGGCTCGAGGCCCTTGGCCGCGTCGACCAGCATCACGGCCGCGTCCACCGCGGAGAGCACCCGGTAGGTGTCCTCGGAGAAGTCGGAGTGGCCGGGTGTGTCGACGAGGTTGATCACGTGGTCGTCGTAGGAGAACTGCAGTGCTGCCGAGGTGATCGAGATGCCGCGCGCCTTCTCCATCTCCATCCAGTCCGACACCGTCGACCGGCGCCCGGTCTTGCCGTGGACCGCTCCCGCCTCGTTGATCACCCGGGCGTGCAGCGCCAGCGCCTCGGTGAGCGTCGACTTTCCGGCGTCGGGGTGGCTGATCACCGCGAACGTACGTCGCCGCGCGGCCTCGCGGAGCACGTCTCGGCCCGCAGCCGTGTCGGTGCCGGGCTGGGTGTCAGTGGGCGTGGAAGTCACAGGTCCTGCATCGTCGAGGGTCAGCCCGGCGATGGCACGGGCGACTGCCCAGTCTACGAGCCGGGCGGTGGACGCGGGCGCACGCGGGCTCGATGATGCGGGCCAGGAGAGGTAGGGGTCCATGCTGAACACCAGCGAGCTGGCGGTACGGCGCGTGGCGCCGCCACCCCAGAGTCCGACCGGCGACCGGTTCGACTACGCGGACAGCTTCGAGATCCGGCTGCCAGGGCCCGACCACCGCCGGCCGGAGGAATGGATGCGCCGTGGTCTCGAGGAGGCGCCGCGACCACTGCGTTGGACGATCCTCGCCGCGCATCGATTCGTGCTGCGGTTCCACCTCGCTCCCCTCTCGGCGACCGGACCACGTCCTGGGTTGGCGGGTGGGGTTGCTGTTCATCGACTCCGAGCAGGGCCACCGGTCCGGCTCGAGGGCCCGGCCAGCATGATCCGCGACCCGCTCGCACCGACTACCAGGACGCCCAGTCGTCGGCCGCTGTCCGCGCACGACCTGTCTACCCGAACTGTCCGCGATACATCCACCGCTACCAGCTGGTGAAGCGCTCGCGGTTCGTGCCGAGCAGCGAGTGCCTGACGCCGGTGCCGGCGTGGAAGCGCTCCGACTGGGCGGTCGACGCGCTGCCCGGGGAGGACCCGGCTCGCCATCCGGGCGAGCGCGACGTGCTCGGTCGCTGAGTCGAATAGCTAGAAGACTGGAGATACCGATGGTCACAGTGGCCGCAGTGCAGGCAACGCCGGTGTTCCTCGACGCTGGGGCCACCGCCGCCAAGGCCGCCGGCCTGGTGAAGGAGGCCGCGAATCATGGCGCGGAGCTGATCGTCTTCCCCGAGTCGTTCATCCCGGCCTATCCCGACTGGGTCTGGCGTACCCCCGCCTGGAGCGACTCCGAGTTCGTGAAGCGCTTCTACGCCAACTCAGTGAGCGTTCCCGGGCCGATCGTTGATGTCATCGCGGAAGCAGCCGCTGAGGCTTCGGCGTACGTGGTGATGGGGGTGACCGAGATCGAGGGCGGCACGCTCTACAACACGCTCATCTACCTCGGCCCGGACGGTCAGCTCTTGCAGCGTCACCGCAAGCTGATGCCGACCGGCGGGGAACGCACGGTCTGGGGCATGGGCGATGGCTCCGAGCTCGCCGTCGTGAGCACCCCGTTCGGCGTCATCGGCGGCCTGTTGTGCTGGGAGAACTACATGCCCCTTGCCCGGGCGGCGATCTATGCCCAGCACTGCGACATCTACCTGGCCCCCACCTGGGACAACAGCGACTCGTGGGTCTCGACGCTGCGGCACATCGCCAAGGAGGGCAGGCAGTTCGTGATCGGTGTGGCTCCGTTGCTCCGTGGCTCCGACGTGCCGGAGGAGTTGCGTGGCGAGACTTACGGCGGCGAAGACGACTGGATGTCGCGCGGTCACACCACCATCGTCGCGCCGGGTGGTGACGTGATCGCCGGACCGGTGCTGGAGCGTGAGGAGATCGTGTACGCCGACCTCGACATCGCCGAGGTGCACAAGCAGCGACGGATGTTCGACCCGGTCGGCCACTACTCGCGACCAGACGTCTTCACGCTGCACGTGGACACACGCGTGAAGAGGCCTGTCGTCTTCGACGGCGAACCTCCGGCCTGACCTCAGTTGCCGACCGCCGATGAATTCTCGACCGCACGGGCGTCTGTATGGGTGAGGGCAACCAAGAGCCGGGAGGTGAGCACCATGGCGGCAACCATCGCCATCGAGATCGAGTCAGGCGTCTTCACCGGACCGGTCCGCCAGCACCCCGGCTACTACGCGGGCGACTTCAGCCCACGCCCCAGCCAGGATGACTCACACTGACCGATGATCATGACCGCCGTTTGGTGGCAGACATGGTCCATCTACTGGAGGTGTAGCCGAATGACAGTCGACCTGTTCGCAGGCGTCGGAGTGACTGACTTCGAGCGTGCGGTCGCTTGGTTCGAGAGCCTGTTCGGCGAGCCGGCGGAGTTCGTCGCGACGGACACGGAGTGGGTGTGGGGCGTGGCCGAGCACGGCTGGATCTACGTCGTGCTGCACCCCGAACGCGCCGGCCACGGGATGCTCACGGTGTTCCTCGACGACCTCGACAGCTTCGTGGACTCGGCAGCCGGCCGGGGCATCGAGCCGGCGAAGCGGGAGACCTACGAGAACGGTGTACGCAAGGTGATCTACCTCGACCCCGACGGCAACGAGATCGGCTTCGGCGGCGGTCCGGTCGAGGGTGAGGGCTCCGGCTGACGTCGGTCAGGCGAGCGCGGCCGTTCGGATCGCCGGGGCGTCGTACCGGAAGGACCGCAGGGAGCGGTCGAGGTCCCGGAAGAAGCACCCCGTCAGATGTCCACCTGCGACGGTCAGGGTCGCGCTTCCGAGGCGCGAGACGAGACCACTGACCCCGGCGTGCGCCTCATACCGCAGCGAGGTGGTGTCGCCGTACCGACCGTCCTCGAGATCGACGCGCAGGTCCAGGTTCAGCTGCCCGCACCGGCCACGCCCCTCGACGAGGACGCGCAAGCCGCCGCCGTCGGCCAGGTCCTCGATGGCGAAGTCACCCCGATAGGTGTCGGCCACCGGCCCGACGCGAGCGGCCAACGTCGCGGCGTACCGCTGATGGCCGACCGGCGAGAGCCGCTCGCAGCCCGGGATGGCCACGCGCAGCACCTCCCTGTCGTGCAGCGCCGCCCACACCACGTCGATGGGTGCCTGCACCTGCCGTACTCCGTTGAACCGCATGTATCCCCCAGTTGCTGTCTGCCTGGCACCAAGGACACCGCAAAACGGCCGCGGAAGACATCCCTCTCTAGACCGATCCTGGTGCGCACGATGTCATCCGCGCGGAGTAGTTGACTTCGGCCCAGACGGCGTGCACGAAAGCGCCACGAGAACACCGTCGTTGGCAACTTGGCTCTGGCAGTCTCGTCCCGTGCCCGCCTACGCTGCCGTTGCCGCGCCCACGCCCGACTGGCGCCTGGCCGCCATCCTGGTGGTGCTGGTGGCCCTGGCCGTGGTCACGTCGTACGTCGGCCGGTTGGGCGTGGAGCGCGACCACCTGACTGCCGCCGCTCGTGCCGTCGTGCAGCTGGCCGCCGTGTCGCTCGTGATCGCGGCGGCGCTCACGTCTGTCTGGTGGTCGTTGGCGGTCGTGCTGGTGATGTACCTCGTGGCTGTCGGCACGTCGGCCAGGCGCCTCAACCTGATGCCTGCGCAGTGGGCCTGGGTGGGCGCTGCGATCGCCGCCGGCGTGGTGCCCGTGCTCGTGCTGAGCCTCGGGTCGGGAGTGGTGCCGTTCAACGGGGCTGGCATCGTGCCCATCGCGGGGATCGTGATCGGCGGGATGATGACCGCTGCAACCTTGACCGGCCGGCGGGCCAGCGATGAGCTGATCCACCAGTTCGGCAGCTACGAGGCCGGGCTCTCCCTGGGGATGACACAGGCGGACGCCGCGTTCCTGGTGATGCAGCCGGCGGGCCGCGAGGCCCTCACCCCGGGGCTCGACCAAACGAGGACCGTTGGGCTGGTGACCCTCCCCGGAGCATTCGTCGGCGTCCTGCTAGGCGGAGGCTCGGCCTACGAGGCGGCCGCCGCTCAGATCCTCGTCCTGATCGGCCTGATGACCGGCCAGACGATCACCACCGCGGTCCTGCTGCGCCTCCTCGCCGCCGGCCGCGTGGTCCGCCGGGACCTGCGGGCGATCTACCCGCGCTGACCGACCAGGGATTCACCCTCGCTGCCTGGCCCAGGGGTCGGCAGCACCCCCGGTGGTCGAGCAGCGAGCGAAGCGAGCGGACAGACGAGACCAGGCATGCGGCGGCCAGGTGACTTGCCTAGGCGACTTGCCTCGGCGGCTCGTTTCGGTCCCGACGGTCACCGGGGATCGCCCAGGTGAACAGAGCGACGAACCACGCGACCCACAGCGCCACAAAGATCGCGAGTTCCACGACCCCGACTCCCATGGTCGCCCCGAGGATGAACAGCGCGACGTTCACCCCGGCCCACGCCACCATGGCGAACATCCTCATGACAGCAGTGAACACGGCGAAGGTGTAGTGCGTCTACGAACCTGCTCGGCTCCAGAGCGGAATGAGCTACACGTCGAAGCGGAACGATCAGGCGGGGTTTCGGCTGTGGTTGGTCATCGCCGGTCAAGGTCGGGAACGGTCTGACCTGCGGAAACGCGATCACGAGAACGTTTGTCGCCGTCGGCGATCGTCGGTCTCGGCCGGACTTCTTGCGGACTGTTTGCGGACCGCTGGGTCACGGCGAGAGCCCTCTGGCGAGGGCAGCGTCAAACAGCGTCCGAGCGACCTGCTCGGCCTTCTCAGTCGCCGCGGCACCCACCGGCTTCGCCTCGTAGCGGTCCTGGTTGCGAGCGCGTCGCAAGCGGTCGAATTCTCGCGCCGCCCTTTCCGCGGGCGGCCTGTCGAAGACAGCGCGAAGGTAGCCGCCGAGCGCCTCGTGCTGGCCGGGCCCGTTGGTCGTCCGGAAGCCGTACGCCGCCAGCAGCGCCTCGCCCGTGTCGTGGCAGGCGTCGTAGGCAACGCCGTACCTCACGACCACACTCGTGAGCAGCGGCAGCTGGTTCAGGCGCTCCTCGGCCTGACGCAGGAACGAGGTCGCACGCGCGAGGTCTGCGGGCACGACATCGAGACGTCGCGCCTCGACCAGAGCGAGCACCGTCGCCTGCTGGACGCGGGTGAGCGGAGTCAACGCCACGGCAGCTCCCCGATCACGGCGACCGCCGGGCCCCTGCGCACGTTGTCCAGAAACCCGGAGGGCGCGGCGAACTCCTCAGGGGTGAGGATCGTCGGGTTCACGGGACGCTGCACCGCAGCCTCGACTCGCGTGCACGCCTCGTAGACCGCGTCCACGTCGGGCTCACCGAGCACCATGACGTCGATGTCGTGCGGTGCCGGACCGGCGTCCCCGTGCATCCGCGCGGCGAAGGAGCCGTAGAGGAACGCCGACTCGATCCCCTCGATGCCGGCAAGCTCCTCGGCCAGGACCACCACCGGGCCGGTTGCGACCAAGAGGATCTCGCGCAAGGGGTCCACCAGCGGACTCTCGCTATTGGCGCGGATCAGCCTCGTGCGGCCCACCTGTCGCTCGCTCAGGATGCCGGCCTCAACCAGGCGCGCGACCTCGCGGTGTGTGGTCGGGTAGGCCAGGCCGGCCCCTTTGGCCAGATCGGTGACGCTCATCTCGTCGCCGGTGAGCAACAATGTGGAGAGCAGGCGCGCCTGACCGTCCGATCGGAAGATCGGAGCAAGAAGCGGTGCCTGAGTTCTCATATAACTGAGATTATCCTCCACTATATCGACAGTCAACGAGTCGCTCGGTACCCCAGAGGATCGGGTCGCCGTCTGGACGTGCCGCGGCGCTGCCAATGTTTCCGCTGGCCAATGAGTCCGATGGTGGCATGGCTTCTCGAACCGAGGAACCGCCCTCCGCATACCTTGGGCGCTCGTGGGGCCGGCGAGGAGTTGCGGGTTCGTCCTGCCTCGACCACCCCGTGCTTCGGGTGATCGGAGCACTTGCGCAGCAACTGTCGTGAGGTGCCCGGGAGGCCGCAGGAGCACTGAGTCAGGCGAGGGTGAAGGTGTGGCGGAAGGCCTCGAGGGCGCGGTCGGTGCCGGCGGTGCTCGGGTCGGAGCTCCAGGCCTCCAGGGCCACGACGCCGTCGTAACCGGTCTGGGCGAGCTCGTATGCGATGTGGGTCCAGCGCACCTCGCCGGTGCCTGGCTCGCAGCGGCCGGGGACGTCGGCGATCTGCACCTCCCCGACGTACGGCGCAGCACGGCGCAGCAGCTCGACGAGGTTCCCCTCGCCGATCTGGGCATGATAGAGGTCGAGATTCAGCCGCAGGTGCGGGTCGTCGACCGCGGCGACCAGCGCGAGCGTGTCCGCGGCCCGGGCGAACGGCACCCCCGGGTGGTCGACCTCGGTGTTCAGGTTCTCCAGTACGAAAGTCACGTCGTGGCGCCGGCCGAGCTCGGCTACGCGGACAAGCGTCTGCTCGGCCCGGAGCCAGTCCGCCCCGGTGACCACCGGGGTCGCCCGCACGGGCAGACCCTCCGGGCCGAGACCGGTGCCGTGCAGGTTGAGGGTCGGGCAGCCCAGGTCCTGGGCGAAGCCGATCGACTCCTCGGCGGTGCGCAGGAGCTCGTCCGCGCCGTCCAGCAGGTCACCTGTGACATACCCGGTCATCGAGGTGAACCTCGCGCCTGTCGCGCGCAGTGACGCCGCGTCCCGCCCGGGCCACCCCCACAGCTCGACTGCGAACCCGCGCTGGTGGAGCCGCGATACCCGGTCGTGCAGCGGCAGCTCGAGGTAGAGCATCTCGGCGCTTGCGGCGAGGATCATGAGTAGAGCTCTGGTCGCTCACCCGGGTCGACCAGCTCACGAGTGCCGCCGCGCAGCGAGGCGACACCAGCCTCCGCGGCGACGGCGGCGACGTAGCCGTCCCACGCAGAGGGACCCTCGATCGTGCCGCGCGCCGCAGCCACAGCCCAGGCCGCCAGCTCGAGCCGGTAGCCGTCGGCGAAGGCGGCCACCGGGTCTTCGGTGACGTGGCGGCCGCGCGTCCCGGCGCGTCGCAAGGTCACCGGCGAGGAGGACGCCAGCGAGGCGGTGGCCTCGATGCCAACGACCTCGCACGCAACCTCGTAGCCGTAGCCGGCATTGACGAAGACCTCGACGGTGACCATGACCCCGCCGCGGGTCCACAACGTGGCGAGCTGTGGGTCGCGGAACCCCTCGATCACCGGCGACTCGACGCGTATAGCGACCAGCGGGTCGTCGAGCAGCCACGGCACGGTGTCGAGCTCGTGGACCATGGAGCCGGTGACGAGGGTGGCGTCGTCGGTGCTGGTGGCGTTGCGGGCGTTGCGGTGCACCGCGTGCACCACCTGCGGCCGGCCCAGCAAGCCGTCAGCGACCGCGGCACGCAGCGCGCGGAAGCCGGGGTCGAACCGGCGTACGAACCCCACCTGGACCAGGGTGCGGCCCGCGCGCAGCTCGGCCTCCACGACGCTGTACGCCTCCTTGGCGGTCGGCGCCAGCGGCTTCTCACACATCACCGGCTTGCCCGCCTCCACGCAGGCGATTGCGAGGTCCGCGTGGGTGGGGTCGGGGGAAGCGATCACGACGGCGTCGACGGCGCCGATCAGAGCGTCCGCGGACGCTGCCGACCACGGCCCCGACAGCACCTCCGATCTCGGAGGCCCGCGCGATGTCGCGGTCGTAGACCATCGTGATCGCGACGCCGGGGACGGCCTCGGCAAGGAAGCGCACGTGGGCAGCTCCCATGGCGCCGGTGCCGATCACACCGATACTGAGCGGGTTCATCGTGGGTCTCCCTGAGTCTGGGAAGGCGGTTTCTGAGGAGCCGCGGGACGAGGCGTCTCGATGGGTTCGGCCAAGGTTGTCCAGCGACGGTCGGCGGCGGACTGCGACATCGCCTCGACCGTCCGGGCGGCGACCAGGGCGTCGTGCACCGTGGCCCCGTGAGGCTTGCCGCTCTCGATCGAGAGCAGCAGCCGGTGGGCCTCGATCACCTTGAGGTCGTCGTAGCCCATCGTGATGCCGGAGCCGGGCTGGAAGGAGTTGAGCTCCCCGAGCCCGGGGCTCACCAGCAGCGTGGCGTACGACGCGTCCTGGTAGTCCTGGTCGAGACAGACCCGGAGCTCGCCCATCCGGCGGAAGTCCCAGGCGAGCGCTCCGGTGGTGCCGTGCACCTCGATCTCGTAGGTGCACTGGTCACCCACCGAGGCGCGGCTCGACTCCAGGATCCCGCGGGAGCCGTCGACAAAACGCAGCAGCGCGGAGACGTAGTCCTCGTTCTCCACCGGCTCCCTCGGGCCCTCACCACCGCGTGCGAAGTGCGACGCGGCGCCTGCCCGGCAGGGCGCTCGGTGATGAAGGTGGCGGTGTCGACGACAACCTCGGCGAGGTCGCCCACCACATGGCGGGCGAGGTCGGTGGCGTGGCTGACCAGGTCTCCGAGTACACCGGTGCCGGCGTGCTCGTTGACGAAGCGCCAGGTGCGAGCACCGTCGGGGTGCGCGGAGTAGTCGGAGCGGAAGCGCAGCGTCGTGTGCTCGATGCGTCCGATCCGGCCGGAGGCGACTAGGTCCCGTGCGTGCTCGACCGCTGGGGCATTGCGGTAGTTGAACCCGGCGGCTGACTGCACGCCCGCGGCCTCCACGGCGGCGACGATCTCACCGGTCTCCGTGCTGTCGCGGCCGGCGGGCTTCTCCACCCACACGTGCTTGCCCGCCTGGGCTGCGGCGACGGCGACGTCGCGGTGGATCGCGTTGGGGCCGGTGACGCACACAAGGTCGACGTCGTCACGCCCGATCAGGTCGCGCCAGTCCGCCAGCACGTGTTCGAAGCCGTACGCCGCCGCTACCCGCTGGGTGCGGTCGCCGGGTGCGGGGTCGGCCACCGCCGCCAGGCGGGGCAGGTACGGCGCGTCCGGGTAGTGGTGCAGCACCCGGCTCAGGGCACGTGCGTGTACCTGCCCCATCCAGCCCAGGCCGACGACGCCGACCCGGAGCTCGGGTCGGCCGGTGGCAGGGCTCATGCGAGCTCGGCCTTCATCCCGCGCGTGACCTCGGAGTCAGATCCGAGGGACTGCTCCAGCTCGTGGGTGAGCGACTCGAGCTCGCTGCCGCCCGCCATCATCGACGTGAGCTCGTCCAAAGTCATCTCCGACTTGGGGAAGTCACCCATCGAGGTGCCGCGCCGCAGCAGCATGAAGCGGTCACCCACCGGGTAGGCGTGGTGAGGGTTGTGGGTGATGAAGACGACGCCGAGGCCGCGCTCGCGGGCCTTGGCGATGTACTTCAGCACTACCCCGGACTGCTTCACGCCGAGCGCCGCGGTGGGCTCGTCGAGGATCAGCACACGGGCGCCGAAGTAGACTGCGCGGGCAATAGCGACGCACTGGCGCTCGCCACCCGAGAGCGTGCCGATCGGCTGGTCGACGTCGCGCAGGTCGATGCCCATCGCGGCGAGCTCCTTCCTGGAGGTCTCCTTCATGTGCTTGATGTCGAGACGCTTCAACGGACCGACGCCCTTGCTCACCTCGCTGCCGAGGAAGAAGTTGCGCCACACTGGCATCAGCGAGACGACTGCGAGGTCCTGGTAGACCGTCGCGATGCCCTTGTCGAGCGCCGCACGCGGGCCCGAGAAGTGGCATTCCTCGCCGTCAACGAGCAGCGTGCCGTCGGTGTGGGCGTGGGCACCGGCCAGGATCTTGATGAACGTCGACTTGCCAGCACCGTTGTCACCAAGGACGCAGGTAACCTGACCGGCGCGCACCGAGGTCGAGACATCGCGCAGTGCGATGATGCTGCCGTAGCGCTTCCCGATCTCACGTACCTCGATGACCGGGGTGTCGGCCTTGTCGCGGCTGGTGCTCGTGCTCGTGGTTGCGCTTGCTCATGATGCGTTCTCCGCTCGTGTCTTGACCCAGTTGTTGAGCAGCACGGCCAGCAGCAGCATCACGCCGAGGAAGGCGTAGAGCCAGTTGCTGTCCCAGCCCTGGTAGGGGATGCCCTGGTTGACCATGCCGTAGATGAGGGCGCCGAAGGCCGCGCCGATTGCCGAGCCGTAGCCGCCAGTCATCACGCACCCGCCGACGACCGCGCAGATGATGAAGATGAACTCCAGGCCGACGCCGTCAGAGCTCTGCGCCGTGCTGTAGCGGAACAGGCTCAGCATGCCGACCAGCCAGCCGCAGCCGGCGGTGAACATGAACAGCCCGATCTTGGTCTTCGCCACCGGCACGCCGACCTGCCGGGCGGACTTGACGTCGCCGCCGACCGCGAAGATCCAGCTGCCGACCGCCGTGCGCAGCAAGACGTACGTCGCGATCGCGGTGATCGCAATCCACCAGAAGAAGCTCGACCACAGCACGAGCCCGCCGATCTCGACGTAGGAGGTGAACAGCCAGCTGGCGCTGCGCTGACCGGGCAGGCCGGAGAAACCCTGGATGGAGACCTGGCCGATGATCTGCCGCACCAGCGCGAGGTCGATACCCTGGAGCACGAAGAACGTGGCGAGCGTGACAATGAAGCTCGGCAGGCCGGTGCGCAGCACCAGCAGCCCGTTGATCGCGCCGATCCCCAGGCACAGCACCAGCGAGACGACCAGTGTGAGCCAGACGTTCATGCCCCAGTGCGTGGCCATCACGCCGACGCTGAGCGCGGAGAAGCCGGTCATCACGCCGGTGGAGAGGTCGAACTCGCCGCCGATCATCAGCACCGCGACGGCGACGGCCATGATGCCGATGGTCGAGGACTGCTCGAGCCAGGTGGACGCGCCACCGGCGGTGAAGAACGCGTCCGTGGTGGTGGCGAAGAACACCATTACCACGATCGCCGCGAAGATCGCGCCCATCTCGGGGCGCTTCCCCAGCCGGATGAGGGGGCTGGTGGAGCTGACCCGCTCGTCGCGCTTCGGCGCGGCTCCGGGAGGTGCTTGCGTGTCCGATGTCGTGGTCATCAGCTTGCTCCGTTCAAAGATGCCAGTGACGTCTTGGCGTTCTTCTGGTCGATGATGGTCGGTCCGGTGTAGATGGGTTGCCCGCCGCCAAGCGTGACGCCGCGCGTCAGCTGCAGGTAGACGGCCGAGACGCCTTCGTAGCCTTGGGCGAAGGGCTGCTGGTCGATTGCGAAGGAGATGTCCCCGCTCTGGACCCGCTTCAGCACGCTCTGGTCGACGTCGAAGGTGGCGACCTGGGCATCGCTGCCGGCGGCTCCGACGGCCTGTACCGCGAGCGCGGAGATCTGCCCTCCCAGCGTCAGCACGCCGTCGACCTGCTTGTCGGCACGGAGCCGGGAGGTGATGGAGGAGGTGACGCCGGTGGTGTCGGTGCCGTCGACCTGCAGGTTGGTCATGCGACCCTTGAAGCTCTTCGACGCTGCGCCGCACCGCTCTTCCAGGGCGATGTTGCCGGGTTCTTGGATGACGCAGATGACGTTGCGTCGGCCGTCCTTGGAGAGCCGCTCGCCGGCGGCCTTGCCGGCGATGGACTCTGACTGTCCGACGTGGGTGAAGGCGCCGAAGTCCTGCCAGTCGTCGATCCCGGAGTTGATCGTCACCACGGGGATGCCAGCGTTTGCCGCTTTCCGCACGCTGGCGCGCAGCGCATCCGGGTTGGCCATCGAGACCACCACGCCGTTCGCGCCCTGGGCGATGGCGTTGTCGATCAGCGTCGACTGGTCACCCGGGTCGGGGCTGTTGGTGTAGCTGACCTGGATCCCGAGGTCGTCGGTGGCCTGGTCGACTCCCGCGCGGACGAAGTCCCAGAACTGGTCCCCCGGTGCGGCGTGGGTGATCACCGCGATGTTGACCTCCGCCGGTTCGATCAGCGTGCCCTCGACCTCGACGGCGGCGGTGCTGTCGGGCAGCGAGCAGCCGGCGAGTGCGAGGACTCCGACTGCCGTCCCGGCGAGGGCAGCCCTCGCCCTGCGTGTGCGCGTTCGTTGCATGGTGCGTTCCCTTCTACTCCGTCGGCGCCTTAGTGCGCCGTCGGGAAGTTGAGCTGGGCCAGCGACTCCTCGCTGACATGGGGCCACCGGCTGGTGACGACCTTGGCGCGGGTGTAGAACCGGACGCCCTCGGGGCCGTGCATGTGGTGGTCCCCGAAGAGCGAGTCCTTCCAGCCGCCGAAGGAGTGGAAGGCCATCGGCACCGGGACCGGCACGTTGATGCCGATCATGCCGACGGTGACCTCGCGCTGGAAGGTGCGCGCCACTTCTCCGGAGGAGGTGAACACGGCCGTGCCGTTGCCGTACTGGTTGCCGTTGACCACCGCGAGCGCCTCTTGGAGCGTGTCGACGCGCAGCACGGTCAGCACCGGGCCGAAGATCTCCTCGGTGTAGGCCGACATGTCGGTGGTGGCGTGGTCGATCAGTGTCGGGCCGACGAAGAAGCCGTCGCGGAGCTCGTCGGGACGGGAGGCTTCTCGGACCAGCTCGCGGCCGTCGACGACGACCTTGGCGCCTGCCTGCTCGCCCTGCCCGACGATGTCGACGATGCGGTCGCGGGAGGCGGCCGAGATGACGGGACCCATGTCGACGCCGGGCTCAGTGCCGGCGCCGATCTTGAGGTCAAGGGTGCGGCTGCGGACCTTGTCGACCAGGGTGTCGGCCGTGGGGCCGACCGCGACCACGGCCGAGATCGCCATGCAGCGTTGCCCGGCCGAGCCATAGCCCGCGGCGACGAGGTGGTCGGCAGCGAAGTCGAGGTCGGCGTCGGGCATCACCACGGCGTGGTTCTTGGCGCCGCCGAGGGCCTGCACCCGCTTGCCGGTGCGGCTCGCTCCCTCGTGGACGTAGCGTGCGATGGGGGTGGAGCCGACGAAGGAGACGGCGTCGATGTCCGGGTGCTCCAGGAGCGCGTCGACGGCGACCTTGTCGCCGTGCAGGACGTTGAAGACACCGTCGGGCAGCCCGGCCTGCTGGTAGAGCCGTGCCACCAGGTCGGAGGCGCCGGGCACCCGCTCGGAGGGCTTGAGCACGAAGGTGTTGCCGCACGCGATCGCCACCGGGTGCATCCACAGCGGCACCATGATCGGAAAGTTGAAGGGGGTGATGCCGGCGACGACGCCCAGGGGCTGCCGGAAGGAGTAGGAGTCGACGCCTGAGGAGACCTGGTCGTTGTACTCGCCCTTGAGCAGCTGTGGGATGCCGCAGGCGAACTCGACGACCTCCCGGCCGCGGACCACCTCGCCCTTGGCGTCATCGAGGGTCTTGCCGTGCTCGGCGGAGATCAGAGCCGCCAGCTCGTCCTCGTGCTGCACCAGCAGCTCGCGGAAGGCGAACATCACCCGGGAGCGCACGGTGACCGAGCTCTTCGACCAGGTCGTGGCCGCCTGGTGGGCGGAGGCTACCGCGGCGTCGACGTCGTCGACCGAGGCGAGCCGGACCTGCTTGGCGACGGCCCCGCGGGCAGGGTCGTAGATGTCGCCGAGCCGGTCGCCGCTGCCGGCGACGGAGGCGCCACCGATCCAGTGGTCGTAGATCTCGGTGGGGGTCGTGGTCATCGCTCGTCCTTGCTGTCGGTGCGGGTGGGAGTGATCAGGGGGCGCTGCGTGCGCTTGTGCTCGTCGTACGTCGTCCGGGCGGTGCGGGTGGAGTCGAGGGATGAGACCTCGGCCACCGGGACGTCCCACCAGGCGGGGCTCTCGGGGGCGGGTACGGTCGGATCGGTCTCGACATGGATCACCGTCGTGCGGCTCGACTCGCGAGCCTTGATCACCGCCTTCTCGAGCTCGTCCGCGCTGTGCGCGACGAGGACGTCGGCGCCGAGGCTGGCGGCGTTGGCAGCCAGGTCGACGGGGAGGGTGTCGCCGTCGAGACCGCTCGCGGTGCGGTGGCGGTACTGGGTGCCGAAGCGCTGCGAGCCGAGTGACTCCGAGAGCGCGCCGATCGAGGCGTAGCCATGATTCTGCACCAGGACCACGATGATCTTCACGCCCTCGGCGATCGCGGTGACCAGCTCGGTGCTCATCATCAGCCACGAGCCGTCGCCGACCATGACGACGACCTCGCGGTCCTCGTCCTGCTCCAGCGCCGCCATCTTGATGCCGAGCCCGCCGGCGACCTCATAGCCCATGCAGGAGAAGCCGTACTCCACGTGGTAGCCCTTGCGGTCGCGGGTGCGCCACAGCTTGTGCAGGTCTCCGGGCAACGAGCCGGCGGCGCAGACCACGACGTCGCGGGGGCCGGTGGTCTCGTTGACCACGCCGATGACCTGCGACTGCACCAGGCGTCCGTCGCCCGGGTGGGTCGTGGGCGGCGGCGCGGTGTACGCCCGCTCGACGACCTGGTCCCATTCCTGGGCCAGCCGGCTGGCCTCCGCCGTGTGGGCGGCCGGCGCCTGCCACCCGGCAAGGCGCTGGCCCAGAGCCTCCAGCCCCGCCCGGGCGTCGCCGTGCAGCATCGTGCCGCTGTGCTTGAGCCCGTCCCCGGCGTGCACGTTGAGGTTGACGAACGCGACGTCGGGGTCGGCGAACACCGTGTGGGACGCGGTGGTGAAGTCGCTCCATCGGATCCCGACGCCGATTACCACGTCGGCCTTCGCCGCCAGCGTGTTGGCAGCCGTGGTGCCGGTCGACCCCACCGCGCCTACCGACTGCGGGTGGTCATAGCGCAGTGAGCCTTTGCCTGCCTGCGACTCTGCGACCGGGATGCCGGTGGCGCTCGCCAGCGCCGCGAGCGCCTCGTCGGCGCCGCTGTAGATCACACCGCCTCCAGCCACGACCAGGGGTCGCTCCGCGCGCCGGATCAGTAGAGCCGCGCGGTCCAGCGCGCCTTCGCTGGGGGTCTGCCGGTCGACGTACCAAGTGCGGGGTGCGAACAGCTCGCCTGGCCAGTCGTGCGCCTCGGCCTGCACGTCCTGCGGGAGCGCAAGGGTGACCGCGCCGGTCTGCGCCGGGTCGGTGAGCACCCGGGTCGCGGCCAGCACCGCGGCGGGGAGCTGCTCGGGCCGGGTGACGCGGTCGAAGTAGGCCGATACCGGGCGGAAGGCGTCGTTGACCGAGACGTCGCCGGCGTACGGGGCCTCGAGCTCCTGCAGCACCGGCTGGGCGACCCGGGTGGCGAAGGTGTCGCCGGGCAGCAGCAGCACGGGGAGCCGGTTGATCGTGGCGAGGGCGGCTCCGGTCACCATGTTGGTCGCACCTGGCCCGACCGAAGCGGTCACGGCCATGGTCGCGAGCCGGTCGCGGTGGCGGGCATAGGCGACGGCGGCGTGCACCATCGCCTGCTCGTTGCGCCCCTGCATATAGCGCATCGCCGAGGGCTCACCCGAACGCTCACGCTCCAGCAGCGCCTGACCGACGCCGGCGACGTTGCCATGGCCGAAGATGCCCCAGCAGCCGGTGAAGAAACGGTGACGGAGGCCGTCACGCTCGATGTGCTGCGCCTCGAGGAACCGCAGCAGCGCCTGGGCGACGGTCAGCCGGGTGGTGTTCATTATTTGCCTCCGGTCAGGCGGGGATCGACGGGCAGGTCGGGCCAGGTCTCACGCACCCAGCCGTGGGCCGGGTCGTCGCAGATCAGCCAAGCCCGTTCCGGGCCCGGTCCGGCCATCACGTTGAGGTAGTAGAGGTCGTAGCCGGGCGCTGCCATGGACGGCCCGTGCCAGCCGTGTGGGATCAGCACGACGTCGCCGCTGCGGACCTCGGCGGTGACGTCGATCTCGGCGTGGTCGTGGCCGTAGACGCGCTGCACCCCGAAACCCGGACCAGCTCTTGGGCCGGCGGGTCCGGCGGCCACCTCGAAGTAGTAGATCTCCTCGAGCCGGGTCTCGGCACCGGACCGCTCCTCGTCGTGCTTGTGCGGCGGCCACGACGACCAGTTGCCGCCGGGGGTGAGCACCTCACAAGCGATGATCCGGTCGGCCTCGAGAACACCGGGCACCCCGAAGTTGTGCACCCTGCGGCTGGCCTGGCCAGCACCGCGCAGCTCCACCGGCACCTCGGCCTTCGGGAGGTACGCCGGCGCGAGGCGGGCCTCGCACACGGCGCTGCACAGTGCGAAGCGTCCTCCCTCGGCGCTGCTGAGCGAGAGCGTGCTCTCGCGCGGGGCGTAGACGACGTCACTGGGGCCATCGAAGACGCTGTGGCGGCCCTCCAGGCTAAACCTGACATCGTCGACCACCACCTCGGCGCCGCCGCTCAGGGAGAGCAGCACGACCTCGCTGTCACCGGTCCCGAGCGTGTAGGAGCCACCGGTGGGGAGGTGCAACACCCGCAGGCCGCTGTGGGTCCACCCGGCGGTCTCCGGGGAGACGGCCAGGGCGTAGTCCTCGGTGGCGGTCGTGCCCGCGCGCAGGACGTGGTCGCTCACATCAGCTCCACGGTCGCATCGACGGCCCGCTCGACATCGCCGTCGGGCGGGAAGAGAAGCGACCTGCCGACCACCATGCCGCGTACGACGGGATTGGACAATGCCTTGCCCCACGCCGCCAGCTGGGCCTGCTGGTCCTCGGCGACCTCGCCGCCCAGCAGCAGAACCGGCAATGTGGTGGAGGCGAGCACCGGCTCCATGTCGTCGATCACGGGCAGCTTGAGCCAGGTGTGGGCCGAGGTGCGGCCGAGCCCGGAGGCGACCGAGATCGAACGCACCACCGCCTCGACCGACAGATCGTTGTGCACCCGCCCGACCGCGTCGCGGCCGGAGAGGAACGGCTCGACCATCGCCATCAAGCCGGCGCTCGCCAGGTCGTCGACCGCGTGGGCACAGGCGGTCAGCGTCGACACGGTTGCGAGGTCCTGGGGATCGATGCGCAACAGCATCTTGCCGCCCTGGTAGCCGGCCTGGGCGATGCCGCGGGCGTCGTACCCGGTGAAGCGATCGTCGAGCTCGAAGACGGTGCCGGCGAGACCGCCACGGTTCATCGAGCCGATCACGACCTTGTCGTCGAGGGCGCCGAGGAGCAGCAGGTCCTCCACGATGTCGGCGGTGCCGAGTACACCGTCGACACCGGGGCGGGCGAGGGCGCGCACCAACCGCGAGAGCAGCCCGGCCCGGTCGCCCATCGCGATCGGGTCGGACCCGGCACGCAGCACCCCTCGGGCGGGGTGGTCGGCGGCCACGAGCATCAGACGCCCGGTTTGGCCGACCAGGTCCGGCGGGGCGGAGCGCCCAGCCATGAGCTCCGCGATGCGACTGGGCTGGGCCACGCGGGTGCGCACCAGCTGCGCGACGTCGTCGGGGGTGACCGCGCCCACGGCCGGAGCGACGTGGCTCATCGGCGGGCTCCCAGCTGCTCGAGGGTGGGCATGGCGTCCGCGCAGGCGAGCTGCCCCGCGACGTAGGACCCCGCGGCGTTGGCCAAGCGAAGCATCGGCTCCAGCGGCGCGTCGGTGAGCAGTCCGTGGGCGAGGGCGCCCCCGAACGCGTCTCCGGCGCCGAGGCCGTTGACCACTTCGACCGGCACCGGGGGCACGACGACCTGGTCGCCTCCGCGTCGGCTGCCCAGCACCCCCGCCGGGCCTTGCTTGACGATGGCGAGATCCACTCCGGCAGCGTGCAACGCCTTGGCGGCGGCCTCCGGCTCCGATTCGCCGACGGCGACCGAGCACTCCTCGCGGTTGCCGACCGCGACGCTGACGTACGGCAGTGCGGCGGCTACCTCCACGGTGGCCTCGGCGGGGGAGTCCCAGAACATCGGGCGGTAGTCGAGGTCGAGCACCGTGGTGCGCTCGCGGCCCCGGGCCTCGAGCGCGGTGAGGTGCGCCTCGCGGCTGGGCTCCTCGGAGAGCCCGGTCAGTGTGACCCAGAAGACGTCGGCCTCGCTGATGGCGTCGAGGTCGAGCTCGTCAGCGCGGATCTGCAGGTCGGGGGCCGTGGGGAGGCGGTAGAAATAGAGCGGGAAGTCGTCGGGCGGGAAGATTTCGCAGAAGACCACCGGGGTGGGCAGCCCGGCTACCGACGTCACCCAGCGGTCGTCGACGCCGAAGCCCTGCAGCGACTGGTGCACGAACCTGCCGAACGGGTCGGCACCGGTGCGGGTGATCGTCGCGGCGCGGTGGCCGAGCCGGGACGCGGCCACCGCGACGTTGGTCGAGCTGCCGCCGAGGAACTTGCCGAAGCTGGTGACCTCCTCCAGCGGGACGCCGATCTGCTCGGGGTAGATGTCGACCCCGACGCGACCCATGGTGATCAGCTCGAAGGTCTCTGTCTGGCTCATGCCAGGGCCTCCTTGACGTAGTCGAGGCACCGACGCACGTCTGCCTGCGGACCCTCGCCGTCAGGCTCCCCGGTCAGCTTGAGGTCCTGCTCGAGGACATACCAGCCGGTGTACCCGGCGCCCTCGAGCGCCGCGATCATCGCCCGGACATCGACCGACCCCTCGCCGAGCACCGTCCACAGGCCTTCGCCGACGGCGTCGGAGAAGGAAATCTCACCGGCGACGACGCGGGCGGCCTGGGCGGCATCGACGTCCTTGAGGTGTACATGGCGTACCCGGGAGGTGTTGGCCAGGGTGATCGCTACGGGATCGGCTCCCGCCGCGACGAGATGGCCGGTGTCGACGCAAAGCCCGATCGTAGAGCCGTCGAGCACGCGCTGGGTGTCCTGCGCGTCCTCCACCATGGTGCCGATATGGGGGTGCACGGCCGCGATGACGCCGCGCGCCGCCGCACGGGCGTCGATGCGGTCGAGGTTGTCGAGCAGGGTCTTCCACTGCATCTCGTCGAGCACGGGCCGTACGTCGTAGCCCTCGGTCTGGTTGGCGGCGGCGAGCACCATCACACCGGCACCGGAGGCCAGGCACGCGTCGAGGAAGGCCTCGACCTCGGGCATCGGGTCGTGGCCGCCGTCATGAAGCAGGACAGGCAGGAAGCCACCGACGGCCTGCAACCCGTGGCCCGCGAGGTACTCCGCGCGGCGCTGCGGCTCGTTGGGCAGAAACCCCTCCGGGCCGAACTCCGTGGCCTCGAGGCCGAGCTCGCGCATCTCGGGCAGCACCCTCTCGGCCGAGAGCTGGTGGCCCCAGCCGGGGACCTCGCACACCCCCCACGAGATCGGGGCGCCGGCGATGCGGGCGAGAGGGGGCGGGGGAGCCACGGTCATGCGACGAGACCTCTCAACCGAGCGACTTTGTCCTGACAAACGCATCCGGACTACTGTGGCCCTCATCACAGGCGGCTGTCAACTCCTTTGTCAAGACATCCGGACAAAGATCGTTGAGATCGGTACTATGACGCCATGTCCTTCGGCCCCGAGATCACCCTCGACCGCACCAGTCCGGTACCGCTGTACTTCCAGGTGGCCGAGCAGTTCGAGCGCGCGATCGTCGCGGGATCGATCCCCCCGGGGGAGAAGATCACCAACGAGGTCGCGCTCGCCCAAGACCTGGGACTGTCACGGCCCACGATGCGGCAGGCGATCCAGGTGCTGGTCGACAGGGGTCTGGTAGTCCGCAAGCGCGGCGTCGGCACCCAGGTCGTGCACGGCAAGGTGCGGCGCTCGCTGGAGCTGACCAGCCTCTACGACGACCTGTGCGCCGCCGGCCAGGAGCCGCGCACCGACATCCTCGAGCTGGTCCGGGTGGCTGCCGACACCGACGTCGCCCTTGAGCTGCAGCTCGAGCAGGGGGCAGAGGTGTGGTCGCTGACTCGACTGCGCTGGATCGGTGACCAGCCATTGGCGCTGATGCACAACTACCTGCCCGTGTCCCTGGCAGACCTCGAGTCCTTCGACCTCGCCGGGGACGGGCTCTACGCCTCGCTGCGACGCTCCGGCATAGAGATCCGCGTGGCCAAGCAGCGGATCAGCGCCCGCGGGGCGCTGCCCGGTGAGGCCCGTCATCTCGGCGAGCCCCAGGGCGCCCCGCTGCTCACGATGCAGCGCACCGCCTACAACAACGCCGGCCTCGCCGTGGAGTACGGGCGGCACGCCTACCGTCCCGAGCTGTACGCCTTCGAGTTGACACTCGTCGACCGCTGAGCCTCCTCGACGAGGCCCCGCCGCTGTGCGGCACGCAGACGATGTGACGGCCGCCCCTCTGGCTGCGCTTCCTCTCGGGCGGGGATCACGAAGGCTAAGCAACTGTCGATCTGACGCCGCGCTCGAATGGATGAACCGGTGACCTCCGGCGTGCGCCCGTCATCGCGGAACTCAACTCAGGCGTCTGGCTTGACTGCCAGGACCGGGCACGGTGCGTCCAGCACGATGCGCTGCGCCACGCTGCCGATCACGGCCTTGCCGACCGGCGAACGGGGACGGATACCCACCACGACGAGCGAGGCGTCTGTCTCCTTGGCCACATCAACCACGAGGTGGGCCATGTCGGCGGTCGCGTCGCGGCGCACCGTCACGTCGATGCCGGACTCCGCCAATCCGGCGAGCATGACCTCCAGTTCCTCGGCGTTGGCGTACTTGGTGTCCACGAACGCGTCGCCCTTGGTGGCGTTGACCACCACGAGGCCGGTCTCACGATGCTTCGCCTCGGTCAGCGCCGTGGCTGAGGGCAGCCTCTCCATAGGCATCGGGGGTGTAGGAAACGACAACGCTCATCAGTGTGCTCCAATCGAATCTCCGGTGCGGTGAGGCGAGTTGTCCGGCTCCTCGTCGTCATCCCGCTTCTTGGTTCACAGGCCGTTGACCACCGTCCCGACCAGCACGAGGGCGGCAAGACCGAGCAAACGTTGGCCACGTGCTCACCGAACAGCCTAGTCACCCCGCGAGATGCAGGCGCCTCCAATCGCTGTTCCGTCCGGCCTGCTCGCGTTCACGGCACAGTGGCCTCAGGACTGGAGGCACGGCCGCGCATAGGTAAGGCATCCCGTTCCGACTCCAGCCGCCGGCCGACGCTGCTGATGAAGACCCGCATGGGACCAGCATGCAGGATGTCTCCGACATCCGCGCCTAGACGAGCAGCCCGGCGGGATGGGCGGACAAGGCCGAGATGATGGCCGTTAGACCCAGTGCGTACGAGCTTGCATCAGGCTGCGTCATACCGGCCAAGGGATCACGTCATCGACATGCCAGCTGGTAGCACCGAGCCCGAAGTTCAGCCCTCGGAAACAGCCGAGCGAGCCCATCCCCGCTGAATTTCTTGCCGACCTATGAGCGGACTGGGAGTCACCGCACCCCTCTGACCTGCGCAAACGCGTAAGTTCACACGTTGAAGCGGAACTCGACCACGTCTCCGTCGGACATCACGTAGTCCTTGCCCTCCATGCGCACCTTGCCGGCTGACTTGGCCGCGGCCATCGAGCCTGCGGCGACGAGGTCGTCGTACGAGACGATCTCGGCCTTGATGAAGCCCTTCTGGAAGTCGGTGTGGATCACGCCGGCGGCCTCGGGTGCGGTGGCGCCCTTCCGGATCGTCCAGGCGCGGGACTCCTTCGGACCGGCCGTGAGGTAGGTCTGCAGGCCGAGGGTGTCGAAGCCGACGCGAGCGAGTACGTCGAGCCCGGGCTCCTTCACCCCCATCTCGGCAAGCATCTCGCGCGCCTCGTCGTCGTCACCGAGCTCGACCAGCTCGGCCTCGAACTTGGCGTCGAGGAAGATCGCCTCCGCGGGGGCCACCAGCGCACGCATCTTGTCCTTGAGCACCTCGTCGGCCAGCTCGTCGGCGTCACAGTTGAAGACGTAGATGTAAGGCTTCGAGGTCAGCAGCGACAGCTCGCGCACCAGGTCGCGGTCGATCTTCGTGGCGAGGATCGGGGTTCCGGCCTCCAGTGCCTCCTTGGCCTCCTGCGTGGCTGCGAGGTTGGCGTTGCGGGACTTGTCGCCGCGCGCCTCCTTCTCCAGCCGCGGGATCGCCTTCTCGACCGTCTGCAGGTCGGCCAGGATCATCTCGGTCTGGATCGTGGAGATGTCCGACTCGGGGTTCACCTCGCCGTCCACATGGGTGACGTCGTCGTCGCGGAAGACGCGGGTCACCTGGCAGATCGCGGCGGACTCGCGGATGTGCGAGAGGAACTTGTTGCCCAGCCCCTCCCCCTCCGAGGCGCCACGGACGATGCCGGCGATGTCGACGAACTCCACCGTCGCGGGCAGCACCTTGGCGGAGCCGAAGATCTCGGCGAGCTTCGGCAGCCGCTCGTCGGGTACGCCGACCACGCCCACGTTGGGCTCGATGGTGGCGAACGGGTAGTTCGCCGCCAGCACGTTGTTCTTGGTCAGGGCGTTGAACAGGGTCGACTTGCCCGCGTTGGGGAGACCGACGATTCCGATGGTGAGAGCCACGGGCGGCGAGCCTACGGGCGCTGGGCGTCGTCACCACGAATCCGAGAATCTGGCCGATCTCTGCCTCTGCGAACGTGTGGCGCGCACCACAGTGGGGTAGTTGACTAGTGAACATCGAGCGACCCAGACCGAGGTCGCAGTGCCTCCCGGGCAGGGGCGCCCCCTACTTGGGCGTGGCACCGAATCTGCACACTGACGCGCGCCCCTGGAGGCATTCGTGACCAACCTGGCCCACAACCTGACCAAGACCGCCGAGGAGCACCCCGACCGTCCGGCAGTACGCCTCGACGACATGGTGCTCACCTACAAGGAGCTCCAGGACGGCGCTCGCCGCGTGTCCACGTTGCTTGCGTCGAAGGGTGTCGAACCCGGCGACCGGGTCGGTCTGGTGCTGCCGAACGTCCCGGCGTTCCCGATCCTGTTCTACGGAGCGCTCGCGGCCGGCGCGGTCGTCGTACCGATGAACCCGCTGCTCAAGGGTCGTGAGGTGAAGTACTACCTCGAGGACTCGGGCGCCAAGATCGTGTTCGCCTGGAAGGACATGGCCGAGGAGGCCGGCAAGGGCGCTGACGAGGTCGGCATCGAGTGCATCACCGTCGAGCCCGGCGGCTTCCACGAGCTGCTCGCCCAGCACGAGCCCACCGAGGAGGTCGTCGACCGGGATGACGACGACACCGTCGTACTCCTCTACACCTCCGGGACGACCGGCCAGCCCAAGGGCGCCGAGCTCACCCACGCCAACATGATCACCAACGCAGCCACCAGCGCGGAGACCCTCGTCGAGCTCAAGCCCGAGGACGTCGTGATGGGCTGCCTGCCGCTGTTCCACTGCTTCGGGCTGACCGTCGGGCTCAACGCCGCCGTGCTCAAGGGCGCCTGCCTGACCCTCGATCCCCCGCTTCGACGCGGCCAAGGCGCTCGAGGTCGTTGGTCGCGACAAGGTCACCGTCTTCGAAGGCGTCCCCACGATGTACGCCGGGATGCTGAACGCCCCGGACGCCTCGTCGTACGACATGTCGAGCCTGCGGGCCTGCGTGTCCGGCGGGTCCGCGATGCCGGTCGAGGTGATGAAGAGCTTCGAGAAGACGTTCGACTGCATCGTGCTCGAGGGCTACGGACTCTCCGAGACCTCGCCGGTCGCCTCGTTCAACCAGCCCGGCATGGAGCGCAAGCCGGGCTCGATCGGCGTACCCGTCCGCGGTGTCGAGATGAAGCTGGTCGACGACGACGGCAACGACGTCGACGAGGGCGAGGTCGGCGAGATCGCCATCCGTGGCGAGAACGTGATGAAGGGCTACTGGGGCCGCGACGACGCGACCAAGGAGGCGATCCCGGACGGCTGGTTCCGCTCCGGCGACATGGCCAAGCAGGACGAGGACGGCTACTTCTTCATCGTCGACCGGAAGAAGGACCTGATCATCCGCGGTGGCTACAACGTCTATCCGCGCGAGGTCGAGGAGGCGCTCTACGAGCACGAGGGTGTCGCCGAGGTCGCCGTCATCGGCATCCCGGACGACAGCCTGGGTGAGGAGGTCGGCGCCGCCGTTGCGCTGAAGGACGGCAGCGACGCCGACGAGGAGGAGCTGCAGGCCTTCGCCAAGGAACGGCTGGCTGCCTACAAGTACCCCAGAGCCGTGTGGATCGTGGACGAGCTGCCCAAGGGACCGACCGGCAAGATCCTGCGCCGCGAGGTCACCACGCCCGAGGAGGCCAAGGCATGAGCGCCGCCACGAAGGCAGAGAGCCGGATGCGCGAGGCCGACGACGACGAGAGCACGGACGCCGCCGCACCACTGGACCTGCTGCTCAGTGATGCCGCGACCAGCCCGATCCGGAGGTTCCTGCCGGGCATGTCCGGGGTGCGGTTCACCGCCAACCTGGCCAAGCGCCCTCAACGGGTGGCCGGGAGGACGCTCGGGCTCGCCGCCGAGCTGGCCAAGATCGGCGTCGGCCGGTCCGAGATCGAGGCGCACGAGAAGGACCGCCGCTTCGCCGAGGAGGCCTGGGCCAAGAACCCGCTGTTCAAGCGCATCCTGCAGAGCTACCTCGCGACAGGCGAGGCCCTGCGCGGAGTGGTCGACGACGCCGAGCTCGGCTGGGGCGACGAGCAGCGCATGGGCTTCATCATCGACAACCTCGTCGAGGCGTCCTCCCCCAGCAACAACCCGTTCCTCAATCCCAAGGTGCTCAAGCGGGTGATCGACACCGGTGGCGGCAACCTGGTCAACGGCGGTCGCCGCTTCATCCGCGACTTCGCGAGCGCTCCGCGGGTGCCGTCGATGGTCGAGCCGGACGCGTTCGAGGTCGGCAAGGACATCGCGGTGACCCCCGGGGTCGTCGTACTCCGGACCGACATGTTCGAGCTGATCCAGTACACCCCGCAGACCGACCAGGTCCGCGAGATCCCCCTGCTGATCGTGCCGCCCACGATCAACAAGTACTACGTGATCGACCTCGCCGAGCAGCGCAGCCTGGTGGAGCACCTGGTGGCCGGCGGCCAGCAGGTCTTCTGCATCTCCTGGCGCAACCCGGACGCCCGGCACGCCGACTGGGGCCTCAACAGCTACGGCCAGGCGATCATCGAGGCGATGGACGCCACCCAGAAGATCGCCCGCCAGGACCAGATCGCGATGTTCGGCATCTGCTCCGGCGGGATGCTGGCCTCGATGGTGCTGGCGCACCTCGCCGCCGAGGGTGACCTCGACCGCGTCGCCGCGTTCAGCCTCGCGGTCACCGTGCTCGACCAGGAGCAGGCGGGACTGCCCAGCGCGCTGCTGTCACACAAGGCTGCGGCGGCGTCGACCAGGGCATCGGCGGAGAAGGGCTACCTCGACGGCCGGATGCTCGCCGAGGTGTTCGCGTGGCTGCGGCCCAACGACCTGATCTGGAACTACTGGGTGAACAACTACCTGCTCGGCTACCCGCCGAAGGCGTTCGACATCCTCTACTGGAACGCCGACCCGGTCCGGATGACCGCCGCCATGCACCGCGACTTCATGGACCTCGCGATCAGCAACGGCCTCACCCGGGCAGGCGAGACGAAGATGCTGGGCACGGACATCGACCTCGGCAAGATCGACGCCGACACCTACGTCGTCGCCGGGATCGCCGACCACCTGTGCAAGTGGGAGTCCTGCTACCAGACGACCCAGCTGTTCGGCGGGGACACCAAGTTCGTGCTCTCCACCAGCGGCCACATCGCCGCGATGGTCAACCCGCCCGGCAACCCGAAGGCGAGCTTCCAGACGGCGTCGAGCAACCCGGAGGACACGAAGGCCTGGCTCGAGAAGGCGTCGAAGGTCAAGGGCAGCTGGTGGGACGACTACGTCGACTGGCTCGCGGAGCGCACCGGCCCGGAGCGCAACAAGCCGACGCGGATGGGGTCCGCGGCGTACGAGCCGGTCTGCGACGCCCCGGGCACCTATGTCCATGACCGCTGAGCCGACCCGGACGGGCAAGGACCGCGACCGGGTGCGCACCATCGCGGTGCGCGGGCTGCAGGCCAGGGTCTCCGTGCGTCCGGCGCGGGGGCGACTGGCCGGTGAGCCGCCGTTGCTGCTCTGCAACGGCATCGGCGCCAGTCTCGAGGCGCTGCAGCCATTGGTGGACGCGCTGGACCCCGACCGCGGGGTCGTGCGGTTCGACGTACCCGGTGTCGGCGGCAGCCAGGCTCCACCGTTTCCCTACCCGATCGCTGCCCTGTCTTCCTGGGTCGCAGCCCTGATGTCCCGGCTCGGCCATCGCGAGTTCGACGTCCTCGGGCTGTCCTGGGGCGGCGGGCTGGCCCAACAACTGGCAGTCCAGTCCCGGAGGCGCGTACGACGCCTGGTGCTGGTGGCCACCGGCACCGGGACGCTGATGGTGCCCGCACACCCGAGCGTGCTCGCGAAGATGCTCACGCCCCGTCGCCACCGCGACCCGGAGTACGCCGCCCGCATCGCCCCGGAGATCTACGGAGGCAGCATGCGCACCAACCCCGAGGTCGGCGCCGCGCTGCTGCACGGCGCTACGCGGGCAGGCCCGAAGCGCGGTTACTACTACCAGCTCGCCGCGATGACCGGCTGGAGCAGCCTGCCGTTCCTGCGGATGATCCGGCAGCCGACGCTGGTCATGGGCGGCGACGACGACCCGATCATCCCGAGCATCAACCCACGGATGCAGGCCCAGTTGATCCCTTCGGCCCGGCTCGTGCTCTATGAAGGCGGCCACCTCGGCATCCTGACCGAGGCGGATGAGCTGGCCCCACACATCGACTCGTTCTTGAACGAGCAGAGCCTGAACGAGCAGAGCTGGACGAGCCGAGCGACCGCGAGGAATTCGCATGAGTGACCTCGAGGAGCTCGGCCTGGCCGACTCCCCCTTCTCGGACTTCCTCGGCTTCGAGCTCCTGCTCGAGGAACAGGACCGCGAGCTGCTCAGCAGCGTGCGCGCGTTCATGACCCGCGAGGTCGAGCCGATCATCAACGAGTACTGGACCCGCGCGGAGTTCCCGCACGACCTCCTCCCCGGCATCGCCAAGCTCGGCATCGCCGGTCTCGCGTTCGACGGCCCCGGTTGCCCCGCTCGTGGAGCACTGGTGGACGGTCTCGTCGCGATGGAGCTCGGCCGCGTCGACCCGTCGATCGCCACCTTCATGGGCGTCCACGGCGGCCTCGCGATGGGGTCGATCGACCTCTGCGGGTCCGACGAGCAGCGCGAACGCTGGCTCCCGGCGATGGCCCGGATGGAGCTGATCGGTGCCTTCGGGCTGACCGAGCCCGACGTCGGATCCGCCATCTCGGCGGGTCTGGCTACCAGCGCCCGGCGCGACGGTGACGACTGGATCCTCAACGGCGAGAAGAAGTGGATCGGCAACGCCGCGTTCGCCGACCTCGTCGTGATCTGGGCCAGGGACGAGGACGACGGCCAGGTCAAGGGTTTCGTGGTGGAGAAGGGCACCGAGGGCATGACCTTCGACAAGCAGGAGGACAAGATCGCCCTGCGCGTCGTACAGAACGCGGAGATCCACCTGCACGACGTCCGCGTGCCCGAGGCCAACCGGCTGCAGAAGGCGGACACCTTCCGCGCCACCGCCAACGTCCTGCGAGTGACCAGGATGAGCGTCGCGTGGCAGGCCACCGGTTGCGCGCGTGGCGCCTTCGAGCACGCGCTGCGCTACACCAAGGCGCGGCACCAGTTCGGACGCCCGATCGCCTCCTTCCAGCTCGTGCAGGACCTGCTGGTGAAGATGCTCAGCAACGTCACCGCGTCCACCGCGATGAACGTCCGCGCCTCGCAGCTCCAGGACGCCGGCGAGCTGCGCGACGAGCACGCCTCACTGTGCAAGGCCCACGCGACCGTGCGCATGCGTGAGGCGGTCGGCTGGGCGCGCGAGGTGCTCGGCGGCAACGGAATCCTGCTGGAGCACCACGTCGGTCGCTTCGTCGCCGACGCCGAGGCGATCTACTCCTACGAGGGCACCCGCGAGATCAACACGCTGATCGTCGGCCGTGCCATCACCGGGGAGAGCGCGTTCGTCTGACCCTGTGTGCTCAGCGAGGCGTCAGGACGCAGAACTCGTTGCCGTCGGGGTCGGCCAGCACCACCCAGCTGACGTCACCCTGCCCGATGTCAATCTGCTTCGCACCGAGGGAGACGAGGCGGTCGACCTCCGCCTGCTGGTCACCGTCGGCAGGTGGGGCAAGGTCGAAGTGAAGCCGGTTCTTGCCGAGCTTCGGATTCACAGGCGGGCCGCCCCACGAGATGATCGGGCCGCCGTGCGGCGAGCGGATGGCGGTCTCCTCATCCTGGTCCCAGACCAGCGGCCAGCCCAAAGCCTCGGCCCAGAAGTACCCGACCTCCTGCGTGCCGTCGCTCGAGACCGCCCCGATGGCTCCGCAGTCGGCAAGGAAGTTGTTGCCCGCCTCGACGACGCAGAACTCGTTGCCCTCGGGGTCGGCGAGCACCACATGGCCTTCCTCCGGCAGCTGACCGACGTCGATGTGCTCGGCGCCGAGCTCCACCGCCCGATCCACGATCACCTGCTGCTCCTCGAGGTTGCTCGTCAGGTCGAAGTGCATTTGGTTGTGCCCGCGCTTGTCCTCCTCGGAGGGGAAGAACTCGAGCCGGAACCCGGTGTCGTCATTCGGCAGGAGCGCGTATCCGCCGTCCGGTTCCTCGACCATCTCCCAGCCCAGGAGGCCGGACCAGAACCGTGCGACCCGGCGCGGGTCGTGGGCGTCGAAGGAGAGCGCGATCAGCTTTGAAGCCATCCCAGCACGCTAGGTTTCCTCGACTGGCCGTGCAACGCGTTTTCGTCAGAGCTGCAGCAGACCGGTGACGTCCATGACGAGCTCGCCCTCCGCGTCGGACGCAACGAGGTCCACGGTCGCGATGATTCGCCAGTCGTGGTCGCCGTCGGGGTCACCGACGATCTGCTGGACTTCCCAGGTCCGGTCGTTCTTCTCCACCAACAGCATCTGCGGACCACGCGCGTCGGGCCCGGTGTCGATGCTGTCGTGCTGGTCGAAGTACTCCTCCAGCGCTTCGCGCCAGTCCTCTGCCCCGATGCTCGACCCGTTCTCGTTCTCCAGCTCGCCGAGCTGCTCCCAACGGTTCAGGGCAGCCAGTTCGACCCGCCGGAACATCGCATTGCGCACGAGCACGGTGAAGGCGCGTTCGTTGGCGGTGATCCGCTCCGGCTCGGGCGGCAGAACGTCCGGGGCTACAGCTGCCAGCCGGCTCGGGTCGCTGAGCATCTCCCACTCGTCGAGCAGGCTCGAGTCCGTCTGTCGCACCACCGTGCCGAGCCACTGGACGATGTCCTCGAGCTCGTCGGTGCGCACACTGTCGGGCACCGTCTGGCGCAGCGCCCGGTAGGCGTCGCCGAGATAGCGCAGCACCAGCCCCTCCGACCGGGTCAGCCCGTAGAACGCGACGTACTCGCCGAAGGTCATCGCGCGCTCGTACATGTCGCGCACGACCGACTTCGGTGACACCGCACTCTCGCCGACCCACGGATGCCGCTGGCGGTAGAGCTCGTAGGTGTGCTCGAGCAGATCCTGCAGCGGCATGGGCCAGGTGACCTCGTCGAGCAGCTCCATGCGCTCGTCGTACTCGATGCCGTCGGCCTTCATCTCCCCGATCGCCTCGCCGCGCGCCCGGTGCTCCTGCGCGCGCAGCACCTGGCGAGGGTCTTCCAGCGTCGCCTCGACGACCGAGACCACGTCCAGGGCGTACGTCGCCGCCTCGGGGTCGAGGGTGTCGAACACAGCCAGGGCGTACGCCGAGAGCGGCTGGTTCAGCGCGAAGTTGAGCTGCAGGCCGTCGACCAGCCGGACCCTGCGTCCGTCCTGCTCGGGAGGACTCACGAGCTCGACCACACCGGCAGCGAGCAGCGCGCGGTGCTGTGCCGCGGCCAGTCGCATCAGGCGCAGCTGGGAGCGTTCGTCCTCGTGGTTGTCGCGCAGCAGCCGCCGCATCGCCGCGGCAGGGTTGCCCGGCCGCGCGATGACGTTGAGCAGCATCGCGCTGCTGACCCGCATCCGGGAGACCAGCGCTTCCGGCTCGGCGGCGACGATGCGCTCGAACATCTCCTCGGTCCACGTCACCTGGCCCTCGGGTGCCTTCTTCCGCTGCACCCGCTTGAGCTTCTTCGGGTCGTCACCGGCCTTCTTGACCAGCCGGTGGTTCTCGACGACGTGCTCGGGTGCCTGTACGACGACAGTGCCCGCCGTGTCGAACCCGGCGCGTCCCGCCCGGCCGGCGATCTGGTGGAACTCGCGTGCCTTCAGCATCCGCTGCCGGCGGCCGTCGTACTTCGCCAGGCCGGTGAACACCACCGTCCGGATCGGCACGTTGATGCCGACGCCGAGGGTGTCCGTCCCGCAGATGACCTTGAGCAGGCCGGCCTGCGCGAGCTGCTCGACCAGGCGTCGGTACTTCGGCAGCATCCCAGCGTGGTGCACCCCCACGCCGTGCTTCACCAGTCGCGACAGGGTCTTGCCGAAGCCGGGGCTGAACCGGAACCCGCCGATCAGCTCGGCGATCCGGTCCTTCTCCTCGCGGGTGCAGATGTTGATGCTCGTCAGCGCCTGGGCCCGTTCCAGTGCCGCGACCTGGGTGAAGTGCACGACGTACACCGGAGCCTGGTGGGTGATGAGCAGCTCCTCGATCGTCTCGTGCATCGGTGTCACCGCCCACTCATAGCTCAGCGGGACCGGACGGGTGACGCTCGTGACCGACCGCGGTCTCCCGTTGCGTACGACGGCTGAGGTCGTCGACGAACCGGGTCACGTCGCCGAGCGTCGCGGACATCAGCAGGAACTGCGCCTGCGGCAGCTCCAGCAGCGGCACCTGCCAGGCCCAGCCGCGGTCGGGCTCGGCATAGAAGTGGAACTCATCCATCACCACCTGGCCGATGTCGGCCTGGGCACCCTCGCGCAGCGCGATGTTGGCCAGCACCTCGGCGGTGCAGCACACGATCGGCGCCTTGGCGTTGACCGCGGCGTCTCCGGTCAGCATCCCGACGTTGTCGGCGCCGAAGACGTCGATCAGGGCGAAGAACTTCTCCGAGACCAGGGCCTTGATCGGCGCGGTGTAGAAGGTCCGCTCTCCCCGCGCCAGAGCGGCGAAGTGGGCGCCGGTGGCGACCAGGCTCTTCCCGGTGCCGGTCGGTGTCGAGAGGATGACGTTGGCACCGGTGACGACCTCGATCAGCGCCTCCTCCTGCGCCGGGTAGAGGGTCAGCCCCTGCTCGGACACCCACGTCTCGAACGCGTCGAACAACGCGTCCGGGTCAGGGCTGCCCGGCGAGCCACCGGATGCGTCATCCGGTGCGTCGGGGATTCGGTCGAGGAGTGGCATCGCCCCGCCATCGTCCCCGACGGGCGAGTGGATCGCCCAATCAGCGGACCCGGCGGAAGAGCTTCCTCACTCCACGGCCGATCGCTTCGTCCTGGGTACGACGGCCCCCGGTCGTGCCTGTCTGGCCGGCACCCATGCCGGGTCCCATGCCGCCGCCCGCCGTACGACGTCCACCGACTCCGCCGACTCCACGTCGACCGCCGCCGATGACTCGGTTCACAATGCCTCTAAGTGCCATGTTCCCTCCAGTGTCCTTGGGCTTGCCGGGCCTTCCCACCCGACAACTCCAACGTGCCCAGGATCGGCGAGGGCATGCCTGTTTTGTCTCGCTGATCGGAATTTCTCTTGGCTCCGGGCTCAGCTCTTGGCAGCGTCCTCGACGCAGAGGACGGCCCAGGGCAGCGCCTCGAGGCGTCCCTCGGCAATCGGCTGGCCGCACATGTCGCAGGACCCGTAGGTGCCCTCGTCGAGCTTCTCCAGCGCGCGCACGACATCGGCGCGCGTGACCTGGTACTGGTCGTGCACGGCGACCTGCGCCAGGCGGTCGACGGCCATCGAGGTCCCCTCGCCGATCCGTTTGCCGAATGAGATCGACCCCTGTTCGGTCGGCTTCTTCGACATCGCGGCCATTTCCGCGTCCAGCTCGTCGAGCTTGGCTGTGAGGGTTGCGCGGACGTCATCCATCTCCCCAGCATGCACCTTGGGTGCTGAGCCGCGAACTTGCGTCGGACGCCCGGGGCCGGATGACCGGTGATCCCCTGGCGATTAGTCTCGCCGGGTGCGCATCGCGACCTGGAACGTGAACTCCCTCCGCAGCCGCATCGACCGCGTCGAAGCCCTGCTGCAACGTCACGACATCGACGTACTCGCGCTCCAGGAGACCAAGGCCCGCGAGGATCAGCTGCCGCTGATGGGCCTGACAGTCCTTGGCTACGACGTCGCCGCCGTGGGCCATGACCAGTGGAACGGCGTCGCGATCATCAGCCGGGTGGGGCTCGAGGACGTCGAGGTCGGCTTCCCGGGCACACCCACTTGGGGAGAACCGTCGGTCGCCGAAGCGCGCGCGATCGGCGCCACCTGCGCTGGCGTGCGTGTGTGGTCCTTGTACGTCCCCAACGGCCGCAAGCCCGGCGACCCCCACTACCTCTACAAGCTCGAGTGGCTTGCCGCCCTGCGCGCAGCAGCCGCCTCGATGACCGGCGACGTAGCCCTCGTGGGCGACTGGAACGTCGCCCCGCTGGACGAGGACGTCTACGACATCAACGCCTTCGCGAAGAGCACCCATGTCACGGCCCCCGAGCGGGCCGCGTTCAACGCATTCCTAGAGGACGGCTTCGTGGACGTCGTACGCCCCCACGCTCCCGGCCCCGACGTCTTCACGTACTGGGACTACTACCGCCAGCGCTACGAACGCAACCGAGGAATGCGCCTCGACTTCGTCCTCGGCAACCCGTCCTTCGCAAAGCGAGTGACCGGCGCCTTCATCGACATCGACGAACGAGCCGGCAAAGGAGCCAGCGACCACGCCCCCGTGATCGTCGACCTCGACTGAGCTGAGGCCGCCCTAACCCAAGGCGGTCGAGCAGCGAGCGAAGCGAGCGGACAGACGAGACCAAAAGGCCGTGGGCCAAGGAGGCTACCGCAACCCCCGGTGGTCGAGCAGCGAGCGAAGCGAGCGGACAGACGAGACCAAAGGGCCGTGGGCCGAGGAGCTACCGCAACCCCCGGTGGTCGAGCAGCGAGCGAAGCGAGCGGACAGACGAGACCAAAGGGCCGTGGGCCGAGGGGCTACCTCAACCCCCGGTGGTTGAGGAGCGAGCGCCAGCGAGCGTCTCGAAACCACAAAGAGGATTTTCGATTGGGTGGTTGCTGCTCGCTGTGGTCGCCCTACCTTCCGCAGCCCTTACTTGGCTCGCGGCCGCTTCACTCGACCGCTGTGGTTTCGGTCCAGAGGTTGTTCGCTTTCGTTGTCCACATTCCGACTCTACCCTTGACTCGTACATATGTTCGAGAAAGAATGTATCCATGTCAGCACTCCTCGACCTCCACCCCGAGGCACCGCCACCCGGTGCTCTCAGGTGTGGCCGAGGTGCACGGTGTGCTTGACCGGATGCACGCCGGTGCGGCGCAACCGCTGATAACGGGCGAGTACGCCCGGGTGGTCGCCGAGCTGGACCGCGCCGCTCGCCGCATCGAGGCGCTGCAAGCTCAAGATGGTGGCCGTTGCCGACCGGGCCGGCACCGCGACGGACGCAGGGTTCACGGACACCGGCGCCTGGGTCGCAAAGACCACCACGGTGTCCCGCTCAGATGCGGCCCGACAGGTGGCTTTGGCCAACGATCTGTCCTTCAGTCACAACGCCACTGCCGAAGCCCTCGACGCTGGCTTGGTCTCCCCCGGTCACGCCGCCGTGATCGTGAACGCCACGGGGCAGTTGCCTGATGGAGTCTCGGATGAGCAGCGCCAGCTCGTCGAAGCCCACTTGGTCGAGAAGGCCGGCCGGTTCAGTCCCGACCAGCTTCGCCGGATAGCCCGTCGCGCGATCGAAGCCGTCGAACCTGACCAGAGCGTGGTCGACGCCCACGAGAACGAGCAGGTCCGCACCGAGGAGCAGGCGGCTCAAGCCAATTGCTCACTCACCCTGCACGACAACGGGGACGGCACCAGCACCGGCCACTTCACAGTCCCTGCGCTCGCCGCTGCCATTCTCGCCAAGGTCCTGGACACGATGACCGCGCCCCGACGCATGCGCGAACCAGGCTCACGCCACGCAACACCGGACCGCTCGTTCGACTGGCGGCACCGCCGCGGCCTCGCGTTTGCCGAACTCCTCGAGCACCTGCCTACCGATCACCTGCACCCGAAGAGCGCCGCCACCGTGGTCGTCACCATCGACCACACCGTCCTGCAAGGCGCCCTCAAGGCAGCCCACCTCGACACCGACCAGGCCCTCTCCGCCGGAGAAGCCCGCCGGCTCGCCTGCAACGCCGCGATCCTGCCCGCCGTCCTCGGCGGCAAGTCAGTCGCCCTCGACCTCGGCCACACATCCCGACTTTTCTCCGAGTCGCAGCGACTCGCGAAAGGGCTCGAACACACCACCTGCGCCGCCACCGGCTGCGAACGCCCTTACGCCTGGTGCGAGCTCCACCACCAAAAGCCCTGGTCCCGCGGCGGCAAGACCGACCTCGCCAACGCGATCCCGCTATGCCATCAACACCACCAATGGATCCACGACACCGGCTTCAACCACCAGTCCATGCCCGACGGCAGCGTCCGATTCAGTCGGCGCACGTGAGGTCCACGATGTTGTCGGTGCCTGCTGTCACGCTCGGGAGCATGAACATCGTGCTGCCCCTGCTGACCCTGGTGATCGGCATCCTGCTCGGGGCCGTGACCGTGCTGGTGTGGTCGCGGCGGGCTGGGGACCCGGACGTGCTGCGGGCGTTGTCGGCGCGCGGTGACGACCAGGCGGTGTTGCGCGATGGGCTTGACCGGCTGCATGAGCGGCTGATGGACGTGGAGCAGCAGCGGGCGTCCTGGCAGGGGCAGCTGCGGCAACAGGTCGACGACATGCGACACAGCACCGACCTGCTGCGGCGCGAGACCGGCGCGTTGTCGACGGCGCTGCGCAAGCCGCATGTGCGCGGGCAGTGGGGCGAGCTGCACCTGCGTCGGGCGGTGGAGCTGGCCGGGATGGTCGAGCACTGCGACTTCCAGGAGCAGGTCCACCTCACGCATGAGGACGGCAACCTGCGGCCGGACGTGGTGGTGCGCCTGGCCGGGGGACGGTCGGTGGTGGTGGACGCCAAGGTGCCGCTGGACGCACACCTCGACGCGCTGGCCACGGACGACCCCGAAGAGGCAGGGGCACACCTGCGGCGGCACGTGCGTCAGGTGCGGAACCACGTGGATGCGTTGTCGGGCAAGGCCTACTGGCGGTCGATGCCGGGGGCTCCCGAGTTCGTGGTGATGTTCGTGCCGGCCGAATCGTTCCTGGCGGTGGCACTGGAGTCCGACCCCACCCTGCTGTCGTACGCCGCCACCCGCGACGTCGTCATCGCCACCCCGACAACGCTGATCGCCCTGCTGCGGACCATTGCGCACGGATGGACCACAGAGGCGCTCGCCGAGCGCACCCGGGAGATCCATGAGCTGGGCCGGGAGCTGCACACCCGGATCGGAGTGATGGGCGGCCACCTCGACAAGGTCGGTCGCTCCCTGAAGGGGGCGGTCGAGGCGTTCAACAGCGCGGTCGGCTCCATCGAGAGCCGGGTGCTCGTCACGGCGCGCCAGTTCGAGGACATCGGTGTGACCCGCGAGGAGCTGGCGCCCGTGGACCCAGTGACCCAGGTGCCGCGACCGCTCACCGCGGCCGAGCTGCTGGACGCCGTGGCTGACGAGCGACCCCAGCTGCCAGCGCCTGAAGCCGACACCGGGCCCGGCGAGTCGCGCAGATCGAGTGCCTGACGCGGCTTACGTTGTGGCTGTGAGCGCACCCACCCTGTGGGAAGAGGGCCAGATGGCCAGCAGCCGTGTCGTGCGGCTGGCGATCCTGGGCGGCCTCCTGGTGCTCGCCCTCGACATCGCGATCAATGGTCACCTCACCCTGATCTTCGACATCGGGTTCGTGCTGCTGTGTGTCTGGGCCGCGCTGGCCGTCCGCCCGCGGGACTTCTTCCCGATCGGCGTGCTGCCCCCGCTCCTGCTGCTCGGACTGATCACTCTGCTGGCGATCGTGCACAAGGCGTGGGTGGCCCAGCCGGGCGACGGGCTGATCCAAGCGGTCGTCTCGGGACTGGCGCACCGGGCAACCGGTTTGCTGACTGCCTACCTGCTGACTCTGGCGATCCTGGCCATCAGGCAGCGCGTGTTTCGCAAGCGGGCTCGGCAGAGCGCCGGTTACTCGAAGCGAGCAGGATCGCCGGCGCCGACCCGTGCGACCACGGGCGCACCTTCGGAGAGGTCGACGACGGTCGTCGGCTCCGAGCCGCACTCCCCGGCGTCGAGCACCGCGTCCAACCAGTGATCCAGCTCCTCCTTGATCTGCCACCCGTCGGTCATCGGCTCCTCGGTGTCCGGCAGCAACAGCGTGCTGGACAGCAACGGCTCGCCGAACTCCGCCAGTAGCGCCCTCGGGACCGGGTGGTCGGGGATCCGCACGCCCACCGTCCGCTTCTTCGGGTGCATCAGCCGCTTCGGCACCTCGGAGGTGGCCGGGAGGATGAACGTGTACGGGCCGGGTGTGACCGCCTTGACCATCCGGAAGGCCGCGTTGTTCAGGTGCACGAGCTGGCCGAGCTGCGCGAAGTCGTAGCAGACCAGCGTGAAGTGATGCTTGTCGTCGAGTCGACGCAGCTTCTTGATCCGGTCGAGCCCGTCCCGGTTGCCCAGCTGGATGCCGAGGGCGTAGCAGGAGTCCGTCGGGTAGGCGACCAGCCCGTCGTTGCGAAGCAGGTCGACGACCTGGGAGATGACGCGTGGCTGCGGGTCCACCGGGTGGATGTCGTAGTAGCGCGCCACCCGGCTACTCCGACTTCCCGGCCGCCGCCTTGCGCATGTCGCGGCGCAGCTCGGGAGGGAGGGCGAAGATGAGTGACTCCTCGGCCGTGTGCACAGCCTGGGCATCGGGGTAGCCGCGGGCCGTCAGGAACGCGAGTACGCCGTCCACGAGGTCCTCGGGCACCGAGGCGCCGGAGGTGACGCTCACCGTGTTCACGCCTTCCAGCCAGGACTCCTCGATCTCGGTGGCGTCGTCGACGCGGTAGGCAGCCTTGGCGCCGGCCTCGAGGGCGACCTCGGCCAGCCGCACCGAGTTTGAGGAGTTCGCCGAGCCGACCACGATCACCAGATCGGCCTCCGGGCTGATCTCCTTCACGGCCAGCTGGCGGTTCTGGGTGGCGTAGCAGATGTCGTCGCTCGGCGGGTCGAGCAGCGCGGGGAAGCGCTCACGGATCGCGTCGACGGTCGCCATCGTCTCGTCGACCGACAGCGTCGTCTGGGAGAGCCAGGCGACCTTCTCCGGGTTGCGTACGACGATCGAGTCGACGTCGTCAGGACTCTGCACCAGCTGGATGTGCCCGGGGGCCTCACCCGCGGTCCCCTCGACCTCCTCATGGCCCTCGTGACCGATCAGGAGGATGTCGTAGTCGTCCGAGGCAAAGCGCTTCGCCTCGTGGTGGACCTTGGTCACCAGCGGACAGGTCGCGTCGATGGTCTTCAGGCCTCGCTCCTGCGCCTGCACGTGCACCACCGGGGACACTCCGTGGGCGGAGAATACGACGGTCTCTCCCTCGGGGACCTCGTCGAGCTCCTCGACGAAGATCGCGCCGCGCGACTCCAGGTCCGCGACCACGTGCTTGTTGTGCACGATCTGCTTGCGCACGTAGACCGGCGAGCCGTAGAGGTCGAGGGCCTTCTCGACCGTGATCACGGCCCGGTCGACGCCCGCGCAGTAGCCCCGCGGCGCTGCCAGCCGCACGGCGCGGTCAGCCTCTTCCGGCGAGAGGATGCTCGGCGTACCCAGATCGGTCATGCCCCCAATCGTAGGTGGGGACCACTACGGTGCCCACATGGCCTTGGAGACCTCCCCCGAGCATCCGGCGCCGGTGCGCCAGATCACTCAGGCAATCGGCCAGTGGATCGACCGACTCGGGGCCGTATGGGTTGAGGGCCAGGTGACCCAGGTCAGCCGTCGCGGCGGCATGAACACCGTCTTCCTGACCCTGCGCGACAAGCTCGCCGACATCTCGGTCCAGGTCACCTGCAACCGCGCGGTGATCGACTCCCTGCCCACCCCGCTGGTGGAGGGCGCGCAGATCGTGTGCCACGCCAAGCCGTCGTTCTACCCCAACCGAGGCACTCTCTCGCTGGCCGTGCGCGAGATTCGACTCGTCGGTGAGGGCGAGCTGCTCGCCCGCCTCGAGCGTCGCCGCCAGCTGCTCGCGGCCGAGGGGCTCTTCGCCGCGGAGCGCAAGCGGCCGCTCCCGTTCCTGCCGCGCAACGTCGGCCTGGTGACGGCTCAGAACTCCGCGGCAGAGCGCGACGTGCTGGAGAACGGACGACGTCGCTGGCCCGGCGTCCGTTTCACCGTGAAGTACGCCGCGATGCAGGGCATGCATGCCGCGCGAGAGGTTATCGACGCAGTGCAGCTGCTCGACCGCGATCCGGACGTCGACGTGATCGTCGTCGCCCGCGGCGGCGGCTCGATCGAGGACCTGCTCCCGTTCTCCGACGAGGCCGTGATCCGGGCCGTCTTCGTGGCCACCACCCCGGTCGTGTCCGCGATCGGCCACGAGCAGGACTCCCCCATCCTCGACCTGGTCAGCGACGTGCGGGCCTCGACGCCCACCGATGCCGCCAAGCGCGTGGTGCCCGACGTGGCCGAGGAGGCGCAGCGCGTGCTGCAGGTGCGCGAGCGTGGGCGGCGGGCGATCAGCGCGTATCGTCGCCGGCGAGCTGCACCAGCTCGCAGCCCTCAGGTCGCGTCCGGCTCTCGCGGACCCGCGCGCCGGGCTCGAGGAGCGCCTGGGCGAGGTCGGGAGCCTGCGCGAGCGTGCCCGGCGTACCTTCCGGCACCGGCTCGACCGCGGCGAGGACGACCTGGTGCACCAGATCGCGCGGATCCGCTCGCTGTCGCCGCTGGCGACCCTGCGTCGCGGCTACGCAGTCCTCTCCGACTCGGAGGGCCAGGCGCTCTCCAGCGTCGCCACCCTCGAACCCGGCCACGAGATCCACATCCGGGTCGCCGACGGCCGCATCGGCGCCACCACCAACAAGGTCGACCGGATCGACCTGATGCCCGAGACGAACGAGGACGACGATGAGTGAAGAACCCCAGCTCAGCTACGAGGACGCCCGCGACCAGCTGATCGAGGTGGTGCGGACCCTGGAGCAGGGCGGCACCAGCCTCGCGGAGTCACTGGCCCTGTGGGAGCAGGGCGAGGAGCTCGCCAAGGTCTGCCAGCGTGCCCTCGAAGGTGCTCGCGCACGGCTCGACCAGGCACTCACGGAGGAGCCCGAGAGCGACTAGCCCGCCTGCACCGCTGCGAGCGTCGAGCGGAACTGGGACGCGGCGCCGGCCGAGTTCGGGTGAGCGGGGACAGCCACTGCTGCGTCGTTGATCGAAACGATGCCCAGGCCCTCCACGTAGCGCTGGTTCGGCGGTGCGCACGCGTGGTGCCCGATCGACGGGGTGTAGGTGTCCACGAACTCCGCTCCCCCGGCCGCTGCCGCGCGCTTGACCATCGCGTTGAGCTTCTGGAAGGTCACGTAGAGGTAGGCCATGTCGGAGTTGCTCATCGGCACGATCGGGTAGCAGCCGGTCTCCGGGATCCCCGCGAGGTAGTCGACCATCATGATCCTGGCGTTGGGCGAACGCTGATGAATCTCCTCGAGCGCCCGGACCAGCTTCGGCTCGGAGGCGTCGATCTGGGTCGCGAGCTGGTCGGTGCCTCCGGCGGTGTACTTCTCCTTGCAGTGCGCTCCGCCGGGCAGCGGGCTGAGGCAGTCGGTCGCGGCACCGGCGAAGCCGGCGTCGTTGCCGCCGATGCCGACGGTGACGAGATCGGTGGTGGGGGTCAGCCGGTCGAACTGCGCCGGGTTGGTCTCCCCGGTCGGCAGCCCCGTCTGCGGAGCGTAGAAGTCGTCGGTCTTGGCGGAGCCGCAGGTCGCGTCGCGGAAGACGGGCACCTTCAGGGCCGCGGCGAGCAGCTTGGGGTAGTTGCGGTGCGACTGCGCACAGCCGGCCGGGGCGTACGTCGTGTCCGGGATGCCGTCCTTGTCGGCGATCACCACGTCGGCCGACCAGGAGTCTCCGAGAGCGACGTACTCCTGGTACTGCGGCGCCTCCACCTGCGTGGCGGACGAGCTTGCCGGAGCAGCCGTAGCGGACGTCAGGGACAGGCTGAGCGGAAGGATCGCCGCCATGGCTGCGACGAGGACGGTCAGGACGAGCTTGCGCACGGTGGGCCTCCGCTTGATGGGTGTCTTGGGTGCTCAACGCCCCATCGCCGCTCAGGTCACGTCAGCGGTCGGTCAGCGACCCCGCGAGCCGACGCACCTCGTCGGCGGGAGCCGACCCCACGACCAGCACACTCTCCTGGGCGCCACCGGGTCCGCGAACCACCCGGGCGACGGCGTGGTCCCCGCCTGAGTCGGTCCAGGTCTGCCACTTCTCGGCGCCGATGGTGACCTCTTTGCCCTGCTCTGCGGCGGCGTCGACGTGCTCCTCGACGAGCGCCTTGATGCTCGAGCGGGCCTCCTCGACGCCGACGTACTTGTTGTCGTCGGTCAACATCCCGAGGTGCCAGGTCGGCGACGCGCCGCGGGTGTACGTCGCACTGGTCGCCTTCCAGCCCAGTGGCAGCCGGGACGGCGCCAGCACGACGAGCTTGCCGTCCTCGCGAGCACCCTGCGCTGCCGCGGCGTAGTCGACTGTCCGGACCGGGGTCGGTTCGTCGTCGCTGGTCAGCGCCCGGAAGCCGACGAACGCGAGTACGGCGACGACGGTCACCAGCAACGCGCCGATGAGGCCGCCCGGACTGCGCTGGTAACGAGCTCCCTCGCCGCTGACGGGTTCGGGCGACTCGCTCATGGCGCCATCCTGCCAACAGGGGTGGAGGTTACGATCACTGCCATGTCAGAGAGCCACGTACCGGACTCCCTCACCGTGGATCCCGCCATCCCGGACCGCAACCTGGCGCTCGAGCTGGTCCGCGTCACCGAGGCGGCCGCGATGGCCGCCGGTCGCTGGGTCGGCAAGGGCGACAAGAACGGTGCCGACGGCGTCGCGGTCAACGCGATGCGCGTGCTGATCTCGACCGTCGGCATGCGCGGCACCGTCGTCATCGGCGAGGGCGAGAAGGACAACGCCCCGATGCTCTTCAACGGCGAAGAGGTCGGCGACGGCCAGGGCCCGCCCTGCGACGTCGCGGTCGACCCCATCGACGGCACCACCCTGGCCGCCAAGGGCATGGCCAACGCGATCTCCGTTCTCGCGGTCTCACCGCGGGGTTCGATGTACGACCCCTCCGCCGTGTTCTACATGGAGAAGCTGGTGACGGGTCCCGCCGCAGCGGACGTCGTCGACATCCGCTACCCGCCGGCCGAGAACATCCACCAGGTCGCCAAGGCCAAGGGCACCAAGCCCGAGGACGTGACCGTCGTCGTGCTCGACCGGCCACGCCACCAGGACCTGGTCGACGAGATCCGCGCCACCGGAGCCCGGATCAAGTTCATCACCGACGGCGACGTGGCCGGCGCGATCATGGCCGCTCGTGAGGGCACCGGTATCGACCTGCTGCTCGGCATCGGCGGCACCCCCGAGGGGATCATCGCCGCCTGCGCGATGAAGTGCCTCGACGGCACCATCCAGGGCCGGCTCTGGCCGCACGATGACGAGGAGAAGCAGCGGGCGATCGACGCGGGGCACGACCTCGACCGCGTGCTCTACACGCCCGACCTGGTCTCCGGCGACGACTGCTTCTTCGTGGCCACCGGCATCACCGACGGTGAGCTGATGCAGGGCGTTCGCTACCGGGCCGGTGGCGCCACCACACACTCACTGGTGATGCGCTCGCGCAGCGGGACGATCCGCTCGATCGAGTCCGAGCACAAGCTGAGCAAGCTCCGCGCCTACGCAGACGTCGACTTCGAGCGCTGAGGAGACCGGCTCCGTGATCGTCGTCGTCGGCGAGGCGCTGGTCGACGTCGTCATCGATGCGGACGGCGACCCCATCGAGACACCGGGCGGCTCACCACTCAACGTGGCGGTCGGCCTCGTCCGGCTCGAGGTCCCGGCGACCCTGCTGAGCCAGGTCGGCCACGACGAGCGCGGCGGGCTGGTGGTCCAGCACGTGACCAACAGCGGCGCGGAGTTCGTCGTCGTACCCACCTCGTCCGGGCGTACGTCGATCGCCACCGCCCGTCTGGACGACACCGGCGCCGCCAGCTATGACTTCGACCTGGACTGGAGTCTTCCTCGCAGGCAGCTCCCCCCTTGCCGCGCGCTGCACGTCGGGTCGCTCGGCACGTTGCTCGAACCCGGGCGCGACAGCGTGCTCGACCTGGTCGAGCAGGCCGGTGCCCGCGACGTGTTCGTCAGCTACGACGCCAACCTGCGCGACTCGTTCGTCGACGACCGTGACCGCGTACGCCGCCAGGTGCTCGACCTCGGCGCCAGGTGCGGACTGGTGAAGCTGAGCGACGAGGACGCCCTGCTGATCGACCCCAGCGCCGACCCCGACGACGTCGCCCGGATGCTCCTCGACGGGGCGCGCACCCAGCTCGTCGTACTCACCCGGGGAGCCGAGGGCGCCACGGCCTACACCGCCGAGGGCGAGACAACCGTCCGGCCGCGCCCGGTCGAGATGGTGGACACGGTCGGCGCCGGCGACGCGTTCATGGCCGGCCTGCTGGCGCAGCTCTCCGACCTCGACGCGTTCCGGCCCCCGGGACCAGGCGTCCCGGTGGGCAGGGAGGACACCACCAGGTTGTTGCAGGGCGCGATGGAGGTGGCCGCGGTCACGTGTGAACGGCGCGGAGCGAATCCTCCTCGTCGTGCGGAGCTGCCTCCCGGCTGGCCCGCCTGAGCTGCTGTTCCCGCAGCGCCGCGAGCACGTGGTCCATCACGACCGGGTCGACGGCCATGCCGCAGTGGCTGGTGCGCACCTCGACGTGCTGCGCAGCTGGGTCCAGACACGCGCGCCAGTCGACGATGCCGTCGCGCTTGCTGTAGATCGCGGTGAAGGCGAGGTCGGGGTCGAGCCCGATCTGGCTCTCCTCCCAGCTGAGGCGGGCACACTCCCCACCGAAGCAGTCAGCGCTCATCATCCCGCCGAACCCGGCCCTGGTCAGGCGGCTGAGCAGCTGGGCATCCCACGCGAGGACCTTGTGGATGGCTCCGGGAGCCAGCACCGGGCTGCCCATGCTGACGATGCCCTCGATCAGGTCGGGTCGTCGCGCGGCGAGGCCGCGGGCGAGCATGCCGCCGAGACTGTGCCCGACGATGGTGACCTTGCGGTTGCGCCTGGTCGCGATCGTCTCCAGCCGGTGCTCGAGGCGTTCGCCGGCCTCCCTGGTGCAGCGCACGTTCACCCAGATCTGGGCGCGGTAGGTGCGAAAACCCTCCCGGCGCAGCATCGACGACATCGCCTTCAGCGTCGGATCCCCGGCCATGAAGCCGGGAATGAGCATCACCGGGTCGTGTGCGGGGACGCGATGGCTCCCGGCATACGGGAGCAGGGCGCGTGACCGGCGCTCAACTCGGGTACGGCGAAACAGGCGGGCCGCCTCGGTGACGGTGCTCAGCTCCCGGGCCAGCGAACTGACCCCCCTGGGGCCATCGAATCCTGTGGGCTGCAGGAACGAACCGATCGGTGAGTTCACATTTATGACGGTAGCGTTACTGGGTACTTGGTCACCAGATTTCACAGTCAAATACTGCATTCGTGTATTAAAGGGTCAAACATGACAGTTCCGGTTTCGAAAGAACTCTTTGCGCCTGTCGCCCCCGACGTGCAGCTCTGCTACCAGACCTTCGGCAACCCTGACGGCGAGCCGCTGGTGCTGGTGATGGGGCTCGGCGGGCCCGATGAACTGGTGGGACCCCGAGCTGTGCACGATGCTCGCCGAGGCGGGCTTCCAGGTGGTGCGCTTCGACAACCGGGACACCGGCAAGTCCAGCCGGCTCTCCGGGCGGGTCACCCGAGCCCAGCTCGTCCGGTCCTTCCTCGGCCGGGGCGGGCGACCGCCGTACACCCTCGACGACATGGCCGCCGACGTCTTCGGCCTGATGGACCACCTGGGCTGGGACAGCGCCCACGTCGTGGGTGTCTCCATGGGCGGGATGATCGCGCAGACGATGGCGATCGCGCAGCCGTCCCGCGTGCGCTCGCTGACCTCGATCATGTCCACGCTCGGCAAGCGCACGGTGGGCTGGCAGCACCCCTCGCTGCTGCCGATGCTGATCGCCAAGCGGGGTCCCGGTCGCGAGGCCTACGTCGCGACGTCGGCCAGGGTGTGGCAGGCGATCGGCTCACCGGGCTATCCCCTGGACGACGAGACGGTGCGCTCACGCGCGGAGGAGACCTTCGACCGCGGCGTCTCGGCGAGCGGTGTGCTGCGCCAGATGCTGGCGATCCTCAACCAGCCCGACCGCTCCCGCGCCCTGAAGGCGCTGCGTATGCCGGTCGCGATCGTGCACGGGGCCGCCGACAAGATGGTGCACGTCTCCGGCGGCCGCGCCACAGCCCGGGTCATCCCCAATGCGGAGCTGCTGGTGATCGACGGGATGGGCCACGACATGCCGAACGAGCTGTTCGAGACCTACACCGAGATCATCCGGCGTACGGCGGACCGGGTGCGCCAGTCGGACCAGTCAGGCCGCACGGCCTGACCCCCTGACTCAGGGGCCCAGCGCTCAGCGACTCGCCTTGCGGCACTCCGCCGGGGAGCAGTCGTCCCACATCTCGAGCCGGTTCATCAGCTTGCGGGCCCACGGCTTGTCGTGGTCCGTGGCGAACACGTTGCGGTCCTCCCACGGCACGTCGTAGCGGTAGAGCTCGTAGGCGTAGTCGGTCCCGGTCCAGGAGTTGTCCAGGTCGACGCGCACCAGCAGCCCACGCTTGCCACGCACCCCGATGTACGACGGGATCGACTCCAGGCTCCCGCCCACCGCGCGATCGCTGTCCACCTCGCCACTGCGGGACTTGGCGTAGGTGTGGTCGAAGAACACGAACCGGCCGCCCTCCGCCTTCCGGTCGTGCAGGGTGTCCGCGAACGAGGTCCCTGACCGGTAGTCCTTGGGTCGCAGGCCGGCGAGCGTCTCGAAGGTCGGGGCGAGGTCGATGTTGTTCACGAACTGCCGGCGTCCTCCCGGCTCCACACCTGGCCCGGTGACGACGAGCGGGAGCTTGGTGTCGAAGTCGTACGGCGTGCCCTTCCCGCCGTTCAGCTGGAGCTGCCCGAGGTGGTAGCCGTTGTCCGAGGTGAGGAAGAAGTAGGTGTCCGGACCGGCCTCGGCGCGCAGCCTGGCGACCATCCGGTCGATCGACTGCACCATGCGGGCCCGGTCGCGATAGGACTTCAGCGCGTTCGCCGCCTCGAGGTTCACCGGGTTGGTGTTCCACGCGGGAGCCGGACGGGTGGTCCCGTCGCTCTTCAGGTAGGTCGGCGCGTTGTCGCCACGCGGGTCGCCGTACCCCTTCAGGTCCTTCAGCGTGAGGTCGGCGCAGGACTTGGTGCCGCAGTTGCCACCGGTGGGGTCGCCCTTGGGAGCGCGATCGGCGAAGGCCGACGGGAACGGCGGATTGTCGCGGTAGGCCTTCGACATCTGGGCGTGCGGACCGTAGGTCGCGACCTCGAGGAAGTAGGGCTTGGACCCGTCGCGGTGCTTGCGCACGAAGTCCACGGCGCGGTCAGACGTGAAGTTGGTGGCGTAGCGTCGGTCGAGCCTGGCGACCGACGAGTCGCGTGGCGGCTTCGGGGTGCGCCGAAGCTGCATCATCCCGTTCTTGTCCCGGTAGGTGCTCCAGAAGCCCCACTCGTGGTAGCCACCCCCGAGGATCGCCTCGAAGGTGCTCCACCCCGGGAGCTTGGCCGGAGCGGTGTGCTTGCCGAGGTAGTTGGTCGACTTCTCGTAGCCGTTCATGTACTTGCCGATGAAGCCGGTCGCGTAGCCGCTCTTGTGCAGGGCGACGTTGAACGCCTTCGGGGGGTTGTCGTTGCGCGCGAACGCGCGGTAGCCACCGATCGGCTCGGCGGGATTGCCAGGCACGTTGACCAGCACCCCGGTCTGGTGCGGAGGCCTGCCGGTGAAGATCGACGCGCGCGAGGGACAGCACATCGAGTCGACCGAGTGCGCGTTGCGGTACGTCGCACCCGAGGCCCGCATCCGCTGCGCCTCCGGCATCGTGGCCAGAAGCTCCAGGGAGAAGTCGTCCATCAGCACCAGCACGATGTTCGGCCGCTTGTCCGCAGCGCCGGCAGGCTCCTCCGAGCCTGCTGGCGAGTCGTTCACCAGGTAGCCGGCGATCAGAGCGACCGCCACGACGACGACCGCACCCACCAGGGCAGCCCCCATCAGGGCAGGGCTTCGACGTCGCACCAGTCCAGGTTCCTCTCGGGTTGGCCACCCGAGTTTGGCCCACTAGCGGACTGTGACCAAACCTCTCCGCGTGTCGGACACGAGGAGATCGAGTCTCACTCGCTGAGGCGGTCGCCGCTCTCCGCGTCGAAGACGTGCACCTGGTGGGGATCGGTGGTCACGTGGATCACGTCGCCCTTGTGCACGGTGTCCCGGCCGGAGACCCGGACGATCACGTTGCTGGGCGCGCCCTCGACACCGCTGGTGCCGTAGACGAATGCGTCCGCACCGAGCTCCTCGACCACGGTGACCGTGACCGGCAGCCCGCCTTCCTCCGAGGAGACCTGGCGCCAGGCCTCGGGCCGGACGCCCACGACGATGTCGCCCTTCGCCTTGTGGGCGGCAGCCTCGTCGACGGGCACGAGGTACTCGCCGATCTTGGCCTTGCCCTCCTGGGCGGTCGCCGACAGCAGGTTCATCTGGGGTGACCCGATGAAGCCCGCGACGAACAGGTTCACGGGACGGTCGTAGAGGCCAAGAGGGGTGTCGACCTGCTGGAGGTAACCGTCCTTCATCACCGCCACGCGGTCCCCCATCGTCATCGCCTCGACCTGGTCGTGGGTGACGTAGACCGTGGTGACGCCGAGATCGGCCTGCAGCTTGGCGATGTCCGTGCGGGTCGCCACCCGCATCTTCGCGTCGAGATTGGACAGCGGCTCATCCATGCAGAAGACCTGAGGCTTGCGGACGATCGCCCGACCCATCGCAACCCGCTGGCGCTGGCCACCGGAGAGCGCTTTGGGCTTGCGCTCGAGGAACTCCTGCAGGTTGAGGATCCGGGCCGCCTCGTCCACCCGCTTCTTGCGCTCCTCGGCGGGCATCTTCGCCATCTTCAGCGAGAACGCCATGTTGTCGGCAACAGTCATGTGCGGGTAGAGCGCGTAGTTCTGGAACACCATCGCGATGTCCCGGTCCTTCGGTGGCAGCCGGGTGATGTCGCGATCACCGATGTAGATCTTGCCCTCGTTGACTTCCTCGAGGCCGGCGAGCATCCGCAGGGTGGTGGACTTGCCACACCCCGAGGGCCCGACCAGGACCATGAACTCGCCGTCCGCGATCTCCAGGTCGATGCCTGGAACCGCGGGCTTGTCCATCCCTGGATACCAGCGCTGAGCCTTTTCGAACGTGACTGTTGCCATGATTCATCTCCTCACCGGCAGGTACGTGCCGGACGATCCGTAGTGGGTGACGCCGGTCACACTACGGTTCCCCCGGGGCGGACGCCAGCACGAGGCCGCGGCCGTCCGGGCGCCAGTTCACCCGGACCGGGTCGGTGACCCCACCGACGAACGTGCCGTCCGGACCACGGTTGCGGAACGCCATGAAGTACGCCGCGGCCCGGTGGTGCACCACCTTGCCGACGTACAGCGACTCGTCGGTCAGCCGGACCGCGGCCGCCACGTCCACCGGTGAGCCGGGCCCGTCCACCGGGACCGACCAGACCCCACCGGCACCGGCGGGCACTCCGGGCATCTCGGTGGACAGGCACGAGAACAGCAGGACCCAGCGGCCCTCGACGCGGACCACCGAGATCACCTCGAGCCACTCGAAGATGCCGGTCGGCGAGCTGAGTGGTGGCAGCACCTCCCAGCTCGACAGGTCGTCGGAGACCGCATGACCCACCACGCCGCAGCCGGGCGCCCCGCCGGCGTCCCGCGCGGTGACGTACATGTGCCAGCGTCCGTCCTCGCCGCGCAAGACCCACGGGTCGCGCCATGCCTCCTCGACCCAGCTCTCGTTGCTCGGCTGGTAGTGCTCAGGGGCCGACTCGAGCACCAGACCCGTGCGGGTCCAGGTCGTGAGGTCCGCGGAGGTGGCAGCGCCGATGCGCTGCACCCGACCGTCGTCGGCGCGGGAGAGCCCGGTGGTGAACATCCACCACACGCCGTCACCCCGGACCGTGCAGCCGGTCCAGGACGCGAGGTCGTCGAACGCCGATGTCGCAGGTGAGCGTTCGGGCAACGGATCGGGCAGCCGGGTCCAGTTCTCCAGGTCAGCGGACACGGCGTGACCGACGCGTGCGTTGCGGTGCCGCAGCTCGGGGTCACCGAGGGACATGGGCGCATACAGGTGGAACAGGTGGTGCAGGTCGCGTGCCTCGTCGTGAGCAGTCCAGAAGTCCCAGACGAACTGTCCGTCGATCGTGAACGTCACACCGACTGGCCCTCCTGCAGGGTCAGCGGCAGCCGGGAGATGCCGGTGGACCGACGACGGGCCGAGCTCATCAGGATCTCCACGGCGAGGGTTCCCATGTCCCTGAACGGCAGCCCCAGCGAGGTCACGCGCGGACGCAGCCAGGTCGCCATGTCCGAGCCGTCGAAGGAGATCACGGCGACGTCGCCCGGTATGGCCAGACCGTGCTCGGCCAGCGCCTGGTAGGTGCCCATCGCGATCCGGTCGTTGAGGCAGATCAGGGCGCCGGGACGGACATCCGTGCGCAGCCAGGCGTCAACTGCGTCGTACGCCGCCCGCACTGCCCACGGGCACGGCACGATGCCGGCGACGGACAGGTCGGCCTCGTGCAGAGCCGCGGTGATGCCCGTCATCCGGTCGCGGCCCGCCGTCGCCTCCGGAGTCGGGTCCTCCCCCACCACGTGCACCGGACCCCGAAGACCTGCCGCGAGCAGGTGCTCGACGGCCATCCGCCCGCCCAGAACGTCGTCGGGAAGCACAGCGGGCAGGTCGCTCTCGGGGTCCACGCAGTTCAACAGGACCGTGCGGACGTCGCGCAGCTTCTCCGGCACCTGCACCACTGACGCAGTGAGAGTGGCGTAGATGATGCCGTCCACCTGCCGGTCCACCATCTCCTCTATCAGCAGCTCTTCCGCGGCCCGGTCGCCCATCGACTCCCCGATGACGAGCAGGTGGTCACAGGCTCGCGCCTCCGCACTGGCGCCCCTGAGCAGCTGGCTGGAGAACGCACCCGTCGCCACGAAGTCCGAGATCAACCCGATCGTCTGGGTGCTGGACCGGCGCAACGTCCGGGCACTCCAGTTGGGCCGGTAGTCCAGGTCCTGCATGGCCGACTTCACCCGTCGGGCGGTGTCCGCGGAGATCCGCATCTGGGCCGACCGGCCGTTGAGGATGTAGGAGGCGGTGGTCAAGGAGACCCCGGCGAGCCGGGCGACGTCGGTGAGCGTTGCCTTCTTCGCACCCATTCGCACGCATTCCCCCACGAGTTTTGGTCAGTCTCAGGTCGTGACGCGTTCGTGCTTGACAGCCGCGTGTCCGGACCGCATAGGCTGCTGATTCGATTCAGCATGTGGTGTGCGTCACACTACGGCCGGGGTCTGCCAAGTGTCCAAGAGAGCCAACTCCTCGGAGGAGAACAAGATGCGAATCCCAACTCGAGGGCGCAACGCGCTGGTGGCAGTCACCGCCCTCGCCGCCGCAGCCGCACTGACCAGCTGCGGAAGCGGTGGTGACAGCGGCGAGGACGACAAGTCGGTGACCATCTGGAGCAGCATGGACCCACCGGTCCAGGCGGCTCTGGAGAAGACCCTCGTCAAGGAGGCCAAGGCCAAGGGCATCACGATCAAGTGGTCCAAGGTCGAGAACATCAACCAGCTGATCATGCAGAAGATCCAGGCCAACGACACACCGGACATCGCCTTCATCCCGCAGCCGGGCGTGGTGGCCGACGTCGTGGAGCGCGGCGACCCCGTAGCCCTCGACGAGGTGCTGGACATGGACGCGCTCGAGGAGAGCATGGTTCCCGGTCCGCTCGAGACCAACACGATCGACGGCAAGCTCTACGGACTGCTGGTCAGCATGAACGTCAAGAGCCTGGTGATGTACCCCAAGAAGGCGTGGGCGAAGGCCGGCTACAAGCCCCCGGCGACCATCGACGAGCTGAACACCCTGACCGAGAAGATCAAGTCCGACGGCAACACCCCGTGGTGCATGGGCATCGAGGCGGACACCTCGACGGGTTGGCCGGCCACGGACTGGTTCGAGGACCTGGTGATGCGCTACGGCGGTCCGGAAGAGTACAAGAAGTGGGTCAAGAACGAGACCAAGTTCGACTCCGACGTCGTGCGTGAGGCAGCGGCCGAGTTCGAGAAGCTGATGTTCACCGAGGGCAACGTCCTCGGCGGCCGCAAGGCCATCGCCAGCACCGCCTTCGGTACGGCGGGCAACCCGATGTTCGAGGCCACGCCCAAGTGCTGGATGTACAAGCAGGGCACGTTCATCACCGGCTTCTTCCCGAAGAAGATCGTTGCGAACATCGACGACGAGGTCGGGGTGTTCGGCTTCCCACCGGTCGAGGAGGGTGGCGAGAAGCCGGTGCTGGGTGGTGGCGACTCGGCGATGATGCTGGACGACACCGCGTCCACCAAGACCGCCATGAAGCTGCTCGCGGAGACCGACATCGGCAACGAGGCAGCGGGCAGCAGCTCGTTCATCTCGCCGCACAAGGACTTCGACCTGGCGAACTACCAGGACAACGTGGCTCGAGAGTCGGCGAAGGTGGCCTACGACTCGACGGAGTTCCTCTTCGACGGTTCGGACCAGATGCCCGGCGAGGTCGGTGCCGGTTCGTTCTGGAAGGAGATGACCGCCTGGATCAGCGGTCAGCAGGAGCTCGACGCCACGCTGAAGAACATCGACTCCAGCTGGCCATCGAACTAAAGGCTAGACAGATGACGGACGCCGGGGACGTGAGGCAAGCAGCCTCCCGTCCCCGGCGCTCTCGTCGCCAGGCGTGTGCGGGACCCCGGTGGGAAGGTGTGAACTGACGTGAAGGTGCTCAGCGCGTTAATTACGGTCGCGGCTGGTATCGGTGCCGCCCTGGCGCTCTATTGGCTGCTCAACAAGCTCGCGGAGCTGCTGCCGGGGCGGTGGGAGGACCGGTTCAAGCCGTACTTCTTCATGGGTCCGGCCTTTCTCGCGATCGCCCTCTACCTCATCTACCCGGCGGTCCAGACCGTGATCAACAGCTTCCAGGACCGGCAGTCCGAGGCCTGGGTGGGCTTCGACAACTACAACGAGCTGCTGACCTCGGACCCGTTCCAGAAGACGTTGTTCAACACACTGCTGTGGATACTCATCGTTCCCGCGGTGACGGTCGTCGTCGGTCTGGCGGTAGCCGTGCTGGCCGACCGCCTCAAGCCCGGGGCGGAGAAGCTCAGCAAGACGATCATCTTCCTGCCGATGGCGATCGCCATGGTCTCGGCCGCGACAATCTGGGGCTTCATCTACGACGCCGCGCCATCGGGACAGCCGCAGATCGGCCTGCTGAACGCCGTCTGGACCAGTTTGGGGGGTGACCCGATCGCCTGGCTCCAGCAGAGCAACTTCCACCTGAACAGCATCTTGTTGATGGTTGTGCTGCTGTGGGCGCAGGTCGGGTTCGCGATGGTGCTGCTCTCGGCGGCGGTCAAGGGAGTGCCGGCCGACACGCTGGAGGCCGCACGCATTGACGGAGCGACCGAGCGCCAGACGTTCTTCCAGGTCGTGGTGCCCCAGATCAAGGGCACGATCATCACGGTCTTCGTCACCGTCACGATCGCAGTGATGAAGATCTTCGACATCGTCTACGTGATGACCAACGGCAACTTCAACACCAACGTGCTCGGCAACGAGTTCTACAACCAGCTGAACACCAACTTCAACAACGGCGCGGCTGCCGCGATCGTGGTCATCCTGATGATCGCCGTCGTTCCGGTGATGATCTACCAAGTGCGGCACTTCCGGGCCGAGGAGGCAGCGGCATGAGCCAGGCAACAGAAGAGGTCGCTGCCGCGACTCCGGCACCCAAGAAGCGTCGCAAGGCGACCAGCTTCGACGCCAACCCCGCCAAGGCGGGGTGGCTGACCAAGCTCGTCCTGGTGCTTCTCTGCCTGATCTGGATGGTCCCGGTGATCGGCACGTTCATCACCTCGTTCCGGACGGTCGACGACGCCACATCGACGGGTTGGTGGACGGTCTTCGGCTCACTGGGTGACCTGACGCTGGACAACTACGACGAGGCGCTCAACGGCACCGCGAACATGAGCGACGGCTTCTGGAACAGCCTGGCCATCACGCTTCCCGCGACCTTCATCCCCGTGCTGATCGCGGCCTTCGCGGCGTACGCCTTCACCTTCATGGAGTTCCCGGGTCGCGACGCGTTGTTCCTGACCATCGTGGCGATGCTGGTCGTGCCCAACTACGTGGCGCTCGTGCCGATGCTGAAGATCTACGGAAGCCTCGGGATGAACGGCTCCTTCCCGGCAGCCTGGCTGGCGCACATCGGGTTCGGCATGTCGCTGGCGATCTACATTCTCCGCAACTACATGGCCACGCTGCCCAGGACGATCATCGAGTCCGCGAAGATCGACGGTGCCAGTCACTTCCAGACCTTCTACCGGCTCGTGCTGCCGATGTCGGTGCCGGCCCTGGCGTCGTTCGCGATCTTCCAGTTCCTGTGGGTCTGGAACGACCTGCTCGTCGCGCTGGTGTTCATCGGGCCCGGCGAGAACGCGCCGCTGACCCTCAGCCTCTCGAGCCTGAAGGGTGAGCTGGGTCAGGGCTGGAACCTGGTCACTGCGGGAACCCTGGTGACGATGATCGTGCCGGTTCTGGTGTTCCTGCTGCTGCAGCGCTACTTCGTCCGCGGCATGACCGCGGGTGCGGTCAAGGGATGACCTGACCGGTCCGATGCTCTTTCCTCGTGACCCGCAGGCCACGACGACGGGCATCGAGCTGGACCGCGGGCACGACGGTTTCCCCGTCATGCTCGCGGTCGGCCTGCTCGGTGCCGACGCGTCCGGCCTCCCCCTGCTGGCGAACGGTCCCGGCCTGCCGCTGCTCGGTGAGCACGCCCGCGGACGGTTCACCCAGCCGCACCTGCGCGGACAGCGGGACGGCGGCCGGGACTGGTCGACCCGGTTCACGTGCACCTCGCTCGAGGAGGTCGACTCCCGGCTGCGGATCGAGCTCGTCGACGAAGGGGCCGGACTCGGCCTGGTCACCGAGGTCGAACCGGTGCCGGGTGGCTCCCTGCGGCTCCGGCACACCCTGACCAACCGGGGTGCGGACGGTTACTCGCTCGAGGGGCTGGAGGTGGTGCTGCCCGCTCCCGACCACCTCGTCGAGACGCTCGACTTCACCGGCCGCCACGAGCGCGAGCGCAACCCGCAGCGGCACGAGGTCACCGACGGCCTCTGGCTGCGCGAGTCCCGCGCCGGACGGCCCGGCCTCGGCGCGGCCACGATGGCCGTGCTCGGCACGCTCGGCTTCTCCACCACCCACGGGGAGGTGCTCGCGGTGCACGTGGGCTGGAGCGGCAACTCGGTGCTGCGGGTCGAGCGAGACCCGGCGACCGGCACCACGATCGGCGGAGGCGAGCTGCTCCTGCCGGGCGAGGTGCAATTGGCGAGTGGGGAGAGCTACTCGACGCCGTGGGTGTACGTCGCTGCCGCCGTCGACGGTCTGGACGGCCTGGCCGCGACCTGGCATGCCCACCAGCGCAGCCTGCCCACCCACCCCGCGCACCAGCCAGTGGTGCTGAACGTCTGGGAGGCCGTCTACTTCGACCACGACCTCGGTCGGCTGACTGCGATCGCCGACCGGGCCGCCCGGATCGGTGTCGAACGTTTCGTGCTCGACGACGGCTGGTTCGCGGGTCGGCGCGACGACAGCCTCGGGCTCGGTGATTGGCGAGTGGATCCTGCCGTCTGGCCCGAGGGCCTCACTCCTCTGGTCGAGCACGTCCACGGGCTCGGCATGCAGTTCGGCCTCTGGTTCGAGCCGGAGATGGTCAACCCGGACTCCGACCTGTTTCGCGAGCACCCCGACTGGATCCTCTCTTCCGGGGAGCGGATGCCGCTGCTCCATCGCAACCAGCTCGTGCTCGACCTGTCCCGGGCAGAGGTGCGGGAGCACGTCTTCGAGCAGGTCAGCGCCGTGCTGTCGGCGTACCCGATCGACGCGGTGAAGTGGGACCACAACCGCGACCTGCTGGAAGCCGGCGGAGGCGCCGTCGCCGGGGCCCCGGTCGTGCACCGGCAGACCGCCGGCTACTACGCACTCCTCGACGCGCTGCGAGCCGCACACCCGGGGGTCGACTGGGAGTCGTGCGCGTCCGGCGGCGGGCGGATCGACCTCGGGGTGCTGGAGCGGGTGCAGCGGGTCTGGGCCTCCGACATGACCGACGCCCTCGCCCGCCAGCAGATCCAGCGCTGGACCACCCAGCTGGTGGCTCCGGAGTACGTCGGGGCGCACGTCTCCTCACCGACCTCGCACACCACCGGCCGAACCTTCGGTCTGGACTTCCGCGCGGCCACCGCACTGTTCGGCTCGTTCGGCATCGAGTGGGACCTGACCGAGGCGTCCGATGAGGACCTGGACCGGCTCGGCGAGTGGGTGCAGCGCTACCAGCGGTTCCGGCCGCTGCTGCACAGCGGCCGCGTGGTCCGGCCCGAGTCTGTCGATCCGGCCGTGCTGCTGCACGGCGTACTGGCCGCCGACCGGTCGGAGGCACTGGTCGCGCACGTCCAGCTCGACGAGCCCACGCACAACCGCGGGATCTGGGTACGGGTGCCGGGACTCGACCAGGCAGCGTCCTACGAGGCGCGCTGGGAGGGGCCGGTCGAGCACCGGGCGGTGAGCAAGTCGTCGCCGCTGGCGAAGTCCGGGCCGACCGCGGGGACGCCGGTCACGGGTCGCGCACTGGAGACCCGCGGGCTCTGGATCCCGCGACGTCGACCCGAGACGGTCACGCTCGTGCACCTCGTCCGCGCGTGAAGCAACGGGCGACTAGTGCCCAAGCATCCTGCGCCTGCTGCGGCGCTCGCCGGGCATCGGCTTGCGGTGGACGGTGATGCCCGCCATCAGGGCGAACCCGGTGACCCGGACCAGCGGGGAGTCGGGCCCGAGCTCGGGTTTCACCTTGTCCCGGGCCTGGTCGAAGGCGCCCATGATGCCGATGCCGTTGACGACGACCCGGGTGTGGGCGTTGACGTAGATGTCGATGCCGGACCAGATGGCGAAGGCATTGATGGTCGTCTCGCGGGTGGTGAAGCGTGCCTGGCGGAGGTCGATGTCCAAACCACCCATGACGGCGAAGGCGGTGTGGGTCGCGCCGACCTCCCACAGCCCCTTGCGGCTGGTGCCGCCCATGATCGCCACGGAGGAGTCGTGGCGGGTGGCGGGGGTCCAGGGCACGTTCGCCTGGGCTTGGGGCGCGGTCGGGTGTTGCGTTGCTCCGAGCGGCAGGTCGGCGGTGAGCGGGACCAGGTCGCCGTACGTCTTCGCGGCGTACGCCGCCTCCAGCCGCTCGTCGAGCTCGTCGATGTCGAGCCGCCCCTCACCGGCTGCCTGGCGCAGCAGCTCGGAGACCCGGTGCCGATCGGCATCCGAGATCCGCAGCCTGGACCGGTCGTCGTACCCGTCGAGCTCGCCCGCCATGCCGACAGATTAGACCGGAGGGTCATAATCGGCGCACGTCGACGAACGAGCTCGGAGGTGCCCATTGACCGAGTACGTCGAAGTGGCGCGCGGCGAGTCCGAACGTGGCGAGATCGTGCTGCGCCGCCGCACGGAGGAGCACGCCGCCGATGCGCTGGAGCTGCGCGTCAACGGGGTCTTCGTGATGGACACCCGGGAGACCGGCTCGGAGGTCGAGCTCGCGGGTGCGGCACTCGACCTCGTCGCTGACCCCCGCGATGTCGTGGTCGCCGGGCTCGGGCTGGGTTTCACCACCCAGCGCGTCCTGGCCGACAAGCGTGTCGAGCGGGTCATGGTCGTCGAGATCGAGGAGGAGCTGGTCGGCTGGATGCGCAACGGGACCATCCCCCACGGCCCGGCGATCCTCGCGGACAAGCGGGTGCACATCGTCGCCGCCGACATCGTGATGGCCGTTGCCGAAGCGACCTCGACCTATGACCTCGTCCTGCTCGACGTCGACAACGGCCCCGGTCAGCTCGTCCACGGGGACAACGCCCGGCTCTACGAGCAGGAGTTCCTGACGAGCACCCGGGAGCTGCTGAACCCCGGCGGAGCCGTGGTGGTGTGGTCGGCGAACCCCGCGCCCGAGCTGCGCGAGGTGATGGACGAGGTGTTCGGCAACTGCACCGAGCACCGGTACGACGTACTGCTGCAGGGTCGTGAGGAGGAGTACCTGCTGTACCTCTCGCGCCGTACCTGAGCGAAGGTCGGTAACGTCTCCGCCATGAGCGACGACCAGCCACGCCACCGGGGTTCCACCCGCACCGAGCACGACAGCATGGGCGACATCGAGGTCCCGGCAGATGCCTTGTGGCGCGCCCAGACCCAGCGCGCCGTCGAGAACTTCCCGATCAGCGGCGCCACCCTCGAGCCCGCACACGTGGTGGCGATCGCCCGGGTGAAGAAGGCGGCAGCCAGGATCAACGCCGAGCTGGGCATCATCGAGGAGAAGCAGGCGGAGGCCATCGCTGCCGGCGCCGACGAGATCATCGCCGGCGAGCACCACGACCACTTCCCCATCGACGTCTTCCAGACCGGCTCGGGCACCAGCTCCAACATGAACATGAACGAGGTGCTGGCCTCGCTGGCCACCCGCAACGGCGCCGAGAGCCACCCCAACGACCACGTCAACGCCAGCCAGTCGAGCAACGACACCTTCCCGACCTCGATCCACGTGGCTGCGGTCGAGGCGACGAAGAACGACCTCATTCCTGCGCTCGACGAGCTCGCAACAGCGCTCGAGGGCAAGGCCGAGGAGTTCAAGGGCGCCGTGAAGTCCGGCCGGACGCACCTGATGGACGCGACCCCGGTGATGCTCGGCCAGGAGTTCGGCGGGTACGCCGCGATCATCCGGATGGGCATCGAGCGGCTCGAGTCGACGCTCCCCCGGGTGGCCGAGCTACCCCTCGGAGGGACCGCAGTCGGCACCGGGATCAACACCCCTGACGGGTTCGCCGAGCGCGTGATCGCCGACCTCGCGGAGGAGACCGGGCTGCCGTTCACCGAGGCCCGCAACCATTTCGAGGCACAGGGTGGCCAGGACGCTCTCGTCGAGCTCTCCGGCCAGCTGCGCACCATCGCCGTCGGCCTGACCAAGATCTGCAACGACCTGCGCTGGATGTCGTCCGGGCCGACGACGGGGCTCGCCGAGATCCGCCTGCCCGACCTCCAGCCGGGCTCGAGCATCATGCCCGGCAAGGTGAACCCGGTCCTGCCCGAGGCAACCCTGATGGTCTGCGCCCAGGTGATCGGCAACGACGCCACGGTCGCGGTCGCTGGCGCCAGCGGAAGCTTCGAGCTCAACGTGATGATGCCGGTGATGGCGCGCAACCTGCTCGAGTCGATCCGGCTGCTTGCCAACGTGACGCCGCTGCTGGCGCACCGCTGCGTCGACGGCATCGAGGCCGACGAGGAGCGGATGCTGACCTACGCGGAGTCCTCCCCCTCGGTGGTGACGCCGCTGAACAAGCACATCGGCTACGAGGAGGCCTCGAAGGTCGCGAAGACGGCACTCAAGGAGGGCCGGACGATCCGCGAGCAGGTGCTCGAGATGGGGTACGTCGAGCGCGGCGACCTGACCGAGAAGGAGCTCGACGAGGCTCTCGACGTACGCACCATGACGCGCTCGGACCGGTGACCGCTGCAGGGTGAACTCGCTACGGTGGCTGCGTGAGTGCGAGCAGCCGCCGCACCGTCATCGTCCTGGTGGCGGCGCTGGGTGTCGCCTTCATCATGGTGCTGGCCGCCAGCACCGGTCCCGGCGGGATGGTCGGACAGCTGCCGGGCGAGACTTCGACCGCCACCACCACGAGGGACTACGTCGACCCACCCGCTGAGAGCGCGGACCGCGCGGCCGAAGAAGCCATTCAGGGACACGGCGAGCGGCCCGGGTGACTGGCTCCAGGACCTGTTCTACCTCGCCCTGCTGCTCATCGGGCTGTGGCTCAGCGCCGTGCTGGTGCGCCTCGTCGCGCTGAGACTCGCCCGCGAGCTCCCCGACAAGGAGCTGGTGATTGACCTCGACCCGCTCCCCCTCGCCGAGGCCGGCCGGGAGGCGTTGCGCCGCGACCGGGACCTGTACGACGCGGCGCTGGCCGAGTCCGACGTACGCAACGGGATCGTGGCCTGCTGGGTGCTGCTGGAGGAGACGGCCGCCAACGTCGGGATCCCACGGTTGCCCGCCGAGACCGCCACGGAGCTGGTGATCCGCTTCTTGCACACCCTGGACGTCGACCCGCGGCCCGTCGCGGCGCTCGCGACGCTCTACCACGAGGCACGCTTCTCCACCCACGACCTCCCGGCCGATGCCCGGCAGCGGGCCGAGCAGGCGCTGGCTGCCATTCATGCCGACCTCGATCACAAGGCCGTGTTGTGAAGGCTCGTCACACCCGGGCCTGGGCCGGCTGGGCGATCCTGGCGGCCGCTGCAGCGGTCTCGGTCAACCTCGGCCTCTCAGCCGTGGAGGTCGAGCACGATGCCCCGATGGTCGCCCTGCTGACCGTGGCCACGTTCGCCGCCGGGCTCCTGGCCCTCGAGTCGCTGGAGGCCCACACGCCGCTGCCGTGGTCGGCTTCGCGTCCCGACGCCCGGCCCAATCCCGGCGAGGACACCCGGACCGCGATGTTCCGGCACATGGTCGAGGCGCACCAGGGCTCGAAGGACGCCGACGACACCGTGCTCTGGCAGATCGCTGACCTCGCCAAGCGGAGGCTGCGCCAGGTGCACGGGCTCGGGTACGCCGACGACCCCGGCCGCGCCACCGAGCTGCTCGGCCCGCTCCTGGCGGACCTGGTCTCCCGTGACAGGCGGAGCCGCTACCAGCCCGGCCGCCGACAGCGGCGCTACAGCGTCGACGAGCTGGGCGAGCTTGTCCAGCGGGTGGAGCGCCTGTGACCGGGGAGCGGATCACGGCGACCAGCGAGCTCGCCGACGCCGTGCTCCAGCGGGTGTCGTCGGTGGTGATCGGCAAGTCCGAGGCCCTGCGGTTGGTGCTTGCCGGGATCCTGGCCGGCGGTCACGTGCTGCTCGAGGACTACCCGGGTCTCGGCAAGACCCTGGCCGCGCGGTCGTTCGCGCAGGCGCTGGGGATCGAGTTCACGCGCGCGCAGTTCACTCCCGACCTGCTGCCCGCCGACCTGACCGGGTCGTTCATCTACAACCAGCGCATCGGGGAGTTCGAGTTCCGTGAGGGTCCGGTCTTCACCGGACTGCTGCTGGCCGACGAGATCAACCGCACGCCCCCGAAGACACAGGCGGCCCTGCTGGAGGCGATGCAGGAGCGCCAGGTCACGGTCGAAGGCCGGACCTTCCCGCTGCCGCGGCCGTTCCACGTCCTGGCGACGGCCAACCCGGTGGAGTACGAAGGCACCTATCCGCTGCCCGAGGCGCAGCTCGACCGGTTCCTGCTGCGCGTCGGCTTCGGATACCCCACCCCTGCCGAGGAGTACGACGTCCTCCGCACCCGGATCGCACGCCAGCGCGAGGACGTGGTGCTCGACCCGGTCACCGACGCCTTGGGGGTGCTCGAGATGCAGGCTGCCGTCGAGGAGGTGGAGGTCGACCGGAGCGTGGGTGAGTACTGCGTCGCCCTGGTGACGGCCAGCCGCAGCCATCGCGACGTGCTGATCGGGGCCTCACCGCGCGGGTCCCTCGCGCTGATGATGTGCGCGCGAGCGCTCGCGGTCATCTCGGGGCGCGACTTCGTGCTTCCCGAGGACGTCAAGAAGGTGGCGCCCGCCGTGCTCTCCCACCGGATCACCTTGAAGCCCGAGCTTTGGATGACGGACCTGTCCGGCCCGGGGGTGGTCGCCGGGTTGCTGGCGAGCGTGCCCACGCCCGCGGCCCGCGAGGCGGCGAAGCGGTCGGGACGGTGAGTGGCTGGCGCGTGACCGGAGCCTGGGTGCGAGCCACCTCGGTCGCAGCCGTGGTCACGCTGGTAGCAGTCGCCCTCGGACGTCCGGACCTGCTGGTGCTCGCGGCGCCGTTCGCCGTGCTGTGCGCGCTGGGTGCCGTGCATGCACCACGCAACGCGGTCACCGCTCAGGTGCGCCTTGCCGACCACTGGCTGCACGAGGGCCAGAGCACCACGCTCCGGATCCTGCCGGGTCAGGCCCATGGGCTCGAACAGGCCACGGCGACCCTCGCCGTACCCGCCTTCGTCGTCCGGCAGCCTCCGACGGGTTCGGTCTCGGTCACTCCCCGCGACGGCCGGGACCCGGCCCTCGAGTTCCTGGTCAGTCCGCGCCGCTGGGGAGTTCGGTCGACCGGCACCTCCATGATCGCGGCCACAAGCCACTGGGGCGGCTACCGGTGGGGTCCCCAGCGACTGCCCGAGACGACCGTGGTCGCCCTCCCTGAGGCACGCGCCTTCACCTCCGGGGAGACGCCGCACCCGGTCGGACTGATCGGGCAGAACAGATCGCGCCGAGGCGGTGATGGCTCGGAGTTCTTCGCGATCCGCCCCTTCCAGCCGGGCGACCGGCTGAGACGGGTCAACTGGCGCACCACGCTGCGCACCGGCGAGGTGCACGCCGTCGGCACCACCGCTCAGGAGGACAGCTCGGTGCTGCTCCTCCTCGACGCCACAAGTGACGTGGGCTCCAGCGGTGGGCTGGACGGTGAGGCGAACGCCCTCGACGTCGGGGTCCGTGCGGCAAGTGCACTCGCGGCGCACCACATCCAGGTCGGCGACCGAGTGGCCCTGCGGGTCCTTGGCAGGACCAACCAGACGCTGGGACCCGGGTCCGGGGTGAGGCACCAGCGACGGCTGCAGGAGCTGCTCGCCCAGGTGCAGCCCGGCTGGCCCGACCTGCTCGGGGCGCGGCACCTCCGGTTCCGGGCCGGCGCAGGCACGGTCGTCGTCGTCCTCTCGCCGATGCTCACCCCCGAGGTCACCACGGTGATGGTGACGCTGGCGCGGCGCGGCCTGACGGTCGTCGTCGTGGACACGCTCACCCCCGAGATCTTCCCCGAACCCGCGCGCAACCCCCGGACTGCCGCCCGGCTGGCCTGGCGCATCCGCCTCGTGGAGCGGCAGATGCAGATCACCGAGGTGACCCGCCGCGGCATCCCGGTGGTGCCGTGGCACGGACCAGGAACGCTCGACGAGGTGCTGCGGCGGCTGGCGCGCCGCTCGCGGACGCCGAGGCTGATGTCGCGATGAGCACTGCCACGGCCGCGCAGCGGCGGATCTATCCCGGCCTCGACCAGCTCGCGCTACGGACGATGATGGTGGTCGGCGCGTTCGCGGTGGTGGCCGCGGCCCAAGCTGCGGGCGCACGACCCGGCGTGTGGGAGCAGGGGATCCTGCTCGGTCTGGCACTGATCTCGGCGTACAGACCGGAGTCGGTCGCCGGGATGGGGCTGCTCGCTGGTGCGGCGTACGTCTGGGCGCTCACGCCCGAGACCCTCTCGCCGCTCGTGCTGGTCGCCGCCGCCGGCATGCTCCTGGCGCACCTCAGCGCCCTGGTCGCAGCGCAGGGCCCGGCACGCATGCGGGTCGACGGGGTGCAGGTACGCCGCTGGGCCGTGCGGGGCGTGCTGCTGTGGCTGGCCGCTGCGGTGGTCTGGGGCCTCACCGTGGCGGTCGAGGACCTGCCGCAGCGACGGCTCGCCTACGCGCTCGGTCTGACGCTGCTGACCGTCATCGCGGTGGCGGCGACCCGGCTCGTGGCCGCCCGCGCGGCGCGGTCAGGGAGCTAGCTCCCGGTCGTACTGGCGCTTTCCCGAACCCTGCGTGCCGACGCAGACGTGTCAGTTGTTCCTGTGATGATTCATGGGACCGCTCGGGAAGGGGGACGCTTGTCCAACGACGCTGAAGCAAACATCGATGCGGACGGCAGGCCATGGGTCTGGGTCGCGGCCGGGCTCTTCTTCGCGGTCCTTTCGGCGGCCACGGCTGCGATGTTCCGCTCAGCGAGCGGAACCACTCTCGTCGTCCTGATCGTCGTCCAGGCTGTCGCGACGGGTCTGGCGTTCGTCATCCCCCAGGCCCGGCAGGTCATCGCCAGCCGGAGTGGAGTGACGGCTGAGGAGCGCGAGATCGAGGCGCGCGTGGAGACACGCGTGGCGATGAACGATGCGCTCGACCCGATCCTGCGTCTGCTGGGCAACATCGCGCTGGAGTCCGATGAGGTGGTCCGCAACCAGATGCGGGCACAGACCATTCCGCTGGTCCTCAAGACCGCTGCCGAGTTCATCGGGCCGGACCGTTCGCGCGCCTGCTGGTTCAAGCTGGAGCCGGGGCCACCGAAACAGCTCGTGCCCGAGGACTTCGCGGGGCGCGCCGGTTCGCCGTCGACCACCTTCGTCGAAGGAACTCCGGCAGGAGACGCAGCCATCGGCCTGGCACTGCAGGACGAGGACCTCCTGTGCGCGGACATCCTCGCCGACCCGCCGCCCGGCTGGGACTCGACCAAGGACCGTGACTACCGCTCGTTCATCTCGGTCTCGGTCATCGCCGGGGACACCGCCTACGGGATGCTCACGCTCGATGCGCTCCAGCCGGGCGATCTCGATGCCGATGACATGGGTCTGCTCCGCCTGATGGCCGGGGTCCTCGCGGTCGCACTGGCTGTGCCGTGAGCCGACTGTCGGTGGGTTCACCTAGTTTCAGAGCCACCGCTGAGGCAATATTGAGAGAGAGCAGGAGGTGTGATCGTGGGAGTGAAGATCCCGGGCAAGCGTCCCGATGAACGCGTCGAGCAGATCTTGCGTGACCCCAAGACCTACTTCGCTCGCGCCCGCAAGAACGCGCGCGCCGCGGTCAAGGCTGAGCGGGCGCAGAGCCGAGCTCGGCTGAGCCGCCGTACCGCCTGACGCAGGTCCGACCCGGAAGCGTCAGTACCAGCCGGCGCCCTGCTTGTAGCTCCACGCCTCGCAGGCCGAGCCGTAGCGGCTCTTGATGTAGCCCAGACCCCACCGGATCTGGGTCTCGGGGTTGTCCTCCCAGTCCGCGCCTGCGGAGGACATCTTGGAACCGGGCAGGGCCTGCGGGATGCCGTAGGCGGAGGAGGTGGGGTTGTCGGCGTGGACGTCCCAGCCCGACTCCGACGCCCAGAGGTTGTCGACGCAGTCGAAATCGGAGGCCGACATGCCGTACTTGGGCATCAACGCGCGGGCGAGCGCCTTGGGGTCGGCGGCGCTCAGGTCCTCGGACTTGGTGTTGGCCACACCCGAGGCGCTGGACAGGGCAACAGCCTTGCTCCGATCGGCCTGCGGGCGGCGGTCCTCGGCGGAGCGGGAAGCGCGATCCTCACGCTCCTCGAGCTCGTCCTGGGTCAGGCCCTTGGCCTGCGACGTCGAGGACAGAGCAGCGGCCGAGTTGCCGACGGGCGCACCGCCAGCCAGCACGCCGGTGGAGACGGCGAGGCCGGTCGCGACGACTGCGACCCCGGAGAACACAGCTGCGCCGCGGAGGCTGCGGGCGATGCTGAGCGCGGGGGTTGCGGGCGTGCTTCGGTGCTTGGCGGCGTACTTCTCAGACAAGGTGAACCCTAAGGTTGACGACATGGACGTCAGCCGCGCTCGACGTGCGTCCGAGCGGACGCGGAGCGCGCGGGGGGAAGAGCAGCCACCATTGCTCAGTACGCGAACTGTTGCAAGTTGGACTACCGCCCTGAGGGCGTGACCTCGACCACGCCCACCACGACACGCGGCGATCGTGAGGCGGAACACAATGCTCGACCACGGCGTCGCTCCCTCGTCGGCTCGCGGAGCGGAGCGACGAGAGGCGACGCGGTCTTACATGGTCATGTGCTCCAGCATCTCGGTCACCAGGGCGGCGATCGGGGACCGCTCCGACCTGGTGAGCGTGACGTGGGCGAACAGCGGGTGCCCCTTGAGCCGGTCGACCACCGCCACGACGCCGTCGTGGCGACCGACCCGTAGGTTGTCTCGCTGCGCCACGTCGTGGGTGAGGATCACCTTGGAGTTGGCACCCATCCTGGAGAGCACGGTGAGCAGCACGTTGCGCTCCAGTGACTGGGCCTCGTCAACGATCACGAAGGCGTCGTGCAGCGAGCGACCGCGGATGTGGGTGAGCGGGAGCACCTCGAGCATGCCCCGGTCGAGCACCTCGTCGACGACGTCCGGAGTGGTGATCGCGCCCAGGGTGTCGAAGACCGCCTGGCCCCACGGCGACATCTTCTCCGACTCGCTGCCGGGCAGGTAGCCGAGCTCCTGGCCGCCGACCGCGAAGAGCGGGCGGAAGACGACGACCTTCTTGTGCTGCCGGCGCTCCAGCACGGTCTCGAGGCCGGCGCACAGTGCCAGCGCCGACTTGCCGGTGCCGGCGCGTCCACCGAGGGACACGATGCCGACCTCGGGGTCGAGCAGCAGGTCGAGCGCGATCCGCTGCTCGGCCGAGCGGCCGTGGATCCCGAACGCCTCGCGGTCCCCGCGCACGAGGTGAACTCGCTTGTCGGCCTTCACCCTTCCGAGTGCGCTCCCCCGCTCCGACATCATCACCAGCCCGGTGTGGCACGGCAGCTCGCGGGCGTCGTCGAGGTCGATCACGTGGTCGTCGTACAGCTCGTCGATGTCGGCGCCGGTGACGTCGATCTCGGTCATGCCGGTCCATCCGGCGTCGGACTCGTGGACCTGCTCACCGCGGTACTCGGCGGCGTCGAGCCCGACGGCCGAGGCCTTGATGCGCAGCGGGAGGTCCTTGGAGATCAGGATGACTGCGCGGCCCTCGTTGGCCAGGTTGCGCGCCACGGCCAGGATGCGGGTGTCGTTGTCGCCGAGCCGGAATCCTGAGGGCAGCGACTCCGGGTCGGTGTGGTTGAGCTCGACCCGGATGGTTCCACCCAGGTCACCGACCGGGACGGGCTCGTCGAGTCGGCCGTTCTGGACCCGGAGCTCGTCGAGCATGCGCAGCGCGGAACGGGCGAAGTAACCGAGCTCGGGGTGGTGCCGCTTTCCCTCGAGCTCGGTGATGACCACCACCGGGAGCACGACCTCGTGCTCCTCGAACCGTTTCAACGCCCCCGGGTCGGCCAGCAGGACCGAGGTGTCCAGGACGTAGGTACGGCGCGTGGGCGCGGCACCTGCGAGTGGGCCCTGGGCCTGGTCCTGGGCCGGCGACTTGACGGGCGTGCGCTTCGCTGATGCCACGGGTTCCCCTTGTGACCGGTGCGCGCACTCCTGCGCCCCGGTCCGCTAGCTGGTGTGCTCGGACCGGGACTGGCGCCGGGAGTCTGAGTGCTGACCTCCGGTGGTGCAGTGGTCGTGATCTCTCACGAGCTTCGCCCTCCTGGTACGGCCTGTTCGAGGCCGACATCCGAAACGTACGTCCGGCGATGGGCTCTTCTGGCTCGACACGCCATTCGGCCAAAGGCCGAAACTGCCCTAGGCGCCGAATCTGCGCTCGCGCTCGGCGTACGCCCGGACGGCCCGGAGGAAGTCGACCCGCCGGAAGTCGGGCCAATAGGCCTCGCAGAAGTAGAACTCGCTCTGGGCGCTCTGCCAGAGCAGGAAACCACCGAGCCGCTGCTCTCCGCTGGTGCGGATCACCAGGTCGGGATCGGGCTGCCCCTTGGTGTAGAGGTGCTCGGCGATGTGCTCGACGTCGAGGACCTCCGCCAGCTCCTCGAGGGTGGTCCCCTTGCCGGCGTGCTCGTTGAGCAGCGCGCGTACGGCGTCCGCGATCTCGCGGCGCCCGCCGTACCCGACAGCGATGTTCACCAGCATGCCGTCGACGTCAGCGGTCGACTCCGCGGCCACCTTGAGCCGCTCCGCGATCTTGGCGGGAAGCAGGTCGAGGGCACCTACGGGGTGCAGCCGCCAACGGCCTTGCTCGGCCAGCGTCTCGACGGCGTCGATGATGATGCCGAGCAGGGGCTCGAGCTCCTTGGACGGACGGTTGAGGTTGTCGGTGGAGAGCAGCCACAAGGTGACCACCTCGACGCCGATCTCCTCGCACCAGCCGAGCATGGGCTCGATGTTGGCGGCACCCGCGCGATGACCCTGGGCTGTGTCGGCGCCGACCGCCTTGGCCCACCGCCGGTTGCCGTCCAGCATCACCCCGACGTGCTTGGGGAGCCGCTCGGTGGGAAGACGGCGGTAGACCCGTGCTTCGTACGCCGGATAGAGCACCCGGCGGAGCCCTCGCTTCCAGTCCACCACGCGAGTGACTGTACCGGGGGGCGACCCTTGTGATGCCGCACTCGTTCGGCGTACGGCGTGGGGACAGGCCGGTAGATTCGTGGCCATGGCTGCCCACCGTCCTCATGACCTCACGCATCGGGTCAGCGAGGTAGGAAAGGGTCACCAGGTCAGCGAGAACGCACACGAGGCTGCCGACAACGTCCGCCAGAAGGTCCGCTACGTCAAGGACGAGGTCAAGCCCCACCTGCGCGGATGGCTGCACGCGGCCACCACTCCCCTGGCCCTCGCGGCGGGCATCGTTCTCATCGTTCTCTCCCCGACGCTGACCACCCGGGTCGGGTCGGCGATCTTCGCGTTCACCGCACTACTGCTGTTCACGGTCTCGGCCATCTACCACCGCGGCAACTGGTCGGAGCGTTCGTGGGCCTTCCTGCGCCGGTTCGACCACTCCAACATCTACCTGTTGATCGCCGGCTCCTACACCCCGTTCACGCTGATCCTGCTCGAGGGGACTGCCCGCGTGGCACTGCTCGCGATCGTGTGGACGGGCGCCATCCTCGGGGTGGTGTTCCGGGTCTTCTGGACCGACGCACCGCGGTGGATCTACACGCCGATCTACTTCGCCCTCGGTTGGGTGGCGATCTTCTACGCCAACGACTTTGCTGCGGCTGGCCCCGCCGTGATCACCCTGATCGCCGTCGGTGGTGGGCTCTACACCCTCGGCGGTCTGGTCTATGCCCTGCGCTGGCCGAACCCGTTCCCGACGTGGTTCGGCTTCCACGAGGTGTTCCACCTCTTCACCATCGCCGCGTTCATCTGCCACTACGTGGCGGCGAGCATTGCGACGTACCAGCTGCGCTAGGCCTGCTTCAGCGTCGCGGTCAGGTCGTCGACCGAGGTGACCGGGCGCCGGCAGACCAGGTTGCGGCAGACGTACGCCGCCGGGCGGCCGTCGACCAGATCCCGGTCGGCCATCAGCGGGATCGTGCTCCGGCCCGGCTCCGCGGCCACCACGACTGCGCCTCCAGGGGCGTGCTGACGGGCGGCGTGCTCGAGTGCATCGCGATCCGTGCCGGGCGGCCCGACCACGGCGACTTCGACCGGACCACCCAGCGCGGTCTCGGCCGCCGCTAGTGACCAGCCCGCGAACCGTGGCGAGGAGTCGGCGATCCGGCGAGAGACGAGCAATGCGCGCTCGGCAACGTCGCGGTGGTGACCCAATCCGGTGAGTGCGGCGTATGAGAGCAGCGCATGCACCAGCGACGAGTGCCCGCTCGGACTGGCATTGTCCGACGGGTCGCGCGGCCGCACCATCAGCGCCTCCGCGTCGTCGGCGGTGTCGTGGAAGCCGCCGTCCTCGGCCGCGAAGTGCGCGAGCACCGTGTCGAGCAGGGCGCCGGCGCGGTCCACCCAGGCGCCGTCGCCGGTGGCACACGCGAGCGCCAGGAATCCCGTGGCGACGCACCCGTAGTCCTCGAGCACGCCGGCGTGCGACCCGGCGACGCCCCCGCGCGAGACCCGCAGCAGTCGGCCGTCCTCGAGATGCTTGGCCACCAGGAACTCACCACAGCGCACCGCGGCTTCGATGTACGACGGGATCCCGAGCAGCGGTGCCGGCGTCCACAAGTCCGCTGATCGCCAAGCCGTTCCAGGCAGCCACCACCTTGTCGTCGCGGTCGGGGCGCACCCTCATGCCTCGCGCCGCCAGGAGCCGCTCGCGACAGGCCTCCCAACGCTCCCGATCGTCCGGCTGTTCGCGCAGCTGCAGGGTCGAGGTGCCGCCCTCGAAGGTCCCGCGCTCGGTGACGGTCAGCAGCCCGGCTGCCCAGGCGCCGTCGTCGGGACCGAGTACGTCGACCAGCTGCGCCTGCGTCCAGACATAGAACGTGCCCTCCTCGCCCTCGGAGTCCGCATCCAGCGCGGAGGCGAAGGCACCCTCCTCGGTGCCAAGCTCGGAGATCAGGAAGTCGGCGATGCCACGAGCGACCCGGGCCGCGCCCTCGTCGTCGTTGAGCAGAGCCCAGCGCGCGTAGACCGACAGAAGCTGCCCGTTGTCGTACAGCATCTTCTCGAAGTGCGGAACCACCCACGCGCGGTCGACGCCGTAACGGGCGAACCCACCGGCGAGCTGGTCATGGATGCCGCCGGCCGCCATGGAGGCGAGTGTCCTGCCGACCATGTTCGTCGCCTCGGCACCCTTGCTGGTGGTCGCGCTCGTCGAGACCCGCAGCAGGAACTCGAGGACCATCGACGGCGGGAACTTCGGCGCTTGCCCGAACCCACCGAACTCCGCGTCGAAGTCGCGTTCGAGTCGCGCGACCGCGTCATCGAGCGCCTCGCGGTCGAACGCCGACCCACCTGTCAGCTCGACGGACCGGGCCAGGGCGTCGCGGATGCGGGTCGAGGCCTCTGCCACCTCACTGGAGCGGTTCGTCCAGGCGTCGTGGATCGCCTCCAGCAGCTGACGGAAGCTGGGCTGCCCGTGCCGCGGCTGGTCGGGGAAGTAGGTGCCGGCGAAGAACGGGCTGCCCTCGTGATCGAGCACGCAGGTCATCGGCCAGCCACCCTGCCCGGTGAGCGCGACCGTCGCCTGCATGTAGACCGCGTCGACATCCGGTCGTTCCTCACGATCGACCTTGATGTTCACGTAGTGCTCGTTCATGTACGCCGCCGTCGCCTCGTCCTCGAAGGACTCGTGCGCCATCACGTGACACCAGTGGCAGGCGGCGTACCCCACGCTCAGCAGGACCGGCACGTTCCGCTCCCGCGCCTCCGCGAAGGCCTCCTCACTCCACTCCCACCAGTCCACAGGGTTGTCCTTGTGCTGGAGCAGATACGGCGAGGTGGCACTGGCCAAACGGTTAGGCATGCCTCCTCCTTACCCCAACCCGCCGCCCACACCCACCCGGAGCCTCTGCATCCGGTGGTCGAGCAGCGAGCGCCGCAGGTGGTTGAGGAGCGAGCGAAGCGAGCGTCTCGAAACCACATCCGTACGCCGGCCGACGGCCGCAACCACCGGTGGTCGAGCAGCGAGCGAAGCGAGCGGACAGACGAGACCAAGGGCCGTACGCCGAGGGCGGGACCGCAACCACCGGTGGTCGAGCAGCGAGCGAAGCGAGCGGACAGACGAGACCAAGGGCCGTACGCCGAAATGCCAACCGGGACCACCGAACCGCATGGAAGGAAAACGAGAATTCCCTTCCACAGCAGGCGAATCTCGACAGTTTCTGTCAGTGGTCGCTGCTTGAATTGACCCATGACATCGACCCCAGCGATCACTCCCGGAGCACTCGACTCCCCGAGTGACGTCCTGCGGGTCGCACGCGAGGCACGGGCCGCCGCCACCCACGCGGACGCGGTCCTGCTGACCGCGGCGGTGACCTGGGCCGAGCAGCACCCACCGGAGTCCATCGGGGAAGAGGCCACCTGGATCACCCCGCCGGTGACACCGGCATCCCGATCGCCGGCGAAGGAGCACCGCTGGTCTCGGAGTTCTGCATCGCGGAGTTCGCCCTCGCCATCGGCCGCTCCACCGACGCCGGCAGGAGCGTGGTCGCGGACGCGGTGGAGCTGAAGTACCGGCTTCCGCGGGTGTGGGCCCGGGTGCAGTGCGGCGACCTGGAGCCCTGGCGGGCCCGCCGGATCGCGGAAGCCACCCTCGGGTTGTCCCTGGAAGCGGCAGCGTTCGTGGACGCCCAGGTCGCGCCGTTCGCGCACCGCATCGGGATCGCCGCGCTGGAGCGGCTGGTCGCCGAGGCGATCGCCCGGTTCATGCCCGACCGAGCCGCCGAAGACGCCGCCAAGGCCGCTGACGGACAGGCACTTCACGATCGAGCACCAGCAGGTCTCCTTCAACGGCACCAGCCAGATCACCGGCGAGCTCGACCTCGCCGACGCCCTCGACCTCGACGCTGCTGTCTCCCAAGGAGCCGAGACCCTCAAGTCGCTGGGGTCGCCCGAGTCCCTCGACGTACGCCGCTCCCAGGCCGCCGGCCAGATCGCCCGCAACCAGCTCGCCCTCGACCTCACAGAAGCACGGGCGAAGCAGCGCCCACAGGGTGGTCGAGCAGCGAGCGCAGCGAGCGGACAGACGAGACCACTACGCCGAGGAAGGGGCCGAAGCCGCGGCAGGTGGTGCTCTACGTGCACCTCTCCGAGGCAGCGATCACCGGCACCAGCACCGGCCTCGAGCTGGCTCGGGTGGAGAACCAGCGCCAGGTGGTCACCGCCGACCAGATCCGCACCTGGTGCGCCAACCCGGACGCGCAGGTCATCGTCAAGCCGGTGATCGACCTCAACGAGCACATCCACGTCGAGGGCTACGAAGTCCCCGCCCGGCTCCGCGAGCAGACCGTGCTGCGTGACCACACCTGCGTGTTCCCCTGGTGCACCCGATCAGCGCGCAAGGCTGACGCCGACCACGTCATCCCCTACGCAGACGGCGGCACCACCTCCAGCGACAACATCGCACCACTGTGCCGACGGCACCATCGGTTGAAGACCCACTCGTCGTGGACCTACACGATGCTCGAACCCGGATCGCTCCTGTGGTCGAGCCCGCACGGCTACCAGTTCCTCCGCGACCACCACGGCACCCTCGACGTCAGCCGTGACAGGCGACATCCTGGGGCCGATCCCCCGGACGAGTAGCTGCACCAACACGGACTTGGTCTCGTCTGACCGCTCGCTTCGCTCGCTGCTCGACCACCGGGGTCCGCGGCTGCCCTCCGGCGTACGGAACCTGGTCTCGTCTGTCCGCTCGCTTCGCTCGCTGCTCGACCCGAGTACGACAGGGCGCTGGACTAGAGCATTCGCCGCGGCCGACATCGCCCTGCTGGAGGACATTTCGGGCCTGCTTGACACCCCCAGGGCTCGGAGTGACGCTTGATTATCGGACCCATCCACGAGGTGACGCCATGGAATGGCTACTGCTGGCCCTTGTCGTTGGTGGCGGCGGATGGGGAGCCGTGAAGTGGCGCGATCACCAGGCATTGCGGCGTAGGCAGGCGGAGGAGCTCGAGGGCGTACGTCGTCTTGCCGACGAGGACGTCACCTTTCTGGGTGAGCAGCTGCAGCGGCTGGACCGCGAGGTCGGGGAGCACGAGCTCGACGAGGGCACCCGGGTCGAGTACCAGAAGGCGCTGGACTCCTACGAGTCAGCGCAGCGCGCAGTCCCACGCATCAAGAGTGCTGACGAGATCAGCAAGATCGTCGACACGCTGTCCTCCGGCCGCTATGCACTCGCGTGCGTGCAGGCACGGGTTGCCGGCCGACCCGTGCCGGAGCTCCGGGTCGCCTGCTTCTTCAACCCGCAGCACGGACCCTCGGTCAGGGACGTGGTGTGGACGCAGCCGGGCTACGGCACCCGGAAGGTTCCGGCGTGCGCCCAGGACGCCGAACGAGTGGCGAACCGCGAGAAGCCGGAGGTGCGCAAGGTCCAGATCGGCTCGCGCATGGTCCCTTACTGGTCGGCAGGCGCTGCCTACCAGCCGTACAGCGAGGGCTACTTCGCGAGCTCCGCAGTGCTGCTGTGGCTCCACCAGCCGGCGGTCAGCCTCGGCGGACACGGAGGAGACTTCGGTGGCGGAGGCTACGGGGGCGGTGGCTACGACGGTGGTGGCTTCGACGGGGGCGGCGGCTTCGACGGCGGAGGAGGCGGGTCCTGACCCGCGTGCCCGTAACTGGCAGGCCCCAACCACCGGTGGTCGAGTGGTGTCACACGCCTGTGGGAATCTGAACCATGGCGTACGACGAAGACCTCGCGGACCGCATCCGCGACTCGATCCCGGACCACGACGGCGTGACCGAGCGAAAGATGTTCGGCGGGTTGGCGTTCCTGCTCAACGGGAACATGGCCGTCGCTGCAAGCGGCCAGGACGGGCTGATGGTTCGGGTCGACCCGGCCGAGACGGACTCGTTGGTCACCGAGGACGGGGTCGACGCGTTTCGAGATGCGCGGCCGAGAGCTCAACGGCTGGCTCCTGGTCGACCCGTCCGCAGTCAGCTCCGAAGAGCAGCTGCGTCGCTGGGTCGAGGTCGGCCTGAAGTACGCACGCTCGTTGCCACCCAAGTAGGCGCAGTGTCAGCCGAGTTCCCTCGGGGGATGCTCCCCCACCGGCCAGCCCGTACCGTTGACCCATGGCCACCATCGAGCTGACGGGTGAGAACTTCGAGCAGAGCGTCGAGGAGAACGACACCCTCTTCGTCGACTTCTGGGCGAGCTGGTGCGGCCCCTGCCGCCAGTTCGCGCCGACCTACGAGGCTGCCTCGGAGGCCAACCCCGACCTGACCTTCGGCTCGGTCAACACCGAGGAGCAGCACGCACTCTCCGCGGCTGCCCAGGTCTCCTCGATCCCGACGCTGATGGTCTTCCGGGAGGGCATCCTCGTCTTCTCACAGCCGGGCGCGCTGCCTCCCGCCGCGCTCGACCAGCTGATCAAGGCCGTGCGCGACCTCGACATGGACGACGTACGCCGCCAGCTCGCCGCGCAGGAGTCCAAGGAGGCCTGACCTCGTGGACGCAGCCAGCTGGGACGAGAGGTACGCCGAGGCCGAGCTGGTGTGGTCGGCCGGACCCAACCAGTTCGTCGAGCAGGCGCTCGCCGACCTTCCGCCGGGCCGCGCGCTCGACCTGGCGTGCGGGGAGGGGCGGAACGCCCGCTGGCTGGCCGGGCTCGGCTGGCAGGTCACCGCGATGGACTTCTCCCCCGTCGCGATCGAGAAGGGCCGCCGGCTGGCCGACCAGCTGCCCGATCAGCCGGCGAACCAGATCGACTGGCAGGTCGGCGACGCACTGGGCACACCTCTACCCGCTGGCCTCGACCTGGTGGTGATCGCCTACCTGCACGTCCCCGCCGCGGAGCGGACAACCGTGATGCGCCGCGCCTTCGCAGCCCTCGCGCCCGGCGGGCACCTGTTCGTGATCGGCCACGACACGACCAACCTGACCGAGGGCACCGGCGGACCGCCGGACCCGACGGTGCTCTACACAGCCGCGGACGTGCTGGACGACCTCGGGGACGAGGCCCTGGAGGTGGTCCGGGCCGAGCGGGTGGCTCGCGTCGTGCAAGGTGTCGACGAGCACGGCTCCGAGGGCACCGCGTGGGACGTCCTGGTGCACGTACGCCGACCGGACCGCCCCAGCTGAACGAGACAGCCGGCCGTCAGGAGTGGTTCTCGGGCTCCTTGTCGGTGGGCCCGAAGACGCCGAGATCGGCGTTGTCCCGGGTCTTGCGCAGGTGCCGGTTCATGCTGATCCCGAGGAAGACGACGGCGACCGCCAGCGCGATGAAGACCGCGAACGCAACCCAGCCGGCCTTGACGTCCTCGGGGGCAGGGACCTTGTCGGCGCCCGAGACGAGCGCCGGCACCCAGACATCGGTCAGCAGGGTCAGGAAGGTCATGCCCTCATTGTCTCAGGCGACCGGTTGCCTCAGGTGTCAAGGTCGGCCCGGCCGCGGATCCCCGCGAACAGGTCGTCCTCCGGCAGCTCGGTGTCGACGAACGACCGCGCCAGCTCGTAGTCCTCGGTCGGCCATGCCTGCTGGTGCACGTCGAGCGGACAGCTGAACCAGGGCCCATCAGGGTCGATCTGGGTGGCGTGGGCGAGCAGCGCCTGGTCCCTGATCGGGAAGTACTCCGCACACGGGACCTTGGTGGTGATCCGGGCGTCGTGCGCCGGGTCGACCTTCCACTCGGCCAGCCGTTCGGCGTACGGCGACTCCATGCCGCGCCGGACCATCTCGTCGTGCAGGGCCTGGGTGCGCGGACGGTTGAAACCGTGGTGGTAGTAGAGCTTCAGGGGCTGCCAGGGCTCGCCGGCCTCCGGGAACCGGGACGGGTCGCCGGCCGCCTCGAAGGCAGCCACCGACACGTTGTGGCACTGGATGTGGTCGGGGTGCGGGTAGCCACCGTTCTCGTCGTACGTCGTCAGCACGTGCGGCCGGAAGCTCCTGATCAACCGCACGAGCGGCTCGGCCGCGACCTGCGGGTCCATCAGCCCGAAGCACCCCTCCGGCAGTGGCGGCTTGGGGTCGCCGTCCGGCCAACCCGAGTCCACGAACCCCAGCCAGTCCTGCCGTACGCCGAGGATCTCGCGCGCCGCATCCATCTCCTGGCGGCGGACCTCGCTCATGTTGGCGAGCACCTCGGGGCGCTCCATCTTCGGGTTCAGGATCGACCCGCGCTCGCCACCCGTGCAGGTCACCACGTGCACGTCGACACCTTCGGCGACGTACTTCGCGGTCGAGGCGGCGCCCTTGCTGGACTCGTCGTCCGGGTGGGCGTGCACATGCATCAGGCGGAGCATGGCGTCATCCTAGGGATGAGAGAGTTGGGGGTGTGAGCGAAGTCCGGACCGACCCCTTGGCGGGCCGCTACGGCGGTCAGAGCCCGCGCCGTCGCCGTACGGTCATCATCGTCTCCGGCGTGGTCGGGATCCTCGCCCTCGCCTGGCTCGCCTGGGCCGGCTGGTCCCAGAGCACCCCGGACGTGCAGTCCAACCTGAAGTCCTTCGACGTCGTCGACCGCCACTCGGTGGAGGCCACCGTGGTCGTCGACGCCCGGTCGGACGACGTCACGGCGAACTGCCTGGTCCGCGCGTTCGGCGAGGACCACACGGTGGTCGGCGAGCTGAACTTCGAGGTCGCCGGCCGCGGCGGTGCGTCCAACCACGACGTGGCCGTGCGCACCGAGCGGGAGGCCACCTCGGTGGAGCTGATCGGCTGCACCAGCCCCGACCAGTCCCGCCCCCGCTGACCTGCGCCGGTCCGGTGGGCAAACGGACGATTCTTCCGTCAGCAGTCTCGTTGGTAACATCATCTACTTGCCCAAACGGACAAACGATCTCAGGAGAAACCACATGACCGAGCCGACCCAAGGCGATGTCGTCTGGCTTACCCAGGCCAAGTTCGAGCAGCTGACTGCCGAGCTCGAGCACCTTCGCGGCGCCGGACGCACCGAGGTCGTGAAGAAGGTCAGCGACGCCCGCGACGAGGGCGACCTCAAGGAGAACGGCGGCTACCACGCCGCCCGCGAGGAGCTCGGCAAGATCGACGGCAGGATCCGGCAGCTCGTCGACATGCTCGAGCGCGCCGAGGTGGGCGAGACCCCTGCCGACGACGGCGTCGTCGAGCCGGGCATGAAGGTGACGGCGGACGTCGGCGGCCTCTCCCAGGAGTTCCTGCTGGGGGCCCGCGAGATGGCCGGTGAAGGCATCGAGATCGACGTCTTCTCGCCGCAGTCCCCGCTGGGCCAGGCGATCATCGGCTCACGCACCGGCGACACCGTCGCCTACGAGACGCCCTTGGGTAAGACCGTCGAGGTCAAGATCCTGGAGGCCGTGCCCTACACGGCATGAGCTCGCGCTCGACGACTGCTACTCGATGACGTGGTAGCCGTGCTCGCGTAGCCGCGTCAGCACGCCCTCTGCGTGCGGCAGGCCACGGGTCTCCAGCTGCAGCCGAACCTCCACCTCGCCGACGTTGAGCGTGGTGGTGGTGCGGTCGTGCGCCACCTCCAACACGTTGGCGCCTGCCTCGGCGAGCTCGGCGAGCAGCTGTGCCAGCCCTCCGGGCCGGTCCGGGATGTGCACGATGAGGCTCATGTAGCGACCACCCGACGCGAGGCCGTGCCTGATCAGCTTGCCGAGCAGCAGGGGGTCGACGTTGCCCCCGGAGAGTACGGCGACGACCGGCGTGGCGAACTCCTTCGGCTGGTCGAGTACGGCGGCCACCGCAGTCGCACCCGCGGGCTCCACGACCATCTTCGCCCGCTCGAGCAGCATCACCAGCGCTCGCGAGATCGAGTCCTCCGAGACAGTGACGATGTCGTCGACGTACTTCTGGATCGACGCGAACGGCACGTCACCTGGGCAAGCCACGGCGATGCCGTCGGCCATCGTGGTCATCCGCTCGACGGCATGCGGCAGACCGCGGCGCAGCGACTCGGGGTAGGCCGCTGCCTCTTCCGCCTGCACGCCGACGACGCGCACGTCCGGTCGCAACCCCTTGATCGCGGTGGCGATCCCCGCAATCAACCCGCCGCCTCCCGTGGGGACGAGCACGGTGGCGGCCTCAGGAGCCTGCTGCAGGATCTCCAGTCCGGCGGTGCCTTGCCCGGCGACGATGTCGGTGTGGTCGAACGGGTGGATCAGCACGGCGCCGGTCTCGTCGGCGAATGCCTGGGCGGCGACCAGGGCCTGGGTGAGGTACTCGCCGTAGAAACGGACCTCGGCGCCGTACCCCAAGGTGGCGTTGACCTTCGGGATCGGTGCCCCCTCGGGCATGAAGACCGTTGACTTGATGCCCAGCATCTGTGCGGCCAGCGCCACGCCTTGCGCGTGGTTGCCCGCCGACGCAGCGACCACCCCCCTCGCGCGCTCCGCATCGCTCAGCCGCGACAGCCGGACGTAGGCGCCCCGAATTTTGAACGACCCGGTGCGCTGCAGGTTCTCGCACTTGAGCAGGACCGGACCGCCCACGATCGCCTGGAGCCACCGCGACTCCTCCATCGGCGTGAGGATCGCGGCGTCGGCGACGAGCTCCGCGACGGCCTCGATGTCAGCGAGCGAGACGGTCATGATCCAGACTAGGAGGCTGCTGCCCCCTGGGTGAGCGCACTCACTCCAGAGGCGGTTGCCCAACGCAACCACCCGAGGCAGACTCGCTGGGTGACACCGGACGCCGAGGGCTACCTCTCCCATCGCCAGATCCTGGTGGTGATGTCGGGGCTGATGGTCGGCATGTTCCTCGCGGCCCTCGACCAGAGCATCGTCGGCACCGCGCTCCCCCGGATCACCAGCGACCTCGGCGGGTTCAGCAAGCTCTCCTGGGTGGTCACGGCCTACCTGCTGGCCTCGACAGCCTCGACGCCGCTGTGGGGGAAGATCTCCGACCTCTACGGCCGCAAGCTGCTGTTCCAGATCGCGATCCTGGTGTTCATGGCCGGGTCGCTCGCCTCGGGCTTCTCCCAGAACATCGACCAGCTGATCGCCTTCCGGCTGGTCCAGGGGCTCGGTGGCGGTGGGCTGATGGCCCTGGCGCTGGCCACGGTCGGCGACATCATCCCGCCCCGCGAGCGCGGTCGCTACCAGGCGTACTTCGCGTTCACCTTCGGTGTCTCCTCCGTGCTGGGGCCTGTCCTCGGCGGCTTCTTCGCCGACGGCCCGGGCTGGGAGTGGATCTTCTTCATCAACATCCCCCTTGGCCTCGTCGCCCTGGTGATCACCAGCGCGGCCCTGAAGATGCAGCACGTACGCCGCGACCACAGCATCGACTACCTCGGTGCCGCGGTGATCGTCGCCTCGGTGACCTCGATCCTGCTCTACACGGCATGGGCCGGCCCCGAACGCGGCTGGGACGACAGCCTCGGCCTGCTGCTGCTGATCGGTGGCCTGGTGCTCGCGGTGGTGTTCGTGTTCATCGAGCTCCGCGCGACCGAGCCGATCATCCCGATGCGGCTGTTCCGCAACTCGATCTTCTCGCTCGCCAACGCCTTCGGCTTCCTGATCGGCATCGCGATGTTCGGCTCGATGATCTTCATGCCGGTCTATCTGCAGGTCGTCGGCAACATGTCGCCGACGCGCTCCGGGCTGGCCATGCTCCCGATGATCGTCGGCATCTTCACGACCTCGCTGACGGCTGGCCAGATCATGTCGCGCACCGGGCGCTACCGCTACTTCCCGCCGGCCGGCGCAGCGCTGGTCGCAACCGCGCTGCTGCTGCTCTCACGACTCGATGTGGACAGTCCCTACTGGTTCGCCGCGCTGTCGATGTACGTCTTCGGCCTCGGCCTGGGCCTCTCCCTGCAGGTGGTGGTGGTCGTCGTGCAGAACGCCGTGGACCGCTCCGACATGGGCGTCGCCACCAGCTCGGTCGCGTTCTTCCGGCAGATGGGCGGGTCGTTCGGCGCGGCCCTCTTCGGAGCCATCCTGACCAGCCGCCTGAGCGTCCACCTGGCGGAGGTGCTGCCGGGGGGCGCCTCCGCCGGGGCGAAGGTCGACACCAACAACACCGACGCGATCAAGGAGCTGCCGACGGCCGTACGCCGGCTGGTGCAGGAGGCGTTCAGCCGCTCGCTCGAGGAGATGTTCCTGACCGCCGTACCGATCGTGCTGCTCGCCGGCGTCCTGGCGCTGTTCATCAAGGAGGTGCCGCTGGGCACCCGTCAGGACGTGGAGGAGCCAGAGGGGTCGGTGGAGCTCGAGGGCCCCGAGGTCCCGCTGTCGTCGGCGTCGGCAACGTCCTCGCCGGAGACCCCGGCCGGCAGGGTGTCCGGATCGTCCTCCGAGGCATCCTCCGGATCCTCGCCCACCTCGGTGTAGTTGGCGAGGTGCTGCACCACGGCGTTGAGTGACGCCGCCAGCGGCACCGCGATCAGCGCCCCCGGGATCCCGGCGACGATCACGCCCAGGGCGAGGGCGACGATCACGCCGAGCGGGTGCAAGGAGACGAAGCGGCCCATCAGGAAGGGCTGCAGCACGTGCGCCTCGAGCTGCTGTACGACGAGCACGCCGACGAGCATCAGCAGCGCCGTGAACGGACCCTGAGCGACGAGGGCCACCAGGATCGCCACCGCGCCCGAGACGGTCGCGCCGATGAGTGGCACGAACGCGCCGATGAAGACCAGCACGCCGAGCGCGCCCACGAACGGCACACCGAGCACGGCCGCCCAGATCATGATGCCGATCGCGTCGACCGCCGCCACCAGGACGGTCGCGCGGACGAACTGGGTCATCGACTCCCAGGCGACCCGACCCGAGGAGTCGGCCTGCAGGCGCCCGGCCCGCGGGAACAGCCGCACCAGCCAGGCCCAGATGACCGGGCCGTCGGCAAGGAAGAAGAAGGTCGCGAACAGCACGATGAAGAAGCCCGCCACCACGTGCCCGACAGCGGTGCCCACCTCGCTGAGCCGGCCGACCACGTTGTCGCCCAGCTTGGCGATCTCGTCCTCGGCCTTGTCCAGGCCTTCGCTGATCTGGGAGTCGGTGATGTTGAGCGGTCCCGTGCGCAGCCAGTCGCGGATCTGGACGATGCCGTCGGTGACCTGCTTGGAGAGGTCCCCGATCCCCTGTGAGACCTGGTTGCCGACGAAGGTCACCATCAGGGCGATGAACGCGACCCCGAAGATCACGATCAGCAGGGCGGCGAGCTTGCGCGGGAGGCCGATTCGCTGCAGCCAGCCGAGGACCGGGGTCGTCAGCGCTGCGATGAACAGCGCGATGACAAGTGGAAGCACGACCACGAGGAAGAGGTTGAGCAGCCACAGGATGATGGCCGTGGCGAGGCAGATGGCCGCGAAGCGCCAGGCCCAGGCCGCCGCGAGGTCCACGCCGTAGGGCACCTGCCCGGGCTTGAAGTTCGACGGGCCCGTGGCGATCTGGGGCTCCGGGGCCATCGTCCGCCGCGCGGCGCGCACCTCGGCCCACTGCTGACTGATGCGCTGACGCAGCTCGTTGCTCTCGGTCTCGGTCGGGTCCCCCGGTTGCGACTCAGGTGAACGGGAGCGGGTCCGGTAGTTGCTGATCAGCTCTCGTGGGTTTCGGCGCACTGCGACAGGCTACGTGCCAGTGCCGCCGCTGCAGCGGGACGACGCTCGGCCAGCAGACCGACCGCTGCCAGCACGTAGTCGCCGTCGACCACGACCCTCGGGTGCTCCGGCTGCTGCCATGCCTCGGGCGACACTCCGGTGAAGGCGTCCAGGATCCGGTGCGCAGCCTCGGGGGCCAGGTGCCGCAGCACTCCTCCCGAGCCGACGAGCAGGTCGACCTCGCGGAGGTCCTTGCCGGAGCGCTCGACGACCCGTGCGCCGTCTCCCGAGCCTGAGGCCGGGTGGACGACGACCCGCGAGCGGCCCGCGTGGCGACGCATCGCGATGGTGGCTGCAGTCGTGGCGATCTGCTCGTCCTCCTGGCGCTCGGCCTCGGTCTCCGGCAGGAACGACGGCTCAGCGGCTCGTCGTACGGCGGCGGGCCGGAGGTCATCCCCGAGCAGCCCCGCGTCGCGGCCGGCCTCCCAGGTGCTCAGCGCGCTCCACCGCATGCCGAGGTCACCCTCGACGGTCCGGGTGACCGGGGTGCTCGCCACCACCTCACGGGAAAGGCCTGCGTCCTCGGGGTCGAGCTCCACCACCGAGTGCACGTCGGTGGTGGCGCCGCCGATGTCGACGACCACGACCCCGCGCATGCCGCGCCCGGTCGAGGGGTCCCGGCCCAGCTCCGCGGCCAGGACCTCGACGCCGGTGAGCACCAGGTCGGGTGTCGCGCCGCGCACCATCGACGTGAAGTCCGCACGCTTGCTCAGGTGCTTGCCACCGATCACGTGGGCCAGGAACATCTCGCGGATGGCCCGCCGAGCCGGCTCCGGGTGGAGCACCCCGATCCTGGGGACCACGTTGTCGGCGACCACGACCGGCAGGTCGCCCAACGCGTCACGGACGTCGGCCTCCGCCGACGCGTTGCCGGCCACGACGACCGGGCCGTGCCAGCCACTCGCGGCGATCCGGCGCGCGCCCGACAGGATGCCGTCCTCGTCGCCGCCGTCGGTGCCACCGGTCAGAAGTACGACGTCCGGCCGCGCCGTCGTTGCCAGGTCGAGAAAGGCCGACTTGTTGGAGGTCCGCCCGAGCACCGCAACCACCTTGCCGCCGCTGGAGAGCGCCACCCGGCGTCCCGCCTCTGCGGTGACCAGCTCCTCGTTGCCCACCACCGCGATCCGCAGCCCACCCCCCGCAGACGAGCAGGCGAGCACCTCGGCGTCCTCCGCCGCCGGGTGCACTCGCGCCAGCTCCGCCCGGCAGGCGTCGATCCCGTCGAGCACGTCACCCCTCCCGTCGCGGTCCGGGATCGTCGTCGGGTGGGCGGCCGTCGCCAGCAGCACACCGGTCTCCCCGTCGACGAGGGCGGCCTTGGTGAAGGTGGAGCCGACGTCGACGCAGATGACCCCGGAAGCCACCACGGGTCAGGCGGCCTGCGTCACGACGTAGAAGCCCGCGAGGAGGAGGCACAGCAGCACGGCCAGGCTGACCAGGTGGGCTGCGGAACCGCTGGAGATCGTGCGGCCCTGGCGGAGCGCGGCGTCGACCTGGCGATAGCGGGCGTAGCCGCCCACCGCGGCGAACGCCCCCGTCGCCAGCATGGCAAGGGCCAGGACCAGGACCATCACCTCGTCGCCGAAGAAGTGCGCGACGGCGATCGAGGCCGCCATCAGACCGATCGCCGATCGCTGGTAGGCGAGCAGGGTGCGCTCGTTGGCAAGGGTGAAGCGAGCGTCAGGAGGCCGCTCGTCGGGCTCGCTCATCCCGGCGTCCTCATCCCAGGGCCCGGTCCAGGTCCGCGATCAGGTCATCGGCGGTCTCGATGCCGACACTTAGCCGGATCAGGTCCGCGGACACCTCGAGGTCGGTCCCGGAGACGCTCGCGTGGGTCATCTGCCCAGGGTGCTCGATCAGCGACTCCACCCCGCCGAGGGACTCCCCCAACGTGAACACCTCGGTCTTTCCACACACGTCGAGGGCGTGCTGCTCCCCTCCGGTGACCCGGAAGGACACGATGCCGCCGTACCTCTTCATCTGGCGGCTTGCGACCGCATGGCCGGGGTGCTCCTCGAGACCGGGGTAGATGACCTGGGTGACCGCCTCGTGGCCGGACAGGAACTCCACGACCTTCTCCGCGTTGTCGCAGTGCCGGTCCATCCGGACCCCGAGCGTCTTCAGCCCGCGCAGCACCAGCCAGGAGTCGAAGGGGCTCGCGACCGCACCGATGGAGTTGTGGTGGAACGCGATCCACTCGGCGAGCTCGAGGTCGCGTACGACGAGAGCGCCGCCGACGACGTCCGAGTGGCCGCCGCAGTACTTCGTGGTGGAGTGCACGACCACGTCGGCCCCGAGCGTCAGCGGCTGCTGGAGGTACGGCGAGGCGAAGGTGTTGTCGACGACCAGCAGGGCACCCGCCTCGTGGGCGACCGCGGCCAGCGCCTCGATGTCGCCGATGTTCAGCAAGGGGTTGGTCGGTGTCTCGATCCACACCGCCTTCGTGCGCTCGGGCACGATCGAAGCGCGCACGGCATCAAGGTCGCTGACCGGTGCAGCGCTGTGCTCGAGCCCCCAGCGGCTGGCCACCTTGTCGATCAGCCGGTGGGTGCCGCCGTACGCATCGTCCGGGATCACAACGTGGTCACCGGGGACACAGATGGCCCGCAGCAACGTGTCCTCGGCGGCGAGACCGGAGGCGAACGCGAAGCCCTTCTCCCCCTCCTCCAATGACGCGATGTTGCCCTCGAGCGCAGTGCGTGTGGGGTTGCCAGAGCGGCTGTACTCGTAGCCGCCGCGCATCCCGCCGACACCGTCCTGCTTGTAGGTGGACGTGGCATAGATGGGTGGGATCACCGCACCGGTCATGGCGTCCGGCTCGTAGCCGGCATGGATGGCGCGGGTGTCGAAGCCCCCCTTGAGGCGATGTTCCTGGGTCACCCGAACGAGGCTACTCGCCGGCGGAGCGCAGTCGGGCAGCGATGTCCGGCAGGTCCAGTGAGCCCTCGGCCACTTCCATGACCAGATCGAACGCCTCGTTCTGCGTCAGCTTGAAGGGGTTTCCGTTGGCTCGGAGGAATACCGCCGTCGCGAGTAGCGCGAGCCTCTTGTTCCCATCGACGAGCGCATGGTTCCTGCAGATGGAGTGCAGCAGTGCAGCAGCCTTCAGCTCCAGAGTCGGGTAGGCGTCCTGACCGAAGGCACTCGATCGCGGGCGCGCCGCTGCACTGTCGAGCAGGCCTACATCGCGCACCGGACCGGCACCGAGCATCTCGGTGAATCGCACGAGATCCTCGAGGTCGAGAAACTCCATCTCCTCAGGCTGGTTCACGCCTTGCCCAGGCGGTCCAGCGCCTCGGCGTACTCGACCAACAGGTCGCTGGCGATGGCATCCACGCGAGTGCGATGCAGGACACGATCACGCTTCTCGATCACTGCCCGCCGAATCGCCTCCTGCTTGGACGTTCCTTCTGCCTCTGCCAGCTCGGCCAAGGCGTTCTCCAGTTCGGAGTCGGTGCGCAATGTCATCGCCATCCGGGTACGGTACCACTTCGATACCATGCATCCCGAGGCCGGCGCGACCGCTGGTGTGCCGACCACCGCTGACGGAGACTGGGAGCACCAACAGCGGGAAGATGCCGGCCCCGACCTGTGTTGTGCCGGGTGACCCGTACGAAAGGCGACCGATGTTCCTTCGCGACAAGACCGAGCTGCCCACCCCGGACAAGGCCCTCCCCGGCCGTCCGGAACGCCCCTTCCAGCTCTCCGAGCGACACAAGGCCCTCGACGCCCCGCTGGTGACCGACGAGGTCCCCGAGGGCTACGAGGTCGCGCTGTTCGGGCTCGGCTGCTTCTGGGGAGCCGAGGAGATCTTCTGGCAGGTGCCCGGCGTCTGGTCGACCTCGGTCGGGTACGCCGGCGGCATCACCCCGAACCCGTCGTACGAGGAGGTGTGCAGCGGCCGCACCGGTCACACCGAGGCAGTCCGCGTCGTCTACGACCCCACGAAGGTTTCCTACGCCGACCTGGTCGCCACCTTCTACGAGGTGCACGACCCCACCCAGGGCATGCGCCAGGGCAACGACCGGGGCACGCAGTACCGCTCGGCGATCTACTTCACCTCGCCCGAGCAGGAGCAGGTTGCGCGCCACGTGACGGAGCGCTATCAGGCCGAGCTCACCAGGCGTGGCCTCGACCAGATCACCACCGAGATCAAGCCCACCGAGACCTACTACTACGCCGAGGACCCGCACCAGCAGTACCTCCTGAAGAACCCGTTCGGGTACCGCTGCCACTCGGCCACGGGGGTCCCGGTTCCACGCTGAAGTGGCGTGAAACGGCTCACCCGAGGCCGTCGCGAGTTTTGTCTGAGCGCTCGTTGTCTGCACACTGAGGGGATGAGCGACCAGACTTCCCCGCCCACCGACCCCAACACGCCCCCCTCAGACGGGGTCGCTTCCGGCGCCGGAGAGGGTGCGGCTCCCCCGCCCCCGCCGGGTGGAACGGCCGTCGACGCGGCCCCGCCGCCGCCCCCGGCTCCCGCGAAGAAGTCGCGCACCGGGCTGATCGTGGGGATCATCGCGGGCCTCGTCGTGCTTGCACTCGTGGCCGTGCTCCTCGTGGTCTTCGTCTTCGCCAAGGGCGATGAGAAGCACTCCATCACCATCCCGTCCACCGCTGGCGGGATGAAGCGTGACAAGGCCAAGGAGACCGAGCTGCAGCAGCAGCTCACCGCGGCCGAGGGCCAGTTCAAGACCCAGGCCAAGAACGTCAGCTACGTGAAGTCGGGCGTCTACAACCAGGACGACACGGCTCGCGGCCCCGAGGGCGCGCTGGTCTTCCTCGGCGCCAAGCTCAAGAAGGTGCAGAGCCCCAACGCCTTCGTGAAGTCCTTCGGCAAGCAGGCGACCACCAACGGCTTCAAGATCGACAAGATCCCCGCCGGTGACGGTGGCGGCAAGGCCGTTTGCGCCTACCAGTCGAAGGGGCAGAAGGTCGCGATCTGCGCCTGGGCCACCAAGGACTCCATGGGCGAGCTCGTCCCCACCGTGCCGGGCTGGGACTCCAAGCAGCTCTCCAAGGTCATGCTCGACATGCGACCGGACGTCGAGAAGACCGAGTAGCACCTGCGAGCCGGGCCCTACTTGCCGGCGTCCACCCAGCGCTGCCCGATGACCCGCAGCTGCCCGGCGCCGGAGGTCAGCTCGTCGACGATGTCCTCGGCCACGCTCCTGGCCAGCGGCGGGATGGCGAAGCGGAGCAACGCCTCGCCCGTGTAGTCCACGCCCAGCACGCGGGCGCCGCGCGAGCGCAGGTCGTGCTCGAGGCGGCCCACGGCAGCGATGTCGACCTCGACCTCGCAGAGGTCCTGCAGCACGCGCTCGACCACGCCGACCTCGTCGAGGGCGGCGACGGTCGCGGCGACGTACGACCGGGTGAGCTCCCCGGTCCCGAAGAACACGCCACCGAACCAGCGCGAGCCGACAGCGACCACGTCCGTGAGCTCGCGGTCGCGCAGCTGCTCCAGCATCGGGGCGCCACCCGTGCCCGGCGGTTCGCCCGCATCGCTGGACGACTCGTAACCGCGGTCCGGTCCGAGGATCATGGCCGTGCAGTGGTGGCGAGCGTCCCAGTGCTGTCGGTCCACCTGCTCGATGACGGCGCGGGCGCCCTCCTCGTCGCTGACCCGGGCAAGGGTGCAGCGGAAGCGGGAACGGTCCTCCTCGATCTCCGCGAACCCGTCGTGGGCGACCGTGAGGTACGACGTGATCGTCACGCGCAGACGTTACCCGTCCCGAGGGGTCTGACACGATCGACGCATGCGGATCGTTTCCCTACTGCCGTCGACCACGGAGATCCTGTTCGCGATCGGCGCCGGTGACGACGTCGTCGGGGTGACCTTCGAGTGCGACCACCCGCCCGAGGCCCGCGAGCGCCGCATCGTCTCGACCAGCGCGTTGCCCGAAGGACTCGATTCCGCCGGCATCGACGCGTTCGTGACTGCCGCGATGCACGCGGGCGAGGACCTCTACCACCTCGACGAGGGCGCCCTGAGCGGCCTGGACGCGGACCTCGTGGTGACCCAGGACCTCTGCGCGGTCTGCGCGGTGGACGTGTCCGTGGTCGACGACGCGCTGGCGCATTTGGGGTGCACCGCCGAGGTGCTGACGATCGACCCGCACAACCTCGCGGAGGTGCTCGCCTCGATCACACTGCTTGGGGCGGCCACCGGTCACCAGGCCGAGGCAGGCGACCTGGTCGCCTCTCTGAGGTCGCGGCTGGACGCCGTCCAGGGGCAGGTCGCGGCGCGGTCCGGCGGAGCAGCTCCGCGGGTGCTGCTGCTCGAGTGGACCGACCCGCCGTTCGCGCCGGGCCACTGGGTGCCGGAGATGGTCACGATGGCGGGCGGCGTACCCACGATCGGTCAGGCGGGAGCGAAGTCGGTGCGGGTGAGCTGGGACCAGGCACTCGCGGTCCCGCCGGACGTCGTCGTGTGTGCACCCTGTGGCTTCGACCTGCCGGGTTCGACGGCGCTGGCCCAAGACCTTGTGTCCTCGGGGGTGGTGCCGGGCCATACCCCGGTGTGGGCGGTGGACGCCAACGCATCGTTCGCTCGTCCGGGTCCTCGGCTGGTGGACGGCGTGGAGACGCTGACCCAGCTGCTGGCGCACCCCGATCGACCGGTCGAGGGGGCTGCGGAGCGCATCCGATGAGCGCTCGGGGGTGAGCGGTGGGGCGACCCTTGGGTTGCCACCCCACCACTCGGGATCCGTGGCTAATGGATTTTGGAGGGACCCGCTCGCGCAGGTATTCCATGTCGCCCCGGAACCCGCAAATTCAACCCAGACAGATCGGGTAACCGCAGGTTGAGTGTGCTTGATCAGACTACGGGTTTGGAGGCCTGGATACGAGACAATTGGGACATAAATGATTCCGGCATTTCGGACTTTTTTTGCTTGCGCGAGCCCGATTTCGGACTCGTCAGTCCCTTCCGACGAAGCTGAGCAGGTCCTGCCGGGTGAGCACACCGACCGGTCGGCCGTCCTCCTGGACGAGCAGGGCATCGGCGTCGCGCAGTGCAGCCACGGCCTCGGCCACGCCCACGCCGGCGCCCACGGCAGTCAGCGGTTCGTCCATGTGCTGGTGCACCTGGTCGGCAAGCCGCGCCTCGCCGCCGTAGAGCGCGTCCAACAGTCGCCGCTCGGAGACCGATCCGGCCACCTCGGCGGCCATGATAGGCGGCTCGGCGAGTACGACGGGCATCTGCGAGACGCCGTACTCCTGCAGGATCGCGACCGCGTCGGCGATCGTCTCGCTCGGGTGGGTGTGCACCAGCGCGGGGATGTCGCCCTTCTTCGCGTGCAGCACCTCGCCGATCGTCATCTCGCTGGGAGAGCCGGCCATGAACCCGAACCTGGCCAGCCAGTCGTCGTTGAACACCTTGGTCAGGTAGCCGCGACCGCTGTCGGGCAGCAGTACGACGATGACCGCGTCGTCCGCGTCGGGCTGCGCCTCGAGCTCCTGCGCCACCTGGATCGCGGCGAACGCGGCCATGCCGGAGGAGCCCCCGACGAGCAGCCCTTCCTCACGGGCCAGACGCCGGGTCATCGAGAACGAGTCGGCGTCCGAGACCTCGATGATCCGGTCGGCGATGTTGCGGTCGTAGGTGTCCGGCCAGAAGTCCTCGCCCACACCCTCGACGAGGTAGGGCCGGCCCGAGCCGCCGGAGTACACCGAACCGGCGGGGTCGGCGCCGATGATCTGCACCGCGGGCCCGCCACGTTCGGCGCTCCGCTCCTTGAGGTAGCGACCGACGCCGGTGATCGTGCCCCCGGTGCCCATGCCGGTGACGAAGTGCGTGATCTTGCCGTCGGTCTGATCCCAGATCTCCGGACCGGTCTGCTCGTAGTGAGAGCGGGGATTGTTGGGGTTGGAGTACTGGTCGGGCTTCCAGGCGCCCTCGGTCTCGCGCATCAGCCGGTCAGAGGTCGCGTAGTAGCTGTCGGGGTGGTCCGGCGCCACCGCGGTCGGGCAGACGACGACCTCGGCGCCGTACGACTTGAGCACGTTGCGCTTGTCCTCGCTCACCTTGTCCGGGCACACGAAGATGCAGTGGTAGCCGCGCTGCTGCGCGACCAGGGCGAGGCCGACACCGGTGTTCCCCGAGGTGGGCTCGACGATCGTGCCCCCGGGCTTGAGCTCGCCGCTGGCCTCGGCGGCGTCGATCATCCGGATCGCGATCCGGTCCTTCACCGACCCTCCGGGGTTGAGGTACTCGATCTTGGCGAGCACCAGCGACCTGGCATCACCCACGGTGCGGTTGAGCTTGACGAGTGGGGTGTTCCCGATCAGGTCGAGCAGCGAGTTGGCGTACTTCATGCGGACAAACCTACCGGCGAACCACGACGGGAATTGCAAGCACCGACACGCGTTTCACCAGCACCAAATTTCACATCGGCCCCACACGACCCAAAAATTGGTGCATACTTCCCAGGATCCGCTTTACCGGACTTTATTTAGCGACATCAGGGAGCCCCGCCGCATGTTCACGAACCGACTCAGGACCACGACTCGGGCGGTGACAGTGGCACTGGCCCTCGGTGTTCTCGCCTCCTCGACACTGATGGCGAGCGGCAGCAGCGCTGCCAGCCAGAACCCGATGTACCGCAAGGTGTCGCCGCCGAACGTGATGTTCCCGATCATCGGCGCCAGCTCGGTCAAGGACCTGAAGAACTACTCGAGCCGCCAGCGCGGCACCGAGATCAGGACCCCCTGTTCCAGGGGCGTCTACGCGGTGCACCCCGGCACCGCCCAGGTGCAGACGAACCCGAACGCCTACAGCAAGCGCATCGTCCGGGTGGTCAGCAGCGGCGGTGGCCTGGTCACGACGTCGGGTCGGCTCGTCAGCGCGTCCGTGAAGGATGGGCAGATCATCCAGTCCGGCCAGATGATCGGCAAGGCCGGCCGCAAGACGGCCGGAGGGCCCTGCGGGATCTACTTCGCCGTCAAGAGCGGCGGCAAGGTCCTGAACCCCTCCACCTGGCTGAACACCTGGGTGGGCAAGACACCCCCGATCAGCAAGCTGTTCGGCAACACGGGCTTCAACGTCGCCTCCTTCAACATCCTCGGCGCCAGCCACACGGTGCGGAGCTCCCGGTTCGCCACCTACAAGCCGCGGCTGGACCGGGCCGTGACGTTGATGAACAGGTACAAGCTCGACGTGGTCGGCACCCAGGAGTTCCAGGAGAAGCAGTACGACTACTTCGTCGCCAGGGGCTACTCCAAGACCTGGGGTGCGCACTACTGGAACCCCACCGGCCCGAGGCGGGACACCGAGAACGCCGTCATCTGGCGCAAGTCGACGATGGAGTTCGTCAAGGGCACGACCTTCGACATCCCCTACTTCAACGGCAACACTCGGCACGTGCCGGCCGTGCTGCTGCGCGAGAAGGCGACCGGGCGTACGGCGTACTTCATCAGCGTGCACAACCCGGCCAACATCGGCGGGAACCATGCCGGTTGGCGCGCAAAGGCCATCCAGATCGAGCGCAACAAGGTCATCGAGCTGCGCAGGAGCGGTCGCCCGGTGTTCCTGACCGGTGACTTCAACGACCGCGAGAAGGCGTTCTGCCCGATGACGGCAGAGAAGCTCACCATCTCGCCGAACAGCGTCCCGCGGATGACCTGCGTGCACCCGAGGCAGTGGACGATCGACTGGATCTTCGCCGCCGGACAGACCCGCTTCTCCTACTACCTGCGCGACACCTATGCGCAGCGGGCCAACATCAGCGACCACCCGGTCGTCCGGGCCAAGGCGCACCTGCAGAACTGATCGCTACCGCTCAGTAGGCTTGCGGTATGGGGACAGCGACGAAGGCACGCAAGATCGGCGCCGCTGCTGCCTACGGCGGGGGCGGGCTCTCGTTCCTGGTCGCCTCGCTCTACGGCCTGCTCCGTGCCGAGGCAACGCTGGCCCGGAAGGCCATCGGCACCACCGACCGCCGCGTTCCCGAGGCGACCGGCTGGTACGGACGTGGCCGGCCGGGGCCGGCGTTCAAGATCGCCCTGCTGGGTGACTCCAGTGCCGCGGGCTACGGCGTCGCCAGCGTGGAGGAGACACCCGGCGCCTGGCTGGGCTCCGGAGTCGCGGAGCGACTCGACAGGCGGGTGCACCTGCGTGACTTCTCGGTCGTCGGGGCCCAGTCGAAGGACCTGGACCAGCAGGTCACCAAGGCCCTGCTGTCGGACCCGGACGTGGCGGTCATCCTGATCGGCACCAACGACGTCACCCACACGGTTCTCCCCGCCGCCTCGGTGCGGTTCCTCTCCGAGGCCGTTCACCGCCTGCACGAGACCGGCATTGCGGTGGTCGTCGGCACCTGTCCTGACCTCGGCACCGTCTCGCCCTTACCCCAGCCGCTGCGCCAGGTGGCCCGGGCCTGGTCACGCAAGCTCGCGGCGGCCCAGACGATCGCGGTCGTGGAGGCCGGGGGACGAACGGTCTCGCTCGGCTCGATCCTTGGGCCTGAGTTCGCGGCGGCCCCGGCAGTGCTCTTCGGACCTGACCAGTTCCACCCCTCTGCCGCCGGCTACGAGGCGCTCGCCCGGCTGCTCGTGCCGTCGGTGCTGTCCGCGCTCGGCCAGGGCGAGGTGGAGGAAGAGGCTCCTCGCATCGGGCGCGGCGAGGCAGTGCTCCCGATCGGCTACGCGGCGGTCAAGGCCAGCCAGAACCCGGGCACCGAGATCGACGGCACCGAGGTCGGCGGTGCCAAGCGGGGCGTCGGCGGCCGCTGGGTCACCCTGATGCGGCGCCGACTGCTGCCCACCGGTGAAGCCGAGTCGCCCGAATCACAGACCCCGGAAAGCGGAGACGCCCCGACCGACGAGTCGGCCGAGGCGTCCGCGTAGAGCTGGACCAGGGGTCAGTCGCCCCGCAGGATCGCGAGGATCCTGATGATCTCGATGTAGATGAACACGATGGTGGCCGTGAGCCCGAAGGCGGCACGCCACGACTCCCGCTCCGGGACACCGGCGGCGATCCCGCGCTCGACCATGTCGAAGTCGAGGATCAGGAACAGCACGCCGAGGCCGAGCCCGACGACGCTCATGATCAGGCCGAGCGGGCCGAATCCGTTGAAGCCGATGGCAGCTGCCGAAGAAGCCCAGGATCATGTCGAGGAAGGTGACCGCGAGGAAGCCCATCCCGGCCGCGATGACCCACTTGCGGAACTTGGTGCCCACCTGGATGTTGAAGAACTTGTACGCCGCGAGCGTGCCTGCCACTGCGGCCATGGTGCCGACAACGGCGCCGATGACGAGGCCACCCGGCTCCTGCCCGGGCTGGGTGAACATCACCTCCAGCGCCTTGCTGAACGCACCGACGAACACGCCCTGGACCGCGGCGTAGACGAGCACGAGCGCGGGGCTGATCACCTTCTTGAAGGTGTTGGCCATCGCCAGCGCGAAGCCACCCAGGGCTCCGAACAGCGACAGGCCGTAGAGGCCGTTCAGCTGCGCCTGCGTCATGGAGTCCATGTCACCGGTGAGGAACCAGGTGACTGCCGCCGCCAGGACGACGACAGCGAGGGTGATCCCGGTCTTCTGCACGACCGTGTCGATCGTCATCCGGCCCTGGTCGATTTGCGTGCCGGGGGCCCCGGGCGTGCCGGTCCCCCACTGCGACGGGTCGGTGTAGCCGGTGTCCTGGGGGGCGCCGCCCGGGTAAGTGTTTCCGTAGGCAGGGCCGGTGGTGCGGCCGTTGAAGCCCTCGGCCCGAGCAAAGATCGGGTTCCTGCTCTGCATGGCGTACTCCTTGGATGCCTTGCGCAACACCCACTCTGGTGTTCGCGTGACGACCCAATCGTAGCGGGACGTCACTCATCAAACGTTCCACCGGGGGTCGGTGTTCCCATCAGGAGCGCGGAGTGACCCTCACCTTCACCGGCTGGGGTGATGTGGCTCTCACCTGCACGTATGACCCGTTCTTGGTCGCTCGGCCTCCGCTCACCGAGACGTCGTACCCGCGCGGCGAGGTCAGCGGGTTCGCGGGGTTACCCGCTGCGTGGGTGATCGCATGCAACACGTGCCGGGGATGCACCACACAAGTCCATCCACAGCGCTCGAGCTGCTCGTGGACACGCCACTCGACCCGCAGCCACGCTTCGGTGATGACTTCCAGCGTCGAATCGCCCGAAGGCAGCTCGTCTCGCGGGGGCTCTGGCGGCGCGCGTGGGCATCGGTCTCCGAGGGGATCTACGTCAACCACACGGGTGGACTGACGTGGTTGCAACGAACATGGGCCGCGGTCCTCTTCTCCTGGCCGGCAGCGCTGAGCCACGGCTCGGCACTACGGGCGGCCGATGGTCCGGGTCGGCGCGACGCCGACGAGGGCCTGGTGCACGTGATGGTTGAACGCGACCGCCGACTCGTCTGCCCTCCCGGCGTCGAGCTCGACGGTCGTCTGTTCCATGACTCGACCAGTGCCCGTGATCAGGACTTCGACCGCGACCTCCTCGCCCAGGTCGACGGCCAGCTCACGACCCGGCTGTCATGGGGTCAGGTCTTCGACCGCCCCTGCTGGACGGCAAGCCAGGTCGGCGTGCTCCTGCAGCAGCGGGGATGGACGGGCTCTCCCACCTCGTGCGGCGCAGCCTGCGGTCTGAGTGGTTGATCGCACGCACCAGGTGATGGCCATCCACCACATAGGCAGTCAAGAGTGGTGCTGGTGCCCCGGGTGGGGGTCGAACCCACACTGAGCGGTGTTTAAGACCGCTTCCTCTGCCGATTGGGATACCGGGGCGTTGATGGTGATCGCGTTGAGCGTCACGGCTGTAAGCCTCCCAGAGCGGCCGCCCGGCCCAGGACGGCGTCGAGCATCGGCTCGGTCAGGCGTCCGGTGAAGGTGTTCTGCTGCGAGGGGTGGTAGCACCCGAGCAGCGTGAGGCGCTCGCCCCCGGGACCGGAGAGCTCGACCTCCACTGCGTGGCCGAACTTCGGCCGGGGTCGCGGGATGGTGACGCCGGCCGAGGCGAGCGCCCTCAACGCGGCATCCCAGCCGAACCCGCCCAGGCAGACGACGGCTCGTACTCCTGGCAGCACCAGCGACACCTCCCGCTCGATCCACGGCGCGCAGGTGTCTCGCTCGGCGGGCGTGGGTTGGTTCTGCGGTGGCGCGCACCGTACGGCGGCCAGGAGCCGGCTTCCGATCAGCTGCAACCCGTCCCCCGCATGCACCGAGTTCGGCTGGTTCGCCAGGCCGACCCGGTGGAGCGACGCGAACAGCCAGTCGCCCGACCGGTCGCCGGTGAAGATCCGTCCGGTGCGGTTGCCACCGTGCGCGGCAGGCGCAAGACCGATCACCAGCACGCTCGGCGACGGGTCACCCCAGCCGGCGATCGGACGGCCCCAGTAGCTCTCCCCCGCGTACGACGCACGCTTGTCGCGCGCCACCTGCTCGCGCCAGGTGACCAGTCGCGGGCACGCCGCGCACACGGAGACCCGGGCGTCCAGCTGCGGGAGCGTCGCCCGGGCTGCCAGCCGGGCCACACCTGCCGCCGACCGCGCGATCGGTGGCAGCGGGTCACCGGGCGCGACCGGGTCGTCCGGCCAACCCGTGCCCGGAGGGACGGGGCTGGGAAACTCGGTCATCCCGACACGCTCAGGAGCGAACGAAGGGGCGGTCCGCCGGGTCCCCGGGGGTGGTCGAGGCCAGCCGGATCTCCCGCATTCGGGCGACGTCCTCGGCTTGCCGTGCCGCCGCCTTCTGGATGGCGCGGGTGTCGCGGACCGGCAGCTGCAGGGTCTCCTCGGAGGCGATCCCGAGCTGGAGCTCTCGTCCACGCTCGAGCTCGGCGTCGAGCTCGGCCCCGAACAACAGCGCCAGGTTGGTGATCCACAGCCACAGCAGCGCGATCACCACGCCTGCGACCGACCCGTAGGTCTTGTTGTAGGTGTTGAAGTTGGCGACGTAGTACGCGAAGCCGACCGAGGCCGCCAGCCACACCAGGATTGCCACGAACGCGCCCACCGAGATCAACCGGAAGCGGGTGAAGTCGACGTTGGGTGTCGCGTAGTAGAGCAGGGCGACGAGCATCATCACCACGAGCGCGAGCACCGGCCACTTGGCCCAGCCCCAGATCACGACCAGGTCGTCCCCGACCCCGATGGCACTGCCGACTGCCTCAGCGACCGGGCCGCTGATGATCAAGATGAACAGCGCCACCGCGCAGAGCGCCACGTTCGTCACCGTGATCAAAATCTGTTTGGGCCGCAGCCGCCAGAACGGCCGGCCCTCCTCCACCTCGTAGATACGGTTCATCGCGCGGCTGAAGGCGCCGATGTACCCGGAGGCGGCCCAGACAGCGCCGAGCAGACCGATGACCAGCGTGACCCCGGCACCCTCCAGCGAGGCGAGCTCGATCAGGGTCGGCTTGATCTGGTTGGTGATGGTGTCGGTGGCGACGAGCGGCGCGAGGATCTCGACGATCAGGTCGATCGACTCGTCCGCCTGTCCGAACAACCCGACGAGCGCCAGCAAGGCGATCAGGCCGGGGAAGATCGCCAGCACCGCGTAGTAGGTGAGCGCCGCCGCGAGGTCGGTGCCACCGTCGTCGAGGAACTCGCGCACGGTTCTGCGGAAGACGAAGAACGCGGACCGCTTCGGTCCCGGCTGGTAGTCCTGGCGCTTCTCGAAGCCGGCCTCGGGCTCGTTCGGCGCCGGCGCACTCCGGTGCGATCCCTTTGTTTGCTCGCCGCCGGCAGCGTGCGTCTCGCCCTGGCCGTCTTCGTCTCGTGAGTGCTTGGAGGACATCTAGCCATTCCCATCTGCCGGGGTGATCGGCGTGGCCAGAGACCACGCGATCCCGTCGAGGATGTCGTGCTCGGAGACCAGCATCGAGCTGACCGTCGTACGTCGAAGGATGCGGTCGAGGATCAAGCCGCCGGCGCCGATCACGTCGGCCCGGCCGGGGTGCATGTACGGCAGTGCCTTGCGTTGCTCGACCATCATCGAGAGCAGCCTGCTGACCGCGCCCTGGACCGCGTCGGGCCGCAGCACGGTGTGGTGGATCAGGGTGGCGTCGTAGGTGGGCAGGTCGAGTACGGCGGCCGCGAGCGTTGTCACGGTCCCGGCCACCCCGATCACTGCTCCGGCATCCGCCGGGTCGACCGAGCAGCCGTCGAGGGCGGCATCGATGTCGGCCACTGCCGCCTCGATCTGCTCGTCAGGGGGCGGATCACCGGCGAGGTGGCGCTCGTTGAGCCGCACGGAGCCGATGTCCAGCGACTCGGCCGTGCGTACGCTGCCGTCGGCGTTGCCCAGGATCAGCTCGGTGGAACCGCCCCCGATGTCGCAGACCAGCATCGGCTCCGGAAGCGGCGGCAGTGACCGCGTGGCGCCGGCGAAGCTCACCCGCGCCTCCTCGTCGCCGTCGAGCACGTCGGGGTTGACCCCGATGCGCTCGCGGATGCCGGTGAGGAACTCCTCGGCGTTCTCCGCGTCACGAGCAGCGGAGGTCGCACAGAACCTGATCGCGCTGACGTCGTGCTCCTTGACCTGCTCCATGTAGTCCTCAACCGCGCCGAACACCCGCTGCAGCGAGGCATCCGCGATCCGGCCGGTGCGGTCGACGCCCTGACCGAGCCGGACAACTCGCATCTCGCGTACGACGTCCTCGCTCGTCCCTGCGTCGACGTCGAGGTCGGCGATGAGCAGGCGCAGCGAGTTGGTGCCGCAGTCGAAGGCGGCGACGCGCTTCATGCTTGCTCCTCTTCCTCGGTGGTTGAGGAACGAGCGCCAGCGAGTGTCTCGAAACCACGCGGTGCTCCAGTGGTTTCGAGACGGGCTCGCTCCTCAACCGGGGGTTGGCCGGGGATTCGGGGTTGACGCACGGCCCGGCTTTCCACCACTCCCCCAGTTCGTCGAGCACCTCGTCGCCGAGCGGGTTGGTGCCGCGCCCCTGGGCCAGCGCCTGGCCGGCGAGCACGTGCAGGCACTTCACCCGGTCGGGCATGCCACCGGCGGAGACGCCGGCGATCTCGGACACCTCGCCGATCTCGGCACGCGCGGCCAGATAGGCATGGTGTGCGCGCGAGTACGCCGCCGCGAGCTCCTCGTCCTGCGACAGACGTTCGGTCATCTCGCGCATCAGGCCGGAGGCCTCCAGGGTGCCGATCAACGAGGCCGCGCGCGGGCAGGTCAGGTAGAAAGTCGTCGGGAACGGCGTGCCGTCATCGAGTCGCGGCTCGGTCGCAACGACGTCCGGGTTGCCGCACGGACAACGGTGGGCCACGGCGTGGATCGAGCGCGGCGGCCGGCCGAGCTGGGCGGCCACGGCGGCGACGTCGCCCTCCGCGATGTCCGCGTGCTTGCCTGCCGAGGTCGAGCTCACGGGCCCGGGGATGGGGTGGGCTCGGCCGGAGGCCGGACGATCGTCGACTTCGGTGTCGGCTTCTTCTTCGGGTGGTCGGCTGCCTCGAAGGTGCCGTAGACCTTGTCCCACCACGGGTCCGGGACCTGCTTGGCCATCGAGTTCGGGTCGGTGAGCTCGTCGTCGCGCTCCATCGGCTTCCCGTCCCGGTCGATCACCTGGTAGCCGGTCTCACCGGGCATCACCCAACCGAAGCGCTCACGAGCCTGGGTCTCGACGTACGCGTCGTCCTGCCAGCGGCGCTTCTCCCGTTCCAGCGCCTTGATGTCGCGCTCGGAGCTGTCGATCCGGGCGTTCAGGTCGTTGATGTGCGCGCGCTGCTCGAGGTAGGCCCGCATCGAGGAGGCGTAGGAGACGACCAGCACCGCGAGTACGACGACCAGGACCGCCATCCGGTTGGTGAACCGCGGCCGGGGCTTGGGGGCGGCCTTCGTACGCGCGCGTTCGCTGCCGCGAGATCCCGGCCGGATGTTGCCCGGCGAGTGCCCTGGGGAGCGACCCGGGGAATGACCGGGACGAGCTCCCCTGCGGGGCCCGTTCGGCGTACGACGTGTGGCCATCCGCGCAGCCCGGCTCAGCCCTGGAACCTCGGGAAGGCGCCGCGACCCGCGTAGCGCGCGGCGTCGTCGAGCTCCTCCTCGATGCGCAGCAGCTGGTTGTACTTCGCGACCCGCTCCGAACGCGCGGGGGCGCCGGTCTTGATCTGGCCGCAGTTGGTCGCCACGGCGAGGTCGGCGATCGTGGTGTCCTCGGTCTCGCCGGACCGGTGGCTCATCATGCAGCGGAAGCCGCTGCGGTGTGCCAGGGCGACGGAGTCCAGGGTCTCGGTCAGCGTGCCGATCTGGTTGACCTTGACCAGCAGCGCGTTGGCCTGGCCTCCAGTGATGCCGCGCTGAAGCCGCTCGACGTTGGTGACGAAAAGGTCGTCGCCGACGATCTGAACCTTGTCACCGAGCTGGTCGGTGAGGGTCTTCCAGCCGTCCCAGTCGTCCTCGTCGAGGGGGTCCTCGATCGAGACGATGGGGTACGACGAGACCAGGTCGGCGTAGTAGGCGGTCATCTGGTCGGAGGACTTCTTCTTGCCCTCGAAGGCGTACTTCTTCTTCTCGTGGAACTCGCTCGCCGCCACGTCGAGGGCGAGCACGATGTCGTCGCCGAGCTTGAGCCCGGTCTGCTTGACCGCGTCGACGATCAGGTCGAGCGCGTGCCGGTTGCTGGGTAGCTCAGGGGCGAAGCCACCCTCGTCGCCTACACCGGTCGCCAGGCCCTTCTTCTTCAGGACCGCCTTGAGCGCGTGGTAGACCTCCGCACCCTGCTGGAGCGCCTCGGCGAACGAGGCGGCACCGATCGGGGCGACCATGAACTCCTGGATGTCGACGTTGGTGTCCGCGTGGGCGCCGCCGTTGAGGATGTTCATCATCGGCACCGGCAGCAGGTGGGCGTTCGGGCCGCCGACGTAGCGGAACAGCGGCAGGCCGGCGCTCACCGCGGCGGCACGCGCCACGGCCAGGGAGACGCCGAGGATCGCGTTGGCGCCCAGGTTGGCCTTGTTGGGGGTGCCGTCGAGGTCGAGCATCGCCTGGTCGACCAGGCGCTGATCGCTCGCGTCGAAGCCGATGATCTCTGGCTCGATCTGGTCCTGCACCGCGCTGACTGCCTTGCGCGTGCCCTTGCCGCCGAAGCGGTCGTCGCCGTCACGCAGCTCGACCGCCTCGAACGCGCCGGTCGACGCGCCGGAGGGCACCGCTGCACGGGCCACGGAGTCGTCGTCGAGGAGCACCTCGACCTCGACGGTGGGGTTGCCCCGGGAGTCCAAGATCTCTCGGGCGAGGACGGTGTCGATGGAGGCCAAGACGATTGCTCCTGGGTCGGGGGAATTCGGCCGTGCCGGTTGGCCGGACCCGTTGGTCCAGCTGGCGGTTTCACCCTAGCCGCGAGGGGAGTGGAACCGTCGTAGGCCCGCCCCGCGTCAGGCAGCGCTCTCGAAGACCAACGAGATGCCCGGCTCGGGCTTGCCGAAGGTGGTGCAGTTGCGGCTGCTGAGGTTGCAGCTCACGACGGCCAGCGGGTTCCCGTCCTTGAGGGCGACCCCGAAGAAGGCGACCCCACCCTGCCACCGGACGAGCTGGAAGCCGTTGCCCAGCACGCCAGTCATCGGGACACGTTTGCTGGTCCTGGCGTCGAAGACGGTCAGGCGCTCGCCGTCGCCTCCGACGATCCCGAAGTTGCCAGGACCCCGTCGTGCCTCCACCGGCGCCGCGGCTTCGCCGTTCCCTGGGGGGCGCAGCGCAACCTGCTCGGCGGTGCCGCGCAGGTCCTCGTCCGTGGCGGGAACGACCTTGTCGGCCGAGATCGACTTGCCGGTGCTCAGGTCATAGGCGTAGACGCCCCCGGAACCGGTCCCCAGGTCGACCAGCAGGGCATCGGCGTCGGCTGTCGTCGAAACCCGGGTCACGCCCGCGAACCCGGTGCCACGCACCCTGCTCAGATCGGTGAACCACAGCTCCCCGCGGGAGAGGAAGAACACGCCGCCGGTGACGACCACCAACGAGTCGATCCGCAGAGGCGAGAACGTCGACCTGCTTCGTCCCGTAGTGCAGCGTGCTCTCCTGCGCCCAGACCACTGCTCGTGGCGTGATCGTGCCCTGCCCGACCGGCAGCGTCTTCGGGGCGGGGGTGCTCCTGGCGGTGTCCGGGTTCACGGACTTGGTGACGGTCTTTGTGGGACGGGGCGCCATCTCGTCGTCCTGGCCGAGCTCACACCCGCTGGTGATCATGACC
>CAVVID010000010.1:0-33685 GCA_963748185.1 uncultured Actinomycetota bacterium | reverse complement strand
GTCGAGGTCGGCGGGGCCGAGGTTGCCGCCGGTCGGGGGGAAGGTGAGCGCGGCGGTCGTGCCCATCCGCTCCACGGCCAGCGCGAAGGGTCCCAACTTCGCGCCCACGGCGCCCGACGCCTCGAGCTCGAGCCCGTCGGGCGAGATGGTGAACCCGAGGTGCAGCAGCTGCAGCTTGATCGGTCCGAGCTCGACGTCGATCGGAATGTCGATGGCGAGTCCGGCGCCGCCCTCGAAGTAGAGCCCACGGCTGCCGGACCATCCGGCGAGGAGGTCGAAGGGGACCCGCAGGCCGCCGTCGGGGAGGATCGCGGAGAGGAAGCCGTCGGCGCCGGAGAGGTCGATGACGACCGCACCGTCCTCGACGGCAACCTCGATCAGCAGGTCGCCAGTGGCCTTCCCCTCACCGAGGTTCCAGCGCAGGTCGCTGCCGACCGAGGCGCGCACCTTCTTCGCCTGCAGGCCGGAGCCGTCGGCGATGCCGAGCAGAGTCACCGGCTCGCCGCCCACTCCGGTCACAGCGATCCCGATGCGGGCGCGGCCCGAGACCTCGGCCGTGGTGGAAGGCGGGTCGATACGCAGCTCGCCCGGGGGCATCAGGTCGATCGCAGCGCCCGCGTTCAGGTCGCCGGCCAGCCCCACGTCCAGTGCGAGTCCCGGACGGAGTGGGATCTGCACGTCCAGCTTCTTCGCGAGGTCGACCCGGGTAGAGGCACGAATTCCGGGGATGGTGGGGGGGATGGTGGGGGAATGGTCCCGGGGGTGGGGCCGAGGTCGACCATGAAGACCCGCAGCACCGGCGGGCCGCCCCCGGGCCCGGGCTGCACGAAGGCGACCTTGGCGACGCTGTTGGCGAACCGGGCAAGCCGGTCCAGCAGCTTGTCCCACTTGAGGTCGACGGCACCCCAGTTGTAGTCGTTCGCCAGGACGGCGAGCGGGTCGTCGAGCAGGTCGCCCAGCAGGTCGAGACGGAGCCTGCGCTCGACGTACGCCGGCGCGGCCGCGGTTGCGGCGGTCGGCGTGCGCTCCAGCAGGCCCAGCAGCTCGCCGACGCCGGCGACAACCGGGTGTCGGCGCTCGAGGTAGTGCGCCAACAAGTACCCGACCAGCCGCTCGGGGAGTGCGCTGGCGAACGCCTGGATCTCCGGACCGGCTGACCCGGATGCCGCACCGTTCACGGCATCGGCGATCCGGTCCACGCTGGTGGTCACGGAGGCGATGATCGGCGTGAGCCCGCCGAGCGCGAGAAGGATCGCGGGAGCGTCCCCCTCAGTGATCGCGTCGACGAGGCCGTCGATCTTGTCCGGCAGCTCGCCCACCGCCGTCGCCGTGTCACCGACCGCGTCCATCACGCCGGCAGCGCCGAGCACGGTGTCGGGCGCCGGCATCCCGAGCTCGGCGAACAGCGTCCGCACCTCGCCGGCGGCGAGCCGGTCCTTGAGCGGCTCGAGCGCGCGAGCCACCTCGAGCGCGAGCGACTCGACGGTCACGGCCATGGCTGGTTCTCCCTGCGCTCGTCGTCGGTCGTACGGCGCGGGGTCCCGGTCAGCCAGGCCACCAGCCGGGGGAAGACCCGGCGGCGCAGCGTCCTGCGCAGCCTGGGGGATCGTTCGACCAGGTCGGCAGCCGGTGGACCGACCCTCCGGTAGACGGCCGCGAACGCGGCCATGGCTGCGCCCGCGAGGCCGCCACGGGCGAGGGTGCGGTCGCGCCAGCCACGGAGCGCTTCGACGTCCGGGTGCTGCGGGTCGGCGTACACGGTGGTGGCGACGAAGCAGTTGCTCGTGGACGTCGCCGGTGGCTCGGCCGCGGTGATCGCCAGTCCGAAACCCTGCCGGTCCACCGACACGGCCGTTGCGTTCACGGTGATCTCCCAGACGCCCTGCACGGCGTTGTCGACCATCACCACCTCGACGGTGTTGACGCCGTCGCCGGCGCTGGTGCTGCCCACCCTGGACCGGTTGGTCGCGGGGTCGAAGTCGTTGCCGTCGTATCGCACCCCCGCGGGGTCGACTACCCGGAGGTTGAGGTTGTTGACGAGGGTGCGCACCGCACCCGCGGTGCCAGGTGCGTCCGTGTAGGCAAGCACCACCCGCAGCTGCCGGGCCGGCTGGTTGATCGTGTAGCGCTGGGTGAAGTTCTCGCCGGTGCGCAGTCCCAGGGTGTTGCGCACGTCGCGGACGACCAGGTTGCGGCCGTTGTCGTTGAACATCAGCGCGCGGTCGAGCCGCAGGATGCCCCAGCCCTCGTTGTTGTTGGGGTAGCCGGCCGGACCGGACATGTCGACCGCTGAGCAGACGAGGACCGCGCGCAACAGCGCCCCGGTGGGCGTGATCGAGTTGGCAGGGACCGCAGACCCGGTGGCCCACCAACCCTCGGTGAAGTACTGCCGGACGAGCGCGGCTGCGCCGGCTGCGTGGGGGGTGGCCCAGCTGGTGGCGCACGGGTCGTCGTCGCGAAAGATCCCGGCGACGCATGCGTTCCCCGTCGAGGACCGGATCTCACATCCGACCGCGACGATGTCGGGCTTGCGGAGGCCGTCCGCGGTCGGGCCCGGGTTGCCGTCGTCGATCCGGGTGCCGCCGGCGTCGGCGGCGGACACGCAGAGTGCGTTCTTGGCTGTGCCCGGCGGCCCCTGCTCCTCTCCGTTGTTGCCGGAGGACCCCAGCACCACGTGCTCCTCGTTGGTGCGGAGGAAGGTGTCGGTGTCGACCGCGACCTGGTTGTACGGCGCCGCGACGCCGCGCACCGTGACGGTCGTCGTGCCAGGAGTTGGTGTGCACGAACGCGCCGGCGTTCATGTTGGCAGTGAGCTCGGCGAGCAGCGTGGCGTTGCCGGCCGACCCGGCCGCGAGTCGGGCGGCCCATGCGCTGCCGCGATGGGTGTTGGCACCTGAGTTGCCGCGCTCGTCACCGACCGCGCACCCGGCCACGAAGGTGGCGTGCGCTCCGATGCTCGCGTTGCGGAGGCTGACCACCTTCCGGTGAGCGGGGCCTGGGGTGTTCGGTGCAGGGTCCGAGAAGAAGCAGTGGCTGATGTCCGGGGTCCCGCCCTCCAGCATCCCGATGATCTGGCCCTCGCCGTGCAGGCCGCGGTCCCAGACGGTGGCGGTGTCGTTGGTCCCGCCCTGGATGAAGCGGGAGGCGTTGACGTCGTCCTCCTTCATCCGCGGCTCCAGCTCCAGCCACCGCACGTCGGGCAGCCGGGTGGCCAGGTCGGCGACCTCCCGCACCGGGCGGTGAACACCACCCGGGCGGTGCCACCCAGGTGGCGGCTGTCGGTGGACTGCACGTCGACCGCACCAGCCTGCTCGAGCTCGCCGACCACGAGCGGGATCGAGCCGCCGTCGAACAGTGAGGCGACGATGGGCACCCGGCCGGGCTCCTCCTCCAGCTGTTTCACGACCGGCTCGTCGAGCTTGTACTCCGGCAGGTAGGCCGCCACCGCCCGCACGAGTGGGTCCCGTCCCAGCCGTCGCCGCGTCGCGGCATCCACCCGCTCGACGTACGCGAAGTTGGGGAGGTACGCCGTGAGCGCGAGCCCGTAGTCCGCACGAAGCCGATCGATGTCGGGACCGGTCAGGGTCCGGTCGAACTGCACGATCCGGGTGTCGCTGGGGTCCGGCTCGCTGTCCGAGCGGGCCTCGATGCGGCGGGTGCGCAGTGGACGCGTCTCGGCAGGGTCGAACGTATGGCGTCCGATCGACACCTCGTACGCGTGCTGCTCCACGGGCACGGATTCCCCTCGCCACCGAGCCGGCCATTTGTGTTACCCGGATCACACTAGGGAGGATCCGCTTGGGCCAGCAAGGGACGAAAGTGACCGGTCGACACCAGGGGTTGCGGTGTCGCGAGACACGCACTACGCGGTCCCGCGACCTCGGACGAGACATCGTCCGGGGCGTGCGAGAATCAGGCCGAGCCCCGCACGGTCGACTGAGGAGCATTGCTGCTGTGACCGGAATGAAGAAAACCACCGAGAAGAACCTGATGGTCTTCAGCGGTCGGGCACACCCCGAGCTCGCGGGGGAGGTCGTCGAGCAGCTGGGCACTGAGCTGGTCCCGACGTCGGCGTACGAGTTCGCCAACTCCGAGATCTACATCCGCTACGAGGACTCGGTGCGCGGGTGTGACGCCTTCGTGATCCAGAGCCACACGGCGCCGGTGAACGAGTGGATCATGGAGCACCTGATCATGGTCGACGCCCTCAAGCGGGCCTCGGCGAAGCGGATCACGGTGGTGCTGCCGTTCTACGGCTACGCCCGCCAGGACAAGAAGCACCGCGGGCGCGAGCCGATCTCGGCGCGGCTGATGGCCGACCTGTTCAAGACCGCGGGAGCCGACCGGCTGATCGCCGTCGACCTGCACGCCGACCAGATCCAGGGCTTCTTCGACGGACCCGTCGACCACCTGATGGCGCTGCCGATCCTGGCCGACTACGTGAAGAAGCAGTACCCGCGGCAGAAGCTCGCCGTGGTCTCGCCGGATGCCGGCCGGATCAAGGTCGCAGAGCGCTGGTCGGCGCGCCTCGGCGGCGCGCCCCTGGCGTTCATCCACAAGTCCCGTCGCACCGACCGGCCCAACGAAACCGTGGCCAATCGCGTCGTCGGTGACGTCAAGGGCCGCATGTGCGTGCTCGTCGACGACATGATCGACACCGGCGGCACGATCGTGAACGCCACCGAGGCGCTGATGGCCGACGGCGCTGCCGGCGTGATCATCGCCGCCACGCACGCGATCCTCTCCGAGCCTGCGGTGGACCGGCTGAAGAACTCCTCGGCCACCGAGGTGATCGTCACCAACACGCTGCCCCTCTCGCCGGGCAACGAGTTCGACAAGCTGACCTGCCTCTCGATCGCGCCGCTGATCTCGCGGGCGATCAAGGAGGTCTTCGAGGACGGCTCGGTGACCTCGATGTTCGACGGTCACGCGTGACCCAACGCGCGCCCGATTAGCCCACCCCCGTGGGTGTTCTGTACGATCAACCAGTTGCCTCGGCGAGGGAGCTCAAGCTCCGTGATCGACGCGGTCGGTTCGTGATCACCATGCACCGCGCCCGTCGGCCGGTGCATGTGCTGTCCCCGGCCTGGCAACCACATCCGACTTAGTTCGCCGTACGACGTCATTCGAGGAGCCCGCAGAGATGTCCGAAGAGCTGTTGATCAAGGCCGAGAACCGAACCCAGTTCGGCAAGGGTGCCGCTCGCCGCATCCGTCGCGACGACAAGGTGCCGGCGGTGCTCTACGGCCACGGCAGCGACCCGATGCACATCACCCTGCCGGGTCACGACACGATGATGGCGCTCAAGCACGGCGGCAGCAACGCCCTGCTCTACATCGACATCGAGGGCACCACCCACCTGGCGCTGACCAAGCAGATCCAGGCCGACCCGATCAAGGGCTTCCTCGAGCACATCGACTTCGTCGAGGTGAAGAAGGGCGAGCGGGTCACCGTCGAGATCGCGATCCACGTCCTCGGTGAGTCCAAGTCCGAGGCGATGACCGTGACCGAGCTGAACACCGTGAGTGTCGAGGCCGAGGCCACGAACATCCCGGAGTACATCGAGATCTCCGTCGAGGACGCCGACGCCGGCTTCCAGGTCTTCGCCAAGGACCTCGAGCTCCCCGAGGGCTCAACGCTGCTCACCGACGAAGACGCACTGGTCGTCAACGTCGTGCACGCCCCGACCGCCGAGGAGATCGAGGCCGAGCTGGAGGAGGCCGAGGCCGAGGCCGGCATCGAGCGCGACGACTCCGACGAGGAGATCGCCGAGGCAGCAGAGGCAGACGCCGAGTCCGGCGACGACTCCGGGTCCGATGGTGGCGGCGAAAGCGAGTCCGCGTCCGACGGCGACGACGACAAGGGCTGAGTCCCGCTACCACCGTGACCCAGACCGACAGCGGTGCGGACGTGTGGCTGGTCGTCGGCCTGGGCAACCCCGGCCCGTCGTACGCCGGGAACAGGCACAACGTCGGCTACTTCGTCGCCGATGAACTCGCCCGACGCCTGGGCGGGAGCTGGCGTGCGCACAAGACGGGCCGCGCGGACGTCGTCGAGGGACGCCTGGGTGCTCCCGGCACCCCTGCGCCGCGGTTGGTGCTGGCCCGTCCGAGGTGCTTCATGAACGAGTCGGGTGGCCCGGTCAAGGCGCTGGCCACGTTCTACAAGCTGCCGGCCGAGCGGATCATCGCGATCCATGACGAGCTCGACATCGGCTTCGGGACGCTGCGCACCAAGCTCGGCGGCGGGGACAACGGCCACAACGGGCTGAAGTCGATGCGCTCCTCGCTCGGCACCGGTGACTTCTTCCGCGTGCGTTGCGGGATCGGACGACCACCCGGTCGGCAGGCACCTGCGGACTTCGTGCTGTCCAACTACACCGCTGCAGAGCGCAAGGAGCTGCCGTTCCAGGTCGACGCCGCCGCGGATGCCGTCGAGTCGCTCGTCAGCGACGGCCTCGAGCTCACCCAGCAGCGGTTCAACAGCTGAGCAGACCCGTCACCGTAGGACAGGTCAGAGTGTCGGCGCGTTGCGCAGGGCCGTGGCGAACCTCTGCTCCTTGAGACCTCTGAGCCGCCAGGGCGCGATGCTGTTCAGCGTGGTGTTGAAGTAGGACAGCGCGACGCCGTCGTGCCTGCTGAGCGACTGGTAGGTGCGCTCCATCCACCTCGGGTTGACCGCCGCCGACCGGTCGGTCTGCCCGGTCTCCGAGAGGCCCCAGGCCACCTGGTGTCGCCTCGCGAAGTCCCTGAACTTGGGGAAGTAGTCGCGCTCGAAGTCGGTGTGCCGGATGTGATTACGGTCCTTGACGCTGATGCCGTACTTGTCGAAGACGTCGAAGCCGACCAAGTCGATCTTGGTTCGTTGCGGCCACATCTGGTCCAGGGCGTACTGCCGGTTGCCGTAGAGCTGGTTCCAGCCGGTCAGGATGATCGAGTAGGCGACGTTGGGAGCGGCCCGGCGCACGATCGGGGCCAGGCGGGCCTGCATCCCGGTCCAGGCCCGGATGTCGCCGTCGCCCTCGGGCTCGTGGTGGAACGCCAGCCACACGGGGCCGTTGAGCCCCGACATGCGCGTGGCGAGGTCACGGACCCAGTCGTCGCCGCGCCCGGCACGCATCTCCTCCCAGGTGTAGGGGAGCTTGAAGCTGATCCAGGGCACCCGGTTGTGGCGCAGGTCCTTGCGCGCAGTTCGGACCGCCTTGTCCACACCGTCGCCGTCGTAGTAGGTGCGGTGCACCCCGAGGGACCGACCCATCGAGCGCTCCCAGCGACGAGGACTGCTGTTCGCGCCGTACGCCGCACCGAGGAGGGCGCCACAGCTGGGAATGCCGCGGGTGTCGTAGTCGCAGCCGTTGCTCAGGACCCGCTTCTCCCGCCGCTCATCCGCAGACCGGGGCACCTCGGCCGGCTCGGGCGGCACCCAGGGCGACGCCGTCGCGGCCTTCTCGTCCGCGCGCTCCTCGGCCCCCGAACGGGGACCATCGACGGTCACTGCAGTCAGAGCGAGGAGCGCCACCACGACGCCCAGCCCTACAGACCTGAACATGAGCTCAGTCCGGCGAGGGTCGGTGTACCAGCGTGCTGATCGTCAGCGCCACTGTTGCACCTACCCCCCGCGCATAGCGAGGACCAAGCCTCTTCGGTGACTGCGCCAACCTGGCGATCCACTCGAGACCGGATCGGCGCAGGATGCGGGGGGCGCGCCGTTCGTCTCCGACGATGTGTGAGAACCAGCCACCGCAGCTGAGCACCAACCCGTTGGGCAGCTCATCGCGGTGCTGCTGGCACCAGACCATCTCGTACGGCGCACCGAGGCCGATCACAGTCACGTCCGGGGCGACGGCGCGCAGCTCGGCAAGCGGCTGGCTCCAGTCGTTGTGGTAGCCGTGGTCGGTGAGGACCACGTTGGCGGCCCCGGCCGCCTCGAGTACGGCGCCTGCGCGTGCCGTCAGTCCTTCGGGTCCGCCCACCAGGGCGACCCGTGGCAACCTGCCGGTCCGCTCGCGGAACTCCTGCAGGATGGCCCAGCCGATGTCGGTCGTCGGTGCCCGGGCGACCCGGTGCGCACCTGCGAGACGGGCCAGCCAGACCACCGAACCGCCGTCGGCGTAGACGACGTCAGCCGCGCGCATGGCGGTGACGAACTCGCGCTCACGGCGTGCGTTCAGGCCCCCGACGTGGAGTGCGAAGGCGAAGGCGGGGCGGGTCCGCTCCTCCAGGGAGAGGCTGACCACCTTGTCGACCAGCTCGTGCGTGGCGGAGTCGCTCACTCGGAACGGGCCGACCTCGACCTCGGCGACGCGGAAACTGCTCTCGCTTGCGGGCCCGTCGCTCGCACTCCGTTGCCGCGGTACGCGGGTCTCGCCCCCGGTAGCGCGCGCGCTCCTTGTCATCCGCGGCCTCGGTTCACCCGAGCCCGACGTCGTGGATCCGTCCCTCAGCATCAGTGAGCCTCAATCAGGATGGAGAACATTGCTGCCCGAGAGGTCGCGGCCCCGGTGCCGGCGGTGAGCCCGCCGTTCGAGCCCGAAGATACCGCCTGACCTGAGTCGGTGAGCCGCGCGCTGATGCTTCCGGTGCCAGTACTGATCGAGTCGGACCTGACCTGCTGGCTGGCCGGGGTGCTGAACGTCACCGCGTTGGACGACTTCACGCCCCAGTAGCTGACCAGCCAGCCGCCCGACTGGCTCGCGTTCACCGTGGGGGTGGTCAGCGACGACACAGCCGCGGCGCTTGTGGCCACGTTGCTGGCGGCGACCGACAGGGTGCTGCCGGCCGTGGCTCGGTGGACCGAGACCGACATGGACGACTTGATCGAACCCGACGACGTCACCGAGACGGTCGAACCGAGGTCTGCCGCTGTGGCTGTCTTGGTCCAGACCCGCGACTGGAGACCGCTCTCGGTGGCCGTCTGCAGCTGCGTCCAACCCGACGGTGCCCCGAGCGTCACGTTCGTCGAGTTGATCGTCAGGAAGGCGAGCAGGGTGTCCCCGACCTGTGCGGAGCTCGGCACCGTGACGGTGTGGTTGGCGCGGTAGGTGCTGTTCGTGCTCGCTGCGCCGACGTACTGCACGGCGGCCGCGGTCGTGTTCACCGACTTCGTCTTCGTCGCACTGGCGCCCTGGCTGGTCCGGACCGTCAACGTCACGTCGCGGACGGCACCGGTGCCGTAGGTGCGTGACACGGTGCGGCCGGTGCCAGTGGTGCCGTCGCCGAAGTTCCACTCGTACGACGAGATGGGGGCGTTGGCGTCCTCCGCTCCGGTGAAGGAGCAGGTGAGGCCGGTGCAGGAGTAGGTGAAGTCCGCGACCGGGGTCTTCACCGCTCCGTCGCCGTCAGCTGCCTGGTAGAGGAACAGCGCCCGCGGGGAGCCCCAGTTGGCCCCACCGACCGTGGTGTAGGTGCCCGCCACCGGCTTGCCGGACTGTGCGCCCTGGGCCCAGCCCAGCCTGCGCATGTCTCCGGACGGCGTGGACCAGTAGAGCTTGTCGTTGGCCACGAACATGCCCCGGACCTGGCTGAAGTCGATGCCGCTCACGTTTCCGCTGGCCGTGAGCCGCTCGGCGCCCACGACGTCGCTCTCCGGCGTGAAGTGCCGGTAGAACAGGCTGGAGGAGCCGCTCTTCGTGAAGTAGATGCGACCCGAGTCGTAGAACATCCCGGTGACCGTCTTGATGTCCGTGACCCAGTCGCTGAGCACGGTGAGCTCGCTGGCCGTGTCGACCGCCACCGGGGAGCCGTAGCTCGAGCCGTTGAACGTACGACGGTCGAACTTGCCGTCCGACCAGGCGATGTAGAGCCAGCCGTTGAGCATGAAGCTGCCGCGCACGTTGGTCGAGTTCAGTCCGCCGGTGTTCACCGTCTGTGCCGAACCGAGCGTGGTGCCGTCGTAGGAGCGACGGTCGATCGCGCTGGCGTTGGACCGCATGGCGTAGATGTCGTTCGGCAGCGACGGCGTCTTGACGCCGGGGAACGTCGTTCCGCCCGTGGGCAGCAGAGCGATCCTGGAGCGCAGGTAGTTGGCGCCGATCCGGTCGGTGTCCGAGGCGACCCAGAGGCCCTCGCTGGTCACCAGGAAGTCGAAGACGCCGACGCCACGGGAACGTGTCGGGTTCCAGGACAGGGGCAGGCCGTTGATCGGGTCGAGGGCTGCGATGCCCGGACGCGGGACGGCTCCCTGGCCGGCGGTGTCACCGCTGAACGGGTTGTTCTGCCAGCGGGCGTGGCCGCCGGTGTAGACGACCGAGTCGGTGATCTCCACGGCGTACGTCGTGTCGCCGCCGGTGTTGTTGACCCAGGAAGGCTTCGCCCCTGCGCCGGCGTTCGTCTCGAAGCGCGCGGTGCTGTCGCAGGCGCTGCCGGCCCCGCCGTACGCGCCGGTCGTCGAGACCACGAAGAACGAGCCGTTCGGTGAGAAGTCGACGTCGCGCATGTAGCTGTCGAAGGAGGACGAGCACGCGGACTCGTAGAAGCTGGTGCGGAACGACGACCCCGCCGCGGCGGTGCCGGTCAGGTCGAGCTGGAACAACTGGTGGTTCTTGACCCCGGCGAGGGTGTCGAAGTTGCCCATGGCGACCAGTCGCGTGCCCGCGGGGTTGACGTCGATCTTGCCGACGGAGGTGTACCCGCTGTTGTGGATGCCCGCGATGGCGGACCGCATGAACGTGTCGAAGGCGCCGGTGGTCGGGTTGACCGTGGCCAGTGCCTTCTGCGCCTTGCCCGCGATGTGCGTGAACGAGCCGGCGACCCACAGCCGGCCGTTCGAGAGGCGGAGGTCCTTGACCTGGCCGGCCACGCTTCCGCTGTTGAACGTGGTGACCACGGCGCCGGTGTCGACCCGGACCTTGGCCAGGTTCGTGCGGCTCTGGCCGCCGATGGTCGTGAACGAGCCGCCGACGAAGACGGTCTCGCCGTCACCGGTGGGCAGGACGACGTTCACTGCCCCGTTGGGGCTCGGGTTGAAGGTGGTGCTGATCGTCTTGGTGGTCGCGTCGAAGGCGACCAGCCGGTTGCGGGCGATCACCGTGTCGCTGGAGTTGTTCCGCGTCTGGGTGAACGTGCCACCGAGGACGATGGTGTTGCCCACCTGCACCACGGAGTTCACGCGGCCGTTGAGGACGTGCGGAGTCCCGGCGACGGGAACCTCCCGCACCAGGCTTCCCGGCCCGTAGCTGTCCGCCTGGGCGATCAGCGGCACGGCAGCGCCGGTCAAGCCGATCAATAGACTGAGTAGTACGACGTGCATTCGTCGCATGGTCGAAGGCCCCCCTTGAGCGCCGGTCCCGCAAAACCATCCCCCCGGGACGGCTTCGAAAGTGTAAGCAGGAACGGGTCTTGTACGCCTTGCGTAGGTTTGTGAGGTCTAGCCCAGTCTCGAATAGTGGCGTCACGATGTTTAGTTCCCAGCCGTCGATTCGGGACAAGCGGTGCACGCGACGGCTCCCAGGTGGGTCGAAGCACACTTCGGAGGACGGGGGAGTACGTTGCGCGTTCCCGGTAGCCGTGGGCGCGCGACCTTCTACTCTTGTCTCCGGTCCGGGTGCAGAGATGAGAAGGCGAAGTCGTGACGGGAACGCTGGTCGAGGACGACCCAGGGGTCGTGAACCCACGACCGCGGGCGCCCACGCCACCGCGATGGAAGCTCCCCACGCACTGGCCCCTGTCGATCGTGCTGCTCGGCTTCCCGCTCTGGTGGGCCCTGGGGCTGAAGACCATCCTGCCGATGGTGCTGACGCTGGTGATGATCGACCAGCTGCTTCGCCGCCGGAGGATCGCGCTGCCCAAGGGCTTCGCGGTCTGGGCGCTGTTCCTCGTCTGGTTCGCCCTCGGGATCTTCGTGCTCTTCGCCGATGCTCCGGACGCCGTACCGGGCGGCAACACCTCGCGCATCCTGATCTTCGCCTATCGAGGAGCCTGGTACCTCACCACGACGGTCGTGCTGCTCTGGGTGGCCAACCTGCGTGAGTCCGAGCTGCCCACTCGGTGGGTCTACCAGCTGCTGGGCTTCATGTTCGTGGTCACGGCCGTCGGCGGACTCGTCGGCGTGCTCGCACCGTCCATCGAGTTCACCTCCGCGGTCGAGATGCTGCTCCCGCGGGGGCTGCGCAGCAACGGGCTGGTCCAGGCGATCGTGCACCCGGCCGTGGCGGACGTCCAGAACGTCCTCGGGCGCCTGGAGGCCAGACCGAAGGCGCCGTTCCCCTACGCAAACTCGTGGGGCAGCAACCTGCTGCTCTTCCTGCCGTTCTTCCTGGTCGCGTGGTTCCGCCAGGGGCCACGCTGGCAGCGGTTCGCCGGCCCCGTCGTGCTGGCGTTGGCGACCGTCCCGGTCGTCTACTCGCTGAACCGTGGGCTGTGGGTCTGCCTGGTCCTCGGCGCCGTGGGGTTCCTCTGGCTGCAGGTGGGCAAGGGGCGACCGCTCGCGACGCTGGCTCTCCGCAGGGCTGCTGGCCGTGATCGCGGTGATCTTCCTGCTGAGCCCGCTGAGCAACATCGTCCAGGAGCGGGTGGACAACCAGCACAGCAACGCCAGGCGCGGTGAGCTGCTCACGCAGACGGTGAACAGCACGATCAAGGGATCCCCGGTCGTCGGGTTCGGCAGCACACGTGACGTCCAGGGCAGCTTCGCCTCCATCGCCGGCGGGTCGACCCCCGACTGCAAGGCATGTGGGGTGCCTCCCCTCGGCACCCAGGGTCACATCTGGCAGCTGATCTTCGCGCAGGGGTTCGTCGGGATGGCCCTGTTCCTGACCTTCTTCGGCATGGCGCTCGCCCGCTGCTGGCGGTGCCGGACCACCACCGAGACGCTGGCCACGTTCACCCTGTCCTTCTTCCTGTTGCTGCTCCTCGTCTACGACACCTTGGGGATGCCGCTCCTGACCGTGATGGTGACGCTCGGTCTGCTCGCCCGGGAGCAGCGGGCGACGGCCAGGGCCGGTTCGACACAGTTCCTGGAGCCCGCGCTTGCCCGGTTGCGGGCTGCCTGGCCGTTGCTGCTCGCCACGACCCTCGTGGGCGCGATGCTCGGAGCCGTGGTCGCGGCGCGCGAGCCGGTCCAGCACGCGACTCGGTCCTCGATCCTGCTGACCCCGCCACCGGTCTACCTCACCACCGGCGAACGGACCGGCGTCTCCGCCTCGGACAGCGACGTGACCATCGACACCGAGGCGGCCCTGCTGGTCTCGCGCCAGACCCTGAGTCGCGTGGTCGGCAGCACCGACCCCGCCGCCCTCGACAACCTGCGAAAGCGGATCCGGGTGACGGCCGTTCCCAACACCCAGGTGCTGATCCTCGAGGTCCGGGCCGACAGCGGCGCGACGTCTCAGGAGGAGGCCGACCGGATTGCGGAGTCCTACCTGCTGACCCGCCGGGCCTACCTCTCGAACCGTCGGGACCAGGCGTTGCTGGTGCTCAGGCAACAGCTTGCGGAGCTCGGCGGTCCCGGCGGCGAGCAGACGCCTGCCGGCGCCACCGGCCAGCGGCTGGAACAGGCCTTGTCCTCGATCGAGCTCACGCCGACGACGGCGGGTGAGGTCATCCGGACGCGCGACCCGGTTCGCGTACGCCGGCAGGTGGAGATCCCGGTCACCACGGGCGCGGGCCTCGGCCTGGCGGCCGGCGCGCTGGTGCTCGTCCTGTTCCCCGGCTGGAGGCCGCGGTGGCGGCGAAGGACGTGAGTCAGCCGAAGACCGTCCCACCGGGACGCCCCCGGGAGATCTGGACGCGCTTCACCGTCGATCCCCTCGCCACCCCGCTGGCCGCGTGGCTGGCGAAGTCGCGACATGTGACTCCCAACCGGGTGACCAGTGTTGCCATCCTCCTGGCGATCGGGTCCGCCGCGTGCTTCGTCGTCGGCCTGTTCCCGCTTGGCGGCCTGTTGTTCCTGCTGCGCTTCTTCGTCGACTGCCTGGACGGGAAGGTGGCCCGCGCCCAGGGCACCAGCTCGGCACGCGGCGCGACCCTCGACATCGCCGCCGACGTGGGCGGCATCGCCCTTGTCGTGACCGCGCTCTCCTGGACGCTGCTGCGTCGCAACGACGTCCACGAGCTGGTGCCGCCAGCACTGCTCGGCGCGATGGTCTTCTACAACTGGGCCCTGGTCTACCGCAAGCAGCTGGCCGGCGCGCTCGGGCTGGGTGAGGGCGGGGCCGACCACACCCGACAGGTGTCGGTCCCGGTCGTGCGTCAATGGGTGGCGTTCTGCCGTCGGCTCAACATGTCGCCGGTGCCGTGGGCACTGGAGGCGGAGATCGGGATGCTCGGACTGGCACCCATCTTCCTGCCCTCCGACTGGGTCGGTTACGGTCTCGCACTGGGTCTCTGCTTCTACGTCGTCGCGGACGCGCTGAACATGGCTCGCCTCTGGCGACTCTCGCAGCTGACCGACGATGCGCGAGCGAGCACGGGGGACCGATGACGCACGAAGTGATGCCGTCACCACGCGTCGACGTGGTCGTCGCAACGCGCAACCGGCCGGAGCTCCTCCGCCTGGCGCTGGACGCGATCTGGGAGCAGACGTACGCCGGGGAGATCATCTGCCACGTCGTCTTCGACCAGTGCGACCCCGACGAGTCCGTCGCTCGCTCGAGCCCCAACCGCACCATCAAGGTGATGACCAACGAGCGCACCCCGGGGCTGGCGGGCGGCCGCAACAGCGGCATCCTCGCCGGCTCGAGCGAGCTCGTCGCCTTCTGCGACGACGACGACGAGTGGCTGCCCACGAAGGTGGAGAAGCAGGTCGAGGCGCTGGCCGGTGCGTCGGCGCTCACGGCCGTGACCGGCATCATCGTGCTGTACGCCGAGCAGGCAGTGACCCGCGTGCCCCGCAGCGAGGACATGACGCTGAAGCAGCTGGTCCGCAACCGGGTCATGGAGGCCCACCCGTCGACGGTGATGGTGCGCCGGGAGGCGCTGCTCGGCCCGATCGGGCTGGTCGACGAGGAGCTGCCCGGCAGCTACGGCGAGGACTTCGACTGGATCATCCGGGCGGCCAAGGCGGGTGGCTTCGCAGTTGTCGCCGAGCCGCTGGTCAAGGTCCGCTGGGGGCAGTCGATGTTCTCCCAGCGGTGGCAGACGATCATCGACTCGATCGACTACAGCCTCGCCAAGCACAGCGTGTTCCACGAGGACCCGCAGGCGCTGGGCCGGCTCTACGGCCGCAAGGCGTTCGCCATGGCGGCGCTCGGCCACACCCGGCCGGCCCTCGGTCAGGCCTGGCGCACGGTGCGGGTCAACCCCCGGGAGCGCCGCGCCTATCTCGCCGGGGCAGTGGCCCTGCACCTCGTGTCAGCCGAGCGGCTGATGCGCATCGCGCACTCGCGCGGCCACGGCATCTGAGCGCCAGCCGGGCTGAACGCCCTTCCTGACGGCCCGCCTGAGGGCCGACCCGACGGCCTCCTTGGCGACCTGTCTGACGGCCTGCCTGTCGAGCGGCCTGCCTGACTGCGTCCCCACTCGGAGGGCGCGGCTTCTGCCTGTCGAAAATCTGGGCGGTATAGCCCGTAGTTTCCGTAAACCACTGAAATGTCCGTTTTACCCCCCTATAGTCGGATCCGTGACCAGCTTCCGTCGCTAGGAGTCGGCAGGGGTCACCGCTCGAAAACCTCCGTGCACCGCCAACCCCCGGGAACTAAAATGCTTCGTAGATCAAAGCACACTCTCGCTCTCGCCCTGATGGTCCCGCTCGTGGCGTCGGTCGGTCTCACCGCCTCTGGCTCCTCGTCCAGTGCCGCCGTGAGCCGCCAACAGTCCTACAACGCCAGCTTCGACGCTGGGCGCACCGGCTGGTACGTCAGCACTCCCACCAGGGTGTCGATCGTCAATCGTGGCGTCGGCGGTGGCAAGGCCCTCAAGCTGGTCAACCGCCGCACCGGCCAGGTCGTGCTCGCCGGCCGGACGTCGAGGTCCAGCGGAGCCGGCCTCAGCTACGCCGTCACCGCCTGGGTCCGCGGCAACCAGCCCGGGGTGAGGGGACGCCTGGTCCTGAAGGAGTACAGGGGCAGGTCGCCTCGTACAAGGTCAAGAGGTTCACTGTTCGGAGCGGCTGGAGCAAGGTGTCCATGAACGTGGTCACCAAGAGCGGCTCCTCGAAGCTGCAGCTCCGGATGGGTTCAACAGGCTGCACAGGGGCAAGAGCGCCCTCATCGACGCCATGTCCGTCATGCGGCGCGAGGCCGGGGCGGTCATCGTTCCCGAGCCCCCGACGACGACGCCGACCCCCACCCCGACGCCGACTCCCACACCGACGACCCCACCCGCCGACCCCCACGCCGACGCCGACCCCGACACCGACCCGCCGACGCCCACGCCGCAACGCCCACAGCTAGCACGATGCTGGAAGGCGCCGGCGGCGGGAACCTCGACCGCACCAAGGCCGGGGTCAACCTCGACCGCTGGTACGGCGGCCAGGGCGACGTCAACAAGGCCATCACCAAGGCCAAGGCCAACCACGCCGCCGGAGTGCGCACGTGGATGAGCTTCAAGCTCCCCTACAACTGGACCGACATGGCCAACGGCAAGGGCGACGTCTGGGCGAAGGACCTGTTCGCCAAGCTGGACGCTCTGAACTTCGAGGTCTGGGTGGCGTTCCACCACGAGCCCGAGGGTGACGGCGACACCAACAAGTGGCGCAAGATGCAGGACCACCTGTCCAGGCTGGTTCCCGGCGGGATCGCCGGCGACATCAAGTTCTGGCTGATCGTCACCGGCTGGACCCAGGAGTTCAACCCGGGCGACACCGCCAACCAGTGGTCGACGCTGTTCCCCAAGGGCGCGCCGATCTACGGGATCGCCTACGACTTCCCCTACAACCCCTACGGCTACGGTGGACCGACGGGGTGAAGACCACCAAGTTCAACAACGCGTGCACCGAGGGCACGATCTACGTCGAGAAGCTCGCCGCTCGTGCCAAGTCGCTGGGTGTCAAGGCCGGCATCGGCGAGTACGGGTACTCCGACGAGGCGTTCGCCAAGGACCCGGCCTGGCTCGACCGGTTCGTCGCCTCGGCCAAGGCCAACAAGCTGGCCGGGATCGCGTACTTCGACACGCCGCTCAACTCGGTGAAGTCTGGTACCTCGGCGGCGACCAGCGCCAAGCGCCAGTACTTCAACAAGGTGATGGCTCGCTGACCAACTGACACGAATGAGCAGTCCAGGAACGACCCTCCCCTCCGGGGGAGGGTCGTTCTGTCACCTGGCTCCGGCAGACCTACAATCAATTGAAGCCGAACAGCGGTGGCCGTTCACCCGCTCGGACACCAACACTTCGAGGTCGGTCATCCGGCCGGCTGAGTTCAACCGGGGGACCTGATTGAACGAGCGACTCATCGACACCTACGTGTCGTGTGTGCAAGACCTGTGGCCAGACGAACCTGGGCCGCGACTGCGAAGGGGTCGCGGCTCTGGTCGTTCGCGGTCCACGGAGGACATCGAGCTGCTGGTGCTCCCCAACGCCCAGTCGCCGCGCATCCTGGTGCCCGCAGGCAACCCGGTCGCCGCCTCGCGCGCCATGCTCCGGTTCAGTGCGGCGCTCTCGGCACCGACACGGTCAAGCGACTGGGGGTCTCGGCGCTGCTGCGTGGCCGTGCGTACGCCCCGTTCCCGGACCGGATCACGGTCGAGGAGCGTGCCGGCTCGTTGCGGAGCCACCTCGGCGACGTGTTCGGCGAGCCGGTCGACCTCAGCATCGGCCTGGGCACGGCGCGAGCGAACCGCAAGCCGGTCCTGCAGGTCTTCGACGCACGCGGCCGCAGCCTGGCGTTCGTGAAGATCGGCGTCACCCCGGTCACCGAGGAGCTGGTGCAGGCCGAGGCCGCCGGCCTCAGACGACTGGGTGAGGCCGAGCTGCCGCAGCTGTTCGAGGTCCCGCGTCTGCTGCACCTCGGCCGCTGGGAGGGCAGGTCGGTGGTGGCGATGACCTCGCTCCAGACCTCCTTCCGGCAACGGCCCAGCCGCCAGTACGCCGTGCCGGTCGAGGCCATGTCCCTGCTCCACGGGGCGTTCGCGGAGAGCCCTCGCCCGCTCCGCGAGCTGCCGCTGTGGCAGCACATGCTCGAGGCACAGTCCGCCCTGAGGTCCGCAGTGCGCGCGAGCGGCTGGGGGAGGCCCTCGACGTCCTCCGCGACACCGACGCAGACCGGCCCGCTCCGGTCGGGGCCTGGCACGGCGACTGGACGCCGTGGAACATGAGCCGGCGTCATGGCCGGCTGCAGCTCTGGGACTGGGAGCGGTTCGAGACCGGCGTACCCCTGGGGCTGGACCGGTGCCACTACGGCGTCAACGCCGTCTGTCGTCGCGACGGCGTCGGGCTGGCGTCGGTGATGCGTGGCCTCGAGCTCGCGGGCATCGCCAACGACCGGTCGAGCGAGAGACCACGCTGGTCGGCGCGACCTACCTTGCGGTCATCGCCTGCCGCTACCTGGCCGGCGCCGAGCTCGAGCTCGGCGACGCGATCGCCGCCGGCATCTCCGACCGCAGCCAGATCATGCTCGACGCGCTGCGCTCGTGGCTCGGGCTACCTGCGAGTGCGCGCCATGGCTGAGCGCCACCCGGTCCGCCGGCTGACGCGGCTCGTCCGGGAGCGGGCACCCCACCGGCTGGTCCTCTGGCTGCGTACGTCGATCGCGCCTGTGGGGCACGCTGACCTCACCGCTGCGGCTGCGGCCCGCCTTCCTCATCGTGGGCGCGCAGCGTGCGGGCACCACGACGCTCTACCGCGTCCTCGAGGAGCACCCGCGGTCGCCCGGCCGACCGTCAACAAGGGCATCGCCTACTTCGACCTCGCGCAACGACCGCGGCCCGCGGTGGTACCGCGGCCACTTCCCGCTGCGCTGGCGGGCGCGTCGCCGGCACGGTCCGGACGTGGTCACCTTCGAGAGCAGCGGCTACTACCTGTTCCACCCGCTCGCAGCCGGGCGGATCGCCCGGGAGCTCCCCGACGTCAAGGTCGTGGTGATGGTCCGGGAGCCCGTCGAGCGTGCCTACTCGGCGCACCGGCACGAGTTGGCCCGGGGATACGAGTCCGAGCCCTTCGAGGTGGCCCTCGAGCTCGAGCCCGAGCGCATCGCCGGGGAGGCGGAGCGGATCATCGCCGACCCGACGTACGAGAGCTTCCACCACCGCCACCACGCCTATCTCGCCAGGAGCCGCTACTGCGAGCAGATCGAGCGGTTCATCGACGAGCTCGGGCCCGAGCGCGTCCACATCGTCGACGCCGACGCGTTCTTCGCAGACCCGGCCGCCGAGTTCGAGCGGCTGCGTTCCTGGCTCGGGCTGCCGGCCTGGCAGCCGGAGAAGGTCGAGCGGTGGAACGCCCGGCCGCGCAGCCCGATGCCGGAGGAGCTGCGCGAGCGGCTGGAGCGCTACTTCGAGCCGTACGACGCCAGGCTGGCCGAGCAGATGGGCCGGACCCCGAGCTGGCGGGTCGTCAGCCGGAGAGGACTGAGGTCAGCCGCGCGACGACGCGAGCGCCGGCCCGGCCGTCCTCGTGCGGACAGAACCGGCGCACGAACGCGTCGTAGCGGTCGGCCCAGTCCCGGTCGAACCCGTCGAGGGCGCTCAGTGCCGAGGCGAGCTCCTCGGGCGTGGCGGTCACCGGGCCCGGGGCCCAGTCCTCGTAGTCGAAGTACAGCCCGCGCACCCTGTCGCGGTAGCGGTCGAGGTCGGGGGCGAACAGCATGATCGGCTTGCCGGTCACGGCGAAGTCGTAGACCGCCGAGGAGTAGTCCGAGACGAGCACGTCGGCGGCGAGGTAGAGGTCCGCGATCTCGGGATGGTCGCTGACGTCGAGCACGAAGCCGTCCGTGGAGCTGGCCGGCCGCTCGGTGACGTTGCGGTGCAGGCGCAGGAGGAGCCGGGCGCCCTCGGGCAGGGCCTCGGCCAGCACGTCCGCATCCAGAGCGGCCGAGTGGCGGAACCGGCCCTCGTCACTCTTGTCGTCGTCGCGCCAGGTCGGTGCGTGCAGCACCGCGAGCGCGTCCGGCGCGATCCCGAGCACGCGGCGTACCTCTGCCCGTCTCGCACCGGCCTCGCTGGAGCGCAGCAGGTCGTTGCGCGGGTACCCCGTCTCCCAGATCTCGCCCTCGTAGCGGAAGGCGCTGCGGAAGATCTCGCTGCAGGCGGGGCTGGGCGAGATCAGGTAGTCCCACTTGGCGACGTCGCGGACCATCCGCTTCAGGTGCGCCTCGGCGCCCGTGTAGGTGTGCGCGCGCTCGTCGTGGCCGATCAGCTTCAGCGGCGTACCGTGCCACATCTGCAGGTAGCGCACCCTCGGTCCCTTGACGAGGTGCTTGGAGACGATGTCGTTCGCCACCAGGACGTCGGTCGTCAGCAGCGCGCGGAAGTACGCCGCACTGTGCCGCCGGACCGTGGACACCTCGGCGGGGAACTCGTTCTCGCCCGGAGGTCACCCACAGCCGGCGAAACGACGTGTCCGCCTCGGCGAGCCGCTCGGAGATCACGCGGGGGCTGTCGGAGTAGAGGCCACGCCAGCTCTCGAACATGACCGTGCGACTACGCATCGGCGGCGCTCTCGGCAGCGTCCGCCTGAGCGGCCGGTGTCGGCTCTCGCGCGCAGCAGGCCGCGCAGCACGGTCAGCATCAGCCGCCGTCGCGCCGAGCCAGAGCGCGAGCGCGTAGGCCGGCACACAGACGATGAGCGCCAGTGCCGAGGGTGATCGGGCCGACCTCGACCAGCTGGCCGAGGAGGAGCAGCGGCACCGCGAAGCAGACGATGTTCGCGGCGGCCACCGCAAGGGCGGCCGGACCGAAGCTCACGATCCCCATCGTGACGCGGGTCTGGATCACCGAGAGCGTGCAGCGGATGGAGACCGCGACCGCCCAGGCCAGGGCCGCACCGGTGATCCCCATCTGCGGGATCAGCACCACGCACAGGATGATGTCCAGGGCGAGTGCGGTCAGCGAGTTGATCAGGCTGAGGGCGCTGCGTCCCGACATCAGCAGCAGGGTGTCCGCCGGGCCGGTCGCCACCCCGAACAGCATCGCCAGGGTCATCAGCACCACCACGGCGACGCCCTCGTCGGCGTACTCCGGCCCGAAGATCGCCAGGTAGGCGAGCGGTGCGCACCCGACCACGACGTACATCGGCCAGGCCACGGCCATGCTCCACGCTGCGGAGATCTGGTAGACGTCCTTGAGGCTGTCGGTCTGGTTCTTCGCGAGCAGGGCGGTGAACCTCGGCTGGACCACCTGCTGGATCGCCTGGGTGCCGAACTGGCCCAGGGCGACGAACCGGGTGGCGGCGGTGTAGATGGCGGCCTCCATCGGGGAGCGCAGCACGGCGATCAGGATGATGTCCACCCGCTGGATCGCCATCTGGGAGACCCGGGTGATGCTGCGCGGCCAGGTGAACCGCCAGAACTCGCGCCTCAGCTCCCTGATAGCTCTTGGTCGGCTCGGCGTGCTTGAAGGTGCCCCTCCGGGCGCAGGAACCTCCGGAACACCCTCGACGAGATGACGGCGGCGACGGCGTAGGGCACGGACCAGGCCAGCGTCAGTCCGAGCAGGTCCGCGCCGGCCAGCGCGACCAGCAGGACGAGCACCAGCTGCGCGGTGGAGCGAGCGAACCTGTCCACAACGACGGTGGTCCGCATCCGGCCGAACGCCCGGGTGCCGCGCCATGGCCAGGCTGTTCCAGGTCGCGAACGGCAGCATCAGGCCGAGGACACGCAGGCTCGTCGCGGCCTCGGGATCGTCGAGGCCGACCAGGTCGGCGAGGGGCTCGGCGAACACGATGACGGCGAGGCCGGTGAGCGTGGAGGTCGCGAGCGTCGTCCGGAAGGCGGTGTACAGCGTCGGGGGGATGTCGCCGTGGCGGTCCTGGGCCTCGTAGCGGAGCAGGAACCTGATCAACCCGGTCTCGGTGCCCATCGTGGAGACCGCGAGCAGCAGCAGGAACAGGGAGGTGGCCGTGAAGAACAGGCCTGCGGTGTCCGCGCTGTAGGCGTTCGTGACGACCAGGACGACGACGAAGCCGGCCACTGCGGAGACTCCGGCACCGATGAGCCCCAGCGCGCCGCCACGCGCGATGTGGGTCAGGTGCCGCCGGGTGTCGTCGCCCGCCTCCCGGCCGACCGTCGGTCATGTCCGGAGGTTTGTACGCGGATGCGACCGCGCCCGGCTCGACGTAGACCACGCCGAGTACTGAACCTGACGACATCGGGTCTTCCGCGATCGCCACCAGGTCACCCAGGCGCGACTTGCTCTCCACCGCTTCGACCACGGTCACATCGGTGACCATGACGAGCGCCCGGGACCGTGGGGTTTCCAAGGGTCCGGTGGCGACGATCACGACGTCGGCAACCCGCGCGAGCTCCTCGAACACCGCCGCGACGCCGGGTCCGGTCAGCAGGTCGTCCGCCCGCGGGTCCGGCCGTCCGGCCGGAAGCACGAAGAGGTGGCTGGTCACGGGAATCAGCGCATGGTCGAGGGCGAGGTCATGCGCCAGGACGTCGGCGAAGCCGGGCTGGCCTTCGGCTCCGAGCCCGAGGCTGATGTCACCCACACCCCCCGTGGCGTCCACCAGCACCGTGGTCAGGCTCGAGGCCGCTGCGGCGTACGCCAGGCCGAAGGCTGCGCGGGGCGACGGTGAATCGGCTGTGGCGGCGGCGTACAGGATGCGCACGGGGCGCCGGCGCTCGCGTGAGAGCACGGAGACCCGGAGGCTCTGCAGGCCTGCACCGATCTCCAGGTCGTCGTGGCCCTCGAGCGTGGCGATGCCGCGGTTGGTGGCCTGCACCTCGTTCATCGAGATGCTGCCGAGGAGGGGCAGGCCCGATGAGTCGATGTCGTCGGAGCTGGTGGATGCGGTTCTCGGCACGTGCTCGCACGAAGACGATCGCAAGGGCGATGAGAAGACCGGCGAGGAGGCCCGCGAGAGCGAACACCGCGGCCGAGCGCAGTGCGCTCTGTCCGACCGCCTCCGCGGGCGTGATCACCTGGCCGGGGTCTGCGGCGTCCGTCCGCATCTCGGCCAGCTCCCCGCGGAGCTGGCCGATCTCAGCGGACAGGTCCCTGACCCGTGCCTCGAGCAGGCTCCTGCGGGACAGGCTCGTGGTGGCCTCGGCCTGGTCCGCGAGGGTGGTCAGGGTCTCCCGCTGGCTCTCGATCTGGTCCTCGATGCGCTGCGTCCGCTCATCGGTGACTTTCTCGAACCGGGCTGTCCGGAAGTCGAGATAGGCCTCGGCGAAGGCCTGGGCCCGCTCCTCGGCGGTGGCCTTCGACCCGGCGGTGTAGTCGACCGTCAGGATCTGGGTGTTCGGTGGAACCGTCACCGCGAGACCGGAGAGCACGTCGGAGGTGGACGGGTCCCCGTCCACCTGGCTGGCCACGTCACGGGCGACCGGGTCGGAGGAGACCAGCTGGGCCTCGGTCTCGAGGTTGATCAGCTCGTCTCCCCGCCCACCCGGGTAGAACGGGTTGCCCACCAGGGGCGAGATCAGCACCGAGGCGCGCGCGGTGTGGCTCTGGCCACGCAGGAGCCCGGCCGCGAGGCCGAGGACTCCGCCGAGGAGGGTGAGGACGACGATGAGGGCAGCACTTCGGCGAAGAGCGGCCACGAGGGCCGCTCTTCTAGGGCTGGTCTGCATGTAATCGGCCATTCCTGTGTGTCTCCCACCCGATTCGGCCACTGGAAAGTCACGGATCTCCATGTTAGGGGGGCTCCGGACCGCCATGCAGGTGTTTGGCCCCCCGAGCGCGCGCGTCACTCTAGCGTCCTCGAGTCACTCCCGACGCGCCGCTGTTATCCTTCCGCGTCAGTCAGGCGATCAGAAAGGCCCCCATGGCGGCCCGTTCCACCCAGACCACCATCGTGGCCCGCTCCGCGCGCCGGGCCGTCCGCAAGGTCAGGAACCACGGTGGATCGCCCAACATCAAGCTGGTCAAGGAGCTGGGCGAGCGCCTCTCCGTCCCGGAGAACGAGCCGGGGTACGCCGGCCCGGACCACCTGCGCGATCTCCGCGACAGCTACCGCCCGGCCGACGACCTGCCGCTGGTGGAAGGACGGGTCCCCTTGGTCTGGTGGACGGACACCCCCAACTTCGGGGATCTGCTCTCGCCGTGGCTGGTCGGCCGGATCGCGCGCCGTCCCGTCGTGTTCGCCCCGCGGAACCACCCGAGCTACGTCGCCGTCGGCTCGGTGGTGACCCGTGCCCGCCGTGACTCGACGGTCTGGGGTTCGGGCTCGTTCGGCAGCGAGCGGCGGTCCCTGTTCAAGTCCTCCGCCGAATACCGCGCGGTCCGGGGCCCGCTCACCCGCAGCCGGCTCCTCGACGTCGGCATCGACTGCCCGCGGGTCTATGGCGACCCAGCCCTGCTCGTGCCGATGCACTTCTGGCCGGCGGTGGAGCAGACCCACGAGGTCGGGATCGTCATCCGGCACTCCGAGCACCTGTGGCGCGACGTCGCTCCTGACGGCGCCGTCAAGGTGATCGACTTCGGGTCCGAGGACATCGACGCGGTGACCCGCGACATCCTCGCCTGCCGCAAGATCATCTCCTCCTCGCTGCACGGGCTGGTCATCGCCGACGCCTACGGGATCCCGAACGCCTGGCTGGGGACCGACGACCGCGTGGGCGGCAGCCGGCCCAACGGCGGCGAGTTCAAGTACCTCGACTACTTCGCCTCGGTGAACAAGCTGCGGCAGCCACACCACGTCGACCTGCGTGGCGGGTCCTGGACTCCGGAGAGCCTGGCCGAGAAGTTCGACTACGACGACCGCCCGATCGAGTTCGACTACACCGCCCTGCTCGACGCCTGCCCCTTCGTGGTCCGCACCCGATGAGCACCCACTCCGATCCTTTCGACCCGGTGGCCTCGACACCCGGCAGGGACGCCGACGACCACACCCTGGCCGCCTGGGCCGCCACCACGGCCGGCCGGCTGCTGGAGCAGGTCCGCCAACAGGGCCTGGAGGGTCGGGCGCTCAAGGACGCGGGCGACCAGGCCGCGCACGACCTGCTGATGGCCCTGCTCGCCGAGCACCGGCCCGGCGACGCCGTGCTCAGCGAGGAGGGCAAGGACGACAAGGTCCGGCTCGAGGCCGACCGGGTGTGGATCGTCGACCCGCTGGACGGCACCCGTGAGTTCTCCGAGCCGCCGCGCGAGGACTGGGCGGTGCACGTCGCGCTGTGGGCACGGACCTCCTCCGGTGCCGGTGAGCTGATCGCGGGGGCGGTGGCCCAGCCCGGCATCGGAACGACGTTCCACACCGGCCGGCCTCCCGTCGTACCTGCCTCCACGGCGAGCCGCCCGCGCCTCGTGGTCTCCCGGACCCGCCCGCCGAACTTCGTGAAGGCGCTGGCCGAGGAGATCGACGCCGAGCTGGTGCCGATGGGGTCGGCCGGCGCGAAGGCGATGTCGGTGATCCGGGACGTCAGCGACGCCTACGTGCACGCCGGCGGGCAGTACGAGTGGGACTCCGCGGCTCCGGTCGCCGTCGCCCGGGCGGCCGGGCTGTTCACCAGCCGGGTCGACGGCACGCCGCTCGTCTACAACCAGGACGACGTCCTGCTCCCGGACCTGGTCATCTGCCGCCCCGAGCTCTCCGAGCAGATCCTCGACTTCGTCCGCCGGCACGGCACCGACTGAGGCGCGATGCCCTCACCCGCGACCGAGATCGAGATCGACGACAAGGTCGTTCGCGTCTCCAACCCCGACCGCGTCTACTTCCCGGCGCGCGGCGAGACCAAGATGGATCTGGTCGAGTACTACCTCTCGGTCGGGGACGGCATCGTGAACGCGCTGCGCGAGCGCCCCTGCATGCTGCACCGGTTCCCGACCGGGGTGAGCGGCGAGAAGGTGCACCAGAAGCGGCTGCCCAAGGGCGCGCCGCCGTGGATGGAGACCGTGCGCGTGCACTTCCCGCGCTGGAACCGCACGGCCGACGAGCTCTGCGTCACCGAGCTGGCCCAGGTCATCTGGGCGGTGCAGATGAGCACGGTGGAGTTCCACCCGTGGAACAGCCGCCGGGCCGACACCGAGAAGCCGGACGAGTGGCGGATCGACCTCGACCCGGGCCCGGAGTGCTCCTGGCCGACCGTTCAGCGGGTGGCGCACGTCGCGCACGAGGTGCTCGACGAGCTCGGCGCGACCGGCTTCCCCAAGACCAGCGGGGGACAGGGGATGCACATCTACATCCGGATCAGTCCCGACCACGGCTTCAAGGACGTACGCCGGGCCGCGCTGGCCTTCGCGCGTGAGGTGGAGCGGCGTTCGGACGAGGTGACCACCACCTGGTGGCGCAAGGACCGTGACCCCGCGGACCTGTTCGTCGACTACAACCAGAACGCCAGGGACCACACGATCGCGGCCGCCTACTCGGTGCGCGGCAACCCGATCGGCACCGTGTCCGCGCCGGTCCGCTGGGACGAGGTCGACGACTGCCACCCCGACGACTTCACCATCGCCACGATGCCGACGCGCTTCGCCGAGCTCGGCGACCTGCACGCCGGGATCGACGATGCGGTCTTCGACATCGCCCCACTTCTGGAGTGGGCGGAGCGCGATGAGCAGCAAGGAGCCGAGCCGCCGGTGGACCCCGATGACGGGTGAGGGCCCACTTTACAAGACGGCGCGTTGTGTAAAGTAAGTGGCGAGTCTAGGCTGCGGGCATGAGCCTCCAGCCTGAGCCCTCCCACTCCAGCGAGCACGCCGGTCCCGCCGACCCGGAGCACGACCCCACTGCGTCGTACGCCCTGGACCCTGCCTACGCCCGGGAGCTGACCAGTCGGGTGGTCTCGACGACGGGCGAGACGGTGCCGTCGTACTCACCGATCAGCGGGCAGCCGCTCGGGATGATCCCGCAGTCCAGCGAGGCCGACGTGCACGAGGCCTACGCGCGGGCGCGGCACGCCCAGCGGGCCTGGGCGCGCACCTCGCTCGAGGAGCGTTCGGCGCTGCTGCTGCGCCTGCACGACCTGGTGGTCGACCGCCAGGACGAGATCATCGACCTGATCTGCTGGGAGTCGGGCAAGGCGCGCAAGCACGCCTTCGACGAGCCGCTGCACATCGCCCTGACCGCGCGCTACTACGCCCGGACGGCGCACGACCACCTCGACACCGAGCGCAAGCTGGGCGTCGTGCCCGGGCTCACCCGGGTCGAGGTCAACCACGTGCCCAAGGGCGTGGTCGGGATCATCTCCCCGTGGAACTACCCCTTCACGATGGCGCTCTGCGACGGCCTGCCCGCCCTGCTCGCCGGCAACGCGGTGGTCACCAAGCCCGACGCGCAGACCATGCTCTCTGCGCTGCTCGGCGCCAAGCTGCTCGAGGAGGCGGGCTTCCCGGCGGGGCTGTGGAACGTGGTCGCCGGCCCGGGCCGCGAGCTCGGTACGCCGATGATCGAGCGCTCCGACTACATCTGCTTCACCGGCTCCACCGCCACCGGGAAGATCATCGCCAAGCAGTGCGCCGACCAGCTGATCGGGTGCTCCCTCGAGCTGGGCGGCAAGAACCCGATCATGATCCTGCGCGACGCCGACCTCGACCGAGCGGCGGAGGGCGCGATCCGGGCCAGCTTCTCCAACGCCGGGCAGCTGTGCGTCTCGATGGAGCGGATGTTCGTGGCCGACCAGATCTATGACCGGTTCCGCGACAAGTTCGTCGAGCGGGTGAACGCCATGGCGCTCCGACCCGGAATCGAGTGGGGTTCCGACATGGGCTCGCTGATCAGCAAGGATCAGCTCGAGACGGTCACCGCCCACGTCGACGACGCCGTCGCCAAGGGCGCGACCCTGCTGGCCGGCGGCAAGCCGCGCCCGGACCTCGGCCCCTACTTCTACGAGCCCACGGTGCTCGAGGGCGTCACCCCGGACATGACCTGCTTCGGTGACGAGACCTTCGGCCCGGTGATCGCCCTCTACCGGTTCCACGACGAGGCCGACGCGATCTCACGGGCCAACGCGGGGGAGTACGGCCTGAACGCCTCGATCTACAGCCGCGACACCCGTCGCGCCCGGGCGATCGCGCGCCAGGTCAAGTGCGGCACGGTGAACATCAACGAGGCCTTCGGTGCGACCTTCGCGAGCATCGACTCGCCCATGGGTGGCATGCGCCAGTCCGGCATGGGTCGTCGGCAGGGCACCGAGGGGATCCGGCGCTACACCGAGTCGCAGAGCGTCGCGGTGCAGAAGCTGATCCGGTTCGCGCCGATGTTCGGCATGAAGGACGAGACCTACGCGAAAGTGATGACCACCAACCTCCGCCTGATGAAGAAGCTGGGACGTGCATAGACGTGTTGAAAGACGCAACCGCCCAGCCGACCGAACCTTCGGCTGCTGAGCCCGACTACGACGTCGTCATCATCGGATCGGGGTTCGGCGGCTCGGTCAGCGCCCTGCGCCTGGTCGAGAAGGGCTACAAGGTCGCGGTGATCGAGGCCGGTGCGCGCTTCGAGGACAAGGACTTCGCGGAGACCTCGTTCGACCTGAAGAAGTTCCTCTTCCGTCCCGAGATCGGCTGCTACGGCATCCAGCGCATCGACGCCGTCCGGGACTCCCTGATCCTCGCCGGCGCGGGCGTCGGCGGTGGTTCGCTGGTCTACGCGAACACGCTCTACGAGCCGCTGGGCGCCTTCTACAAGGACGAGCAGTGGCGTGACATCACCGACTGGAAGGACGAGCTGGCGCCGTACTACGACCAGGCCAAGCGGATGCTGGGCGTCGTCGAGAACCCGCTGCGCACTCCGTCCGACGACGTGATGGAGAAGGTGGCCAACGACCTCGGCGTGGGCGACACGTTCCACCCGACCCCGGTGGGTGTCTTCTTCGGCGGACCGGACGCCCAGCGTGGCGAGCACGTGGAGGACCCCTACTTCGGCGGCGCCGGCCCGGACCGCGACACCTGCATCGCCTGCGGCGGCTGCATGACCGGCTGCCGCTACAACGCGAAGAACACCTTGACGAAGAACTACCTCTACCTCGCCGAGCAGCGGGGCGCGAAGGTGATGGCGCTGACGACCGTCACCCGCGTCGTGCCCGGCGCGGAGGGTGGCTACGACGTCACCATCAAGTTCACCAAGGCGAAGCGTCCCTCGGCCGGGTCCACCCGGACCATCACGGCCGGACAGGTCATCTTCGCGGCCGCTGCCATCGGCACCCAGAAGCTGCTGCACCGGATGAAGGCGGAGGGCCACCTGCCCGAGCTCTCGGACCGGCTCGGCTACCTGTCCCGCACCAACTCGGAGGCGATCCTCGGGGCGATCGCGCCGGACCGTTCGGTCGACTACAGCTATGGCATCGCGATCACCTCCTCGTTCCATCCCGACGAGGACACCCACGTCGAGCCCTGTCGCTACGGCAAGGGCAGCAACGCGATGGCGATGATGCAGACCGTGCTCACCGACGGCGACGTCCCCGGCGCGCGTTGGCAGACCTGGCTCAAGGAGCTGTGGCGGGAGAAGCGCAACGTGCGCAGCCTCTACGACCTCAAGCACTGGTCGGAGCGGACCGTGGTCGCGCTGGTGATGCAGACGCTGGACAACTCGATCACGACGTACCCGAAGAAGATCCCGGGCACCAAGAAGTGGTTCCTCACCTCCAGGCAGGGACACGGCAAGCCCAACCCCACCTGGATCCCGATCGCAAACACGGTCGTCCGCAAGATGGCCGAGGTGATGGGCGGCACTGCTGGTGGCTCCATCGGCGAGCCGTTCAACATGCCGATGACCGCGCACTTCATCGGCGGCTGCGTCATCGCGACCAGCCCCGAGAAAGGCGTGGTCGACCCCTACCAGCGGGTCTTCGGCTATCCCGGCATGCACATCGCCGACGGCTCGGCGATCTCGGCCAACCTCGGCGTGAACCCGTCCCTCACGATCACCGCGCAGGCAGAGCGCGCGATGTCGTTCTGGCCCAACAAGGGCGAGGAGGACCCCCGACCGGCCCTCGGCTCGGATTACGAGCGCCTCGCTCCGGTCGCGCCGAAGAACCCGGTGGTCCCCGAGTCCGCTCCTGGTGCGTTGCGGCTTCCGATCGTGAGTGTCAGCTGAAGGGTGCCGGTTTCCCCGGTCAGCCGGGGATCCCTGACGTTCTACGGCGAAGCATCACCCGAGAACGTCAGGGATTGGCCGAACACCCAGTCGGGTTTGTCCGCACGGCGTGGCCCCTGCCCGTGAACCGGCCTGTCCTGGGAACGACTCAGGGCCCGACCGGGGAGGGAGGGTGGCCGGGCCCTGAGGAGTCGGCTGCTGTGCGCACCGAACTCGAGATCCGGCCTGGGAGGGAGTGTGGAACCGGATCTCTGGTCGGCTCAACGAAGCCCACATACCCGGGTTATGCGGACCCGGACAAAATCTCGAAAAAATCTCTGGCAGACTCGTGGACACCTTCGATGCCTCTCCGAGAGGGCTCAACTTGACCGACCACGACCTCGTTCTCGTCGTCGATTTCGGAGCCCAGTACGCCCAGCTGATCGCCCGTCGGGTGCGCGAGGCCAAGGTCTACTCCGAGATCGTCCCGCACACCACGCCAGTGGCCGAGATGCTGGCACGGAAGCCGGCAGCGATCGTCCTCTCGGGCGGGCCGTCATCGGTGTACGCCCCCGGTGCCCCCGGCGTCGACGCCGCCCTGTTCGACGCTGACGTCCCGGTCTTCGGCATGTGTTACGGCTTCCAGGCGATGGCCCAGGTGCTCGGCGGTGAGGTCGCGCGGACCGGCATCTCCGAGTACGGCCGGACACCGGTCCGGGTCACCAGCCCCGGCACCCTTCTTGCCGACATCCCGCAGGAGCACCGGGTCTGGATGTCGCACGGTGACTCCGTACGACGCGCCCCGGACGGGCTTCGACGTCCTGGCCACGACCTCGGCATCGCCGGTGGCGGCCTTCGAGAACACCGACCGACGCTTCGCCGGCGTGCAGTGGCACCCGGAGGTGCTGCACACCGAGCACGGCCAGCGGGTCCTCGAGCACTTCCTGCTGCAGATCGCGGGCTGCCGACCGACATGGACGATGGTGAACATCGTCGAGGAGCAGATCGACCGCATTCGCGAGCAGATCGGTGACTCCGGGCGGGCCATCTGCGGGCTGTCCGGTGGTGTCGACTCGGCGGTCGCCGCGGCCGTCGTACAACGTGCGATCGGGGACCGCCTCACCTGTGTGTTCGTCGACCACGGCCTGCTGCGCAAGGGCGAGGCCGAGCAGGTGGAGCGCGACTTCGTCGCCGCCACCGGCGTCGACCTGCACGTGGTCGAGGCCGAGAAGCGCTTCCTCGAGGCGCTCGCCGGCGTCAGCGACCCGGAGGAGAAGCGCAAGATCATCGGGCGTGAGTTCATCCGCGTCTTCGAGGCCGCCGAGGCCGACGTCCTGGCGAACTCGCTGGCGGAGGAGGGCACCAAGGTCGCCTACCTGGTCCAGGGAACGCTCTACCCCGACGTCGTGGAGTCGGGCGGGGGAGCGGGGACGTCGAACATCAAGTCGCACCACAACGTCGGCGGACTGCCCGACGACCTCGAGTTCGAGCTCGTCGAGCCGCTGCGGACCTTGTTCAAGGACGAGGTGCGGCTCGTCGGCGAGCAGCTCGGCCTGCCCCCCGACCTCGTCTGGCGGCACCCGTTCCCCGGCCCGGGGCTCGCCATCCGGATCATCGGCGCGGTCGACCGCGAGCGCCTCGACATCCTGCGCGAGGCCGACGCCATCGCCCGCGAGGAGCTCACCCATGCTGGGCTCGACCGCGACATCTGGCAGTTCCCGGTGGTGCTGCTGGCCGACGTACGTTCCGTCGGCGTGCAGGGCGACGGCCGCACCTACGGCCACCCGGTGGTGCTGCGCCCGGTGACCTCCGAGGACGCGATGACCGCCGACTGGGCGCGGCTGCCGTACGACGTCCTCGAGACCATCTCGACACGGATCACCAACGAGGTCCCGGAGATCACCAGGGTCACCGTGGACATCACCAGCAAGCCGCCTGGAACCATCGAGTGGGAGTAAGCCAGCCACTCTGACCTGCTGGTTTTCGACCCGCCATCGGCGTTGATGCTGGTAACAGAGGCTACTCCAGGATCGGATAGAGGCCGAGTACTCCCACCCATCGCGTCTGTGGCGGGACGCCTACGATGTGGACGACAGAACTGCCTAACAGATCACGCAGTACCACCGGGAGCGGCCTTCTGCGGGAAGTGTGGTCAACCCGTAATTCAGGACGCGGAAGGGCCTTCACGTTCCGGTCATCACCCGCCCCATGGTGCAGCTCCACCCGAAGGAAACGGGTCTGCCGATGCCGGCGTGCGGCTTTCCGCCCAGAATGACCGGCGACGATCTCCCTCGCTGGGTTTCCGGTCGGGACGAACCTTTGGGTTCGGGACGCGTACCAGGCCCGGCTGGTCGACCTGCTGGTGTGCGGGCTCTCGCATGATGTCTGCCGCATCCCGCATCGCGGTAAGCGGACCACTGGTGAAGTCTTGGCGCACTTCGAGGAGAACGGCAGTGGTTCGGAGGAGCCCGTCTGACGAAGTGGGGCAAGCCCTACCCCGCGATCCGACAGCTGTGGCGCAAGGCCGCGCTTCATGACCGAGCACTACGACCGCGCCAGGGGCAACCTGTATCGCCACGGCGTCCACTTCCCACCGCCTACGTCGCGGGCGTCTAACCAGATCAAGCGCACTACGTCTACGTCGACTCCGCCCACCATGACTGGCCCGCGCCGATCAAAGGCCGGATGCCGTCTCAGGGCTAAAAGAGGTGCGGGACGAATGTCTGCTCGTGCATCGGCGGACGCACATAGGGCTCCTGACGCATCTCAGGGAACTCGACCACATCAGGGGCCACGTCGACGTAGTCGAACTGCGAGAGCAGGTGGCTGATGCAGTTGAGCCTTGCCGCCTTCTTGTCGTCGCTGGGGACGACGTACCAGGGCGCCTGCTTGATATCGGTGTACTGAAAGGTCGTGTCCTTGGCCATCGAGTAGCGCACGTAGTGCGCGTGCTCGGCTAGGTCCATGTCCGAGAGCTTCCAACGCTTGAGCGGCTCGGCGTTGCGGGCTTCGAAGCGCCTGCGCTGCTCTTCGAATGACACGGAGAACCAGTACTTGATGACCGTGATGCCGGAGCGGACCAGCATGCGCTCGAACTCTGGACAGCTGCGCAGGAACTCCTGGTGCTCCGCTTCGGTGCAGTAGTTCATCACCCACTCGACGTTGGAACGGTTGTACCAGGAGCGGTCGAGCATCACCATCTCGCCCGCAGCGGGCAGGTGCTCGACATAGCGTTGGAAGTACCACTGCGTCCGCTGCCGCTCCGTCGGCTTCGGGAGCGCCACCACCCGCACGGTGCGCGGCGAGGTGCGTTCAGTGATCCTCTTGATCACGCCGCCCTTGCCGGCCGAGCCTCGTCCCTCGAAGATCACCAGCACCTTCAAGCCCTGGCTCTGGATCCAATACTGCAGCAGCACGAGCTGCTCTTGGAGGCGCTCCATCTCCTCCTCGTAAACAGCGGACCTGAGCTTGCCCTTCTTGTTGTAGCGCTTGTCGCTCGGCTGGGCCGCAATGGCCACGTCGTCGGCGCCCTCGGGCAGCCTGGCTGTGGTGGGTTCTGGAGTCACGAGACCTCCTGTAGACGAGAGCGGCTCTCCCACTCAAGTACCCGGACTCCCGCGCCCAGTCAAACCCACGGCACGGCAACTTCGGTTGGGAACATGACTATAGACAGGGCTCGCGTGGAGCGGCGTTACGCCGCT